>NZ_JBEXNC010000003.1:0-536494 GCF_040610935.1 Lentzea sp. NPDC003310
GCCGAGGAAGGCCTCGCAAGGGCCCCGAAGTCAAGCCCCAATCGCGATCGTCGCGAAGCGGCGATGCCCGGCACCGGCTCGGTACAGGACGCAAGCCGACCACGCTGGAAGGCGACAGGTCGCGCGGCCAAAGGCGACCACCCTCGCACGGCAACGGGACACACGGCACCCGCCCACCCCGCTGGAACAGGCGCCAGCCCACGCAAGCCGACCCGCGCCCAAGCCAGACCCGCACCCAAGCCCCACCCGCCCCCTCACCCGTTGTCGCGCAACTTCAACCACCGCGAACTCAACGAGTCCCAAATCTCCTGGTACCGCTCGAACATCCCCCGAACCACCTCCACGTCCACCTGATCAGCCGGAGTGGACGCCACGTAATACGCAAGATCGTCCTCCAACCGGTGAAACCGGTAAGACGCGTCCTCCATCAACACCCACAACGACCGCCACGCGAAGAACGGCTCCAAAGCGGACACCACGGTCACCACCGCCACGAGCGCGAACGCGGTCCCCGTCCACGGGTCCAGGTTCTGCAGGCCCAGGATGATCGTCGACACCGCCGAAAGCACCAAAGTGGTCAGTCGGACAGTTACGGACTTCCACCTGAACCGCTGCTTGCGCGAGCGGGCGTACTCGTGCCCGCGCGTGATCTGTCCCTGCAGGTGCTGGGCGAGTTCCAACGGCTTCAAGCCGGACGGCAAGTCGGTCACGCGCCGCACAATAGTTTCCGGGTACGTTCCCCCGCGTGCAGTTCGATGGACCGAGAACCTTGCTGGCCGTCCACGCTCACCCCGACGACGAGTCGCGGTCGACCGGAGGAATCCTGGCCCACTACGCCCGCCAGGGCGTGCGGATCGTGCTCGTCACGTGTACCGGCGGAGAGCTGGGCGACATGCCCGGTGGCATCAAGCCCGGCGACGTGAACCACCACCCGCGGGCGGTGGCCGCCCGGAAGCGGGCCCAGCTCAACGCCGCGTGCGATGTGCTCGGCATCACAGACCTGGAACTGTTGGGGTACCACGACTCCGGCGAGACCGGAGAGGTGCCGCCCGGCGCGTTCTGCTCCATTCCCGTGGAGACCGCCGCCGGCCGGCTGGCCGCGCTCATCGAGCACTTCCGGCCGCAGGTGGTCGTCACGCACGACCACCACAACCCGCACCAGCACCGCGACCACGTGCACGCGGCACGGGTCGCACTCCACGCCGTCAAGGAGACCGGGATCCCGGCCAAGCTGTACCTCGAGGCCCACGACACGCTGGCGACCACCACGGTCGACACGTCCGCGGTCGCCGACCTGAAGCGGAAAGCTTTGCACTGCTATGAAAGTCAGTCGCTCATCGGGAAGCTGACGGCGCAGCAGCGGTTCGCGGCCGAGTCCTACATCCGGGCGTTCGACACGACCGGGGCCCCGCTGCCCGAGACCGACCTGTTCGCCGGCATCACGCATCACGGACCGGATCTGCCGCGGTGGTGAGGACGCTGCTGGTGGTGCTCGCGGACGACCTGGGCACCACCGCCGGAACGGTGGCACTCTACGCCGGAAAAGGCGTCAGAGTCGTTGTGCACAGCCGGAACGCGGCCGTCCGGGACCAGGCCGAGGAGCTCGGTGCGACAGCGGACGAGGCCGACCCCTACGACCTGATCATCCGCTACGAACCGCAGGTCGTCGTCTGCGACCACAACGGACCGCTCAGGGAGACCAAGGTGGCGGTGCACCGGACCGGCATCCCGGACAAGCTGTACCTGACGGCCACGAGCGGCGCGACGGTGATCGACGTGGGGGCGTCCGCCGTCCAGAAGCAGGAGACCTACTTCCGAGACCTGGACAGGACGAACGCCCCGCTGCCGGAGACAGACCTGTTCGCGGGCCTCTAGAGCGGCAGTGCGGACAGCAGGCCGTGCGCGAGCTCGGAAGCCTGCGCCAGCAGACCGGAAGCCTGGTGCACGAGACCGTTGACCATGTCCATGAGTCCAGCCACGGGAACCTCCCCGACAAGACCCGGCGGGCCAGTCCCACCGGGTGTTGCCGGGAATCAAAGCGCTACCACAACCAGGTCGCGCGCCCTGTCACCCCATTGAGCTAAATGGACAGTCTCAAGTGGACTAGCCGCGTCCCAGCGACGTGCAGGTCAGGCCCGCGCGGCGGATGACATCGGGGTCGAGGATGTTGCGGGTGTCCACGACCACGGGCTGACGCACGGTCTCGGCCAGGCGCGCCCAGTCGAGCGAGCGGAACTCCGGCCACTCGGTCAGCACCACGAGCGCGTCGACGTCCTTCGCCGCGACGTACGGATCGTCCACAACGGACACCGCGCCGAGGTCGGACCCACCGGTGAGCGCCGGGTCGTAGCCGACGAGCTCCGCGCCGGCCTGCTTCAGCAACGCCGCCACGGCCAACGCCGGCGAGTCGCGCAGGTCGTCCGTGCCCGCCTTGAACGTCAGGCCCAGCAGGCCCAGGCGGATGTGTGACAGCGAGCCGCCGCGCTTGCCGGTGACCGCCAGGCGGACCTTCTCGACCATCCGCTGGCGCTGGCGCTCGTTGGTGTCGATCGTGGCGCGCAGCAGGCGGAACTCGAAGTCCGCGGCGTCGGCGACCTGGAGCATCGCGTGCGTGTCCTTGGGCAGGCACGAGCCGCCCCAGCCGGGGCCGGGGTTGAGGAACGCCTGGCCGATGCGCTTGTCGTAGCCCATGCCCTCGGTGACGTCGGTGATGTTCGCACCGAGGCGCTCGCACAGTTCGGCGACGGCGTTGACGTACGAGAGCTTCATCGCGAGGAAGCAGTTGGCCGCGTACTTGACCATCTCGGCCGAGGCCGCGTCGGTCAGCACCGTCGGTGCGCCCAGGCGGGCGTACAGCGCGGCCACGCGCTCGGCCGCGTCCTGCTGGTCGCAGCCGACGACGATGCGGTCGGGGTTCAGGAAGTCGTGCACGGCCGAGCCCTCGCGCAGGAACTCGGGGTTCGACACGACGGCCACGTCGTCGCGGCGCAGCAGCTCGGCGGTGCGCAGCGAGGTGCCGACCGGCACGGTGGACTTGTTGACGATCACGCAACCGGACGGCAGCAGGTCGCGCGTCTCGTCCACAACGGACTCGACGGCCTGCAGGTCCGCGATGCCGCCGACACCCATCGGGGTGGGCACGCAGAGGAACACGACCTCGGCGTCCGACACGGCGGCGGACGCACCCAGCACGAACGACAGGCGACCGGAGGCCAGACCCTCGGCGACGAGCTCGGCGAGGCGCGGTTCGAGGATGTCGACCTCACCGCGCGACAGCCGCTCGACCTTGGAGGCGTCGACGTCCGCGCACACCACGCGGTGGCCCAGCGAGGCGAGGCAGGCACCGGTGGTCAGACCGACGTAGCCGGTGCCGACGACAGCGATCCTTCTGACGAACATCATTCTCCCGTTCGGGTCACGGCGAACGCGCGGAGCACGGCGTCGTCGCTCACGTCGATCATCTTGTTGCCCCACTGGTCGGTCCCGGCACCGAGCTCCGGCCTGCCGTCGGGGAACGGGCCGCGCGAGACGAAGCCGGTGAGCCCGTCGAACACCGCCACGTAGTTCTCGGCCTGCGGGCGCCAGTCGAGCACCGACTCGCACCGGCGCCGGCCCTCGAAGCCGAGGCGGGCACGGCGTTCCGCGTCGTCGAGCAGGTCGAGCAACGACGTCGTGAAGCCCTCGACGTCACCCGGTTCGACCAGCACGGCGCACTCGCCGGCCGACACCACGGTCTCCTGCAACCGGTACGTGACGACCGGCAGCGCGTAGGCCATGTACTCCATGGTCTTGTTCATAGTGGACACGTCGTTCAAAGGCGACAACGGATCCGGGCCCAGTCCGACCGACGAAGTCGACAGGTAACGGGTGATCTGTTCGGGCCCAACCCGTCCGGTGAACTCGACGTACGGGTCGAGCCCCCAGGCCGTGGCCTGCTTCTTCAGGTCCTCGAGGCAGTCGCCGAAGCCCAGCAGCGCGAACCGGACGTCGGTGCGGCCCCGGTCGAAAACAACTCTCCGTGCGACTTCGAGGACCCCGTCGACGCCGTCCTGCGGTCCCATGATTCCGAGATAGGCCACCAAGTGTTTGCCGCCGCGTCGGAGCTCGTCCACCGCCTCGACAGGCCGCATCACGGTGGTGTCGGGACCGGAGCGCACGACGGAGGTGTGCTCGGGCGGAACGCCGCCGCGCGTCCACGCGATCTTCTGGTACGAGGTGTTGGTCGACGTCACCCGGTTGGCCGTGCGGAACGTCCGGCGCTCCAGCCACTTCAGGATCCGGTACTGCATCTTGCCCGCGAACCCCTTGGGCTCGCCGAAGCGCGACAGGAACACCTCGGGGTTGAGGTCGTGGTGGTCGAAGACGAACTTCACGCCGCCGAGGCGCCACAGCAACGCCAGCGCCCAGTAGGTGTCCGGCGGGTTGCAGGCCTGCATGACGTCGAACCGCCTGCGCGCACGCACCTTCACGCTCAGCAACGCCGTGCGCACCCAGCAGTACAGGAACTCCCACGCATAGCCCAGCGCGCCTTCGGCCTGGGGCGGCGGAGCGTACTTGTAGATGTGCACTCCGTCGAGGAGTTGGTAGGCGGGATCACCCGGACCCTTGGGGCAGATCACCGAAACCTCGTACCCGGCGTTGGTCAGGGCACGGCATTCCAGCCACACCCGGCGGTCCAGCGGCACGGGGAGGTTCTGCACGATGATCAACACGTGCGGCGATGACGTCACGCTCTGGTTCTCGTTCCGGAGGGCAAAACGGTTACACATGCGCGGAATCTCGTAACGGAGGTTGCAAAACGCTCGATGTAGGCGCAGAGGCCCGAAAAGTGGGGAGCGGTTGTGGAGCGGTCACCTGTCGCGGTGGTCATCGTCACTTACCAGAGCGAACAGGTCATCGCCGGATGCCTGGACTCGTTGCCCGACGACGTGAGGGTGATCGTCGTCGACAACGCCTCGACCGACGGCACTGTGGCGGCCGCCACTCGCCCCGGCGTGGAAATTCTGCGCAGCCCGGTCAACGGCGGATACGCCGCCGGTGTGAATTTGGGCATCAAAGCGGCGGAAGGGCACGACGTCCTCATCCTGAACGCCGACATCCGGTTGCACCCAGGAGCCGTGGAATCACTGCGCGCTGCCGACAAACCGATCGTCGCACCGAAACTGGTGGACGAATCGGGCGCGCTCTCGTTCTCGCTGCGCCGCACACCCACCGCTGCCAAGGCACTCGTGGAAGCCCTCATGGGCGGCGGCCGGGCCGGGAGCATCGGCCTCGGCGAGACCGTCACCGACGCGAAGGCCTACCAGGGCGCCCACCACGCCGACTGGGCCACGGGCTGCGCGTGGCTGGTCAAGCGCGAGGTGATCGAGCGACACGGCCTTTTGGACGAACGGTACTTCCTCTATTCGGAGGAGACGGAGTACATGCTCCGGGCCGGCGGCGTCTGGTTCGAGCCGCGGGCGAAGGTCACGCACATCGGTGGCGAGGTCTCCACGAACGCCCGCCTGTGGTCGATGCTCACGTCGAACAAGGTCCGCCTGCACCGCGAGCTGCACGGCCGGTTCGCCGCCGCGCTCATGTGGGTCGCCATGGTCGTGAACGAAGGGCTTCGCGCGCGGTCGCCGAAGCACCGCACCGCGTTGAAGGGGCTGTTCAGCATGCGCCGCTGGCCGGAGGAAGTGGCCTCCGAGGGACCGAGCTACCTGTGCTTCTCCGCGCAGGACTGGTGGTACCACAACCGCGCCCACTCGGACTTCCAGCTGCTGCGCCGCGTCGCCAAGCACCGCAAGGTGTTGCTGGTCAACAGCATCGGCCTGCGGATGCCCTCGCCGGGCAAGAGCACGCAGTTCCTGCGCCGGATCCTGCGCAAGGCGGGCAGCGTCGCGAAGCTCGTGCGCCGTCCGATCGAGGACACCCCGAACTTCTACGTGATGACGCCCGCTCCCCTGCCGTTCTACGGCAAGCCGTGGCTGCGCAAGCTCAACTCGGTCCTGGTCCGCACGCAGGTCAAGGCCGTGTGCCTCTTCCTGCGGATGGGCACGCCGATCGTCGTGGCCACGATTCCCACCGCGTGGGACGTCGTGAAGCCCATGAAGACCAAGGGCCTGATCTTCAACCGCTCCGACCGGCACTCCGCGTTCCCCGAGGCCGACCAGGGCACGATCGCGGCGCTGGAGAACCAGCTGCTGTCCAATTCGGACACCGTGCTCTACGTGAGCCGCGCCCTCCAGGAGGAGGAGTCGAGGCTCACGGGCACCCGCGCCCACTTCCTCGACCACGGCGTGGACGTCGACCACTTCACCCGCCGCACCGAGCTGCCCGCGGACATCGCGAGCATCCCCGGCCCGCGCATCGGGTTCTTCGGCAGCCTCGACGACTACCTCGTGGACTTCGACCTGATCGAGAAGGTCGCGCAGGAGTTCCCCGAGGCGAGCGTCGTGCTGATCGGCGACGCGACCTGCTCGATGGAGCGCTACGCCAAGTACCCGAACGTGCACTGGCTGGACTTCCGCTCCTACGACCAGATCCCCGGCTACGGCAGCGGCTTCGACGTGGCGCTGATGCCGTGGCTCGACAACGACTGGATCAAGCACGCCAACCCGATCAAGATGAAGGAGTACCTGGCCCTGGGCCTGGCCGTCGTCTCGACGGACTTCCCCGAGGTCGAGCGGTACGGCGACGTCATCCGGATCGCCCAGGGCGAGGCCGACTTCATCGACCAGATCCGGCTCACGCTCAAGGACGGCGGCCTGAAGACGCCGGCCGAGCGCCGCGCGGCCGTGCTCACCGCCTCGTGGGACTCCCGTGCCCGCGAGCTCATGCAGATCGCGGAGGACCGCTGATCATGTGCGGCATCGCAGGAATCAGACGGTTCGACGGCGCTCCCGTCTCCCCCGAGCTCCTCGCCGAGATGGCGAAGCGGCTGCACCACCGCGGTCCCGACGACAGCGGCTTCTGGTCCGACGGCCCGATCGGCTTCGCGCACACCCGGCTGTCGATCATCGACCTGGCCGGGTCGCCGCAGCCGATGGCCGGCGCGTCCGGCACGACCACCATCGCGTTCAACGGCGAGATCCTGAACTACCGGCAGCTGCGCGAGGAGCTCAGCTACCCGTTCCGGACCAACGGCGACACCGAGGTCCTGCTGGCGCTGTACGAACAGCACGGCCCCAAGGCGGTCGAGAAGCTGCGCGGCCAGTTCGCGTACGCGATCCACGACGCGCACACCGGCGAGACGCACCTCTTCCGCGACCGCCTGGGCATCCTGCCGCTGTACTTCTACGCCGACGCGCAGCAGTTCGCGTTCGCGTCCGAGATCAAGGCGCTGCTGCCGGCGATCGGCGCGGCCGAGGTCGACCACGAGTCGCTGCACGACTACCTGGCGCACCGGTCCGTCCCGGCGCCGCACACGCTGGTGCGGGGCGTGCGGAAGGTGCCGCAGGGCCACCACCTGGTCGTCACGGCCCAGGGCGAGGTGCGCACCGAGCCGTACTGGGAGCTGCCGCGCGAGTCGGAGATCCTCCAGGTCTCGCCCGAGGAGGCGGTGCGGCTCGTCGACGAGGCCCTCACGGCCTCCGTGCGCGACGCTCTGGTCGCGGACGTGCCGGTCGGCGCCTACCTGTCCGGCGGCGTGGACTCGTCGCTCATCACGGCTCTGGTGGCCCGCGAACGGGACGGCGCCGAGCTGCACACGTTCTCCGCGGGCTTCGGCGACCCCAGGGTCGACGAGATCCACCACGCCGAGAAGGTCGCGAAGCTCGTCGGCAGCAAGCACCACAACGTGATCGTGACGGCCGACGACTTCCGCGACAGCTGGGCCAAGCTCTCCTGGCACCGCGACGCGCCGCTGTCCGAACCGGCCGACGTGGCCGTGTTCCGGTTGGCCGAGCTGGCCCGCAAGGACGTGAAGGTCGTGCTGTCCGGCGAGGGCAGCGACGAGCTCTTCGGCGGCTACCCCAAGTACCGCTTCGCCCAGGCGACCCGTCTCGCCGGGTTCGCGCCCTCCGCGGCCCTGAAGCGCCTGGAGAAGGCACTCCCGGCGTCCAAGGCACGGCTGGGCATCGCGCTGCGGGCCATCGCCGAACCGAGCTACGCCGAACGGATGCGCGGCTGGTTCGCGCCGTTCACGGTGGCCGAACGGGCAGAGCTGCTCGGCGGCCCGGCGACGAGGTCCGTCCTCGCCCCGTACGAGAACGGCCGCGGCGACGCCTTGCGGCGCATGCTCTACGCCGACTCGCACACCTGGCTCGCCGACAACCTCCTCGAACGCGGCGACCGCATGTCGATGGCCGCGTCCCTCGAGCTCCGCCCGCCGTTCCTCGACCACCGGGTCGCGGAGCTCGCGTTCTCGCTGCCCAGCAGCGTGAAGGTGCGCGGCGGCACGACCAAGTGGGTCGTGAAGGAGGTGGCGCGCCAGCACCTGCCGGCCGACATCGTCGACCGGCCGAAGTCCGGCTTCAAGGTGCCGCTCGACGCCTGGTTCCGCGACGGGTTGCGGGACATGGCGTACGACCTGCTGACCGGGCCCACGTCGTTCGTGGGCAAGACCTTCGACCGGGCCGCGGTGCGGTCACTGCTCGACGACCACAGTTCCGGTGACCGCAACGAGCAGCCGCGCATCTGGACGCTGCTGTCGCTCGAAGTCTGGCACCAGACGCTCAGCTGGTAGGACGGTCCATGAACAGGGATTTCACCACCGGCGCGGGCGGGTGACGCGATGTACGTCGCCTCCTCCCGCCCGTCCAAGACCGACTTCCGCAAGCGGTTGCCGGGCACCGTGTTCGCGCTCGGCACGGTCAGCCTGCTGACCGACATCTCCGCCGAGATGATCACCGCGTTCCTGCCGGTGTACCTGCTGTTCACGCTGAACCTGGGGTACGCGCAGTTCGGCCTGCTGGACGGCATCTACACCGGCGCGACGGCCGTGCTGCGGCTCGTCGGCGGCGGCGTCTCGGACAAGTTCCGCAAGCCCAAGGCCGTCGCGGCCGCGGGCTACGGCCTGTCGGCCGTCACCAAGGTGTTCTTCCCGCTGGTCGGCGCCTCACCGTTCGGCATCGGCGCGCTGATGGCCGCCGACCGGGCGGGCAAGGGCATCCGGACCGCGCCGCGCGACGCGATGATCTCGCTTGCCACGCCGGAGGACCGGCTCGGCGCGGCGTTCGGCGTGCACCGCAGCATGGACACGTTCGGCGCACTGCTGGGCCCGCTCATCACGTTCGCGCTGCTCATGCAGATCGGCACGGTGCCGGGGCCGATCTTCGCGGTGTCGGCGGCGTTCGCGGTCATCGGCCTGATCGTGCTGATCGCGTTCGTGCGGGACACGCCGACCGACAAGAAGCCGAAGGGGCCGCGGCCGTCGTTCCGGGCGGGGCTGAACCTGCTGACGGACCGCCAGTTCCGCCGCACGACCCTCTCCGCCGGAATGCTGGGTCTCGCGACGGTGTCGGACGCGTTCGTCTACGTGCTGGTGCAGAAGGCCACGAACATCTCGCTCGGCTTCCTGCCGCTGCTGCCGCTCGGCACGGCGCTGGTGTTCCTCGCCGCGGCCACGCCTCTCGGCCGCCTGTCGGACAAGGTCGGGCGCTGGCGGATGTTCCTCGCCGGCCACGCGCTGCTGCTGGGCGTGTACGCGCTGCTGTTCATCCCCGAGGGTGGGATGGGGGTCGCGATCGCGGCGCTACTGCTGCACGGGCTGTTCTACGCGGCGACGGACGGCGTGCTGTCGGCCAAGGTGAGCGAGTCGGCGCCGGAGTCGTTGCGGGCGTCGGGGCTGTCGGTCGTGCAGACCGGCCAGGCGCTGGGGCGTCTCGTTTCGTCCGTCGCCTTTGGACTGCTGCTGCAGTTCTCGAGCTTCAGCCTGAGCATCACGGTGGCGCTGGCCGCGCTCACCGTGACCCTCATCGTGGCTTACGGGATCAACCGCGAGACGCCAGCTTCTGCTTGATCTTCTCGAAGCCGCCCTTGCCGAGCACCTTCATGGCCGCGTTCTTCGCGGCCACGCGGCCCGAGTCGCGCACGAACCGGATCGGCTGATCCAACAGCCGGTCCTGGGCGACGGCGAGCGTCCCGGGCTCCGGCACGTCGTCCAGCGACGCGCCGAAGGAGGCCTTGAACGGCTCCGGCGACACGAGACGGCCGCGTGTGCGGTTCGACACGTTGCCGCCGTGCACGACCTGCAGCCAGCCGGGCGCGCCGCCCAGCTCGACGACCGGGAAGTGCAGGTGCATGTGGTTGTGCCAGTGCGCCCAGCACGTCACCGGCTCGTCCCAGCTCTCGCGGACGCTCACGAACGCGTTGTGCCGGTCGACCCGGTGGTACAGCCCTCCTGGGGACTTGATCAGGCCGTTGACCAGGTAGTACGCCGCGGTCGTGGTCGGCCGGGGTGCCGCGCAGAGGCGTTCCACGAAGTCGACCGCGAGGCCGTCGTCGTTGTCCAGGTTGGTCGTGATGAGCTCGGAACCGGTCTTGGAGAAAAGGGACCGGATGTCCGACCTCAGTTCTTCCCGCGAGACTTCCGCACGGTAAACGGGCGTGTACGCGTCACCGTGTGAGGCGATTTTGTCCTTGAGCCATTGCGGTGATTCGGGGTCGAAATAGATGATCCAACGCGTCCGTTTGTCCGTTTGGGCCACGACCGATGGCAGGCAGTAGCGCTCGAACAGCGCAACGCGTTCGGTCAGCCATCCTTCCTTTGCCCGGACGTAACTTTCGGCGCCCTTCGAAGGCAGGTTGAAGCGCGTCAGGATGACGTGGTCGGCCATGACTCCCCTTACTCCGGTCATCGCGTACATCGTGCGACGGGCCCAAAACGTTGCGGGGCTAACGAATGCTCACGGGAACCGATAGTGAGGTTGTGCCAACGCTTCCCACAGTGGACGTCGTGATCCCCTGTTACAACTACGCCCACTTCCTACCGGCCTGCGTCCGCAGCGTCCTCGACCAGCCGGGCGTGGACGTGCGGGTGCTGGTGATCGACGACACGTCCTCGGACAACACCCCTGAGGTGATGGCCGAGCTGATGGCCGCCGACAAGCGCGTCGAGGGCTACCGGCACGAGGTGAACAAGGGGCACATCGCCACCTACAACGAGGGCCTGCTGGACTGGGCGACCGCCGACTACACGGTGCTGCTGTCCGCGGACGACCTGCTGGCACCGGGAGCGTTGCAGCGCGCCGCCGCGGTCTTCGAGCAGAACCCCGACGTGGGCATGGTCTACGGACGCGTCGTGTACTACAGCGACCACGACGCGTTGCCGCGCGTGACCGAGGTGCCGGTGACGTCGAAGGTCTGGCGCGGCGAGGAGTGGATCGAGAACCGCTTCCGCAGCAGCCGCAACGTGATCTCCTCGCCGGAGGTCGTGGTGCGCACGAAGGTCCAGCAGAAGGTCGGCGGCTACCGGTCCGACCTCCCCCACGCGGGTGATCTGGAGATGTGGCTGCGGATCGCCGCCGTGTCCGACATCGGGTACGTGTCGGGCAAGCCGGGCGCGTACTACCGGGTGCACGAGAACTCGATGATGCGCACGACGTTCAAGTCCGTGTTCGCCGACCTGGAGCAGCGGCGGGACGTGTTCGACCTCGTGCTGGAGCAGAACCCCGGGCTGCCGGCGCGGCTGAAGTCGCTGGCGCACAAGGCGATCGCGGGCGACGCTCTGTGGCGGGCCGTGCGGCTGCACGACCGGGACCAGCTCGACGGCACCGAGAAGGAGCTGCTCGACTTCGCGCACGAGACGTACCCCGCGCTGGAGGAGCTGCCCGAGTACCGCGCGCTGCTGCGTCGCCAGAAGTTCAGCCCCCGTTTTCTGAGCCGCACGCAACTCTTCCTCGCCCCGCACGCCTACAAGAGGGCGAAGCTGTGGGTCGGGACGCAGAAGTGGAAGTGGCGGGGCGAGTGGTGACGACGGAGCAGGACACCGGTCAGCTAGAAGGTCGTGTCTCCTCGGCGATCCGCTGGAGCGCCGTCAACTCGCTCCTGCAGCGCCTCGCCGCCGTCGGCATCAGCATCCTGCTCGCGCGCCTCATCGCGCCCGAGCAGTTCGGCGTGTTCGCGGTCGCCCTGGTGGTCCTCAACATCGTCCTGAGCGTCTCCGAGCTCGGCGTCAGCGCCGCCCTGGTCCGCCACAACGGTCCGATCGACGAGATGGCACCGACCGTCACGACGCTGTCGCTGGCCTCCGGCGGGTTCCTGGCGCTGATCTGCGTCGTGGGCGCGCCGTGGTTCTCGGGCGCCATGGACGCCCCCGAGGCGACCGGCGTCATCCAGCTCATGTCGGTCGCCCTCGTCATCGCCGGCGCGACCGCGGTGCCGGGCGCGATGATGCAGCGCAACTTCCGCCAGGACCACAAGTTCTACGCCGACACGGCGGCGTTCGTCTGCGGTACCGCGGTCGCCGTCGTGCTCGCGGTCATGGGCTTCGGCGCGTGGAGCCTCGCGTGGCAGCGGATCGCGCAGAACCTGTCCGCCGCCGTCATCATGTTCTGGCTCACCAAGGACCGGTTCCGCCCCGGCTGGAACGCCGCCCAGGCCAGGGAGCTGCTGGCGTTCGGCCTGCCGCTCGCCGGGTCGAGCCTGCTGATCTTCGGCGTGATGAACGTCGACTACATCGTCGTCGGCGCGGTCCTCGGGACCGTGCCGCTCGGCTTCTACCTGCTGGCGTTCAACCTCGCGAGCTGGCCGGTGGCGGCGTTCTCCGCGCCGGTGCGCAGCGTGTCGCTCGCCGCGTTCTCGAAGGTGCGGGAGGACCCCGAGCAGTTCCAACGGGCGTTCGGCCGCGCGCTGGGGCTGCTCGCGCTCGTCACCATTCCCGCCTGCGTGCTGCTGGCGGCGCTGGCCGATCCGCTGATCCGCGTCGTCTACGGCGAGCGGTGGGCTCCCGCGGCGGCCGCGCTGGCCCTGCTCGTGCTGCTCGGGGCCGTGCGGGTCGCGCTGGAGCTCGGGTACGACTTCCTCGCGTCGGCGGGGCGGTCGCGAGCGATCCTCGTGATCCACCTGGTGTGGCTGGGCGCGCTGGTGCCGTTGCTCGCGCTGGGCGCGCACCTCGACGGCATCCGCGGTGTCGCGGCGGCGCACGTCGTCGTCGCGGTGCTGGTCATCACGCCGGCGTACCTCGTCACGTTCAAGCCGTACGGCATCCGGGCCGGGGCGCTCGGGGCGAGGCTGCTGCGGCCGTTCCTCGGCGGGGTGCTGATGGTCGCCGTGGTGCTGGCGGTGCGGCAGGTGATCGACAGCGAGCTGCTGCAGATCCTCGTCGGCGGCACGCTGTCGTGCCTCGCCTACGCGCTCGTGGTCTTCCCCATGCGACACGAAATCATTGCGGTGCTGAAGAAGAGGGCGGTCGCGTGAGACGACTGAGGCAGGTCACGAAGATCGTCCGCGAGCAGGGCGCCAAGCAGCTCGGCGTCCGGCTGCTGACGGCCGCGACCCGCAGGCTCGGCGCCGAGGGCGACGAGCTGCCCGTGCGCCTGGAGGACGTGCGCAGGGCCGACGTGGAGCAGCGCAAGCCCGTGGTGATCCCGCCGATCCCGCAGGACGGCAGGCTCACGATCAACTGGGTCACCACTCCCCCTTCCGCGGGATCCGGCGGCCACACCACCATGTTCCGGCTCATCCGGCACCTGGAGTCGATCGGTCACGACTGCCGGCTCTACCTGTACGACACGTTCGGCAACACCGTCGCCGACCTCGAACCCGGGATCAGGGCGGCGTTCCCGTTCTTCCGCGGCTCGATCCACGACGTGACGGACGGCATGGCCGACGCCCACGCGGTCTTCGCGACGGCGTGGATCACCGCCTACCCGGCGTTCAACGACCCGTGCGCGGGCAAGAGGTTCTACCTCGTGCAGGACTACGAGCCGTGGTTCTACCCGCAGGGCGGCCTCTACGCGCTGGCGGAGAACACCTACCGGATGGGCATGCACGGCTTCACCGCCGGCCGGTTCCTCGCCGACAAGGTCCGCGACGAGCACGGCATGCCGGCCGACCACTTCGACTTCGGCTGCGACGCCGACCGCTACAAGCTCGGCGACGAGAAGCGGGACGGCATCGTCTTCTACGCGCGCCGCAAGGCACCGCGCCGCGCGTTCGAGCTCGGCGTGCTCGCGCTGGAGGTCTTCGCGCAGCGGCACCCGGACCTCAAGATCCACGTCTACGGCGAGAAGATCGGCGACCTCGGGCCGCAGTTCGTCGACCACGGCCTGGTCACCCCCGACGACCTGAACGCCATCTACAACCGCTGTTTCGCCGGGTTGTCGCTGTCGATGACCAACGTCTCCCTCGTGCCGCACGAGATGCTGGCGGCCGGGTGCATCCCCGTGGTGAACGACGCGCACTTCAACCGCGTAGTCCTGGACAACGACCACGTCCGGTACGCGACACCCACCCCGCACTCACTGGCGCGTGCGCTGTCCGAAGTGGTCACATCGCCGGACTTCGACGCGGTCGCCCGGGCGGCCGCGTCCAGTGTGGAGGGACGATCCTGGGATGCGGCAGGTCATGAGCTCGAGAAGGTGCTCCGCCGCGAACTCGCTACATGACGGGAGACGGAGAGGTGGCGTCGGAGATCAGCACGCGCGCGTCCACCGAGCCGTCGGCGGGCACGACGTGAACGGCGGGCAGCCTCGCGTCCTTGGGCACCGCGGCGAACGCGAGCTCGTCCGGCGTGAGCCAGGTCGCCTGGTCGTCGACGCCGGCCGTGCCGGGCAGCCGCTTCTCCGTGTTGGTCGCGAGGTCGAGCACCGCGAGGTCCCACGGCCCGAGGCGGCCGATGCGCTTCTTGTACGCGACCTTCGTGCCGTCCGGCGAGAGCGACGGGCATTCCGCGTCACGGCGCAACGACGTCACAGCCTTGGTCACCAGGTCGCCCTTCACCAACCAGGTGAAGCCGCCGCTCGC
Organism: Lentzea sp. NPDC003310; assembly: GCF_040610935.1. Classification (NCBI taxonomy): domain Bacteria; kingdom Bacillati; phylum Actinomycetota; class Actinomycetes; order Pseudonocardiales; family Pseudonocardiaceae; genus Lentzea; species Lentzea sp. NPDC003310. The sequence continues at coordinate 14,890 of NZ_JBEXNC010000003.1, forward strand.
GAGCGTGGCGTAGAACGTCCTGTCGTCCGAGGCCACGGTCAGACCCCAGTAATTCGCGTCACTGGCTGTGAGCGGAGCACCCTCCACAGTGGCGGAGAAATGCTCGATCGACTCAACGGTCTCACCCGTTCGCACGTCGAAGAATCCGGTGCGGGTGGAAAAACCGCCCGGAACGGAGTACGAGTCGCCGGTGACGAAACTGGTCCACGACACCAGGTTCCCGGAGTGCGAGACCTTCGCGCGGCTCGGGATGCCCGGCAGCGGAATCGTCTTGAACGGCTTCCCGTCGCGGCTCACCTCGGCCGCGTAGGTCGGGCCGGGACCGGCCAGCTTGAGGCAGACGCTCGTGCCGCCGGCGGCGTAAAAGCGCTGGCAGACCAGCTCCGTCGGGGTTCGGGTGCCGCTGTCGGCGAGTTTCTCGACCCGGTTCTGACCACCCGCGAGATCGACGAACAGCAGATCGCCGGTCTTGGCCTGGGACACCTTCTCGGCGCCCGCCGGCTGTTTCGCGTCGGTGGCCGCCGTGACGACGTAAGCCGTTGTTCCGCCGATGACCACGAGAATGGCCGCGACGGTCACGGTCAGTCGTCCTGCGCGCATGCTGCCTCCTGGATTCCCTTCCTTCATCGCTCGTCAGCTACGGCCTGTAACAGTTGGCAGCTCACCCCGATTTTCAAAGCAGGCGATACCCTACGAACATTGCGTTCGCAAGACCGAGCCGCGGATCGGGGTTTTTGATGGACTTCTGGGGAACCGTACGAGTGCTGCGGCGGCGGTGGTACATCGCCCTGCCCGCAGTGCTGCTCACGGGCATCCTCGCGCTGTACGTCTACGCCACGGTGCCCACCCGGTACGAGTCGAGCGGCGTGCTGGTCCTCACCTCCCCCGCCGCCGGCGGCCGGTACACGGCGAACACCAAGCCCGAGGACGTCGTCAAGGTCAACCCGCTGCTGCAGTTCGACGGCAGCCTCACCACCACCGCGCAGATCCTCACGCAGATCCTCGGCGACCCGAAGACCGCGGAAGAGCTGGCGGGCAAGGGTTCCACGGCCGTCTACACCGCGAACACCGGCCCCGTCGGCGGCCCGCTGCTGTTCGTCACGACGGAGGCCGACTCGGCCGAGTCCGCGGAAGGCCTCGTCGGCAAGGTGCTCGAGAAGACCGTCGCGGAGCTCGCGGCGCAGCAGAAGGCGTTGAGCGCGCCCGAGCAGACGTTCATCACCGCGCAGATCCTGGTGAAGCCGACGACGGCGTCGGCCAAGATCGGCGGCAAGGTCCGGTACGTCGGCGCGGCGACCGTGGTGTTGCTGCTGCTGACGCTCGCCTCCACGTTCGCCGCCGACTCGATCATGACCAGGGCCAAGCGGCGCAAGGAGGGCAAGGACAAGGACGCCGCGAAGGACCCGGCACCGTCCGAGAAGGACACGACGCCCGCGCCCGTGCCCCCGGTGCGCCCGCAGTCCAACGGCAACGGCGGCCCGCCCCAGCCGCAGCGCCCCACCCCGCAGGGCGTGCCGAACGCGCACCAGAAGACCGTCATCATCGCCGCACCCAAACCTGACCCGGCATGGCCGACGAAAGACGACTGATCGCCCAACGTGCCGACGGCGCCACTCTGCTGATCTTCTACATGGTGGCGCTGCTGGTCGTCCCGGCCCGGTTCACGATCGCGTTCGTCCCGATCACGCTCCCCCCGGCGTTGTTCGTGGCGATGTGCCTCGCCGTGGTGTGGTTCGCCGCCCACCTCGTCGACCACCTCGGCATGGCCAAGGGCCGCAACGCCGTCCGCACGATCCTCGCGATCTACGTGGTTCTGCACCTCACGACGTACGCCCTGGCGACGCGCCGCTACCTGCCGATCGACGAGCTGTCGGTCTCGGACTCGGCGCTGATCAGGATCGTGTCGATGTCCGCGCTCGCCGTCTTCATCTGCGACGGCGTCCGCAACGGCGACCGCCTGAGTCGCGCGCTGCGGGTGATGGTGGCGTGCCTGACGGTCAGCGCGTTCGTCGGCCTGTTCCAGTTCGGCCTGGGCCTCGACCTCGCGTCGTACATCTCGCTGCCGGGCCTGCGCGTGCAGGACAACGGCTACTCGGCACTCGAGTCCCGTTCGATCTTCTTCCGCCCGGCCGGCACCGTGAACCACCCGATCGAGTTCGGTCTGGTCTGCGTGCTGGGCGTCCCGTTCGCCGCGCACTTCGTCTTCCAGGCCAAGGACCGCGGCGAACCCGTGGGCCGCTGGTGGACCGCGCTGTCGCTGCTGGCCCTGATGTCGATCCTGTCGCTGTCGCGCACCGCGATCCTCGGCCTCGTGGTGACCGGCATCGTAATGGCGATCCTGCTCCCCCGCGAACGCGGCCTGCCCCTGCTCGGCATCGGCGCGGTGTTCCTCGGCGGCGCGTCCGTCGTCGTACCGGGCCTGTTCGGCACCGTGACGTCGATGTTCTCGAACATCGAGGACGACCCGTCGTTCCAGGGCCGCACCAAGGACTACGACGGCGCGTGGCTGGAGATCGCCAAACACCCGTGGCTGGGCCGCGGCTTCGGCACGTTCCTGCCGTCGAAGTACACGATCCTCGACAACCAGTACCTGCTGACGATGATCGAGAACGGCTACCTGGGCCTGATCGCGTTCGTGCTGCTGTTCCTGGGCGGCATCTTCGCCGCACTGCGGGCTCGCGCGCTGTCCCGCGACTCCGGGGTGCGCGGGATCGCGATGTGTCTGGTGGCGTCGTTGCTGACGTCCGCGTTGGGGGCGGCGACGTTCGACGAGCTGGCGTTCAGCGTGGCTACCGGGATGACGTTCATGCTGATCGGGGTGTCGGGGGCGTTGCTGCGGATCGCCAGACAGGAGGCCGCTGAGCGGAAGGCGGCCGCGGTCAGTCCAGCCAGCTGAGCAGGCTGCGCCAGGCGAGGGCGGAGAACGCGAGGACGGCGCCGCTCGCGTTCTTCGAGTCGCGGACGAGGGCGTCGTGGGCGAGCGAGACCTCGACACAGCTGCTGTCCCCGGTACCACCGCTGTAGCTGCTCTTACGCCAGGTCCGTTCGATGGTCATGAGGGTCCTCCCGCAGTCCGCTGACGTACGCCGCCAGCATGCTCCGAGATTGTTCCTCATCCAGCGCGACCGCATCCAACCGCGAGATCAGCTTCCTGGTCGACGTGACGGCCGAGGTGTCCTGCGCGAACACCTTGGCGAGGTCGGACTCCGTGTAGGCCAGCGGTGACGCCTTGCCGAACTCGAACAGCGTGATCATCGACTTGAGTGCGAGACCGACCGCGGTCGCCGGGATGATCCGCACGATGTGAGCGTTGAAGAGCAGCCGCAGGTACTGGTCCTCCATGATCTTGGCGCCGCCGATCCGCATCCGCAGCGCCAGTTCGTGCACGTAGAAAACGCATTCGGGGCGGTACGGCCGCCGCCAGATCGCCTGCCGCTCCATGCGCAGCGCGACGAACCCGGCGATGTCGTCCAGCGACTCGTGGCCGGTCTCCAGGAACATCGCGCGGGCGTAGGCCTCCGTCTGCAACAGCCCCGGGATGGCCAGGACCTCGTAAACGCACATCTTCGTGGCCATCGCCTCGACCATGGCGAGCGTGCGCAGATTCGTTGGCACCTGGGCGAAGTAGAGGTCGAAGGCGTGGCGGTACCGGCTGGTGAACTCCTGCAGGTAGTCCAGGTCCTTGCCGCAGGTCGCGAAGTACTGGGCGAGGTCGATCTCCGTCGCGCGCGCCTTACCCGTCTCGATGTTCGACACCTTGCTCGGGTCCCACCCCAACTGGGCGGCCATCGCACGGCCGCCGAAACTGGTGCAGGTCTCGCGGATCCTGCGCAGCTCGTCGCCCAGGTCGCGGCTGTACGCGGTCGATGTGATCACGGTCATGCTCCCCGACCGTAACCGTTGAAGGAACTCCATTGAACGGCTCGTACGGGTGAAAACGGATCACCGCCAGAACGGCAGGCAGACCCAGTACGCCGCGGCCACCACCGACACGATCTGGAACAGCACCGTCGCGGGCACCCGCGTGATCACCCGCGACGGCCGGCGCCGCGACATCGCCTCGAGCCTGTCGCGCAGCCGCAACCGGATGCGCGGCGACGGGACGTCCGCGGACCACTCCGACTCCAGCGCGGTCTCGATCTCGGCGATGCGGTTGCTCGCGACCTGGCGGACGGCGCGGATGCGCCACAGCATCGCCATCCAGCCGAGGGTCAGCGCCAGGCCGAACGCCGCGAACAACACCACCATGCCGACCGGCAGGCGCGGCACGCTCGCCGACGCCGCCGAGAACGCGATCAGCGCGCCGTTGAGCGTGATCAGCAGTCCGCCGGTGCGGAAGTAGACCTGGTCCTCGTGGAAGTAGTGCAGCGACAGCAGCTTGTACTCCTCGATCAGCCAGTTCTCCTCGCGTTCGGTCAGCATGGCGACCAGCTCCCGTTCAGGCCCCGTCACCTGTCTGTCGCCCCGCGCCGCCACCCCGCTACGGCGAAATTCACTGTCGGCGCACACCGACCGGGTGATACACAGCGCCGGTGCACAAGCCCCTCAGCTTTCCGGACCTGCTCCGCCTGATCGACGAGCGCACCAAGGCGTTCATCGCGGCGGTGGACGACCTCGACGCTCCTGTGCCGACCTGCCCCGGCTGGACGGTCTTCGACCTCGTGCAGCACCTGGGCGACGGCCGCCGCAAGTGGGCGGAGATCGTGGCCGCGGGCCCGTCCGACACTCCCCCGGACCGCACGCCGGTCGAGGCGCCGCGCGAAGGCCTGGCGGAGTGGATGACCGAGTCCACCCGGCTGTTGATCGCCGCACTCGAAGCGGCAGGCCCGGACCAGGGGTGCTGGAACTGGTGGGGCGACTCGCAGTCGCCGCCCACGGTCGCGACGGCCGCACGTCGCCAGCTGCACGAGATCGCCGCCCACACCTACGACGCGCAGGTCGCGGCCGGCAAGCCCGAGCCCATCCCGGCGGAGATCGCGGTGGACGGTGTGGACGAGTTCCTGCTGACCTGCTTCTCGACGTCCAGCCCGTGGCCGCACGAGCCCGCCGTCGTCGACTACCGCCTAGACGAGGGCGGGTCGTGGCGGATCTCGATGTCCGCGAACGGTGCGCGGGTCGTCGAGGCCGGCGACGACGTGGCTGACGCGTCAGCCGAAGGGGCGGCGCACGACTTCCTGATGGTGTTCTACGGGCGGGGGTCGCTGGAGCCGTTGAAGATCGACGGCAACGCGGAGGTGCTCGACCAGCTGGGGGCCTGGGTGCCGTCCTGAGTCAGTGGTACGTGACGGTCGAGCGGCGGTGCACCAGGCCCAGCCGCTCGGCCGTGGCCGCGCTGTCGACGCCGACCATGCCCACCGTGTTCTTCGGGTCAGAGGCGCACAACATCGCGACGACGTCCTCCGCCACCGCGGCCGGGTCGCGGCCGGCGACGTCGATGCCGTGCCGGAACGTCACCGACGGTTCGTCCCACGACGCGTCGGCCGGGTACCGGAAGTCCAGGACGGCGGCGTCGTGGACGTCCCGTGCGCTGTGGCAGTGGCCGGGTCCGCAGTCCCAGCGGCCGAGGATCGAGGGATCGGCCCTCAGCCTTTGCTCGACCAGCCGGGCCACCGTGCGGGCGGGCCACTCCCAGGAGCGGTCCGCCTCCGCCAGCGCCACCTCCGCGTCGTACTCCTCGGCGTCGAAGCGGTACTCGCCCGGCAGCCGACCGCTGTGGTTGGTCCACCGCCAGTCCTTCCACACGACCTCCGCGTCCTCCCGCACGATCGTGACGTACAGGTCGGTGCCGTCGTGATCGTGGAGGAGCACCTCGCGCGGCTCGTCGGTGGCCAGCAGGCGGCCGCCGTCGACGGTCCACTCCGGCCATCCGGAGAAACCTCCCCCGAACAACGCCACGCAGATCGGCACGTGGTCGAGAAGGATCCTGGCCTCCACACCACCGGTGGGGTCCGGCGCGTGCGTCGCGATCCGCACCGCGAACCGCTTCGACGGCACGCGCAGGCCCGGGGTCTCGCGGAGCACCCACGCCGCGCGGCCGTCGTGCGCGGCCTGGGTCTCCAGCACGCCGCTCCAGCGCGACAACACGCTCCTGATCTCGCTCAGGAGATCGTGGCGAAGGTCGCGCACGACCACGGCCGCGTGTCCGGACACCAGTTCCTCCGCCAGGGAGCAGAGCAGCACGGCACGGTCCACTGTGGCCGGTCGAGTCGAGGCGAGCGCCACCCACCGCCTCAACGCCGTCGTGTCGTGCGGGTAGTAGCCGAACTCCGACGACAGGAAGTTGTGGCACATGGCGTGCAGACGTTTGCCCATGCGGTCCCACGACTCGTCGTCCACGTGCGCGTCGTCGAGCAGTTGCACGCGCAAGTCGTGTTTGCCCGCCCTTTCGCGCACATATCTCATGTACCGCGACGAGTTCCGGCAGGCCCAGTGGCAGACGTCCGGGTCGGGGTGCCCGCGCAGGGCTTCGCCGACCTCACCGCGGACGCTCGGCACGCGGTCGGCGACCCAGATGGCGTCGGTCTGCGCGCCGGGGATCGCCAGCAACGCGCGCACAACTTGGGGCGCGGCGAACTCGTGCCGTCCGAGCGCTCTGAGGAGCGGGATGTCCTTCTCGCGGGCCTGACCGGTCAGGAGCGCGAGTCCGATGAGGACCGCGCGCTGGTTCTCGCTCGTGAGCAACTGCCTGGCGGCGTTCGTCAGGCGCGGCGAGGGCTCCGGGGCCAGGTCGCGCAGCACGGCTCGCACGTCGTAGTCGTAGAACGCGAGCTCCGTGCACCTGTCGTGCAGGGTGTCGGCGGAGGTCGCCGTGTCGGTGGTGAAGTCCCGCAGAAGTGCGGTCAACGCCTGACGGCGTTCTTCGGACCCCGTCTCGAGGAGGTCCGGCCATTCGCGCCTCACCGGGCGGGGTGGAACTCGATTCGCTCGATCATGACGCCACTGTACCGGCCGGTGCCCCGTCAGGGACACCGGCCGGCCGACTCAGTGCTCTCTCAGACGGCTTTCAGGCCGTCCGGCGTCTCCTCGTGCCGGATCCCGCACTCGGGGCACGAGAGATCATCTGAGAGCCTCGCACCGCACGCGCACACCCAGCCCTTGACCACCGCGGGGTTGCCGGCGACGAACGCGTGCGCCGGCACCGACCGGGTCACCACCGCACCGGCCGCCGCGAACGCGTGCTCGCCGATCACCGTGCCGCACACCACGACCGCGCCGGCGCCGAGAGTCGCCCCACGACGCACGAGGGTCGTCTCCAGCGCGTCACCGGTCTTCTTGACGTGTGCGCGCGGGCGCAGGTCGTTGGTGAACAGCACGTTCGGGCCGAGGAACACGTCGTCCTCGCACGTCACGCCGTCGAACACGAGCGTGCCGTTCTTGACCGTCACGTTGTTGCCCAGCACGGCTCGCGACTCGACGAACGCGCCGTCGCAGATGTTGCAGTCACGGCCGATGCGGGCGCCTGGCAGGACGTGCGCGAACGCCCAGATGCGCGTGCCGTCGCCTACGTCGTCGGACTCGCACAGGCCGTGCGGGTGCACGCGGACGCCCGTCATCAGAGCGCCGCCTTCAGCGCCTCGACCACGCGGGCCTGCTGGGCCTCGGTGATCTCCGGGAAGAGCGGCAGCGACAGGATCTCCGCGGCCGAGGTCTCCGCGACCGGGAAGGACCCGGCCAGCCCGCTGAACGCGCCGGTCTTGTGCAGCGGCGTCGGGTAGTGGATGCCCGCGCCGATTCCGGCCTCGTGCAACGACTTCAACACGCGGTCGCGCTCGGCCACGCGCACGACGTACAGGTGCCACACGGGCAGGTTGCCGTCCAGCACCACGGGCGTCCGCACGCCATCAACGTCGGCGAGCATCTCGGTGTACCTCGAGGCGGCCGCGCGGCGGGCCTGGTTCCAGGACTCCAGGCGGCGCAGCTTCGCGGACAGCACGACGGCCTGCAGCGTGTCGAGGCGGCTGTTGAAGCCCAGCACCGGGTGCTCGTACTTGCGCGGCGAGCCGTGCTCGCGCAGCAGGCGGACCGACTCGTTGACGGCGTCCGACGTGGTCAGGACGGCACCGCCGTCGCCGTACGCGCCGAGGTTCTTGCCGGGGTAGAACGAGGTCGCGGCCGCGACGCCGAGACCGCCGACGGCCACGCCGTTGCGGCGGGCGCCCTGGGCCTGGGCGGCGTCCTCGACGACCGGCACCCCCAAAGGCAGCAGTTCGACCGGGGCGGCCTGGCCGTACAGGTGCACGGGCACGATCGCCTTGGTGCGCGAAGTGACCACAGAGGACACTTGAGAAGTGTCGATCAGCAGCGTGTCGTCCACGCAGTCCACGAGCACGGGTGTCGCGCCGCAGCGGGCGACGGCCTCGGCCGTGGCGATGAACGTGTTGGCGGGCAGCACGACCTCGTCGCCGTGGCCGACGCCCAGCGCGCGCAACGCCAGCTCGATGGCGTCGGTGCCGTTGCCGACGCCGATGACGTGCGGCACTTCCTGGTAGGCAGCGAATTCCGACTCGAACCGGGCGACCTGGGGGCCTCCGATGAAGGCCGTCGTCTTGAGCACCTCGGCCCAGCCGTCGGCGACCTCGTCGGCCACCTGCTCGTGCTGGGCACGCAGGTCCACCAGCGGAATCTCGATCACGCGCTCTCCCCACGCAACGGGCGGGCCGGTACGCCGGCCCACGTCTCTCCTGCCGGAACGTCCTGCAGGACAACGGCTCCCATGCCGATCACGGCACCGGCGCCGATCTTCAACCCCTCGCGCACCATGGCTCCCTGTCCCAGGTACGCGGCCTCCCCGACGTGCACGGAACCCGCGAGCGAGGCGCGGCCGGCGAACGTGACGCCGTCCGACACCTCGTCGTCGTGGGTGATCAGCACGTGCGGCATCGCCACCACGTGCCTGCCGAGAGAAAGCGGGGTCGTGATCACGACGCCCGCCAGTAGAACCGTTCCGGCGCCCAGAGAAGCGCCGGAGGTGACCGCCGCCGGGTGCACGACGGTCGCCCACCGCTCGTCCGGCAGGTCGAGCTCCCTGGCCACAGCCAGCCGGACCAGCGACCGCCGCGCGCTCGCGATGCAGAGCACGACGGCCGCGTCCGGGTGGTCGGCCAGGGTGTCGAGCCCACCCAGCACGGGCACCCCGTCGATCAGGGTGCCGTGCAGGGCGGTGGAGTCGTCGAGAGCCCCGATCGGGTCCCACTCCTCCGGGAGGAGGCGGACCGCCGCGAGGGTCTCGCGGGCGAGTCCACCTGCCCCGATGAACAGCAGTGGCCGTCCGGTCACCTGTGCATCACTGGAACACCACGTCCACCCAGTAGTTGCCACCGTTGTAGGTCGAGGTCGGGAAGCCCGACCCCGCCGTGAACACACCGGCGGACGGGGCGGCACCCAGCGGCGGTGAGGTCACCGTGCCGAAGTATCCCGCGTTGACCGCGTAGTGGCCCGTCGTCGTGGTGTACGAGGCGGTGTAGGTGGTGTTCGCCGTGATCGACACCGGCGAGCTGAAGGTCAGGGTCTGCCAGCCGGACTCGGTCTCGTTCGAGAACGTGCCGGTGGCGAGGCGCTGGCCGTCAGCGGACCAGAGCGAACCGGTGTGCGTGCCGGTGTTGCCCGCTCCCTTGTAGAACTTCACGCCGGTGATCTGCCCGTTCGTGCTCGACGTGAACTTCACGCCCAGCTCGTACGCGCCGTTGTCGTCGGCCGACGTGACCGAGGGAACCGTCGCCGCGCTGAACAGCGAGCACGGGCAGGTCTGCGTCGCCGTCGTCGTGAACGACCACGTGACCGGGTTGGCCATCATGTTGCCGAACGTGTCCGCGGCCTTGGCGGTCACCGAGTACACGGTGCTCGCCGCGAGCCTGGCCGCCGGCGTGAACGTGATCATCCGGCTGTCCTGCGAGAGCGACCGCGTGCCGGCGATCTTCGCGCCACCGGGGTCGGTGACGTCGAACTGCGCCGAGTTGAGGTCGACGGCCTCGTCGAACGACACGGTGATCGTGGTGTTCAGCGCCACGTCGGACGCACCGGTCAGCGGCGTGTGCGACTGCGCCACCGGAGCGGTGTTGTCCGCGTTGGGCTGGTAGACGACGTCGACCCAGTAGTTGCCCGAGCCGTACGTCATCGTCGGGAACCCGCTGCCCGGCATGAACACGCCGTTGGTCTCCTGCGGCGCCGACAGCGGACCGGAGTTGACCGGACCCGTCCCGAAGTACCCGGCGTTCACCGCGTAGTGCCCGGTGGTCGTCGTGTACGAGGCGGTGTAGGTCTGGCCCGCGCTGACGATCAGCGGCTGCGCGAACGTGAGCGTCTGCCAGCCCGTCGCGGTCTCACCCGTGAAGGTGCCCGTGGCGAGGCGCTGACCGCTCGCGTTCCAGACGCTGCCGGTATGCGTGCCGGTGTTGCCCGCGCCCTTGTAGAAGCGGACTCCGGTGATCTGGCCCGACTGGGTCGGGGTGAACCGGACACCGAGCTCGTACGCGCCCGAGTCGTCCGCGGACGTCTCGTCCGGCACCGTCGCCGTGCTGAAGAGCGAGCACGGGCAGGTCGCGGTCGTCGTGGTCGTGAAGTTCCACTCCGCGGCGTTCGGCATCGCGATGCCGTTGACGTCCGCGATGCCCACGTGCGCCTGGTACTGCGTGCCGGACACCAGCTTCGCGGACGGCGTCCAGGTGACCGTCTTCTGGTCACCCGACAGCGACACCGAGCCGGAGAGCTTGGCGCCCTTCGGGTCCTTCAGCCAGATCTGCGCCGACGCGGGGTCGACCGGCTCGCTGAACGTCGCCGTCAGCGCGCTCTGCAGGCCCACGTTCGTCGCGTTCACGGCCGGCGTGCGGTTCGTGATCGTCGGCGGCGTGGTGTCGCCGTTGAGCCCGTTGCGGTAGATGACGTCGACCCAGTAGTTCGTGGCGTTGTACGAGTTGTTCGGGAAACCGTTGCCGTACTTGTAGACGCCGTTGCCACCGTCCGCGCCGTTCTGCAGCGCGTGCAGCGACTGGTAGCTCGCCTCCTGGCCGTTGAAGTAGCCGGAGGTCACCGAGTACCGGCCGTTCGGTGCGTTGTACGACACGATGTACGTCGTGTTCGCCTGCACCTGGACCGGCGAGCTGAACATCAGCTTCTGCCAGCCGGACGTGGTCTCGCCGGTGAACGTGCCGGTCGCGAGCAGCAGACCCGTGGAGGTCCACAGCGAACCGGTGTGCGTGCCGGTGTTGCCGGTGCCCTTGTAGAAGCGGACGCCGAGCACCTCGCCCTTGCCGTCGAAGCGGACCTTCGTGCCGAGCTCGACCGCGCTCGTGTCACCGGAGTCGATCACCGCCGGTGCCGCGAAGTCGTCCCAGACGGTGCACGGGCAGGTCGCCGGGCGCGGCGAGCCTGTCGTGAACGTCCAGTTGGACTGCGCGGAGAGGTTTCCTGCCGCGTCCGCCGCCCTCATCGTGACGGTGTAGGACGTGGCCGCCGCCAGGGGTGCCGACGGCGTGAACGTGATCGTGCGGGCGTCGTTGGAGATCGACTTGGTGCCGGTGACCGCACCGCTCGGACCCGTCACGGTGACCTGGGCCGAGGCTAGGGTCACGTTCTCGTCGAACGTGCCGGACACCGCGGTGTTCAGCGCGACGGAACCGGCGTTGGACACCGGGGACATCGCGCTCTGGATCGGCGCGCGGGTGTCGGGACCGGGGTCCGTCGCCCACACCACGTCGACCCAGTAGTTGGTGTGGTCGAACGTCTGGTTCGGGAAGCCGGCGCCGAAGCGGAAGACGCCGTTCGGTCCGTCCACACCGGACTTCAGGCCGGTGATGGGTTCCATGTACGCCTGTTGCTGGAAGAACCCGCCGGAGTCGTACGCGAAGTGCCCGGTCGGCGTGTAGTAGGACACGATGTAGGTCGTGTTCCCGTTCACCGCGACGGGCTGCGGGAAGAGCAGCGTCTGCCAGCCGGTCGGGCTCTCGTTGGTGAACGTGCCCGTGGCGAGCAGGTCACCGTTGGCGGACCACAGGCTGCCGGTGTGCGTGCCGGTGTTGCCCGTGCCCTTGTAGAACTTCACGCCGCGGACGTAGCCGTTGCTCGCGGCCCGCCACTTGACGCCGAGCTCGAGCTGCGAGCTGTCGTTGGCGGCGGCGACCTTCGGGACCTCGGTGCCGGAGAACATGCCGCACGGGCAGGTCTTCGCGGTCACGTTCGGGGTCGCCGAGACAGGCGTGGACAGGTTCAGCGAGTCGTCGACCGCGCGGACCCTGATCTGCGCCGTGCCGGACTGCGACGGCGTGTAGGTGTAGCTCCACGACGTCTGACCGGCCTGCCAGTTGGCGTAGTGCCAGCGGGTTCCGCCGTCGGTCGAGACCTCGACACCCGCGACCTTGCCGGCGGCGTCGATCGCGGTGCCGCCGAAGGTGTAGGCCTGACCGACCACCGACTGCGCCGGCAACGTCGTGATCTGCACGCCCGGTGCCGTGTTGTCGTTGATCGCGCCGGAGATCGTCAGCTGATCGGCCGCCCACAGCTGGTAGGGCTGCACGCCCATGTCCGCGAGGAAGTTGACGGTCGCCTGCTTGATCCGCTTGTCCGACGTCGGGGTGTTGGTCGGGAACGCGTGCTCGTCGTCGACGCCCCACGCCCACTGGACCGTGCCCGCGCCGAACACCAGCGCTCCGGACGGCGCGCGGTAGTACGTGATCGCGTGCGTCTCGGTGCTGGAGCCGTACTCGTCGCCGTAGTTCTTCAGCGCGTAGTAGCCGTCGAGCTGGACCGTCGTGCGCGACATCTGCGCGACGCCCGCGGGCTGGAAGCCGTTGTCGTAGACGGTGTTCCACTCGTAGCCGAGCGTGCCCGGCTCGAACGTGTACGTGGTGCCCGCGGTCATGTTCTGCAGGTCGGTGTTGCGCCAGAGCCGCATCTTGCCGTACGCGGCCGGCACCTGCAGCGAGTCGTCCCGCCGGCCGTTGACCGTGAACATGTTGCCGAGCAACGCGTTCTCCGGTCTGCCGCCGTCCTGCGGCGGACTGTAGCGCGGGTCGCGCCACGTGCCGGTCCAGGTGTTCTCGCCGTCGTTTTGGGTGCCCTTGGTCTCCTTGTAGCAGACGATGGTGCGCCAGTCCGTCTGGGAGGAGTCGAGGCTCTTGTCGTACTTGGTCTTCCAGAAGATCTCGTTGCCGGTCAGGAACGCCATGTGCACGCCCGCGTCACGGGCGGCCATCACGTTGTTCCACTGCTCGTTCGACCAGTACTCGTCGTGGCCGACCGCCATGAACACCTTGTGGTTCTTGATCAGGTGCCCGCGGCGCGCGGAGTCGACGTCGGTCGTGTAGCTCATGTCGTACCCGTTGCGCTCCAGGAAGCGGAGCATCGGGTACTCGGCGTTGAAGATGAAGTTCTCGTCGCCGTCACCGCCGGTGTACGGGCGGTTGTAGCTGACCTTGTACGAGGAACCGCCCTGGCCGGGGCCGTCACCGAAGTAGAGGCTGTTGCCGCCGTAGCGGTTGTAGGCGACCCAGGTGGCGTCGGAGGTCTGGAAGAAGATCTTCGACTGGGAGCTGTCGTCGCGGACGACGAACGCCATCTCGTTCTCGGCACCGGTGTCGTTGCGCGTCATGCGCACGTAGTAGATGCCGGAGACCGCGGTGGACGGGATGTTCCAGGTGACGGAGACGGCCCAGTTGCCGCAGTCGATGAGCGCGCTCGCCGCTTCCCGCAGACATGGTGGCTGGTTCTGCGGTGTGTTGCGGTTGACCGTGCCCATGTACCGGGCGCCTTTGCCGCCGTACCAGCCCATCCGGTAGATGTCGAGCTTGTACGACGAGGCCGACGTCAGCATCTTGAAGCTGACGGTCTGACCGATGTTGTAGGAGATGTCCGTCGTGTACCCGAGGATCGAGTCGTCCCGGTACTGCGCCTGCCAGTTGTCGGCACCGGTCTGCGTGTTCTCGCACGCGACCTTGTTGGTGACCGGGAAGTCACACGGAGCGGCGTTGGCCTTGCCCGGGTTGAAGACGCCGAGCACGAACATCGTGGATGCGATTAATGCCGTGATCACAAGCACCCGCACGAGACGCGACTGCTGAGCCACCATTGGGTTTCACCTCTCGGACGGAGTTACCGTGTGTGATCCACGCACTACGCTGGACAGCACAGGGCTGCTACTCCGAACGTCGGCGAGCTGGTTAAAACTGTTACGTGTCAACACAAAAATGTTCCAGAGTCGGTTGAATATTTATCTTTCAACCACGCACGGTCAGCTGGGGTGTGTGCAGAGTTTCCGACAACGCTGACACGACGGTGTCCTGTTCGGACTCGGTCATGTCGTGGAAGAGCGGGAGGATCAGCGTCCTGGCCGTGAACGCCTCGGTCACCGGCAGCGGAGCGCTCGGGTGCCCGTGGTAGGCGGGTTCGAGGTGTGACGCCATGATTCCGCGCCGTGCGCTCACGCCGCGTTCGGCAAGACCCGCAAGGACTTCCTGGCGGTCGGCGCCCTCCGGCAGCCAGACCCAGAACGACTGGTAGTTGGTCGTCCCGTACTCGGGGTCGCGGACCGTGGTGATGTTCTGCCCCGCCAGCAACTCGTGGTAGCGCGCGGCCAACTCACGGCGACGGGTGATGATCGCGTCCAGTTTGGACAACTGCACCAGGCCGACGGCGGCCTGGATGTCGGTCATCCGGTAGTTGAACGCGGTCTCGAGGTACTGCTCGATGACGGCGCTGCCGCCGTGGTGGCGGTCGGCCGCCGAGACGCTCATGCCGTGCTCGCGCAGGCGCTTGAGCCGGACGGCCCACTCGGGGTCGTCGGTGGTGACCATGCCGCCCTCACCGGTGGTGAGGAGCTTGCGCGGGTGGAACGACCAGGCGGCCAGCAGCGCGTTCGTGCCGACCGGCTTGCCCCGGTAGGTGGAGCCGGCGGCGCAGGCCGCGTCCTCGATCACCGCGATGCCGCGCGGTTCGCACAGCGCCTTGAGGGCGTCGACGTCCGCGGGCACGCCGGCCTGGTGCACGACCATGACGGCGCGGGTGCGCTCGGTGAGCACCGGCTCCACTGTGGACGCGCTGAGGTTGCCCGTCTCCGCCTCGATGTCGGCGAAGACCGGGGTCGCGCCGGTGTAGCGCACGGCGTTGGCCGTGGCGATGAACGACAGCGACGGCACGACGACCTCGTCGCCGGGGCCGATGCCGAGCAGGTGCACGGCGAGGTGCAGGCCCGTGGTGCAGGACGACACGGCGACACCGTGCTGCGCGCCGACGGACGCGGCGAACGCCTCTTCGAACTCGCGGACTCGGGGGCCCTGCGCCACCCAGCCGGACCGGACGGCCTCGGCGGCGGCGAGTGCCTCTTCTTCACCGAGCAACGGCCGCATAACCGGGATCACTGGTACTGCCCTTCGCTGGCGGACGAACGTTCGTGGGGTGGAAAGGGTGCGGCGCGGTGCCTCGCGGACCTGGGGGTGTCCGCCGGCACCGCGCCGCGGCTTTGCGGTGCGCGGTCGCGGGCCGCGACCGCGGTCGGGCTGTCAGGCGTTCTGCTCGGCGGCGGCCTTCTCGGCCCGCCACCACGCGACGAGGTCGCGGAGTCCGCCGTCCATCTCGATCTCGGGCTTCCACCCGAGCTCGGTGGCCGCGAGGCTGATGTCGGCGAGCCGGCGCGTCACGCCGTTCACCTTGCGCTCGGGGCCGTGCTCCAGCGGCAGGTCGGAGTCCATCGCGGCGAGCAACGCGAGGGCGAGTTCCTTGAGCGAGGTCTCCTTCGAGGACGCGATGTTGTACACCGTGTCCGTGACCGGCGCCTTGGCCGCGAGGATGTTGGCGCGCGCGATGTCGTGCACGTGCACGAAGTCCATCGTCTGGGCGCCGTCGCCGAAGATGAGCGGCGACTTGCCGTCGACGATGCGCTCCATCCAGCGGATGAGCACCTCGGTGTACAGACCGTGCACGTCCATCCGCGGGCCGTACACGTTGAAGTAGCGCAGCGCCACGTAGTCGAGGTCGTACATCGCCTTGAAGCTGCGCAGCATGCCTTCGTTGAACGCCTTCGCGGCGCCGTAGAAGGTGTCGTTGTTGTACGGGTGGTGCCGTTCGTTCGTGGGGAACGACTCCGCGAGCCCGTAGACCGACGCCGACGACGACGCGATGACCTTCTTCACGCCGGCGGCCGCGGCGGCCTCGAGGATCGTGAACGTGCCGTCGACCAGGCACTCCAGCGCGAGCCGCGGTTCCTCGGCGCACTGGGTGATGCGGATGGCGGCGAGGTGGAAGACGAGGTCCATGCCCTCGGTCAGCTCGCGCACCAGGGCCTTGTCGTTGATGTCGCCCTCGACGACGCGGACGACACCGGACTCCAGGGCGGACGCCAGGTTCTCGCGGCGGCCGCGCACGAAGTTGTCCAGCACGACGACCTCGGCCGCGCCGGCCTCGACGAGCTGGTCCACCACCGAGGAGCCGATCGTGCCCGCGCCACCGGTGACGAGAGCGCGCTGCCCGGTGATCGGCTGAGCCAGACCTTGTTCGGCCGACATCAAGAAACCCTGCCTTCGACTTGTTGAACGGGAACGAAGACCCCGCCGGAGCGCAGCGACTCCGACGCCGCCTCCAGCACCGCCAGCACGCGCAGACCCGCGCGGCCGTCGGTCAGCGGAGCGCGCTTCTCGGTGATGGACGCGGCGAACTCCGCCATCATCGACCGCAACGCCTCGCGTTCCACCAACGCCGGCGCGACCATGTCGCCGGTGCGGTAGGAGATCTTCTGCTGCTCCGGGGAGAGGTCGACACCCCGGTCGTAGATGGACAGTCGCTGCGCGGGGTTGTTGTCGTCCCACACGACCGTGCGCTGCGAACCGCCGATGACCATCGTGCGGATCTTCGTGGGCGACAGCCAGTTCACGTGCACGTGCGTGATCGCGCCGTTGGACAGCCGCACCGTGAGGTGGCCGACGCACGCGACGCCCGCGCCGATCGGGTCCGAGCCGTGCGCGGAGACCTCCACGGGGTGGACGTCGTCCGGCAGGATCGCCTCGAAGATCGACAGGTCGTGCGGCGCGAGGTCCCACAGCACGTCGACGTCCGGCTGCACCAGCCCGAGGTTGATGCGGACCGAGTCGATGTACTGGATGTCGCCGAGGTCGCCGGCGCGGATGATCTTGCGCAGGTGCTGCACCGACGACGTGTACGCGAAGGTGTGGTCCAGCATCAGCGTGAGGCCGCGCTGCTCCGCGGTCTCGACGAGCTTGAGGCCGTCCTCGAAGTTGGCCGCGAGCGGCTTCTCGACGAGGACGTGCTTGCCGGCCTCCAGCGCCGCCAGTGCGACGGGCAGGTGGGTGGCGGCGGGGGTCGCGATGGCGACCGCGTGGACGTCGGGGTCGGCGAGGACCTCGTCCAGGGACGCGGTGGCGCGGACCGTGGAGTACTGCCCCAGCACGCGCTGGGCCTTCTCCACGTCGAGGTCGCACAGGTGGCGCAGGTGCAGCGCCGGGGTGGCCTGGGCGTTGCGAACGAGGTTCGGCCCCCAGTACCCGGCACCGATGACGGCGAGGCCGATCGGGCTGTCCGTCATGCCGCCGTCCCTTCAGAGCCCTGGCCTCCGATGCCAGTGCGCGTGTGCAAGTCAGAGTTCTCCATCAGTAGGCCCCCTGGCCGCCGAAGACGGCGCGGAAGGTCTTCCACATGATCACGAGGTCGAGTGCGAGCGACCAGTCCTCGACGTAGCGCAGGTCGAGGCGCACCGACTCCTCCCACGAGAGATCGCTGCGGCCGCTCACCTGCCAGAGGCCGGTCAGGCCGGGCTTCACCAGGAGGCGGCGCCGCACGTCCGAGGAGTACTTCGCGGTCTCCTCCGGCAGCGGCGGGCGCGGACCGACGAGCGACATGCTGCCCGCGAGGACGTTGAACAGCTGGGGCAGCTCGTCGATCGAGTACCGGCGCAGGAACGTGCCGACCTTGGTGATGCGCGGGTCCTTCTTCATCTTGAACAGCACGCCGTTGCCTTCGTCGACGGCGGCGAGCTTGGCGCGCAACGCGTCGGCGTTGGTCACCATGGTGCGGAACTTGATGATCGTGAACGGCACACCGGTCCTGCCGACCCGCTTCTGGCGGTAGAACACGGGTCCCCGGCTGTCGATCATCACGAACGCGGCGACGGCGAACATGAGCGGCGCCAGCAGGACGAGGAGGACGAACGCTCCCACGCGGTCGACGACTTCCTTGACCAGACGGCGGAACCCGCTCAGTGCCGGTTCGCTCACGCGGAGCAGCGGCATGCCGAGCACGGCGCTCATGTGCAGTCGCGGGCCGGCGACCTCCATGAGTCCGGGCGACACGACCATTTCGGCACCGGTGCCCTCGAGTGCCCACGCGAGCTGCTGGAGACGGCGAGGTGTCCAGTAGGCGTCGGGCGTGACGGCGACGATGCGGTACCCACCGCGGCGGACGTGCTCGGCGAGCTCGCGCAGCTGGCCGACGACGGGCACGCCGTCGACCTCCGTGCCGGAGCGGCCGCGGCCGTCGATCGTGCAGATCGCGTCCACGCGCCAGCCCAGGTGGGCGACACGCTTGGTGCGGTGGATGAGGTCCTCGACCGTGTCCAGGTTGCCGGCGGCGAGGACGGAGAGCAGGAAGCGCCCTTCACTGCGGCCGCGGTGCAGGGGGCGGCGCAGGAGGTAGCGCATGGGGAAGGCGACCAGGGCGATCGCGGGGACGACGACGAAGATCCACAGGCGGGCGCCGGGGATGTCGACGGCGAGCGCTCCGAGACCGAGCGCCACGACGGCACCGAACAAACCCCGGCCGAGTCTTCGGAACTCCTCGGCCCCCTGACCCAGGACGGTGGGGGTCCACACGCGGTTGATGGCGAGCGAACCGACGACGAGGACTACTGTGAGTATGTCCAGCAATGCAAGGGAAAGCGGGCCGAAGGCCGTGTGACGGATGCTCATGACCGCGCCGACGGCGATGACGACCAGGGCAACGGTCAGCACATCGGCGGTGATCACGGCATAGCGGTAGCGGCTTTCCCAACGCGCTACGGGCGGATGGGTCTGTCTGCGTTCCGACAGCGTGTTGAGCGTGGAGCGCAACCCGTCGACGTCACGGGTAGCGCGGACCTGCTCACTCATCGTTCTGATCTCCCCGGCTCAGCGGCGATTCCGGACGTGCACGTGCACAGGTCACCCCGAGGACCTTGATTCTTGGACTCCGCGATCTTCGTCAACGCCGTCGAACTGGATCGGCAGCCGAAGCTCGCAACCGGTGATTCGCGCGTACCGGGATCGGCGTTACAGACCCTGGAAAAAAGTTTCCCGAAGTCCGAATACCGGACGTGACGCGCGTCTCACCACCTGGAAACCAAAGCGACGTAACGCGTTTCCAGATGTCCACAAGGGACATAATGGATACGTATGTCGCGAGGTAATCGTTCAGAAGAGGCCTTCAGGCCCTAGTCTGATCGACTGTGTTTGTGCATGCTCTTACCGCTGAACGGAGTAATGCGCTACGGCCGAACGGAAACGCGTGCTTCGTCACCGTTGACGACAACCACGTCGCCGTGCCTCAGCTGGGCGCCGCGCCGCAGCTCCACAGAGCCGTTGACGTGGACTTCTCCGTCCTCGATGAGCTCTTTCGCGTGCCCGCCGTCCTCGGCGAGCTGCGCCAGCTTGAGGAACTGCCCTAGCCTGATCGGCTCTTCGGAGATCTCGACCGTCCGCATGAGCCACATCATCCCAGTAGGGCGCACCCCACCGCTTGCTCGGGGGCCGTCCCCAGCGCGTTCGAGTGAAACCGTTGACAGCCTTACGACTATGAAAACTTCGAGGGGGTACGCCGCCTGGTTGGCGGTGTCGGGATTCGTCTGCGTCGCGATAACGATCTTCGCGGCGAGCGCGTACGTCACGCTGGACATGGAGCAGTCGCGGCCGCCGTTGCACGGACCGGCGCACTACGGGTTGCTCGTCGCGCACATCTTCACCGGAACGGTCGCCGTCCTGGCGGGTGTCTCGCAGTTCTGGCCGGGCCTGCGGGCACGTCACCCGAAGGTGCACCGCGTGATGGGCCGCGTCTACTTCGCGGCCGTCTTCCCGTCGTCGGTGCTCGGCGTCGTGTGCGCGCAGCTCTCCCTGGCCGGCCTGGCGTCGTCCGCGCCGCTGACCGTGCTGTCCGTGCTCTGGTTCGCGAGCGCGGTGTACGGCCAGAAAACGGCGAGGCGGCGCCAGTTCGGCGAACACCGCATCTGGATGATCCGCGGTTTCGCACTCACCGGCGCCGCCATCACGGGTCGCCTCTGGGGCCTGGCACTCGGCGCTGTGGTGTCTCCCAGCAGTGATGCCGAGGGGCTGCTGGTCTTCGCCACCGCCAACTGGCTGTCGTTCGTGGTGAACCTGCTGGTGGCCGAGTGGTGGGTCCAGTCGCGGGGTTACACCCGGACCTTGCCCTCCGTGGCGCTCAGGCCCAGCATCTCCAGCAGGTCGGCGCAGTCGAGCGCGTCCGTGGCGTGACAGGCCACGGTGCGTGCCGCCTTGCTGTTCTGAATCGAGCTGTGCTCCTTTTCCAGAGCCTTGGCCTCGGCGAAGGTGCCGGTTTCGGGCTCGGCGATCGCGGGACGCGCCCAAGTCATGTCGTGCCTGCTTCCGCATCGGGGGATGTGGTCATCATGACAAGCGGGTGGCGGAAACACCAGAACTTGTGCTTACCGTAATCGATCACCCACGCAGCGTGCTAACCGTGGGAGCGCTTTCTTCCAATGATCTTCCGCCCATTGTTGCCGGTTTTCGGCTTCACCGGCCGTATCTGAGGACAGACTCCACTTCGGTCACAAATGCAACCAGCCGTTCGTCGTCCACGTCGTCCGGCGTGGGACCGTCCACCGCGAGCCGTTGCAGCGCAACGGAAGTGGTGGCGCTCTCCCGCGCCAGGCGGCGGAACCCGAACGTCGCCTCGTAGAGCGACATCGCGGTGCCCAGCGCGGCCAGAGCCGTTGCCACGAAACCCCACATGGCCCTGCGCGGGCCGTCCGCCATGCCGATCGCGGCGGCGGCAGCGGCGGCGATGAACAGGGCCGCGGCGAGCGCGACCGTCCACGTGCGAGCGCGGGAGTAGCGCTTGCGGGCGCGTTCGAAGTGGTCGAGCCGGTCCTGGAAGCGGTGGCGCAGATAGGCTTCCACGAACTGGGCCTGGCGCTGCTGCTTGTCGCTCATGTCCTGACCACCTCGTGCTTGCGGTTGCTGACCGCGGCCTCCAGGTCCGCCACCTTGTCCTGGCGCTCCTCCTCCGTCGCGGGCGCGACCGAGGCGAGATGCGCGAAGTACAAGGCGCGCAGTCGTTCCGCGCGCGACCGGGCCGTCAGGTACTTGTCGAGCGACTCGCGCTTGCGCGCCACGATCGTGATGGCCGCGGCGAACGCGCCGCCCGCCACGACGAGCACACCGGGCCAGGGCGTGTCCTTCAGCCACGTCTGCAGCCCCGCGAACACCGTCGTCGTCAGGCCGCCCGCGATCGCGAGCACGGCCGTGAGCCGGTAGCGGTTCTGCTCGACCTCGGCCTCGGCGTCGAGCTCCTGGAACGCCGGTGCGACAACCTGGTTCGCGTCGTGGATGGCGTCGGCGAGCGCCGGGTACGCGACCACGAAGCCGGGGTCGACGAGCGGTCGCGCCTCCGGTGCGCGGTACCGGACCTTGGGCAGGATCCTCGGCGGCCGGACGGGCGTCTCCTTGCCCAGCAACCGTTCCAGGGCGGTGGCGGCCTTGCCGGCGCCCTCGTCCACGTGGACGATGAAGATCTTGCCGCTGCGCACGAGCACCGCCAGGTCGCCCTTGAGGTCCCCGGTCGCGATGCGGTCCGCGAGACCGCCGGTGCCGGCGAGCACCAGCAGCGGGTTGTCACCGCTGAGGTGGTCGACGACCTCCTGCTCGTTCTCGCCGCCGACGACGAGGGCGACGACGGGCTTCTTGTGGCGCACGGCGTCGATCGTGCGGAACAGCACCGGGGTCGCGTCCGTCCACTCCGAACCGGGGACGATGACGGCGACGCTGTGGTTGGGTTCCAGCGGGACCTGACCGTTGGTGGAGGTCTCGGTGAGGTCGTGCACCTTGCTGCTCGGTGCCACCCCGACCACGACGGGCCACTGCTGTTCGCACGCCTGCAAAGCCATGCCCAGCAAGTGGACTACGCCTCGGTCCGTGCCTTCGGTGACGAACACGGCGCTGTTGCGCGCCGCGGTCACCACCACGGATCTGAGCACCGGCAACAACTTCGCGGCGAGATCCGTCTCGATGTCTTGGGTGGAGCCGAAGACCGAGATCACCGTGCGGCCTCGGGGCAAGCCGAGGGCCTTGGGTTTGATGTCGGCGTCCGGCTGGGACAGCCGTTTGACTGTCGGGCCGCCTGCTGTGGGCATGCCGGGCACCATAACGCCGTGATCGACCTCTGGCCAGGGCCGTTCAGACCCGTCTCAGGACGCCCACACCCCGCCGACCAGCAGTTCCAGGTCGCTCAGGTCGTCGATCACGATCTGGGCTCCGGCCGAGCGGAGGTCGTGCCGCGAGCTGCGGCCGGTGGCGACGGCGACCAGCCGCACCCCGGCCTTCGCGGCCGCGCGCACGTCGTGCGGGGTGTCGCCGATGACGACGACCTCGTCGGAGGCGAACGACCGGATGTGCCGGGCGCGCTCGCGGGCCACGTCCACCAGGTCCGCGCGGTCCACGTGGTCGTCGCCGAACGCGCTGACGTCCCAGTCGACGAGGTGGGCCAGGCCGAACTCCTCCAGCTTGACGAGCGCCACGCTGGCGAGGTTCGCGGTCAGCACGGCCTGGTGCACGCGCGGGTCGTGCGCGAAGTGCTCGAGGGCGGCGAGCGCGCCCGGCAGCACCTCCCCGTGACCGGGCAGCTCGGCCCGCCGCGCCTCGAACGAGTCGCCGAGCGCGTCGCTCAGCAGCCGGCGAGCCTCCTCCGTGGTCTCGATGTCGTGCCGGCGCAGGACCTCCTCGATGACGTCCCGCTCGGTGCGGCCGCCGAGGTCGACCGGACCCCGCAACTCCCGGCCGAACGCCGTGCGGAACGCCTCGGCGTACATCCGCCCGCCGAACCCCCGCGCCGAGATCAGCGTGTTGTCGATGTCCCACAGCACCAGCAGCTCAGGCCCGGTCACCGGACCACCCCCCACTCCCCGTAAAATGCCTGATCATGACCTCGATCGACCCCGCAGAGCTGGAAGTCTGCCTGCGCGTGCTTGCCCAGGTCGAGGACCTGCCGGCGGAACACGACGACGCCGTGCGCGTCCGCCGGGCCACCGCGAAGATCTTCAAGGCCGCGAAGAAGTTCCGGAAGTCCGAGCGCAAGGCCGCCGTGCTGGCCAACGACCGCGCCGTCACCGCGCTGACCGCCACCGGGTCGCCCGACCGCATCGACGACGAGACGCAGGGCCTCCCCCTGGTGTCCACCGCCACCGGTGCCACCGCCGGGACGTTGCTGCGCGCGCGGTCCTGCTACACGTGCCGCAAGAGGTTCGTCGAGGTGGACGCGTTCTACCACAACCTCTGCCCGGACTGCGCCGCGTTCAACCACGGCAAGCGCGACGCCCGCACCGACCTGACCGGCCGCAACGCGCTGCTGACCGGTGGCCGCGCCAAGATCGGCATGTACATCGCGCTGCGCCTGCTGCGGGACGGCGCGCACACCACGATCACCACCCGGTTCCCGAAGGACGCGGCCCGCCGCTTCGCGTCGATGCCGGACGCCGAGGACTGGATCGACCGGCTGAAGATCGTCGGCATCGACCTGCGCGACCCCGCCCAGGTGCTCGCCCTCGCCGACGACGTGGCCTCGCGCGGTCCGCTCGACGTGCTGATCAACAACGCCGCGCAGACCGTGCGCCGCTCCGCCGGTGCCTACGCGCCGCTCGCCCACGCCGAGCACGCCGAGCTGACCGGTGACGCCCGGCGTCCGGAGCTGATCTCGTTCGGCGGGCACGGTCAGCTGGCCCTGCCCGGCACCGCCGTGCCGGAGGCGCACTCCGTCACCACTCTGGCGTTGATGGCGGGTTCGAAGGACATCGACGCGGGCGGCCTGGTGCCGGACACCGCGGCCACCAACTCGTGGATCCAGAACGTCGACGAGGTCGACCCGGTCGAGCTGCTGGAAGTGCAGCTGTGCAACTCGACCGCGCCGTTCCTGCTGATCTCGCGGCTGCGCGCGTCCATGGCGAAGTCGTCGTACCGCCGCAAGTACGTGGTGAACGTGTCGGCGATGGAGGGCCAGTTCTCCCGCGCCTACAAGGGTTCCGGGCACCCGCACACGAACATGGCCAAGGCCGCGCTGAACATGCTGACGCGCACCAGCGCCGAGGAGATGCTGCAGGCCGACGGCATCCTGATGACCGCCGTCGACACGGGCTGGATCACCGACGAGCGGCCGCACCCGCTCAAGCTGCGGCTGGCCGAGGAGGGCTTCCACGCCCCGTTGGACCTGGTCGACGGCGCGGCGCGGGTGTACGACCCGATCGTGCGCGGCGAGGCCGGCGAGGACCTGTACGGCTGCTTCCTCAAGGACTACGCGCCGTCTCCCTGGTAGAGCGTTGGAGTGACTTTCGTCGGATACACGCGTCCGAGATACCTGTCGGACGCGTCCGAACGAGGCCTTCCACCAGGTGTTATGCGTAGTTGAACACCTGTTCGAGTACTCATTTGTCATGAGAACTGTGTGGCGGGGAGCACTTCGGTTCGGGATGAGCACGATGACGGTGCGGCTGGTGTCGGCGTCCACCGAGCACCGCAGCAAGGTGCACCTGGTGCACCGCGAGGACAGCGGCCGCGTCCGGCACCAGCAGGTGTGCGGCGAGTGCTCGCTGAGGCTGACGCCGGAGGACATCGGCCGGGGCTACGAGCTCGACGACGGGCGGATCGTGCAGATCGACCCGGGAGACCTGCCTGCGCCCGAGGACGGCGTGATCGACGTGCAGCAGTTCGCGCCGCAGGTCGACGTCGACCCGGTCGCGTTGCACCGCAGCTACTACGTGGAGCCGGACGACCTGTCCGTGCGGTCCTACGTGCTGCTGCGGGAGACGCTGGAGCGCACCAAGACGGCGGCGATCGTGAAGTTCGGCCTGCGGGGCAAGGAGACGCTGGCCGCGCTGCGTCCGCAGCAGGGGGTGCTGGTGCTGCACACGCTGCTGTGGCCGGACGAGGTGCGGGAGCCGCACTTCGCGTTCCTGCACCGCGACACCGAGGTGCGCACCGGTGAGCTGGCGGCCGCGGCGGCGCTGGTGCGGGCGCAGACCCGTCCGTTCCGGCCGCACGACTACCCGAACACGCACCACGAGGCGTTGCTGCACCTCGTGGAGGCGAACGTCTAGGCAGTGCGGGCACGCGAGCCGCGCGTCGGGGATGAACGCGGGTCGCGCGCCCGTTCTGTCGGTGGGGCTGGTTAGCATCCCGTTCCATGCTCGTCAGCCCCGCCGATCTCGTCGACCTGCTCGAGTGCGAGCACCGCAGCTTCCTGGCGCGGGACGAGAGACGAGGTGACCCGGCGGAGCTCGTGGCGGCCGCCGACCGCACCGCCGCCGAGATGCGGTCGGGTGCGGACCTGGTCGAGAACGCCGTGTTCTTCGACGGCGAGTTCCACTGCTCGGCCCGGACGCTCGTGCGCACGCCTCGCGGGTACGAACCGTGCGACGAGGCGTCCGAGGTGACGCCGATCGCGGTGTTGTCGCTGGTCGCGGCGGCGCAGGCGGTGGGGTCCGAGCGTGCGCACCTGGTCGTGGACGGGCGGCGGACGTCGTTCCGGATCGCCGACTTCCTGCCGCTGGCCGGACGGCTGCGGGCGCGGCTCGCGCACCCCGGTCCCCCGCCGGCCCGGTCGTGGGGCGACGTGCGGGCGGCGTGCGTCGGGTGCCGGTTCGCGCGGCACTGCGCGTCGGGACGGGAAGAGGCGCGGGACCTGTCGCTGGTGGCCGGGTTGCGGGCCGATCAGCGGCGGAAGCTGGTCTCCGCGGGCATCGACACGATCGACGCGCTCGCGGAGATGTCGGAGCGGCCGGCGACGCTGTCGCCCGCGTCGTTCACGGCGCTGACCGCGCAGGCGCGGTTGCAGGTGGAGCAGGAACGCACGGGCGTGACCACGTACGAGGTCGTGGCGCCCGAGGCGTTGGCGAACCTGCCGGAGCCCGCCGAGGACGACGTGTTCCTGGAGGTCGACGGCGACACGTTCCGGACTCCGGGGTGGTCCGGCACCTTCGCGGAGTTCGTCGCGCGGACGCCGTCCGGCACGGTCTACCACTTCACGCCGCACGACCTGGCCGGGCGTGCCGCTCGGTCGGCGACGCTGGAGTCCGAAGTGGACGAACTGGTGCGGCGGTGCGTCGACCTGGGTGCGTTGACGCGACGGGTGTTGCGGGTGTCCACAAGGGAGTACACGCTGCCCGCGCTGAAGCCTTTGCTGGACGACGAGGTCCCGACGCGAGGGCTGCGGGACCTGTTGCACCGCGTCAAGCTCGAACGGGAGATCGAGACGGCGGCGCCCGTCGAACGCGACGAGGCGGCGTTGGAGAAGGCGGCCGAGCGGGCGCGGCGGATGGCGGCGCTGACCGAACCGTTGGTGGCGGAGGGCCACGACCTGTTCGCGGCGACCGTCGGCTACCACCGGCGCGAGGCAAGTCCGGCGTGGGGCGACTTCTTCCGGCAGGCGCTGGCGCCGATCTCCGACCTGGAGACGGACTCGAACTGCGCGGTGCCGATCACGGTGCGCGCCGAGGACTGGGTGCCGCCCGCCGGTCGCGTCCGCACGCACAAGCGGCAGGTGCACGCGCGGATCGACCCCGAGCGCCCGCACCCGTTCGGCTCCGGCGAGCAGGTCCGGTTGTTGTACCCCGGCAACGTGACGCGCAACGCCCTGGTGTCCGACGACAACCCGTACGAGCTGGTGCTGACCGAGAGCAACGCGGTGGAGCACGGCGACATGCCGATCGCCGTGCTTCCGGGCAGCCCCGTGCCCGCGTCGCCGAAGGACGAGGCCGTCGCGGAACTGGCCGAGCAGGCGGTCGGCCTGCTGCCGCTGCTCCCCCGCAACCCCGGCATCGACCTGTTGCTGCGCACGCCGCCCGCGCAACCGCTGCCGCAGCACGACGACGTGGTGCAGGCCGTGATCAAGGCCGTCGACCAGCTCGACGGCGGGACGCTCGCGGTGCAGGGTCCGCCCGGCGCCGGCAAGACGTACCTCGCGACGAAGCTCGTGCGGCACCTGATCGACCAGGGCAAGACGGTCGCGGTGACGTCGACGTCGCACAAGGCCGTGGAGAACGTGCTGTCGTCGGTCGACCCGGACATCCCGATGGCCAAGCGCTCCAAGGAGAAGAAGCCGGAGGAGGGCCTGCCGTGGGACCAGCCGAAGGACAACGGCGCGCTCGCCCGCTGGCGTGAGGAGCACCCGCAGGGCCACCTGGTCGGAGGCACGGCGTGGACGTTCTCCAACGCCGTGATCAAGGCGCAGCCGTTCGACGTGATGATCATCGACGAGGCGGGCCAGTTCGCCCTGGCCGACGCGGTGGCGGTGGCGACGGCGGCGCGCAACCTCGTGCTGCTGGGCGATCCGCAGCAGCTGCCGCAGGTCGTGCAGGGCGTGCACCCACCCGGTTCGGACGCCTCGGCGCTGGGCCACCTGCTGGGCGACGCGGACGTCATTCCGCCGCACCTGGGCTACTTCCTCGCCGAGACGCGGCGAATGCACCCGGCGGTGTGCCGGCCCGTGTCCGAACTGTCCTACGCCGGACTGCTCCATTCGCACGAAAGCGCTGCCCTGCGGTCGATCTCCGGGATTGAGCCCGGCATCTACCTGCGCGAGGTCGACCACCGGCACAACATCACGTCGTCGGTCGAGGAGGCCGACGCGGTGGTGGACACGGTGCGCGCGATCGTCGGTCGAGAGTGGACGGACAACGGCAAAACGCGCGAACTGACCGATGCGGACATCCTGGTGGTGGCGCCGTACAACCTGCAGGTGCGGGTGATCCGGCGGCGACTGGCCGAGGCCGGGTTCGAGGGCACGCGGGTGGGCACCGTGGACCGCTTCCAAGGCCAGGAGGCACCGGCGGTCATCATGTCCATGACGTCGTCGTCCACCGTGGATCTGCCGCGTGGCCTGGACTTTCTTCTGTCACGCAACAGGTTGAACGTGGCGTTGTCGCGGGCGCAGGTGCTCGCCGTGATGATCTGCTCGCCCCGTTTGCTGGACGCGGACGTGCGCGGAGTGGAGCAGATGCGGTTGGTCGCGGGCACGATCGGGCTAACAGAAAACATGAGGATCTACCCGTGGTGACACCGTAGCGTTGTCATACGGTGACCTTTCGAGTGCTCTGAGTTGTTAGCGTGACGCGGTTCACCCGGTCGGGTGATTCAGATCATGAATGTTTGCTCGACCCGCCACGCATCAATGCAGAGCAGGAGAGATTCGTTGGCAAGGAGAGTTCTCGGCGCGATAGCGGTGACCGCAACCGCAGCGCTGGCCACGCTGGCGCTGACGGGCACGGCGCAGGCGCACACCCCCACCCTGAACAAGGGGTGTGACACCAAGTCCGGCAAGTCCTGGTTCACCGTGGCCCTCAAGGACTACGGCAACCAGAAGGACAACGTTGTCGAGGTCTGGGTCGACGGCGAGGCGAAGCCGAAGATCACCTTCAAGGGCAAGCTCGACGAGAAGCGGTACGAGGCTGACGGCAGCGTCAAGCACACGTACCGGGTCAAGGTCACCGCGTACGACGACCCGAACTTCCAGAAGAACTGGAGCTTCGACGCGTCCCGTGAGACGGAGGCGTGCGTGAAGACGCCGCCGACCACGACGACGAAGCCCACGACGACGACCACGACTCCGGCCACCACGGCCCCGGAGGTGCCCTCGTCCTCCGAGGCCCCGCCGTCGACGACCCCGGCCGCTCCCGGCGGCAGCGCTCCGGAACCGCCGCTCGCGGCGACCGGTGCGTCCCCGACGTGGCTGCTGCTCTCGGGTCTGGGTCTGGTGGGCGCCGGTGCCGGCACCCTGCTGTTCCTGCGCCGCCGTCGCAGCGCGTGATGTGATTTCCCAGGCGGGGCGGTCCACTTCGGACCGCCCCGTTGCGCTTGCTAGAGGTCCAGGGCGGTGGCCGGGCCGTGGCCCTCGCGGATGAACCACTCGGTGCCGAACGCGTGCGCGAACGTCGGTTCGTCCAGCGACAGGAAGAACGACTGCTCGCCGATCTGCGAGGCGTGCGCGCGCATCGCGGCTCGCTTGACCTCCAGGTACTTCTGGACGTCCACGCCCACGTTGATCCGGGACTCGGGGACCGCGTCCTCGCCCAGGGGTGGCGGCTCGTCGATGTCCGCCATCCGGAACGCCTCGCGGAAGTGCGACTCGCGCACCATGGCCTGGTAGACGGCCGGGGTGCCGGCGATCTCCGCCGCCCGCACGCCCACGCGGTGGACCTGGATGTGGTCCGGGTGGCCGTAGCCGCCGTAGCTGTCGTACGTGGTGAGGACCTTCGCGTCCTCGTCCTTGAGGATCGCGGCCAGTTTCTGGGCGGCCTCCTCGACGTCCGCCGTCCAGAACGAGCCGGGGGCGGTGTTGAGCTCGTCGCCCATCATTCCCGAGTCGCGGTAGCCCAGGAACTCCACACGTGCCGCGCCCAGCAGGTCGGCGGCGGCGTGGGTCTCGACGACTCGGCGTTGCCAGAGTTCCTCGTTCTCGTCGAGGAAGTCGGGGATCTCGCCTGCCTCGCCTCGGGTTGCCACTACCAGCACGACTCGGTGGCCCTCTTCGAACGCCTTCCGCATCACGCCGCCCGTGACGATGCACTCGTCGTCGGGGTGGGCGTGGAACGTCACCAGTGTCGCCATGGTTCTGACGTTACCCGTGGGGTGGGGGTGTTACGCCTGGTGTGCGTGGGGGTGCGGCGCGCGGGTGGGCTGGTGCCTGGTCCAGCGGAGGGGTTGGGTGCCATGCGGCTGGTGCACCTTGCGAGGGTGGTCGCCTTTGGCCGCGCGTCCCGTTGCCTTCCGGCGTGGTCACCTTCGCTCGTACCGAGCCGGTGCCGGACATCGTGAGGGGCCGACTTGGTGCGGCGGGCATGTGAAAGGGCGGCGCTCCCCCAGTGCAGGCTGGGAGGCGCCGCCCCTCGGCGAACCCGCGGAGCTATCGCAGGGTCAGGTTCCAGGCGTTGATGTACCCGGTGTCACCGGAGTACACGTCCTGGACCCGCAGCTTCCACGTGCCCGCCGCGACCTCGGACGAGGCGTTGACCGTGTAGGTCGCCACCACGTTGTCGGCACTGTCCGAAGAGGACGAGTTCTTCAGCCGGTAGGCGGTGCCGTCCGGCGCGATCAGGTCGATCACCAGGTCACCGCGGTAGGTGTGGACGATGTCCACGCCGACCTTGGTGCTCGAGGAGGCGTTGCCGGTCAGGGTCGAGGTGATCGACGAGGTGACTGCGGTGCCGCGGTCCGGGATGGCGACGTCGGTCGTGTTCTCCAGGCCGCCGGAGGGCGGAGGAGTCGTGTCGACGGCGTTCACGGTCTTGGTGGCGTCCGCGAGGCCCGCGCCGCAGCCGCCCGAGCAGGTGCCGGGGAGCGGGCGGGAGTTCGTCTTGATCAGGTCCTTGACCTGGGCCGGGGTGAGCGACGGCTTCTTGGCGACCAGGAGGGCGGCGAGGCCCGCGATGTGCGGGGCCGCCATCGAGGTGCCCTGGTAGGGCTTGTAGTTCTCGGCGCCGGGGGTGGTGGTGCCCGCGTTCAGCGTCGACCAGATGCCGTTCTCCGGCGTGGTGATCGTGCCGGGGGTGTCGGTGCCGCGGCGGGTCTCGCCGCCGGGGGCCGCGATGTCGATGCGGGTGCCGAAGTTCGAGTAGAACGCCTTGTTGCCCTCACGGGACGAGGCCGCGACGGTGATGACGCCGGTGCAGTTCGCCGGGGTGAAGTTGGCGACGTTCATGTTCGAGTTGCCGGCCGCGACGACGACCGTGGTGCCGCGGTTGATGGCGCCGTTGATCGCGTTCTGGTACGTCGTGGAGCAGGAGGACTGGCCGCCCAGCGACATGTTGATGACCTTGGCGACGTTCTGGTTCGCGGGCACGCCGCTCACCGTGCCGCCGGAGGCCCAGGTGATCGCGTCGGCGATGTCCGAGGTGGCGCCACCGCACTTGGCCAGCACGCGCAACGGCTGGATCTTGGCGTCGTAGGCGATGCCCGCGATGCCCTTGCTGTTGTTCGTGGACGCGGCGATGGTGCCCGCGACGTGCGTGCCGTGCCAGGACGAGCCCTGGTCGGCGGCCGGGACCGGGTTGCCGTTGGCGTCGGTGCCGCACTCGCCGCGCGCCACCCAGTCGCCCTCGTCGGCCGGGTTCGAGTCGCGGCCGTTGTTGTCACGGGCACGGGCGGCGTCGGAGACGAAGTCGTACCCCGCGACGACCTTGCTCGACAGGTCGCTGTGCGCGACGTAGCCGGTGTCGATGACCGCCACGGTCACGCCGGCGCCGGTGGTGCTCGACCACGCGCCCGGCACGTTCATGCCCGCGGTGGCCTCGAAGAGGTCCCACTGGCGGGAGTACTCGGTGTCGTTCGGGTCCGCGAACGGCTGCATCAGCAGGTCCGGCTCGACGTAGGCGACCTTCGGGTCGTTCTTGAACGCCTGGATGGTGCTGTCGGCGTTCGTGGTCTTCGAGCCGAGGTCGACGACGACCGCGCCACTCGCCGTGCGGCGGTGGAGGGACTTGCCCTTCTTGCGGGCGTCGTCCGAGGCAGCGGTGTCGGACGAGGCTTCGGCGGTGCCCGGCTTGTAGCCGACGATCAGCCGCTCGAACGGGCGGTTCACCTGGGTCGAGTCCGGCTGGGACTGCTGGGCGGGGGCAGCGGTCGCGGCGGGCGCGACAACGCTGAGCACGGCGGCGGAAACTGCCGCGGCGCACACACTCGTGCGTCGCATCTTGTTCACGTGAGGTCCTTCCACGCAGGGCCTTCGCGTGCCGTTGAGGGCGTCAGGGTTCTGAACCGGCTGCGGAGGTGGAGGGACCGTAAGTCGGGTCACACCTGCGAAAACAGGTCTAGCGGAGTCAGATTTCCGACACTGTCGTGTTCACGACAGAGTTGTTGGGCTGAATGGCGCACAATGTGGCCGTGTTCGGACACTTGGGCGTCGCGCCGGAGCTCACCGCCGTCTACGAGCTGCTGGTGACGGGTGGAAGCCGCACCACGGAGGAAATCGGCGTCACCGCCTCGGTGCTCGAGGAGATGCGGGACCTCGGCCTGGTCCGGCACCTGCCCGGCGACGTGTGGCAGGCCGTGGCGCCCGATCTCGCCGTCGAGGCGCTGATCGCCGCGCGCGAGGAGCAGAACCGCCGGGCGCGCGCGGACGTCGGCCCGTTGATGGAGCTCTACCTGCGCAACCGCGACGAGGAACTGGCGGACAACGCGTTCGTCGAGGTGGTGTCCGGTGTGGACGCCGTGCGCGAGCTGTGGCACGCCCTGCTGCGCGGCGCCCGCGAGGAGGTCTGCGTCCTCGACCAGCCGCCGTACGTCACGCCGCTCGGCCAGCACGTCGCGCTGGAGGACGAGACGCGGCTGCGGGACGTGCAGTGGCGGGTCGTCTACGACCGCTCGGCCGTCGACATCCCCGGCCGCGTCACGGAGATCATCGAACTGGTCGCGGCCGGCGAACGCGCCCGCGTCACCCCCACCCTGCCGTTCAAGCTCGCCGTGATCGACACGCACGCCGCCGTCCTGCCGGTCGTGAACGACGACGTGGTCGACAAGGTGCTGCTGATCCGGCCGTCCGCGCTGCTCGACGTGCTGCGGTCGACGTTCGAGCTGTACTGGGACAAGGGGATCCCGTTCAGCCCCGGCGGGATCTACGCGGCGGCGTCCGACGTGGACCCGAGCCTGCTGGGGCTGCTCGCGGCCGGGCTCACCGACGAGTCGATCGCGCGGCAGCTCGGGCTCGCGCCGCGCACGGTGCAGCGGCGGGTGCGGCAGCTGATGGACCGGTGCGGCGCGCAGACGCGGTTCCAGGCCGGGGTGCAGGCGATGCGCCGGGGCTGGCTCTAGGAGCCCGTGCAACCTTCGGTGATCTTGTGGCGTCTTCACGTACAGCAAGTGATCACTCACCAGGGGGATTCAACAATGCGCATGCGCAAGGTGATGGCGGCTGCCCTGACGGGCCTCGCACTGATCGGTCTCGCCGGCACGGCGTCGGCACAGGGCTCTGAGGACCTGACGTGGCCGCCGAAGGACGTCACGCCGGTCCACAAGACCAAGGCGGAGCTGCAGGAGCAGGCGGCGGAGTTCACGGCTCGCCAGGAGCGGACGTTCCCGCGGATCTTCCGCGGCGCCGAGAACGTCGTGCACGGGCAGTGGGGCGGTGAGTCGGCCGGCAGCATCTCCGACGGCCAGCAGTACCTGACCAGCTGGACCACGCTCACCTACCGAGGCCAGGCCACCGAGGTGTTCACGCAGGTCAACGCGCCGGGGTTCTTCCAGACCTCGCCGCAGGAGCTGTGCGAGCGGGACAAGTGCACCGGCAGGGTGAGCGACCACAGGGGCGGCCTGACCGTCTTCACGGAGAGGCCCGAGTACGGCATCACGGTCGCGTGGAACTTCCGCCCGAACGGTGAGGTCGTCTGGGCGCAGAGCTGGGCGAAGGACACGAAGGCGCAGGTGGCGGCCGTGGCCTCCGACCGCGCCTACACCTTCACGCGCTAGCGGGAAGTGAACGGGCGCTTCCGGTCGTGGAAGACACCGGAAGCGCCCGCTCGTTCAGCTGGCGACCTTGCGCGCGGCCACCAACTGCCCGTCCGCGAAGCCCTCGACGCGCACCTCGCGCCCGGTCGCGCTCAACGTCGCGGTGTGCGCGCCGTCGGTCACGTCCAGCGAGGTCATCGGGCGGCCGTCGACGTAGACGTCCACCCGGTCGA
The DNA here is from genome assembly GCF_040610935.1 of Lentzea sp. NPDC003310. Classification (NCBI taxonomy): domain Bacteria; kingdom Bacillati; phylum Actinomycetota; class Actinomycetes; order Pseudonocardiales; family Pseudonocardiaceae; genus Lentzea; species Lentzea sp. NPDC003310. Next base: position 48,767 of record NZ_JBEXNC010000003.1, read on the forward strand.
GGTTCACGGTGTCCAAGGAGACGGTCGTGCCCGCGACCGCCACGCCGAGCCGCCGCACGGGCAGCTCCGCCAGCAGCGAACCCGCTCGGGCGAGCAGGTCCACGTTGCCCTCCAACAGGTCCGCGCGCGTGACCTTGTGCTGGTGCGTCGGGCGCACGCCCAGGTCCTCCACCGGGGTGCCGGCGAGTTTGCCGACGCGCAACGTGCGGCGGATCGAGACGCGCATGTTCGCCTTGTTGGGCAACGTCTTGTAGGGCGACTCGGCGTCGAGCGGTGCCGGGATCTTCAGCAGCGTCGACAGCAGGCCGTGCGTCCACACGTTCGCGCCGCCCGCGCCGGTGTTGTCGTCCACACCGAGGATCGGGCCCAGTTCGTGGTCCGCCCAGCCCGCCGCGAAGATGTCGGTGGCGGAGTAGCAGCGCGCGTCGGTGACCAGCACGACCGGGCCGTGGTAGGTCTGGCCCACCGCGTTCGCGCCGTCGACCGGCGTGATGGTGTGCGAGCAGGAGAACGCCTGGCCCGTCTCGGTGGAGCTGTCGAGCGACGGGAACCACGGACCGAGGTCGATCTGCTTCGTCGGGTTCTCCGCGTGACGGCGGCAGATCCGCAGGTTCAGTGGCGTGCTGAGGAACTGCACGGGTTCCGGCTGGATCGGGCGCGGGGTCAGGGTCTGCAGCAGGAACTCCGACGCGAAGATGTGGCCGCCGCCGTTGTCGCGGACGTCCACGATGAGCCCGTTCTGCGGCAGCAGTGCCGCGAGTCGCACGAACTCCGCGAGGAACGCGTCCGGATCGTCCACGCTGAACGTGAAGATCCGCAGGTGCCCGAACGTGCCGGACGGCGTCACGACCGGGCGCGCCCGGAACACGCCGGGCATGGTCGTCGGCACGTCGGTCACGGACATCGCGACGGCGCCGCCGGCGGCCTCGGCCTGCACGACCTTGGGCGCGTGCAACAACTTCTTGGCGCGGGCCTTCTCGTCGGAGTCGAGGTCGACGCCCTGCGCGGCCGCGGCGGGTGACAGCGAGTCGACGTCGGTCATCGGCGGGAGGTTCTCCGTGACCTGCCAGTCGACGCGGACCTCCCCCGCGGTGCCGGCGGCGTCGCGGAAACTCACGACGACCCAGTCCTCGTCGGGCGGGAGCTGGATCACCAAGGGGCGCAACGTGAGCGACTCGAGCCCGCGCGCGAGGTTGGCGGCGGTGTTGCTGCCGGCGAAGATCGCGCCGTTCAGCGCGACGGCACGGGCGATCGGCGTGCCGTTCCAGTGCGTCACCTCGGTGCCCGCCTCGAGACCGGTGAACCCGGCGACCGTGCGGGCCACGAGGTGCTGCTCGGTGCCGTCGGCCGCGAAGCAGCGCTCCAGCTGGAACGGCAGGAAGGCGATCTTGCCCGCGAACGGCGCGGGCAGCAGGTAGTTCGTGTGCAGGTCGCGCACCGAGTGGAAGGTGCTCGACAGCTCGCGGTGGAACTGCCACTCGGGCTCGGCCGTGGCGTCGGTCTGCCGTTCGAGTCTCGCTCTGAGCACCCTGAGTCTCTGCACGGGGTTCACCGCGTGCATCGCGACCTTCAGAGGCAGGTGGGCGTAGTTCTGCTCCAGCAGGATCAGCGCCTGGTCGACGATGAGCTTGCGCTGCGCCAGGGTCAGCGTGCCGGCGGTGGCGAGGAACTCGGCGAGACCGACGGAATTTGCGACGTTCGGATGAGCGGTTGCGGTCATGGTGGGGCCTCCTTGCTCAGTAGAGGCTTTCCGGGCCGTCTGGATACACCTTTTTCACCCGTTCGGCCGCTAATCGGAGCAGCTTTCCGGACGACAACTGGAGTAAAGGGGAGGTCGGCGATGAGTCCACCCGTCCTGGAACTGCGCATCCACGGGGTCAACAACACGCCCCCGGACGCGATGCTGGCCCTTCCCGACCACGCCGTGGAGCAGTTCCGCGGCGACCGCTTCGGCAGCTTCTGGCGCCCGGAGCCCGGCAAACTCGCCGACCTGCCACCGGATCACGCCGGACAGGTGCCCGGGGGCGTGCGGCGCGAGGCGTACTCGTGGGGCGGCATGGCGCGCAGCACTCCGGGTGTGCCGGGCAGCGGGGTGCCGTCGGTGCTCGCGAACGCGCTGGGGCGGGTCGGCTGGGCGCTGCTGCTGCCGTTCGGGCTCGCGAACGTCGCGTACTGGTCCCGGAAGCTGCCCGACGACTCGGTTCCGCCGGCGCGGCGGATGGTGTGGTGGAACGCCGGGCGCGGTGCCGCCTCGACGCGGTTGTTCGGGCTGGGACTGACGGTGCTGCTGGTGCTCGCGGTGTGCGAGGTGGCCGTCGACGTCTACGCGGTCCAGTGCTCGTTGCCGGGCAGCGCGTGCAAACGGCTGCCGGACTTCCTCGACGTGCTCGGCGACCCCGCGCGGCACGTCCGCGTGCTGGCCGCGTCCGCCGTGCCGGTGGTGCTGCTGCTCGGGCTGCTGGCGCTGACGTCGTTGTCCCGCAGCAGGTACGAGATGACGTCCGTGCGCACGCCGCAGCGGAGGGCGGGCGTGATGCTCAGCCGGGCGTCGATGTGGCAGGGCAGCCCGCGGATCCGCCGGCTCACCCGGCTGCACCTCGCGGCCGGGTGCTGCGTGGTCGTGCTCGCGACGAGCACCGCGTTGTGGCAGCACGTGTTCTTCCTGGTGCTCACCGTGCTCGCAGGTGGCGTCCTGGCGGTCGTGGTGGCACGGGCGGTGGTCACGACGACCGACTGCCCGGACGTGCCGACGACCGAGCAGGGCGGGCTGTGGTCGTGGCTGCTGATGGTCTCCGCGGTGGTCGTCCTGCTGGCGCACGGGTTCGGGTTGTACGCGATCGCCCCGGAGTTCGGCGCACCGTTGTGGCTCTTGGAATGGGGACCACCGGTGGTGGTCGTCGCGCTGCTCGGGTCGGTGATGGCGGCGTGGTCGTGGCGGCGCAACGACGCCAAGGGTCCCCTGGTGCTGCTGGTGCTGTTCGTGGCTTTCATGGTTGCCACGCAGTGGTTTCCGCTCGCCTGGATCGGCGCGGCGGTGTTCGGCGGGGCGCTGGCGTGGCGGGCGCGACCGCGGGCCGGGGACGAGTGGCAGGCCTGGAACGGCGCCGGCCCCGGTGTCCTGCTGGGGTTGTCGCTCGTGTCGTCGGTGATGCTGTCGGCGGTGCTGGTGCTGACGTTCCGGGGCTGGGTCGGCACCGGGTTGCGGGTGCCGCCGTTCTACTCGTGGTTCAGCGCGGCCTTCGCGTGCGCGCTGGTCCCGCTGGTGCTGCTGGTCCTCGCGCAGGCGTTAGTGCTGCTGTCGCGGCTGATCGCGCCCGCGCTGCTGGACGGCGAGGCCGAGGCGCTCGTGGTCCGGGTGCGGCACGTGGTCGCCGTGTCGCACCGCGCCGAGACCACCGCCGGGGTGCTGTCGGTGCTGGGCGTCCTGTCGCTGCTGCTGACGTGCTACCTGACGTTCGCGGAGCCGGCGTGGTCGCGGTGGTCCGGGGTGGCGTGGGTGGTGGGCAAGGGCGACTGGGTCACCGGGCTCGCCGGGGTCGCGGTGGTCGGGTCGTTCGTCGGGGCGGGGATGCTCACCAACCGGCGGCCACTCGGGCTGCTGTGGGACCTGATGTGCTTCCTGCCGCGCACCGCCCACCCGTTCGCGCCGCCCTGCTACGCCGAGCGGGCCGTGCCGGAGATCGCGGACCGGTCGCGCGAGTTCCTGGACGAGTCGCCGGAGCACCGCGTCGTGCTGTCCGCGCACAGCCTGGGCGCCGTGCTGGCCGTCGCGGCGCTGTACGCGTTGCCCGACGGGTACCTGGGCCGCGTGCAGCTGCTGACGTACGGCGTGCAGCTGCGGCCGTACTTCGGGCGGATCTTCCCGGAACTGCTGGGACCCGCCGTGCTCGGCACACCCCCGGTGCGCGCGGGCGCGTTGTTCTCGTGCGACCCGTGGGTGCGAAAGGCAGGCACGGCACCGGAAGGCGGCCTGGCGGCGTTGCTCGGCCCGAGCTGGGTGAACCTGTGGCGCCGCACCGACTACCTGGGTTTCCCGGTGCACGGCTGGGAGTCCAACGACCTCGACCGCCGCGCGGACGAGACCGGCGGCTCACCGGACAAAGTGGAGACCCACGGCGACTACCACCTGTGCGCCGCCTACCGGGAGGCGTTCGCGCACCTCGTCTCGGTTGATCTGAACCAGTCACCCGATCGTGGACGTGCAGGGGGTGGGAACCTGGACCGCAGCTGACTTGAGGAGAACCATGCGCACGACCGTGACCACCCTGGTGGGTGCCGTACTGCTCACCGCGGGGCTGGCCGCCTGTTCCGACACCCCCGAGCCCGCCCCCGCCGTGAAACCCGTGGCGGAGACCGCCGTGGCCGCGCCCGCCGCCTCCGGCGACCAGCCGAAGGGGGTCACGTACGACGTCGCGCGGATCCCGTTGGGCGCCAGGCTCTCCACCGGCTTGTCCGTCTCGAATGGACGGACGACGGTGGAGCTGAAGGTGTCCGGGCTGCTGCCGAACACGAAGTACGGCTCGCACGTGCACACCAAGCCGTGTGGCGCCAAGCCCGCCGACTCCGGTCCGCACTACCAGCACACGAAGGACCCGGTGTCGCCGAGCGTCGACCCGGCGTACGCCAACGCGGACAACGAGATCTGGCTCGACTTCACCACCGACGCGCAGGGCGCCGCGACCGGCAGCGCCTCGGTGGCGTGGGAGTTCCGCGAGGGCGAGGCGAACTCGGTCGTCGTGCACGCCGCGCACACCAGCACCGAGCACGGCAAGGCGGGCACGGCTGGCGACCGCCTCGCCTGTCTCACCGCCGCGTTCTAGACGGGCCAGGTCAGGGCCACACCTCCGGCGAGGTGCGGCCCCGGCACCGGCTCCAGCACCGCCGCGCGGACGAGGTTGAGCACCTCGTACCGGGATCCGGCGCGACGGACGAGCCCGCGCACGCACAGGTCCCCGAGTGACCTGTCGTGCCCGGGGTCCTCCCCCTCGGCCATCCGCCGCAGCAGCTCGCGCCCGTCGGTGTCCAATGTGGACAGCGAGAGCCGCAGCGAGTCGCGCAGGTGGGCCGACGTCGGGTCGAGCGGGTTCGACCGCAGTCGTTCGAGCAGGTGCTGCGGCGAGTAGACCATGAACCAGCCGGCCGCGAACTCCAGCGCCGACGGCAGTCCGTCCAGCGCGTGCACGAGGCCGACCAGCGCGGCCTGGTTCGCGGGTTCCGGCTTGAACGCGGGCCGGACGCGGTGCACGTGCGTGAGCAGCATCCGCACCGCGGCGTCGTCGGCCAGCGCGCCGAGGGGGAACACGTGCTCGCCGGGCAGGCCGAGCGGGGCCCGTGCCGTGACGACGACCCGCAGCCGCGGGTGTGCGTCCAGCAGGCGCGGGTCCGGGCGACGGTCGGTGACGAGGACGGTGTTCTGGTCGTCGTCGACCGACGGGGCCGCCTGGGTCGGGTGCCACAGGACCGACCAGCCGTGCCGGAAGTGCAGCTCGCCGGCGACCTCCAGCGCGAGCCGGGTCTTGCCGACGCCGCTGACGCCCGTGATGGTGACCAGCCGCCGGTCCGTGGCCGGGGCGGCCTCCGTCAGCAACGCGGCCAGCGCGGCCGACTCGGCCTCGCGGCCCACGATCAGCCCGGCGGACCCGGCGGGAGCGGGCGGCGCCACCGCGGACCGCCCGGCCGAACGCCCGCCCGCCTGCTGCAGGTCCGCGCGGCTGTCCTCGTCGAGCCGCAGCCCCTCCGCGAGCAGCCGCACCGTCTCGGCCCGCGGCGACCGCGTGCGCCCGCACTCCAGGTCCCGGATGGCCCGCACGCTCACCATCGCGAAGTCAGCCAGCTGTTGCTGGGTGAGGCCCGCGCCGATCCGGTGCGTGCGCAGCAGTTCTCCGAACTCCCTCATCCCGTACCCCTCCCTCGGACATCGAGTCTCGGGGCGATCGGGCGGCGAAACATGGGTGGCGATCCCCCATATTCACGCCCCACCCAAATCTGGGGGGTTGGTCCCCATGTGCCGACCCGCCCGCGCGTGCGAGGTTGACCGGGTGACCTCCGCGGCCGAGACCAGCACCGGCGAGAGCTGGACAGCGGCGTTCGCCCACGCTCTGCGCCCGTTGATCGACGCGTCCCGCACCGAGGTCGCGCCGCCGTTCGACGCGGCGTTCGCGGAGCAGCTGGGACGCCGGCTCGTGGCGATCGCGGCCCGCACGCTCGTGCTGGAGCTGCACGCCACGCGCGACACGCTGACCGCGCCCACCAGCGCCGAGAGGTTCACCGAGTTCACCAGGACGCTGAACCTCTCGTCGATCTTCAACCGCTACCCAGTGCTGGCCAGGTTGCTCGCGCAGGCCTGTGAGCAGGCTGTTTCCACGCACCACGAGCTGTCGTCGCGGTTCACCCGCGACCGCGGCCGGATCGTCCGGACGATCTTCGACGGCGTCGACCCCGGCGCGTTGATCTCGATCGAGATGGGCCAGGGCGACGCGCACCAGCAGGGCCGAACGGTCGCGGTGCTGACCTTCGAGTCCGGCGCGAAGCTCGTCTACCGGCCACGCCCCCTCGGGCTGCACGTGCGGTTCACCGACCAGCTGGCCTGGCTTTCCACTCGAACTGGAATCACCTTCCGGACGCCGCGCCTGCTCCCCCGCGACGGGTACGGGTGGATCGAGCACATCGCCCACGAGCCGTGTGCGGACGTGGCCGGGGTCGCCGAGTTCTACCAGCGGCTCGGCGCGCTGCTGGCCCTGCTCTACGCGGTCGACGGCACGGACATGCACTACGAGAACCTCATCGCGTGCGGCGACCAGCCGGTGCTCGTGGACGTCGAGACGCTGTTCCACCCCACGCTGACGCAGGCCGACGCGGACCCGGCCACGCTCGCCCTGGTGCGGTCGGTGCACCGCACGGCCCTGCTCCCGCACGTGCTGCTGGGCGACAACGGGGTGGCGGACGTGTCCGGCGTCGGCGGTGACCAGGGCGTGCTGTCGCCGGTGAACGCGGTCGACTGGGAGGACGCGGGCACCGACCGGATGCGGCTGGTCCGGCGCCCGAAGACGTCCTCGGGCGCGTCCAACAGGCCGTTGCTCGGGGATGTGCCCGCCGAGCCCGCCGACTACCAGGACCCGCTGCTGGCCGGGTTCCGCGCCGGCTACGACGCGATCGTGGAGCACCGCGACGAGCTGCTGCGGCTGGTCCGCCAGTGCGTCGACGAGGAGGTCCGGTTCGTGGCGCGCGCGACCCGGCAGTACGCACGCCTGCTCGACGAGTCGACCCACCCGTCCGTCCTCGCCGACGCGCTGGACCGCGACCTCGCGTTCGGTGTGCTGGTGGTGGACGACCCGCTGCTCGACCGGCTGGTGCCGTTCGAGGTGTCCGACCTGTGGCGCGGCGACGTGCCGCTGTTCACGTGCCGGCCCGGGTCGACCGACCTGTGGACCGCGTCCGGGCTCCGGCTGCCGGGGATGCTGCCGGAGCCCGGACTGCACGCCGTGACGCGCAAGGTCCTCGCGATGAGCGAGGTCGACCGGCACGACCAGCAGTGGGTGATCCAGGCCCTGCTCGCGTCGCGGCCGCGGCCGGTGTCGCACCGCAGCGGCGCCCCGGTGCCCGGTCACGTCGCGGCGGTCGACCCGGACCCGGCCCGGCTGCTGGTCGCCGCGTGCGGGATCGCGGACCAGATCCTCGCGCACGCCGTCACCGGCAGGGACCGGGTGAACTGGCTCGGCCTGGAGCTCGTCGACGACCGGCACTGGACCGTGCAGCCGCTCGGCGCCGGTCTGTCCAACGGCTACACGGGTGTCGCGCTGTTCCTCGCCGAACTGGGCGCGCTGACCGGCGCCGCCCGGTACGTCGACTTCGCGCGCGACGCGCTGCGCCCGCTGCCCGCGCTGCTGGAGGTGTTCGCCGGGGAGCCGGAGCTCGTCACGGCCGTCAGCGGCGGGGTCCACGGCCTGGGCGGCATCTGCTTCGGTCTCGCCCGCCTGACCCCGTTGCTCGGCCTCGACCCCGGTCTGCTGGACCGGGCCGTGCGGCTGATGCCCGCGCAGGACGCCTCGCCGACCGTCGTGGACGGTGTCGCCGGCTCGCTCGCCGCGATGCTCGCGGTCGGCACGCCGGAGGCGCTGGCGCTGGCCGGTCACTACGCCTCCGTGCTGAGCGCCGCCCGCTGCCCTGAGAGCGGGTTCGCCCGCGGGCACGCCGGCGTCGGCTGGGCGCTGAGGCGTTACGCGGCGACCGCCGGCGACGATGCCGTGGACGTGGCCGCGCGCAAGTTCCTGGAGAGCAACGTCGTCGACCTGACCGACACCGGCTGGTGCGGCGGTCTGGCCGGTGTCGCGCTCGCCCGTGACGACGAGCGGCTGGCCGGTCTGCTGGCGTCCACGCCGCCGTTGCGGGACATGAGTCTCTGCCACGGCGAGCTGGGCGTCGTCGAGGCGCTGGCCGCACACCACCCGAGCGCCGCGGCCCGCCGCGTGGCGCTGGTGCTGGGAGCGCTCGAGGAGCACGGCGCGCGCTGCGCCACTCCCGGCGGCGTTCCCTCCCCCGGGCTGCTGACGGGTCTGGCCGGCATCGGCCACGGCCTGCTGCGGCAGGGGTTCGCGATCCCTTCGGTCCTGCAACTGCAAGCGTCACCCGAACAAGAGGAGCCCACCCGATGAACGAGTCCCTGCACCGCACGGCCGAGAACGCCGACCCGGCCGAGCACGCGATCGGGGAGATGGAACTCGCGCCGAAGACCTTCGCGGGCGCGCGGGCGCGCGCGTTGATGGGCCTGACGATGGCCATGAGCGCGTTCGTGGCGATCACCCCGGCCATCTCGGACACGACGGTGAGCGACAAGTAGAAACTTTCACCCCTAATACGTCTGGGCGGTCGATACGGAGACCGGACCGGGACCGTTAGGGTCCAGACATGCAGACCCGAGCGCCCCACGTGGTCGGCCGTGATCGTGAGGTCACGGCCGTCACGGGGGCACTCGCGCACGCCCGCGAGTCCCGCGGCGGGGCGGTTTTCCTCACCGGTGAGGCGGGGATCGGCAAGTCGCGGCTCGCCCGCTACGCGGCGGGGCTCGCGTACGACGAGGGCGTGCGGGTGCTCAAAGGACGCGGCACGACCATCGGCCCGATGGTGCCGTTCCGCCCGATCGCGGAGGCCCTCCTCGGCCTGTTCCGCGGCGAACCGCCGGACGACTCCGCGCTGGGACCGTACAAACCCGTGCTGGGCACGCTGATCCCGGAGTGGCACGACCACCGGTCCACGACGGAGTCGGTCGTGGTGCTGGCGGAGGCGGTGCTGCGGCTGCTCGCATCGGTCGCGCGCAAGACGCCGTGCCTGCTGGTGCTCGAGGACCTGCACGAGGCGGACGCCGAAACGCTCGCCGTGGTGGAGTACCTGGCGGACAACCTGGAGGACCAGCCGGTCCTGCTGCTCGCGACCATCCGCACCGAACCCGGCCACGCGCTGGAGCTCGTGCACCGGATGGTGCAACGGGGTTCGGGCAGGCTGGTGGAGCTGCACCGGCTCTCGCAGGAGGAGGTCGGCCAGATGACGGCCGCCTGCCTGGAGAGCGAGTGCGTGCCGGCGGAGCTCGTCGATCGCTTGTGGACGGACAGCGCCGGGAACCCGTTCGTCGTCGAGGAACTGCTGCACGGCATGGTGAGCAGCGGCCTGCTGGTGGCCGGAGCGCACGGCTGGCAGGTGCTGGGCGAGCTGAAGCTGCCCGTGCCGGCCGCGTTCGTGCGCAGCGTCGCGCACCGCACGGACCGGCTGGGACCGCAGGGCCGCGAGGTGCTCTCCGTCGCGGCGGTGCTGGGCCACCGGTTCCCGCTCTCCGTGGTGCAGCGGGTGACCGGCGTCGACGACCGCGAGCTGCTCAGCCACCTGCACGCGGGCGTGGCCGCGCAGCTCGTGACGCCGGACGAGCCCGCGCCCGACTGGTACGCGTTCCGGCACCCGCTGACCGCGGACGCGTTGATGGCCCAGCTCACCCCGGCCGAACACACGGACCTGTCGCAGCGCACCGCCGACGCCGTCGAGGACCTGCACCCCGCCCTGCCCGGCGACTGGTGCCCGCTCGTCGCGAAGCTGCGGTTCGACGCGGGCTCCTCGGCGCAGGCAGGACTTCTGTTCGCCGAGGCGGGCAAACGGGCGCTCGCCGGTGGAGCGGCGGACTCGGCCGTCACGCTGCTCGACCGCGCGCAGGGCCTGCTGACCGGCGGCCCCCGCGCCGAGGTGCTGGAGCTGCTGCTGCCGGCGCTGGCCGAGACGGGCGACTTCGAACGCGCCTTCGCGTTGGAGGTGAACGACCTGCACGGCCTCGACGGCCCGGCGCGCGCCCGGCTCCACACGCGACTGTCGCGAGTGGCCTATCTCGCCGGGTGGTTCACCGAGGGCGTGGAGCAGGTGCGGATCGCGCGGACGTTGCTCGGCACCGAGGCGCCGGACGAACTGGCCGCGCAGCTCGACGTCAACTCCGCCTACCTCGCCCTGAACATCCCGAGCCCGGACCGGATCTCCTCCGCGGCGGGTCTCGCGCGGCAGGCGGCGCAGGCGGCGGACCGCGCGGGGCTGCCGATGGTGGCGTGCGAGGCGTGGCAGCTGCTCGGGATCATCGCGCGCGAGCACGACATCGACGAGGCCAACGCGTGCTTCGGCAAGGCACTCGCGCTCGCCGACGCGCACCAGCTGCCGATCCAGCACGTCTACGCGCTGGTCCGCCTGGCGGGCAACGACTGGCTGGAGCACGGCAGCACCGCCGCCCTCGACCGCACGCACACCGAGGCGTGCCGGACGGGTGCGATCACGGTGGCGCACAACGTGGACGCGATCCTGGCCCTGCAGTCCGTGCTCACCGGCGACTACACCGGCGCCACCGAGGAGATCGAGCGGTGCCTGCGCACGACCACGCGCCTGCGGTTCCACGCGCTCACCCGCTACCTGCTGATGACCAAGGCCGTGCTGGCCGGGCACCAGGGCGACCGCGCCGGCACCGACGACGCCGTGCGGCAGTTCGAGGCGGTCGCGAAGAACGGTGCCCAGGAACACCCTCTGTGCTTCGGTCTGGCCCGCGCGTTCTGCGCGTTGCTGGAGGAGAACCAGGCTCTCGCGATGACGGAGCTCGACCACGCGTTCGCCCTGGAGTCCCAGAACCCCACGACGTTCCACCTGTCGGGCACGCACGGCTTGCGGGTGTTGCTCGGCGTGCTCGACGGCCGGTTCGGCTGGACCGAGTACCACGCGCTGACCGCGCCGTCCGCGTCGCGCATGAGGTGGAACCGGCAGTTCGTCGCGCTGGCGCACGCCGTGCTGCTCGGCCGCGACGGCCTCGGCGCCGAAGCGGCGCAAGCGTTTTCGCGCGCGTCGGAGGCCGCGGAGCCGTACCCGCTGGCGCGGCACCTCGGCCGGCGGCTCGTCGCACCGGAGGCCGCCGCCTGGGGTGACCCGGTGACGTGGCTGCGGTCCGCCGAGTCGTACTTCCACGAGGCCGCGGTGCCCGCCGTGGCGTCGGCGTGCCGGGGGCTGCTGCGGCAGGCCGGTGCGCCGGTGCAGCAGCGGCGCACCGGGACCGAGCAGGTGCCCCGGCAGCTGCGCGGGCACGGCGTGACGGTGCGGGAGTTCGAGGTGTTCGTGTTGCTGGCTGACCGAATGGGCAACAAGGCGATCGGCACCCGGTTGCACATCTCGCCGCGCACGGTGGAGAAGCACGTGGCGTCGTTGATCGCGAAGACCGGGCAGCCGGATCGGGAGGCGCTGTCCGCGTACGCGGCGGAGATGGGCCGCTGAGAGCCTTGGTGCCACGCCAGTGAGGCGTGGCGGTGAGCTGCCGCTTCCGCCGAAGTCGCGGCAGCCCGCCGGATCAGCTGTCCGCGGAGCCCGGTTCCGTCATCGGCCGCATCATCTTCGCCTTCACCGCGTCCGGCGCGACCCTGCCCGCGATCGCCTGCGCCTTGTTCTTCAGCGACCCCGCCACCACGTGGTCGTCGCCCTTCATCAGCGCCTCGAACCCCTGCCGCGCCACCTGCGCCGGGTCGTCCTTCTCCCCCGCGCCGACCTTGGTGTCCTCCATGCCGGCCCGCTCGAAGAACTCCGTGTCGGTCGGGCCCGGCATCAGCGTGGTGACGCTGACCCCGGTGTCGCGCAGCTCCTCGCGCAGGCCCTGCGCGAACGAGGCCAGGAACGCCTTCGAGGCCGCGTAGACCGAGTGGAACGGGCCCGGCGCGGTGGCGGCGATCGAGGACGTGAACAGCACCTTGCCCTGCTTGCGGTCCACCATGTCGCCGAGCAGCCGGTGCGAGAGGTGCACCGACGAGCGGACGTTCAGGTCGACGATCTCCAGGTTGTCGTCGACGGACGTGTCGCGGACGAAGTCGCCGCCGACGCCCACACCCGCGTTCACCGCGAGCACCTCCACCGGGCGGCCCATCGCGCGCACGCGCGCCACCACGGTCTCCACCCCCTCGTAGCCGCGCAGGTCGGCGCGGATCGGTTCGACCCGGACACCACCGCTGCGCAGCCTCAACTGGGCCGCCGCGTCGTCGATCCGTTCGTCCTCCGCGACCACGACGACGTCGAAGGCGTTGTCGGCCAGGACTTTCGCGAGTTCGTAACCTATTCCACTGGACGCACCGGTTACCACGGCAAGCGCATTCACAGGGGTTCTCCTTCCGGTCAAGAAGCCGGATACCCGTGGCCACCAGGTCGATGCCACATCGGCCGAAAGACCGATGCAACCTCCACGGTCCGTCCGGTGTCCTTATCGGTAGGTTGGTTGAAACGACATGGGGGACATTCGTGCGCAAAATTCTTCTCGCGCCGCTGTGCGCGCTGGTCACGGTGAGCGTGGCTGCGTGCAGTCCGTCAGGTCCGGAGCCGACCAATCCGGAACTGGCGCCGCGCGGCACGGCGATGACCAAGGTCAAGCCCACCCGGCAGGACCTGACCACCAAGCTCAGCATCACCGGCAAGGTCGAGATGAACCCGACGTTCGGCCTCGTCGCGCCGGTCGCGGGCCAGGTGCGGTACTTCGACGTGGCGGCGCCGAACGGCACGCCGACGAAGCCCATCCGCGTCGCGACCGTGTGGAAGGACCAGACGCCGAACTACGTCGAGGCGCCCGCGGGGTCCACGTTCAGCGGCCGGCTCGTCGACGACAAGGCGACGGTGACGGCGGGCATGCCGATCGCGTCGGCCAAGCACGTCGGGTACGCGCTCGTCGGCGACATCGACGGCCAGCAGGCTTACAAGATCAACGGCGCGCTCACGGACGTGACGGCGCAGATCAAGAACGGTCCCGGGCCGTTCCCGTGCACGGTGCTCGGCACGATCGCCGCGCTGCCGCAGGGCACGATCCCGGAAAAGCCGCCGGTCACGCAGGACAACAAGGACGGCGAGAAGAAGGACCAGCCGCAGCAGCAGCCCCAGCAACCGCAGCAGCAGCCCCAGCAGCCGAGCTCGTCGACCGGCCTGCGGATCGTGTGCACGGCGCCGGCGGACGTGCAGATGATCAACGGCGCCAGCGCGTCGATCGAGGTCACGACGGGCAAGTCGGCGCAGGCGCTGGTGGTCCCGGTCGAGGCCGTGGCGGGCCAGCAGGGCAAGGGCAAGGTCGACGTCATCTCGCGCGACGGCGCCCGCCGCACCACCGACGTGGTGCTGGGCCTGACCGACGGCAAGGTCATCGAGGTCAAGTCGGGTCTCACCGGCGACGAGGAGCTCGCCGTGCCGGGCCCGAACCTGCCCGAGGGCCAGCAGCAGGGCGGCGACCAGAGCAAGCCGACGGGACCGTGATGACGCTGTCCTCAGACCAGCCGACGGTGCAGGTACAGGCACCGCTGCTGCAGCTCAACGGCATCACGAAAGTCCTGAAGGGGCAAGGGGAACCGCGCACCATCCTGTCCGGTGTGGACTTCACCGTCCACCCGGGACAGAGCGTGGCGATCCTCGGCCGGTCCGGTTCCGGAAAGTCGACGCTGCTGTCGCTGATCGGTCTCTTCGACCGTGCCGACGAGGGCCAGTACTTCCTGCACGGCAACGACATCACGAAGCTCCCCGAGCGCAGGGCCGCGGCGTTGCGCAGCGCGGAGTTCGGGTTCGTGTTCCAGCGCTTCTTCCTGCTCAAGCACCTCACCGCGGCGCAGAACGTGGCGATGGCGCTGGTGAACGGCCAGGGCTGGTCGGGGCCGCGCAAGCGCAAGCAGCAGGTGATGGAGGCGCTGGAGCAGGTCGGCATCGCGCACCTCGCGAAGTCCAAGCCCAGCAGGCTTTCCGGCGGTGAGCAGCAGCGCGTCGCGATCGCCAGGGCACTCGTGCGGCAGCCGCGCATCATCCTCGCCGACGAGCCCACTGGCGCGCTCGACACGGAGACCGGCAACCTCGTCGTCGAGGTGCTGCTCAACACGACCAGGCAGGGCTGCGGCCTCGTGCTGGTCACGCACGACCACGACCACGCGCGCAAGATGGGCCGCGTGATGGAACTGCGCGACGGGCGGTTCAACTGATGCTTTCCGGCAAGTTCCGGTCCGCCCTGGTCATCGGCGGACAGGGCATCCGCGCCCGAAAACTGCGCACGTTCCTCTCGATGGTCTCGCTGTTCCTGGGCGTGCTCGCGGTCGTGGCCGTGCAGGCGGGGTCGGAGATCGCCGAACGCGCGATGCTCACCGACGTCGAGCTCCAGTCCGGCAAGGACGGCACGATCCGGGGCTACGTCCCCGGCGAGAAGGGCGCGCCCGGCATCGTCGAGTCCACCTTCAAGGGCCGCACCGACGCCGTCGCGATGATCAGCTCGAACGCGATCATCGGCGAGCCCGGCGTGCGGCCGATCAACGAGGGCGGCATGCCGTTCGAGTACGCCGGTCAGGGCCGCGGGTACTACGGCCCGACGATGATCTGCGACGCCAACGGCACGTGCCACGAGCAGAAGCAGCCCGAGAAGAAGCCGGACGGCCAGGCCATCGAGGTCAACATGGTCGCGCTGACCGGCGACATCCGGCCGTTCAAGCCGTTCCGCCCGGTCTCCGGCTCGTGGCTCGAGTTCGGCACCGCGCCGTCGCTCGCTCCCCGGATCGTGCTGAACGAGGAGGCCGCCAAGGGCCTGCGCCAGTACCGCGTCCCCGGCGAGATGACGATCGAGGGCGCCACGCACCACGTGTCGCCGCAGATCATCGGCGTGGTGCAGGACGGCGACATGCAGCCGCGGATCTACATGCGGCTCGACGAGCTGCGCACGTGGATGCCGGCGGCCACGGAGACCGCCAACCCCAACCAGTTCCGCGGCGGCGGCACGAGCCTCGAGCTCTTCCTGCAGCCCGGCACGGACGACCTGCAGCAGCTGCTCAAGGCGAAGCTCGTCGGCGCGGGCCTGCCGCAGGAGCAGATGCAGTTCCAGCCCGTGAACTCCAAGGAGCGCATGGAGTCCGAGCTGAAGATCATGCGACTGATCTTCCTCGGCATGGCGTTCCTGGTGCTGCTGATCGGCGTCGCGGGCATCCTGAACGTCGGTCTCGCCACGGTCGGCGAGCGCGTCGAGGAGTTCGCACTGCGGCGCGCGGTCGGCATGTCGCGGATGCTGCTCGCGGGGATCGTGCTCGCGGAGACGTTGCTGACGGGCCTGCTGACGGCGGCGCTCGCGATCGGCGCGGGGGTGGCGGGGCTGCAGGTGGCGCTGATGATGTTCGGCAGCCGGTTCCCGTCGTTGCAGGGCACGGCGTTCCCCTGGGAGGCGGGGGTCGCGGGCGTGATCGCGGGTCTGGTCGCGGGTGTGCTGGGCGGGTTGATCCCGGCCATCCGGGCGGCGCGGATCCCAATCGCCACAGTCATGCGAGCCTGAGTGCTGTGGCCGCCGAACCGGGGGTTCGGCGGCCACAGCGCTGTCCGGCTCGTCGCCGGCGAAGCCCCGGACCGCGGTGATGCGGTCCGGGGTTTCGCGTCAGTTGAGCTCGTCCGGGTTCGGGCCGATGCGCCCGCCGCGGTCCAGCCCAGCCAGGGCCTCGACCTCACCGGCGGCCAGCTCGAAGTCGAACACGTCGATGTTCTCCTGGATCCGCGACGGCGTCACGGACTTCGGGATCACGACGTTGCCGAGCTGCAGGTGCCAGCGCAGCACGACCTGGGCCGCGGACTTGCCGTGCGCCAGCGCGATCTTCTGCACGACCGGGTCGGTGAGCAGCTCGCCGCCCTGCCCGAGCGGGGACCAGGCCTCGGTCTGGATGCCGTGCTCGGCGTGGAACGCGCGCAGGTCGGCCTGCTGGAAGTACGGGTGCAGCTCGATCTGGTTGACGGCCGGCACGACGCCGGTCTCGTCGATCAGCCGCCGCAGGTGCGCGGGCTGGAAGTTGGAGACGCCGATCGCACGGACCCGCCCCTCCTCCTGCAGCTCCACGAACGCCTTCCAGGTGTCGACGTAGTTGTCGCGCGCCGGGGTCGGCCAGTGGATCAGGTACAGGTCGAGGACGTCGAGGCCCAGCTTGGACATCGACGCGTCGAACGCGCGCAGCGTGGCGTCGCGGCCGTGGTCGTCGTTCCACAGCTTGGTGGTGACGAAGACGTCGTCGCGGGCCACGCCGGACTGGGCGATCGCCGCACCGGTGCCGGCCTCGTTGCCGTAGGCGGCGGCCGTGTCGATGCTGCGGTAGCCCGCCTTCAGCGCCTCCGCGACGGCCGGGGTGGCCTCCGCGTCGGGCACCTGCCAGACGCCGAAGCCGAGCTGGGGCATGACGACGCCGTTGTTGAGCTTCACGGTGTTCAAAGCAGAATCCTTACCTTGTCAGGGGATCAGCGTCGGAGCGGTGCCGCCGTCGACGCGCAACGCGGCTCCGGTCGTCGCGGACGACAGGTCCGACGCGACGTAGGTGATGAGGTTCGCGACCTCGTGGGGACGGATCAGGCGGCCCAGCAGCAGCGTGGGGCGTTCGGTGCGGACGAACTCCGCTTCGCCGCCCTCGCCGACGCGGTCGCGGATGAACTCCTCGACGCCGGGCGTCAGCGTGGGGCCGGGCAGGACCGAGTTGACGGTGACGCCGGTGCCCTTGACCTCCTGGGCCATGCCGCGCGAGAGCGCGAGCTGCGCTGTCTTCGTCATGCCGTAATGGACCATCTCGGTGGGCGTGAAGACGGACGACTCGCTGCTCACGAAGATCACCCGGCCCCAGCCGCGCTCGACCATGCGCGGCGTGTAGTGCCTGGCCAGGCGGACGCCGGACATGATGTTGGTGTCGAAGTAGCGCTGCCACTCGGCGTCGTCGATCTCGAAGACCGGCTTCGCGCCGTAGATGCCAAGGTTGTTGACCAGCACGTCGACGTCGGGCACCTGCTCGACCAACGCCGCGGCACCGGAAGCGGTGGCGAGGTCCGTCGCGACACCGCGCACGTCACCGTGGCCACTGAGCTTGCCGACCGCCTCGGCCACGGTCTCCTCGCTGCGGCCCGTGACGACGACGGCCGCACCGGCCTTGAGCAGGCCCTCCGCGGTGGCGAACCCGATGCCGGCGGTGGAGCCCGTCACAAGTGCCGTGCGTCCCGACAGATCCATGTCTCTCCCCGGTAGACTTGTTGAAGACGATTACAAGCGTACGCAATAGTTGCACACGCTGTCTATTCGAGAAGGGTTGACCTATGTCACTGGACGACGACGCCGTCCAGGCGCGCGCACAGGGCTGGCGCACGCTGGCGGCGCTGCACGCCCGGATCGAGGACCGCCTGGAAAGAGCGCTGCAGAAGGCCCACGAGCTGTCCGTCAGCGAGTACACCGTTCTGGACGTGCTCAACCGCCAGGACGGCTTCCACCTTCGGATGAACCAGCTGTCCAACGCCGTGGTGCTCAGCCAGTCCGCCACGACGCGCCTGGTCACGCGCCTGGAGGACCGCGGCCTGCTCGCGCGCTACCTCTGCCCCACCGACCGGCGCGGCATCTACACCGAGGTCACCGAGAAGGGCCACGAGCTGCTCGCGCTCGCCCGCCCGACCCACGACGAGGTGCTCTCCGAGTCGCTCACCGAGGCGGGGACCGTGCCCGAGCTCAAGCCACTCGTTGAGGCGCTCGCCAAGCTGTAGCCGTTCGAGCAAGATCGCGCGCATGGATCTCCACGCGCTGATCCGCGCCGAAGCACCGCGGGCCGAACAGGACCGCGCCCTCACCGACCCGGTGCTGGCCGCGCTCGTCGACCACGGCGTCCACCGCCTGATCGCCCCGAAGCGCTACGGCGGCGCCGAGCTGGGCCTGCCCGAGTGGAGCCGGGAGGTGCAGGAGCTCTCGCGCGCCGACGCCTCGACCGGCTGGACCGCGATGACGACCACGATCTCGTCGTCGCTCGCCTGGTACCTGCCGCTGGACGCCTCCGAGGAGGTCTTCGGCGACCCGCGCGCGTTGATCGCGGGCACCGCCGCGCCGTTGGGCAGGGCCGTGGAGACCGACGGCGGTTACCGCGTCACGGGCCGTTGGGGCTGGGGCAGCGCGGTCGCGTATTCGTCGTGGGTCATCGGTGGCACTCTCACGCCCGTGGGGCCGCGTCTGGCCGTGTACCCGCGTGCGGACGTGACGATCCACGACACGTGGCACTCCGCCGGCCTGCGCGCCACCAGTTCACACGAGTTCTCCGTGACCGAGGCGTTCCTGCCCGCGAACCGCGCCGTGTGGCCGATCGGGATCACTCCCGGCATCGAGGGTCCGATCACGGTGTTCCCCTACTTCAGCTTCCTCGCCGCGGGCGTCGCGTCCGTGTGCCTCGGCGTGGCCCGCCGCGCGGTCGACGAGATCGAGGCGCTGGCCACCGAGAAGACCCCGCAGTACGCGACGACCCGGCTCGCCGAGCAGACCGGCCTGCAGATCGAGCTCGCCCAGGTCGAGGCCCGGCTGTCGGCCGCGACGGCGTTCCTGCACGAGGCATTGAGCGCGGCCTGGGAGGCGGCGCTGACCGGGTCCGCCGCTCCGGACCCGCTGAAGGCGCGGCTGCGGCTCGCCTGCTCGTTCGCGGCGGGCGAGGCGACGGACGTGACGCAGAAGGCGTTCGCGGCGGGTGGCGGTAGCTCGGTGTTCGAGTCGTCGGCCCTGCAGCGCTGCCTGCGCGACGCGCACGTGGCGGCCCAGCACACCGTGGTCTCGCGCCGGATGCTGGAGACGTACTCGATGCTCAAGCTGGGCCTCGGCCCGGACATGTCGAGGTTCTGATGGACGCCCTCGAGGCCATCATGACCACGCGCGCGATCCGCCGCTTCACCGACGAGCCGGTGAAGGAGGACGACGTGTGGACGTGCCTGCGCGCGGCCCAGCAGGCGCCGTCGGGCGGCAACGTGCAGCCCACGCGGTACCTCGTGGTCACCGACCCGGACGTGCGGGCCTCCGTCGGCGCGCTGTACCGCAGCGCCTTCACCCGGTACACCGAGGTCGCGCCGGTCCGCACCGACGAGGCCGGCCTGCGGATCGGCAGGTCGGCGAACCACCTCGCGGACACCCTGGCGTCCGTGCCGGTGATCGTGTTCTTCCTCATGCCGCGGCTGCCGTCGCTGGTGGAGGGCATCGACATCGGACCGGTGCACGCGTCGGTCTACCCCGCCGTCCAGAACTTCTGCCTGGCCGCGCGGGCGCTGGGGCTCGGCACCACGCTGACCACGGTGATCCGCGTGCACCAGGCGGAGGCGCTGGAGCTGCTCGGGGTGCCGGACGGGTGGGAGATCGCCGCGATGGTCCCGCTCGGGCACCCGGCGGAGAAGTTCTCGGTGGCCCGGCGCAGGGACGTGTCGAAGGTGACCTCGTTCGACCGCTGGAGCTAGGGTGCGGGCATGCCCGACACGCAGTACGAAGACCTGCTCCGCCACGTCCTGAAGGAGGGCGTGCGCAAGGAGGACCGCACCGGCACCGGCACGCGGTCGATCTTCGGCCACCAGCTGCGCTACCCGCTCGCCGCCGGCTTCCCGCTGATCACGACGAAGAAGGTCCACTTCAAGTCGATCGCGTACGAGCTGCTGTGGTTCCTGCGCGGCGACAGCAACGTGAAGTGGCTGCAGGAGCACGGGGTGTCCATCTGGGACGAGTGGGCCTCCCCCGAGGGCGAGCTCGGCCCGGTCTACGGCGTGCAGTGGCGCTCGTGGCCCACCCCGGACGGCGGGCACGTCGACCAGATCGCCGAGGTGCTGAAGACGCTGCGGACGAACCCGGACTCGCGCCGGATCATCGTCTCCGCCTGGAACGTCGGCGAGATCTCGAACATGGCCCTGCCCCCGTGCCACGCGTTCTTCCAGTTCTACGTGGCGGACGGCAAGCTCTCCTGCCAGCTCTACCAGCGCAGCGCGGACCTGTTCCTCGGCGTGCCGTTCAACATCGCCTCCTACGCGCTGCTCACGCACATGATCGCCGCGCAGACCGGCCTCGGCGTCGGCGACTTCGTCTGGACCGGCGGCGACTGCCACATCTACGACAACCACGTCGAGCAGGTCGAGCTGCAGCTCAGCCGGGAGGCGCGGGAGTTCCCGACGCTGCGGATGGCGACGGCCTCCAGCCTGTTCGACTACTCCTACGAGGACTTCACGATCGAGGGGTACGACCCGCACCCCGGCATCAAGGCGCCGGTGGCGGTGTGATCGGCCTGATCTGGGCCCAGGCCGCGAACGGCGTGATCGGGCGTGACAACGCCATCCCGTGGCACGTCCCGGAGGACATGAAGCACTTCCGGGAGACCACGGCGGGCGCCGCGGTCCTGATGGGACGGCGGACCTGGGAGTCGCTGCCGCCGCGCTTCCGCCCGTTGCCGCGCCGCCGCAACCTGGTGCTGTCGCGCACGCCCCAGGAGGGCGTGGAGACCTTCGACAGCCTGGAGAGGGCGCTCGCCGACGTCACCGGCGACCTGTGGGTGATGGGCGGGTCCGCGGTGTACGCGGCGGCGCTGCCGTTCGCCGACCGGATCGAGGTGACCGAGATCCGCGAGACCGTCGAGGGCGACACGTACGCGCCCGCCGTGGACCGCGAGCCCGTGCACGTCGGCGAGTGGCTGGAGTCGAGCAGCGGCCTGCACTACCGGTTCGTCCGCTACTGAGAGCCCGCTAGCGGCGCCCGCCGGGCTCCCACTCGTACACCTCGACGGCGTCGTAGCGGTCCGCCGTGAGCACGGACGCCGGATCGGCCGCCCTGACCAGCGCGGCCGTGCCGAGCCAGGCGGACCCGTCGTCGGACAGCAGCGGCCCGTAGGCGACCAGGTCGTCGGGCCGGACCGGAACGAGGTCGGCGGGCTCCCCGGACCCGAGGCCCAGCACGAGGTGGCCGCCGCCTCCCGGTGAGTCCCACATCGTGCGGCCGAGCACGTTGCGCCACCGGCGCACCAGCACGTCGCGGTAGCCGCCGGCCTGGTAGACGGGCTCGTCGAACGCGAACGCCCGTGCGGCCGCCGCATCCGGCACCTCCACGACGTGCACGCTGCCGGTCAGCACACCACCGGTGAACGTCGGGCCGCGCGCGATCAGCTCGAAGCCGTCCATGTACGACCAGTGCGCCTCGAGCAGCTCCTGGCGCAACGGCAGCGAGCCGGGCCGGTCCCGGTGGTGGCAGAAGAACTCCATGGACCGATCTTCACAGAACGCCTACCGCGCCCTCGCGTGCCACGCCTCGACGATCAGCTCCTCCAGGTCGCCGACCCCGATGTGTTCGAGCCGCACCAGGATCGCCGGGTAGCCGTGGAAGTGCGGCGTCGTGAAGTACACCGACCGGTCCGAGGCCAGCAGCGCCTCCTTGGCCCCGAGGTCGGGCACCCGCGCGGCCAGGATCGGCCCGGACGGGGCCGCCGCGCCCAGCGCCTTCAGGTCGGTGCCCCGCAGCGGCCGTTCCCACACGAAGAGCTTGTCCTTGACCCTCCAGTCGACGACGCCCTCCCGCACCCGTTCCGTCACGTCGGGCATGGAGGTGGCGATCCTGTGCACGTCGTCCCAGGTGGCCATCACGAGCTCCTACAGGTGGTCCGGCGGTCGCTGCTGCTCGGCGAGGAACCGTTCGAACTCGGCTCCCAGCTCGTCCGCGCTCGGCAGGTCGGTGTCGCCGACAGTCTGGATGAACGCGTCGTACTGCCGCTCAAGCGCTTCGACGACCTGGGCCACCTCCTCCGACTCCGCGACCTGGCGGTGGATCTCGGCGTCGGCGGCCTGGGCGGCGTCGACGAGCGAGCCGATGGGCAGCGCGAGGCCGGTGGCGCGGGCGACGGCGTCGAGCAGCGTCACGGCGGCGGTCGGGTACTGCGACTGCGCGAGGTAGTGCGGCACCTGGGCGGCGAAGCCCATGGCGTCGTGGCCCGCCTGGCCGAGGCGGAACTCCAGCAGGCCGGAGACGTTGCCCGGCACCTGCACGCGGTTGAAGAACGGCTGGTACTCGCTGACCAGCTCGGGGCGCGTGGCGTGGCCGATGACGTTCAACGGCCGGGTGTGCGGCACGCCCATGGGGATGCCGTGGAAGCCCACCGTCAGGCGCACTCCCCAGCGGTCGATCAGCTCGCGCACGGCCTGGATGAACGCCTCCCAGCCGCGGTCCGGCTCCGGGCCGGTGAGCAGCAGGAACGGGTGGCCCGCGCTGTCCCAGAGCAGGTGCACGACCAGCTCGGGCGCCGCGTAGTCCTCCCAGTGGTCGGTCGCGTAGGTCATCAGCGGGCGGCGCGAGCGGTAGTCGATCAGGCCGTCGACGTCGAACCGGGCGACGACGCGGTGCTCCAGCGTCTCCAGCAGGTGTTCGGTGAGCAGACGGCCCGCGGCGCCGGCGTCCATGAAGCCCTCGAAGTGGTGCAGCAGCACCGCACCTGTCAGGTCCGGCACCTCCGAGTCCACCTCGTACAGGTTCTCCGGGTCCACCGCGCGCCTCCTGTGATCACTAGCTCTCGTTTCGTCCAAAGCCAACCATGTGGACACGGGACTCATTCCGCACGGGTCGATTAGCCCATACGGACCGTGTGCGCGCATCACCTCACGGGTACTCCCACGCGGTGGACAGGCGCTGGGTGATGCGTGGAGCTCTGGTCGCGGCCGTCGTCATTCTCCTCGGAGCGGCGGTGTTCGTCTTCGGCCAATTCAGGCCCTTCGGGGACGAATCCATCGACCGCAGCCAGCCCGCGATGCTGAAGTCGGTGCGGGACCTGAGCCAGTACCACGCCGCGGCGGGCGAGTTCCAGGTCGTGCTGGACATCGAGAACGACGTGAAGTGGGTGCCCGCGGCGCTGGCGGGCGAGCGCACGCTGTTCGTCGCCGCCGGGTCGGTCAACGCCTTCGTGGACTTCGGCAAGCTCAAGGACGACGGGCTCGTGCTCTCCCCGGACGGCAAGACCGTCGAGCTGCGCGTGCCGAAGGCGGAGCTCGACAAGCCGAACCTGCACCACGACCGTTCGTACGTGTTCAGCCAGGAGCGCGGGCTGATCAACGACCTGCAGGCGCTCGCGGGACCTCCCGACCAGCAACGGTTCTACGTCGCCGCCGAGGCCAAGCTCGCGGAGGCGGCCAAGCAGTCGGAGATCCTGCGGCGCGCGGAGGACAACACCCGCGTGATGCTCACCGGAATGCTGCAGTCGCTGGGATTCCAGGTGAAGGTGAGCACGGACTGAACCGGACCTGCCCTTCCGCACGAACGTCCAGCGGTGACCCCATCTCTCCGGGATAGGATCCGCTGGTGGAAGACGATCTGATGGCCTGGGCACCCGCGCAGGGTGCCGCGCAGGCGCCCGAGATCGCGTTGCCCGGCTTCAGCGCCTTCCGCGTGATCGCGCAGGGCGGCGAGGGCACGATCTACCGCGCCCGCCAGGACGGCCTGGGTCGCGACGTCGCGGTCAAGGTGCTGCAGGTGACGGACCCGGCCACGGTCGCGCGGTTCCGCCGCGAACTGGCGATCACCGTCGAGCTGGGCCGCCAGCACCCGCACATCGTCACGGTGCTGGACACGGGCACGTTGCCCGACGGCCGCCCGTGCATCGTCATGGAGTTCTACGAACGAGGTTCGCTGCACGACCGGTTGCGCGCCATGGGCCCGTTGCCCGTGCAGGACGTGATCGCCGCGGGCATCGCGGTGGCCGACGCGCTGGCGTTCGCGCACGGCCAGGGCATCCTGCACCGCGACGTGAAGCCGCAGAACGTGCTGGTGCTCCCGACCTCGTACGTGCTGGCCGACTTCGGCATCGCGCGCGGCGCCGACGCGGGGCACTCCGCGTCCTTGCAGATGGTCAGCTACCGGCACGCGGCCCCGCAGATGCTCGAGGGCACCGCGCCCTCGTTCGCGGACGACATCTGGTCGCTCGGCTCGACGCTCTTCACGTTGCTGGAGGGCAAACCGCCGTTCGCCTCGGACAACCCGGACGAGGACACGCTGCTGTCCTACGTCGGCCGGGTGAGCAAGGGCGAACCGCGCCCGCTGACCCGGTTCGACGTGCCGGCGTGGCTCGGCACGGTGATCGCCCGCTGCCTGCGCAAGGACCGCGCCGACCGGTTCGGGTCCGCGCTCGAGCTGCGGGACGCGCTGATGGCGGCGAACGCGGGCACCGCGCTGTCCACTGTGGACCCGGACGCGACGGCGATGCTGGGCGAGCGCCCCGACTTCTACCCGGAGGGCCCGACCGAGGCGCCCGGTTTCGGCCCGCGCGGGTTCCAGCCGGACCCCGAGCCGGAACCGGAACCCGAACCGGAACGCGACGACTCGTGGCGCGGTCAGCTGGAAGACCTGACCTACCGGCAGCGGGACCTCGTGCCCCCGCCGCCACCTCCGCGTCCCGTCCCGGTCGCGACGCTGCCGGACGTGGAGCTCCCGCCGGTCGAACCGATGACGGCACCGGTCCGCCGGAGCAAACGCGGCGCGGTGCTCGCGTTGCTCGCCGTGGTCGCGGTGACGGGCGGACTCGCCGCGGGCATCTTCCTCAACCGCGGCGGCGACGGCCGGCAGGCCCAACCCCCTGTGACGACAACGACACCGCCCGTGCCGACGTCCGAGTCGGCCGACGCGGGACCGTCGCCGAACACCGACCCGAAGTTCGTCCCGGTCCTCAAGCGCGCCGAGTACCAGGGCAAGGCGATCGAGCTGGAGTGGAGCGACCCGAGCGACGGCGGGGCCGAGTTCGTCGTGATCGACGTGACGGGCGCGAAACCGACCGCGCTGACACGGGTGACGGGCGGTGGCACCAAGTACGTCGTCGAGGACGGCGGCGGCGACCGGCGGTGCTTCCAGATCGCGGCGTTCGGCTACAACGGCGAACGCGGCAGCTCCGCGAAGGTCTGCGCCAACAGGAACTAGGGCCCGCACCGGAGTCCTGGTTCGACGGGAGTCGTACGGCCGCAGAGGACTCCGGCGGTTGTGGCCCCCTTTGTTGTTGCGGGTGCACGTAGTGGCGTACGGTCCCCCGGTGCAGAGCGCTCGTTATGCCGGCCCACCGATGTTCGCTCGTGGACGAAAGCGCCGAACAATCGTGCTGTGGGCGGCCGTCCCGCTCGTCGTCGGGATCGGGATCGGCGTGCTGATCGGTGGCGGCCTGCAGTCCCGGTTCCCCGAGGACACCGGCGCCTCACCGACGTCGCCCGCTGTGCCCGATCAGCTCGAATACTCCGACATGCCCTGCGATCCCGGTTCGTCCGTCCTCGTCCTGCACTCGCTCGAAGGGGCGATGCCGGAGTCGGAGGTCCGGGTGTTGCTGGACTACGAGTCGCTCTGGGTGAAGTACCGGGAGAACGCGAATCCCGCGCTGCGCGGCCAAAGCGCGTTCCTGAGCAGACGCGACGACGTCTGCCCGGTCATCGTCCCGGAGGACACCCGGTTCACGCAGTTCATCTGGATCGGCCCGTTCCCGTCGGACACGGCGCCGTCGCTGTGCGAGGCGCTGCTCAAGGTCACGGGCCGCAACTGCATCCCCGCCCAGGTGGTGCGCTGATCAGCGGCGGAACAACGGCCGCGGGTCGACCGCCCAGATGAGCCTGCGCCACCAGGAAGCCTTGCGCCGCACCGCTTTCTTCACCTGCCGGGCCAACTGCCAGCTGTTCTCCTGGCGCTCCGGCCGCGGCGCGAACGCCGCCTGGTCGACCATCGTGGCGAGCCGTGCGCCCGCTTCGCCCCAGTCGCGCGCGACGTCCGGCACGGTGCGGCTGGGCCTTGGTTTGAGCCCGGCGAGCTGCAGCGCGTCGAGCACCTCGTTCCACGCCCCGACCGGACCCGCCGCGCGGAGCCGGACGCGCCGCGACGTGCGCGCGACGTAGAGCGCCACGAGCAGGACGAGCGGCGTGAACACCCAGAGCGGGAAACCCTTCGGTGCCTGGGGAGCGGCGACCTGGTCGCCCTGCACCGCGGTCGGCTGCACCAGCGGCGGCACCGACGCGAGCGAGGTCGGCGCGGGCTTCGCGGTGGTGGACGCGAGCCGGTTCAGCACCTCGCGCTTCGAGGCGGCGCTCGGCCCGCTTCCGTTGCCGGACACGGGATCGAACGCGACCCAGCCCCAGCCGCTGAAGTAGACCTCCGGCCAGGCGGTGGCGTCCGCGGCGCGCACGATCCGTTCGCCGTTCTCCTCGGGCACCGGCTGGAACCCGACCACGACCCGCGTCGGCAACCCGACCGCGCGGGCGAGCACCGCATAGGCCGACGCGAACTGCTCGGCCGTGCCCGCGCCGGCGCCGGACTCGCCCGCGGCGCCGAACAGGAACGTCTCCAGCCGCGCGTAGGACGACCCGACCGGCGCCTCGGCGTCCGGCCGGCGGTTGAGCCGCACGACCTGTTCCAGCGCAACGGCCTTCTCGTACGGCGTGCGCGCGTTCTGCGTGGCCTGGCGCGCGTAGTCGGACAGCGTGAACGGCAGTCTCGGCAACGCCGTGTACTTCGTCGCGTCGGCGGGCACCTGCGCCTCGGCGAGGTCGGCGTCCGCCGGGGTCTCGACCAGGCCGCGGACCGTGTAGCTCAGTCCCGTCCTCAGCCCGTCGGCCACGACGAGCGACCCGGTGTCGGGATCCACCATGGCGTTGCTCAACGACACCGACTGCGGCTTGCCGACGCCCGGCAGCCACTCCCCCTGCAGCCCGGTGATTCGAAGCTCCGCACTGGCGTCGGAGAACTTGCCCCCGGTGGGCAGGTCCGGCGGGTCGACCACGCCGAGCGGCCCGTACGTCGACGCCGCCTCCCACGAGGCACCCGAGTACCGGCTCAGCGTCACGAGCCGCACCGGCACCTCGGGCCCGCGCATCCGGAACAGCTCCGCGTCGCCCTGCGCCGCCCACGCCGCGAGCTGCGGCAGCGGGTTCGAGATCGCGATGTTCGTGACCGGCGGCGTGACGAGCTTGCGGGGCTCGAACCCGTTGGCGGGCAACACGAACGTCAGCAACGTGAGCGCGGCCAGCGCCGTGGCGAGCACCGCGGGCGGTACGACGGGCCCGCGCCGGTCGATGATCAGCCAGCCCAGCGAGAGCAGCACGACCATCGTCAACGCGACGAGTCCGTACTTGTCGGAACGACCAGTGGTGAGCAGCGCGGCCGACACGTACAGCGCCGCGGCGCCGAGCGCCGGGACGAACAGGGCCGTGCCGCGCTTGCTCACCGACAGCACCGCGCCGGTGGAGACGCCGATGATGAGCAGCAGACCGGGAACGAGGAGCTCGGGGGTGGCGGGCGCGGGCCGGGCCGCGGTGAGCAGGCGCGGCACCGTGTCGAGCAGGACCCACGTCGGGTCGCGGTCCGGCGAGGCGCCGCGGGCCAGGAAGAAGCCACCGGTCATCGCGAGGACCATGACGGCCAGTGCGGCGAGGCCCGCCGGGACGACGCGTTTCAGCGGCAGGGCGGCCAGCCCGGCGAACGCCGCGAGTCCGAAGTAGACGGACGCGCCGTCCCAGGCCTGGGAGAGCTGGAGCGCGCCGACGAGCACGAGGGCGCAGGCCCAGCCGAGCTTGAGCAGCGAGGTGCCGCGCCCCGCCTTGGTGTCCACGGTCGCCGTCATCGCGCCACCACCGCGTTCCACGAGTCCACCAGGTCCTCGGCGCGTGCGCCGCTGACCACCAGCACCGAGCCCGCGGCCGAGACCGGTCGCTGCTCGTCGACCACGAGCAGCACGCCGAACGCCGCCCGGCCGGCCTCCAGCACCAGCGCCGGCACGGACCTCCCGCTGATCACGGCCACCACGTCGAGGTCGCGCACCGGCACGGTCGGGCGGCCGTCCACGTCCTGCAGCTCCAGGTCGGCGAGCGCGGACAGGATCGGCGCGGAGTCCTGCTGCTCCTCGATGTCGATGCTCCCGGACGACGTCAGCAGCCGCACCGGATGGCCTTGCTCCAGGGCCGAGGTGACGAGGGACGCCGCGACCTCGACGGCCTCCTCGAAGCGTTGCGCCTCGGTGTAGGAGGACGCGCTGTCGTCCAGCAGCACGGCCAGGTGCGGGCGGGCCGGGTCGGCGTCCTCGCGGATCATCAGCGTGCCGGTGCGGGCGGACGTCGCCCAGTGCAGGCGCCTCAGGTCGTCGCCCGGCACGTACTCGCGCAGCCCCACCAGGTCCGTGCCGCCGCGCTCGACCCGTTCGTCGGCGCCGATCTGGCCCCGGCGGGCTCCCGACGGCAGGCCCCGCACCGGCAGCACGCGCGGGATCACCCGCACCTGGACGACCTCGCCGAGCACGGTGCGCGCCTGGGCGAGCCCGGCCAACCCCTTGCGGCGCAACGTCAGCGGCCCCACGTCGAAGACACCGCGGCGTTCGGTCGGGATGGTGTAGGAGACGGACTCGACCGTGCCGGGCTTCAGCAGGGGCACGTCCACGTCCACCGCGGTGCCCGCCACCACGTCCACGGCGTCCAGCGCGACCGGCCAGCGCCCGGTCGCGGACAGCTCCAGGCGGCCGTTGCAGCGCGCGAGCCGCGGCACGGTGCGCGGGCGGACCGTGCGGGACACCGTCAGCGGTGACGCGACCAGCACGGAGACGATCGAGGCGACGACCAGGGCGACCAGCGCCAGCCCGAACGCCGCCATGCCCGCGTAGCGCCACCACAGGCCTACCCCGAGCATCAGCAGGCCCAGCACCGCTGCCCCGGTGCCGCGCACGGTGAGTCTCATTGCGTCGCGGGCTTGGGCACGGCCACGCGCGAGAGCACGTCGGCCAGCACCTCGGACGTCGTCACGCCCGCCAGCACGCTTTCCCGCGTCAGCACCAGGCGGTGCGCGAGAACGGGGTCGGCGATGTCCTGGACGTCCTGCGGCACCACGAAGTGCCGGCCCTTGGACGCCGCGTACACCTGGGCGCACCGCACGAGCGTGCGCAGGCCTCGCGTCGAGGTGCCGAGCCGCAGCCGTTCGTCGGTCCGCGTGCCGGTGCCCAGCGCGGAGATGTACTGCAGGATCGGGTCGGCCACGTGCAGCAGCGCCAACCGGCCGCTGAACGCGCTGACCTCGCGCGGCGACGTCACCGTGCGCACGTCGGCGATCCGGCCCGCGCCGCTGCCGGGGCGCAGCACGTCGAGCTCGTCCTCGACGGACGGGTAGCCGATCGAGGTGCGCAGCATGAAGCGGTCGAGCTGCGCCTCGGGCAGCCGGTACGTGCCGTCGAGGTCGATCGGGTTCTGCGTCGCCACCACGAGGAACGGGTCGGGCACCGCGTGCCCGACGCCGTCGATCGTGACCGTGCGCTCCTCCATCACCTCGAGCAGCGCCGACTGCGTCTTGGCCGCCGCGCGGTTGATCTCGTCGGCCAGCACGATGTTCGCGAACACCGGGCCCGGCCGGAACCGGATCTGCCCGGTCTGCGGGTCGTAGACGGACGTGCCCGTGACGTCGGACGGCAGCAGGTCCGGCGTGAACTGCACGCGCCGCGACACCCCGCCGAGCGCGCCCGCGACGGCCCGCGCGAGCGTCGTCTTGCCGGTGCCGGGGACGTCCTCGAGCAGCACGTGGCCGCCCGCGAACATCGCCACCAGCACCAGGTCGACCACGTCGCGCTTGCCGCGCACCGCGCTCTCGACCGCGTCGCCCAGGCGGGTGTGCAGGTCGCGGAAGGCGGAAACCTCACCGGTGTCGATCACTTGTCCTCATCTCCACGACGAACACCGATGCGCAGCAGGAACGCACAGGCCAGCAGTCCGAGCCCGCCCAGGCCCATCGGCGCGGTCTCCACGCCGGCCGGCGCCATCTTCGGGATGCAGTTCGGCTTGCCCGCGCACTCGTCGTAGGTGAAGAACGCGTTGCGCGCCGCCGAGTCGACCTGACCGGCGCCGGAGGCCGCGTAGGCCCGCACCACGATCGCGTTGCTGCCCTCCTCCAGGTCGATCGTCGCCGTCGTCGCGGTGCACGCGATGCCGACGGCGTACCCGTAGGTCTTGTTCACGACCTCGCAGCGGCCGTTGTGGCTTGCCCAGTCGGCGGGCGGCGCCATGCTGACCGTGCGGCGCTGCACCAGCCGTCCGCCGGTGATGCCGGTGATCACCGTGGCGCCCGCGGTGGGCAGCGACGGCGGCGGTGGCGGTGGGGGCGGCGGCGTGGTCGTCGTCGTCACGGGCGGGGGCGGCGGAGGCGGCGTGGTCGTCGTCGTCACCGGCGGGGGGTTGTTCGGGGGCGGGTTGTTCGGCGGCGGCGTCACCGTGAACGCGGCCATGCCCGCGGCACCGGCGGCCGAGGCCGTCGAGGCGCGCACCGTCACGTCGAGCCGGCCACCGCTGCAGAACGTGGACCCGGCGCACGGCACGGACAGGTCCGCGGAGGTGCCGGCCGTCTGCGCCGAGACCGAGCCACCGGAGAACGAGCCGGAGCCCGCCACGGTGTAGCCGACGACCGGATCCGCCGACGTGGCCGCGTTCCAGCTCACCGTCACCACGAGAGCCGAGGCGTTGCGCGACTTCTCGCGCACCGACACGCCCGCGGGCGCGGCCGGAGCGGTGCCCCCCGCGGAGGGCGGGGCCGTGGTCGTCGTCGGCGGGGTGGAGACCTCCGTGGTCGGTCCGTTGTTGGTGCCGTTGCCGGGGTTTCGCGGCGGCTTGGTCGGCTCGTTCGGGTTCGGCGGCGGGGGCGGCGGCACGGACGGCGGCGGCGAGCGGTCCGGGTCCTTCACCGGGAGCTCGGGGCTGCGGATCGTGAGCGAGCGCGTCGCGCCGTCCGGGTCGACCAGCACGCCCGTGGACGAGCCCGGCACGTTGACGAACAACCGGCCGTCGTCGAACACGAGCTCGGGGTCGGCGCCACCGGACGTGCGGACGTCGTCGCCGCCGCGGCTGCCACCGCGGTCGAGGATGATGACCTTGCCGGAACCCTTGCAGGGCACGTAGACCTTGTCGCGGAACACCGCGGGGCGGCCCGGCTTCGGGCACCCCATCGCGCCGACGTCGACGCGCAGCACCTCGCGGCCGACGACCAGCACGACGACCGACGACGACGGCACCGACGCGGGCACCAGGTCGAGCGGCGAGGACTGGGCGGCGATCACCTCGGCGTCGGAGCGGTCGGTGGAGGAGTCGACGTCCTCGCCCGTGCCGTCGCGCACGACGACACCGCCGTCGAGACCGATGAGCGTGACGCCCTGGTCGTGCGGCACGAGCACGGTGCGCGGCCCGGCGCCGGTGATCTGGCGCTGCGAGCGCTCCTGGAACCTCTCGTCGTCGTAGGACCAGTCGAGCGCGCGCAACGTGCCGCCGTGGTCGACGAGCCACAGCACGCCCTGCTCGTCCACGACGGCGTCCGCGAGCGGCTGGCCCGCCTGCCACGTCTGCCCGACGTCGGCCAGGGTCAGCGGGTCGGCGGTGTGCACGGTGCCCGAGGCGCGGTCGACGACGTAGACCATCCCGTTGGACACCAGCACCTTGCTCGTCGCACCGGGGGGCGCCTGCCGGCGGCCGGAGGCGAGCAGCGTGGCCAGGTCGATGACGGTGATCTCGCCGGTGCGCCGGTTCAGGACGATCAGCCGGCCGTCCTCCTGCGCGATCTCGAGCTGCGAGTCGGGGCCGCTGATCTGCAGGCGCGTCTGCGGCTTGCCGGAGCCGGGGTTGATCTGCACGACCTCGCCACGCTGGTCGTCGCCCAGCCAGGTGAGCCCGTCCGACACCGCGACCGACGTCCGGGAGATGCCCTGGCCGAGCGCGGCGCCCGCGAGCACCAGCACACCGAGCAGCGCCGCGACGAAACTCGCCGACTCCCGCCCTCCACCGGAGATAATGCGTCTGACCCGGTGCCACCTCGACATAGCGCGCCCTCCCTCGCCCGCCGGCGATGCTAACCCTGGACTCTGACAACTTCGGACCGCGCCCGGTTCCCGGTTCGCCCGGTCAGCCAACAGGAAGGCATCGGCGATTCGGATGGCAGGGCCCGGCAGTTTCGAAAAACGAATGGCGCTCCCCCAAAAAGATCAACGCATAAGGCAGAGTGGACGCATGGAGATCCCCGGCATGGGACTTGCCAAGCAAGCGCTCAACACCGCACTCGACACGACGGTGGCCGTCGCGGCGGTCCCGGCTCGCGTGCTGAGCCTCATCGGCGAGGTCGAACAGCTCGTCCGCAAGGTCAACGGCACGATCGACGCCGTCGACGGCATCGTCGCTCGGGCGGGCGACCTGGTCGACCGGACGGCGAACGTCGTGACGGACGCGGAGAAGGCCGTCGTCGAGGTCCGCGCGATCACGGCCAGCGCGAGCGACGTCGCGGAACGGGCCGGCCAGGTCGTCACGACCGCGGGCCACACCGCGGACACCGCCGACGAGCTGATCGGCATCTACGGCCCGCTCGCGAAGCAGGCCCAGCCGCTCGCGCAGCGGTTCGTGGAGGAACTCTCGCCGCACGAGGTCGAGGCGGCGATCAAGCTCGTGGACGAGCTGCCGGTGCTGACCGAGCACCTGACCAGCGACATCCTGCCGATCCTCGCGACCCTCGACAAGGTCGGCCCCGAGGTGCACCAGCTGCTCGAGGTCACGAGCGACATGCGCCAGGCGATCCTCGGCATCCCCGGTTTCGGCTTCATGCGCCGCCGCGGCGAGAAGAAGGAAGAAAAAGACGAAGAAGAAGGTGTGAAGGCCGTCGACAACGGGTAGCCCACCCGAATGACAGCTGACCTGCGCGACGACCAACTGACCTGGTGGCTCCTGACCAGCGTGTTCGGGCTGCTGGCCGCGATCAACGTCGCGCTGGCCGTCACCGAACGGGCGATCTGGCCCTACGCGCTCGCGGCGATGCTTCTCGCCGCGAGCGCGTGGAGTGCCAGACAGGCGCTCAGACCTTCCCCGTCGTCTGGTGCGTCAGGTTCGACGCCGCCCCGAACCGGAACGCCCGCACCCGGTAGGTCGCGGTTTTCTCGTCTGGAAGTGTGATCACCCCGTACGAGGTGGTGTCCGGGTCGAGCTGCACGGCGACGCGGTAGTCGGCCGCGCCCGCGGGCTTGACCTCGACCAGGTACCCGTCCTCGTCGCCCGCCCGGTCCTGCCAGGTGAACAGGATCCCGTTGGCGTGCTTCACCTCCGCCTTCAGCTCGGTCGCCGCCGCCTCGGGTGAGGTCACCGGCGCCTTGCCGCCGCCCGCTTTGACGGGCGCGGTCCAGTCCGGCCCCTCGATCTCCGGCACCTCGTCGCCCGGGGGCAGTGCGACGTCCACGGTGGCCGACGCGGGTCCCGTGTAGGGCCGGACCCGGTAGTAGAACTCGGTTTCCGGGATCAGGTCCGGGTGCCGGTAGGAGTTCCTGGCCGGGGGGCTGAACTCCAGGATCGTGTACTCGCCGTCGCGCGTGTTCGCGTACTCGACGACCTGCCCGGCCGACCCCGCCTCGGGACGCCAGTGCAGCGTCACGTCCACGGGCGAGGTCAGCTCGGACGTCAGCACGGGGTCCTGCTGTTCCTGGCCGCAGGCAGCCAGGAACAGCAGGAGAACTAGCGCCGAGCGTCGGATCACTTGCGCCAGAACCGGATGTTGCTCCAGGTGACCGTGGCGGGGCCCTGGCCACTGGACGTCCGGTACGCGCCGAACTTGTCGTAGAAGCTCGTACCCGAGCTCGCGTAGGTGTGCGCACGCGAGCCGTTGATGTACGTGCGGTGTTCGGTGGCCGTGTTGTGCACGGTGTTCACGCGAACAGTGGCTCCCACGGTCGCACCGGTGGCGATGGTGGCGCCCCCGTGCACGGCGTAGAGCCGGCCGCCGCGTTCCACGGCGAGCATCCAGAACGGTCCGGCGCTGGGAGCTTCCCGGAACGTCTGCTTGAGACTGATGCGGGTGCCGCCGAGACTCGTGATCCGGAAGCTCCCCTCGAACTGGCGCGTGCCGCCGGTGTAAGTGGCGTAACGCCGCTCGGCACGCTGGTCACCGCTCGCGGTGGAGCAGGTGAGCTGGAACGTCAGGTTGCTGACGGTGCCGCAGCCGCGTTCCTGGACGGTGAACGACGGCGAGTAGCTGGTCCACGGACCGGTTTCAACCTGGGCCTGTGCCGGGGCGACCGACACGAGCAGACCGGTTGCCATCGCGATCCCCGCGACGATGCGGAGTCGTTTGGACATCCCGATACCTCCTCAAAGCGTGCTGAGGACAGCACGTTTTCTCAGGGGGCGGTAGCGGGACTGTATCGGATAATGATCGGATGTTCGACCTCCACCGTCTGCGACTGCTCCGCGAACTTTCCCGGAGGGGGACGCTCGCCGCCGTCGCGCAGGCGTTGAACTACAGCCCCTCGTCGGTGTCGCAGCAGCTGTCGTTGCTGGAGAACGAGGTCGGCGTGCCGTTGCTGGAACCGGTCGGGCGGCGTGTCAAGCTCACGCCGCAGGCCGAAATTCTGGTGCGGCACACCGAGGAGGTCCTCGCCCGGCTGGACCAGGCCGAGTCCGAGGTCGCGGCGTCGTTGCACGAGATCACCGGCACGCTGCGGGTCGCGACGTTCCAGACCGCGGCGCTGGCGCTGATCCCGGCCACGCTCGCGCGGATGCGCGACGAGCACCCGTCCCTGCGGATCGAGTTCCAGGTGCTCGACCCCGCGGAAGCGCTTTCCGCGTTGAACGCCAGGGACTTCGACCTCGTCTTCGTGGAGGAGTGGCCGGACCAGCCGGAGGCGCGGTTCACCGGTCTCGAGTACCGGGAACTGGTCCGGGACCCGATCCGGTTGGCCGTCCCGCGTGGACTGCCGCTCTCCGAGGTGGGCACGCACCCGTGGATCATGGAGCCCGACGGGTTCCCGCAGCGGACGTTCAACGTGCACTGGTGCCGCCACCAGGGTTACGAGCCCGACGTGCGCTCCTCGTCGACCGACGTGCTGGTGAAGCTGCGGTTCGTGGAACGGGGTCTCGCGGTCGCGCTGCTGCCCGACCTCGTCTGGTACGACCGCGAGATCACCGTGGACCTGCACGAGCTGCCGGTGCCGATGTCCCGGCTGCTGTTCACTGCGGCACGGGCAGGACGAGGTCAGCATCCGGCCGTGCGGGCGTTTCGCGAGGCGCTGGCGCTTTCCGTAGCGCCGCTCCGACCCCCGCCGTGATCACCAGTGCCATGCCGCACAACGAGATCACGCTCAGGTGCTGGCCGAGCAGCAACGCCCCGGCGAGCGCGGCGGCCGCCGGTTCGAGGGCGAGCACCACGCCGAACGTGCTGGCCTCGAGCGACTTGAGCGCCTTGATCTCCAGCGCGTACGGGATCGCGGACGCGAGCAGGGCCACGAGCGTGCCGAGCAGCAGGATCCGGGGCTCGAACAGGGTGCCGCCGGCCGCCGCGAGACCGTACGGCAGGGTGAGCGCCGCCGCGATCAGGCTCGCGCCCGAGAGGCCCCCGACACCGAGTCCCGCGGTCGCGACCTTGCGCCCCGCGAGCACGTAACAGGCCCAGAACACGGCCGCGAACAACGCGAGCGCCACGCCGATGAGGTCGAGCTTCGCGCCGGTGTACTCGCGCACGCCCAGCACGACGACACCGACGAGGGCGAGCCCGACCCACACGAAGTCCCTGGCGCGCTTGCTCAGCACGGCCGCGAGCCCGAGCGGCCCGAGGAACTCGATCGTCACCGCCACGCCCAGCGGGATGCGTTCGAGCGCGAGGTAGAAGGTGCCGTTCATGCCCGCGAGCGTCAGCCCGAGCACGATCGTCTCCTGGCGGAACTTCGGCCGGGCGATCACCACGAGCATCAGCGCCGCGATCCCGAGCCGCAGCGCCGTGGCGCCCGGAGCCCCGATGTCGCCGAAGAGCCGGTTCGCGAACGCCGCGCCGAACTGCAGTGAGACGACCGAGCCGAGGACCAGGAAAACCGCCATGCGCCCAGTCTCGGTCGCGCGGTCCATTCGGTACAGCGAATGTTTGCAAGCGATACTGTTCGGTTTTCCCGACCATTTAGACTGACCGGTGCGATGAGACGCAAACCCTCCTCCCCCCTCCCCCAGCGGGCCGGCCTGGACGCGGCCCGGCTGAAGCTGCCCTCCGAGGGCACGTGGGCGTCGTTGCGCGACCACCTCGTGGACCGCCTGCCGCGCGTGGCCGCCGAGCGCATCGACGAGATGCTGGCCGAGGACCGGATCTGGGGCGTCTCCGGACCGCTGGGCGCCGACACGCCGTTCGTGCCGGACTCCTACATCTGGTTCCACCGCGACCTGCCGGTGGAGGTGCCCGTGCCGTTCGAGGTCGGGGTGGTCCACCAGGACGAGGACATCGTGGTGGCCGACAAGCCGCACTTCCTCGCGACGATCCCGCGCGGCCAGCACATCATGCAGACGGCGCTCGTGAAGCTGCGCGACTCGCTGGGCCTGCCCGACCTCTCCCCCGCGCACCGGCTGGACCGCGTCACGGCCGGGCTGGTGCTGTTCGTGGTGCGCCGCGAGCTGCGCGGCAAGTACCAGACGATGTTCCGCGATCGCCTGGTGCACAAGGAGTACGAGGCGATCGCGCCGTACGACCCCGCGCTGGAGCTGCCGCGCGTGGTGCGGTCGCGGATCATCAAGGAGCGCGGGATCATCACCGCGTTCGAGACCGACGGCGAACCGAACGCCGAGACGCACGTGTCGCTCGTGGAGCACCGCGACGGGCTGGGGCGGTACCGGCTGAAGCCGGTGACCGGGCGGACGCACCAGCTGCGGCTGCACATGTCCGGGCTCGGCGTGCCGATCGTGAACGACGACTTCTACCCGGTGCTGCGGGAGCGTCCGCTCGACGACTTCTCTTCGCCGCTGCAGTTGCTGGCCCGCGATCTGTCCTTCGTGGACCCGGTGTCGGGGGTCGAGCGGTCGTTCACCTCGAAGCTGGAGTTGTCCGCCTGGTCATGAGACGTGCGTGCGGCGGGCGTCGATCGACTGCGGCTCCCAGGCCCGGTTCATCCGGTCCAGCAACCGCCGCGCCAGCGCGCTCGTCTCGGGGTGGGTCTCGGTGAACGTCGCCACCACGGCCGCGCGGAACATCAGCCGGCCGCGTGCCGTCGTGCTGTACCAGAACCAGTCCTCGCCGACGACCCTGGCGAGGTGGTCGGTGCCGTCGCGGTCGGCGCGCTGCACCAGTGCGTCGCCGTCCACGAACCACCGCGACGTCTCTTCGAGTGGTGCGCGAAGCACGATTCCTTGAAGCAGGCCTGTTCCGCGGCCCGCCTCAGCTCGCTCGGCGTCTCCGAGACGGTCACGCAGGCGAGAACCCGATGCGGAGGTGGACGACCTCGGCACGCCCGATGTCGGGATCGCGCCGCAGCGACGACCCCGCCCTCCACGGGGGCTGACCACCAAGAAACAGCGTAGTCGAATCGCCGAGCTGTCAAGAGGGCTTCCCGGCGACCTGTGGACAACTCGGCCTCGGCGCGCCCTCCACCCCCGACCTGTGCACAGATCGCCGAACGGCACCTTGACGCGGCCCTGCCGGCGCTAAAGTCAGCCCGGCGCTCCCCTGGTGGTCAGCCCCCAGGGAGGGCGGGGCCGTGTCCGCCGGCGAAACGATCACCCAGCCCTCCCGAACGGCCTCGGAGCGCAGCCGTTCGAGCACCACGGTCCTGCTCTCCCGGTCGACCTCCGGCACGCGCGGGACGACACCCGTCTCCGGCGAGCCGCAGGGCCGTCAGCTCCCGCTCGAACGCCTCCCGATCCTCGACCACCTGCTTGACGATCCGGTCGCCGTCCGCCCACACCCGAGTCCGGACACCGCTGGGGAGTCGCTCCATGAGATCGACTATTCCACAGCCGGGGAGAATTCTGTAACAACAGACAATATCCACGCGAGTCCACGGTCGTGCAGAACCAGGAAACGAAGCTGGAGCGATTACCGTCGCTCACCGGCATGCGATTCATCGCCGCGTTCGTCGTGTTCGGATTCCACATCAACGCGGCCGGTCTGTGGCCGTACCTGGACGTGCCGTTCCGCCAGGGCGCGACCGGTGTCAGCTTCTTCTTCATCCTGTCCGGATTCGTGCTCACGTGGTCCGCGAAAATGGACACCAAACCGGTCACCGTCTGGCGCAGGCGGGCCGCGAAGATCTTCCCCAACCACCTCGCGACCTGGCTCGTCGTGCTCGTCGCGGCCGGTGCCGCGAGCCCGGCGGCCGCGCTCGCGAACCTGACGCTGACGCAGGCGTGGGTTCCGGGCGAAAGCGTCTACTTCGGTCTCAACACGCCCGCGTGGTCGTTGTCCTGCGAATTGGCGTTCTACCTGGCTTTCCCATTTCTGATCAAGTGGCGGATGCACAGGCCGTGGCTGGTGGCAAGTGGCGCGGTGATCGCGATTTTGACAGTTCCGGCCATTGCACTGTCAATGCCGGGACACCTCGAATACTGGTTCGTCTTCGTCTTCCCGCCGGTGCGCGCGCTGGAGTTCGTCCTCGGCATGGCGATGGCCCGGGTGGTCCAGCAGGGGAAGTGGATCGGCTTCGGGCTCTGGCCGGCGAGCGCGCTGTTCGTCGTCGCCTACCTCGGCTCCTGGTACCTGCCGGCGTCGTTTCCGTACGTGGCGGGCACGGTCATCCCGCTGGCGCTGCTGATCCCGGCGGCCGCGGTCGCCGACCTCACCGGCGCGTGGTCGCCGTGGCGCTCGAAGTGGATGGTGTGGCTGGGGACCGTGTCGTTCGCGTTCTACATGGTCCACCAGATCGTCATCCGGGTGAGCGAGAAGCTCCTGGACGTGCACGCGTTCCCGGTGCTCGCGGCGCTCGGGATGTTCGTGGTGTCGATGGTCGCGGCCTGGCTGCTGTACCGGCTGGTCGAGGTGCCCGCCGAGAGGTTCGTCAAGGGGGCACCCCGACCAGCGCGGATCACGCCAGGGTCAGCGCGTACAGCTCCACTCGCGGGTCGTCCGGCAGCGTCACCGACCGGACCGTCTTCGCCGCGTCGAGCCGCAGCGACTGGCCGAACAGCCTCACCGGCGGACCGTCCACGCCCTGTCCTGCCTTGATGCGGTGCGGCATCTCCAGCACGGTCGGGCCGCCGCCCGCCCAGTCCGGCACCGACGCGGAGACCTCGGCCGAGGTGCCGTCGGTGTACCAGACGGTGAAGGCGGCGGACACCGGCCCGTTGTGCGACGAGCCGACGACGTGCAGCCACGAGAACTGGCCGCTGGGCAGCAGGAGCCCCTGGCCGCGTGCCTCCACGAAGTTCGGCTTCGTGCCGGTGGGGTCGGGCGCCTGGTAGGTGATGCCGCCCCACGTCACGGGTCCGGCGGGCGGCAGCAGCGCGGCGTCGTAGCTCCAGCCGCCGCCGTCGAAGTTGCCGGACGCGGAGTCGGCCACCGTGGCGGTGCCGTCGTGGTTGAGCTCCGGCGTCACGTCGATCGAGCACGTCGAGAACGCGCACAGCGCCGCCTGCTTCACCTCGACGACGGCCTTCAGCGCCACCGACTCGACCTGCACGGCGACCTCGTACGACCCCGGCGCCGTGCCCGCGGGCACCGACAGCGTCACCGGCACGGTCTTCTGCGTCGCCAGGTGCCGCGACACGATGACGAACGGCTTGGCGCCGCTCACCTTCCAGCCGGCCGGAGCGGTGACGACGGGACGCACCGTCGTCGCGCCGGGCGACTGCGCCAGCACGTCGAGCTGCAGTGTCAGCGACTGCTCGGACTCCGACGTCGGCACGACGATCTCGTTGCTGCGCAACGACGCCGAGAGCGCCCGGCGCAAGTCTTCCTTGCCG
Source organism: Lentzea sp. NPDC003310 (assembly GCF_040610935.1). Classification (NCBI taxonomy): domain Bacteria; kingdom Bacillati; phylum Actinomycetota; class Actinomycetes; order Pseudonocardiales; family Pseudonocardiaceae; genus Lentzea; species Lentzea sp. NPDC003310. The sequence goes on from NZ_JBEXNC010000003.1 coordinate 88,736, forward strand.
TCGTTGAGCGACGGCGGTTCGTCCCCGCGTCCGGTGCCCCACGACGACGGCTTCGACGACACCTCGTGCGTCAGCTTCCCCCCGCGCTGCAACGACGACCACGACAGCCAGGTCTTGCGGACGTCACGACCACCGAACGACACGCTCTTGATGTACCGGTTGGTGTCCGAGACACCCTTGGCGGACACGGTGAGCGTGCCGCCCTGCGAGCCGTACTGTCCGATTCGGACGGTCGCGGACTCGAACTGCGGTGAGGACAGCGCGAGGAAGTCCGCCCCGTTGAACGTCGGATAGATGCCGAGTGACGAGAAGACGTACCAGGCCGACATCGTGCCCAGGTCGTCGTTGCCCGTCATGCCGTCCGGACCGGTGGTGAACAACGTCATCGCCGCCCGCACGACCGTCGCGGTCTTCGACGGCGTGCCCGCCCACAGGTACATGTACGGCGCCAGCAGGTCGGGCTCGTTGTTCGGGTTGTAGGTGGGCTTGCCGTAGTAGTCGTACGGCTCGGTGATCCAGTCGCGCTTCGCCGTGCCCGCCGGGTCCAGGAGCAGCTTGTCGTACACGAAGAACGAGTCGAGCCGCTTCTCCGTCTCCTTGCGCCCGCCCATCAGCGACACCAGTCCGGCCGGGTCCTGCGGCACGAGCCACTGGTACTGGTAGGCGCCGCCCTCGTGGAACTGGTGCGCGGCGTCGACCGGGTTGTACGGCGCGAGCCACGTGCCGGCGGCGGTGCGCGGGCGGAACTGGCCGATCGAGGCGTCCCACAGGTTGCGGTACCACTGGCCGCGGTCCGCGAACATCCGCGCGTCGGCCTTCTTGCCGAGGCCCTTGGCCATCAGCGCGAGCGAGGCGTCGGCCGCCGAGTACTCGAGCGTCGCGGACGCCGGGTGCACGCAGTCGTTGTCGCCGCCCTTGTGCGCGCAGTCCTTGCCGAGCTCCAGGCCGGACGGGATGTAGCCGCGGTCCGCGTAGTAGGTGACACCCGACCGCCCGTTGTACGGCGAGTCGGCGGGCGGCAACGACGTCGCGTTGGCGCGCAGGAGCTGGTACGTCTCGTCCTCGTAGCCCTTCAGCAGCCCCTTGGACCAGGCCTCGACGAGGAACGGCGTGACCGGGTCGCCGGTCATGATGTTGGTCTCGGACGACGCCAGCGCCCAGCGCGGCAACCACCCGCCGTCACGCCCACTGGCCACGACGGACAGTGCGACGTCCCGGGCGACCTTCGGCTCCAGGATCTGCAGCAACTGGTTCTGCGGCCGGTACGTGTCCCACAGCGAGAAGTTCTGGTACGGCGTGTAGCCCGACGCCGTGCGCACCTTCCCGTCGAAGCCCGTGTACTTCCCGTCGACGTCGCCGGCGAGGTTCGGGTGCAGCACCGAGTGGTAGAGCGCGGTGTAGAAGGCGACCTGCCGGTCCCTCGTGCCGCCGGAGATCTTCACGGCGTCCAGCTGCTTGCGCCAGACGTCCTTCGCGCCCGCGACGACACCGTCGAAGTCGAAGGAGGGAGCCTCCGCCGCGAGGTTCTTCCGAGCGCCCTCGATGCCGGTGTAGGACAGGCCGAGCTTCAGCACGACATCGCGGTCGGCGGTCGCGTCGAACGTGACCCAGGCGCCGTTCCCGCCCGTGCCGGCGGCGTCGCGGACCCCCGGCGTGGGAACGCTCCCCCGCCACGCGCCGAAGGATGCGAACGGGCGGTCGAACGTCGCCGTGAAGTACACGGTGTGCTCGTCCTTGCCCGCGCAGAACCGGCCGTTGCGCACCCGGCCCTCGATCGTCCGGTCGCCGACGACGTGGATCTCCGAGTCCAGCACCGTCTGGTTCGACCGGCCGGTGTTGAACAGGACGTTGGCCGCGCCGCTCGACGGGAACGTGTAGCGCTGCCACCCGGTGCGCTGCGTCGCCGTGAGCTCGGCGTTCACGCCGTACCGGGACAGCCCGACGCGGTAGTAGCCCGGCTGCGCGGCTTCGTCCGAATGGCTGAACTCGGACTTGTAAGCGTTGAAGTCAACGTTGTCAACGGACCCGACCGTCGGCATCACCGGCAGCTCGCCCATGACGCCGCAGCCCACGCCCGACAGGTGGGTCTGCGAGAACCCGTAGATGGAGTTCGCCTTGTAGTCGTACCCGCCCTGACCCCCGGTGTCGGGGCTGACCTGCACCATTCCGAACGGCACCGAGGCGCCCGGGAAGGTGTTGCCGAAGTTCTGCGTCCCCACGAAGGGGTTCACCAACGACGATGGATCTTCCTGCGCCCGTGCCGCCTGGGCAGGAACTGTTAAGCCCAGTAACAGTCCGACTACAACCAGTCTCCGCATGGAAGGCAGTATTGTCCGATCGTCGCCGCCCCGACACCCATCGGAGGTCGGCGATGCGCGTTTTTGGCGCGGTGTTGCTGATTCTTGTCGCATTTTGTCAACCGGTGCAGGCCGCACCGGCCCTCGACACGGTCACCACGGCGAGCGTCTACGGGTGCCTGCGCACCAACGGCGCGGGGGTGTACGACGCGACGGTGAACAAGACGTTCGTGACGTACTCGGGGACCCGGCACGACATCTACGTCAAGGCGTTCGACCACGCCGCGGGCAGCTGGTCGGCGGCGGTCAGGGTGGCCGCGCTGAACCTGACGCACGACAACGCCTACCACGACTACCCGGTGCTCACGCAGCTCGGCGACGGCCGGCTCGCGGTCTTCCGCGCCACGCACACCACGTCGATGCAGCTCTACACCGCGCCCACGCCGCGGTCGATCACCGGCACGTGGACCGCGCGGACGATCAGCACCGACCGCAACACCTACCCGGAGCCGATCGTCACCGGGGCCACGATCCACCTGTTCTACAGCCACAACACGGACCTGTCCCACCCGTACCGCACGTACAAGATGATCAAGTCGACGGACAACGGCCGCACGTGGTCCGCGCCGCGCACGGTCATCGACTCGGGCCGCACCGCCGACCGGTACGCCGAGGTGTACGCGTTCGGCGTGACGCACCGCGACGGCCGCGTCTACCTCACCTGGTCGCTGCACGGCGGACCCAAGGGCCACAACGGGGGTGGCAAGAACATCTACGTGGCGTACCTCGACATGGCGTCCGGGAACCTGTTCACGGTCGGCGGCGCGTCGCTCGGCACGGTGATCGACTCGTCCGACACCGACAAGGCGCGTGTGGTCACGACGAACCCGACGGACCTGCCCGCCGACAAGACCCTGCCGGAGGAGAACCCGGTGACCGTGCCGCTGGCGGACGGCTCGCTCGTGCTCGGTTACGGCGTGCACACCAGCACCAGTGCGCGGATCGTGCTCTCGCGGTTCGCCGATGGCACCTGGACCTCCACGACGGTCGACACGTCGACGTCGTTGTTCAAGGACCTGGTGGCGACCGGGAGCGGCGTCGACTTCTCCTACGCGAGCGCGGATCGCCGGCGGCTGCTGGTGAAGTCGTGGACGCCAGGTGGGAGCGCGACCACCAAGCGCGACCTGGCGGTGCCGTACTCGGGTGGCGCCGACACGACGTTCTACGCGAACTTCGTGGAGAACCGGCCGAGCGACCTCATCGCCAACACGATCGACTACGAGACCCGCAAGTCCACCCACACCGGTGCGTGGCCGGTGTTCTCGATCAGGGCGTAATACCCGTGCGTGGGCATGACACCTGGAGTAAGCAGGTGTCATGCCCGTACAGCTCAACCACACCATCGTCCACGTCAGCGACCAGGACCACTCCGCCCGCTTCCTCACCGAGCTGCTCGGCCTGCCGGACCCGGTGCGCTACGGCCCGTTCCTCGTCGTCGAGGTCGCGAACGGCGTCTCCCTCGATTACATGACCGCCACCGGCCCCATCACGGGCCAGCACTACGCGTTCCTGGTGTCCGAGGAGGAGTTCGACCAGATCTTCGGCCGCATCCAGGAGCGCGGCCTCGACTACTGGGCCGACCCGTTCCACAGCCAGCCGGGACAGATCAACCGCAACGATGGCGGCCGCGGCGTCTACTGGGACGACCCGGACGGGCACGCGCTCGAGATCATCACCCGCCCGTACGGGTCCGGCAGCTGACGAACCGGTTCACGTACCTAAAAGGTATAGACCACCTCTTGTGCTCGGAGTACCCGGCCTGCCACCGTGAGAGCGGTAACACGCAGTGGCCGCCCTGACACTCCGAGGAGTTGGTCCCATGCTCAGGACCCGCGCCGCCGCCCTGTTCGTCGCGTTGATCGGCGTCTTCACGCTCGTTCAGCCGGCGACGGCGGCGCCCTTCATCGTCACCGAAGCCCAGTTCAACCGCATGTTCCCGTCCCGCAACAGCTTCTACACCTACGCCGGCCTGAAGAACGCGATGGCGACGTTCGGTTCGTTCGCGAACCAGGGCAGCGACACGGTGAAGAAGCAGGAGCTCGCGGCGTTCCTCGCCAACGTCTCGCACGAGACCGGCGGCCTGTACTACATCCGCGAGATCAACCAGAACGGCGACTACTGCGACGAGACCAAGCCCTACGGCTGCCCCTCACCCCAGAAGTACTACGGCCGCGGCCCGATCCAGCTGTCGTGGAACTTCAACTACAAGGCGGCGGGCGACTACCTCGGCCAGAACCTCCTGGGCAACCCGGAACTGGTCGCCACCAACGCCACCATCTCGTGGCGGACCGCGATCTGGTACTGGATGACGCAGAACGGTCCCGGCACCATGACCCCGCACAACGCGATGGTCAACTCGCGCGGCTTCGGCCAGACGATCCGCAGCATCAACGGTTCCCTGGAGTGCGACGGCCGCAACCCCGGCACGGTCGAGAGCCGCGTCTCGAAGTACCGCTCCTTCACCGGGATCATCGGCGTCGCAACAGGATCCAACCTGTACTGCTAGTCCGCGCAATACTGCGAGTGGCGAAAAAGGTCTAGACCCTTGACTGGTCTGGACCACTGGTGCCAACCTCAGCACTGTTCACATCCTTGATTCCTCGGATGCACCAAGACTCCAGGAGTGGGTGACCTTGCTGAAAAAACGCATCTTGGCGTCTCTCGCGGCAGGTGTGATGGCGGCTTCGCTGGCCGTCATCGCACCGACCGCGTCCTCACAGGCAGAAGTGTCCGCGCAGGCCTGCACCTTCACGGACTGGGTTCAGGGCGCGTGGTACACCGCCGGCTCGATCGTGAGATTCGAAGGCAACTACTACGTCGCCGAGCACGACAACCCGGGCTACAGCCCGACGGTCTCCACCTGGTACTGGGAGCCGACGAGCTGTGACGGCGGTGGTGGAGGTGGCGGCGGCGGCACCTGCACCAGCGCCACCGACTGGGTCGCCGGACGGCAGTACTACACCGGCAACATCGTGCGCTACAACGGTTCCTACTACATCGCCGAGCACGACAACCCCGGTTACGACCCGACCATCTCGACCTGGTTCTGGGAGCCGCACAACTGCGGTGGTGGCGGCGGAGGCGGCGGTGGCTTCCCCATCAGCGAGTCCCAGTTCAACAGCTTGTTCTCCGGTCGCAACAGCTTCTACACCTACCAGGGCTTCGTCGACGCGGCACGCACCATCCCCGCGTTCGGCACGTCCGGCAGCGACACGGTGAAGAAGCAGGAGGTCGCGGCGTTCCTCGCGAACACCGCGCACGAGACGGGCAACTTCGTCTACATCGAAGAGATCAACAAGAACAACGATCTCTGCGACGAGAGCCAGCCCTACGGCTGCCCGGCGGGCACCTACGCCTACTACGGCCGCGGTCCGATCCAGCTGTCGTGGAACTTCAACTACAAGGCCGCCGGTGACTACCTCGGCCTGAACCTGCTGCAGAACCCGTACCAGGTGGCGCAGAACTCCACCACCGCGTGGCGGACGGCGATCTGGTACTGGATGACGCAGCGCGGCCCCGGCTCGATGACCGCGCACGACGCGATGGTCAACGGCGCCGGATTCGGCCAGACGATCCGCAGCATCAACGGTTCCCTGGAGTGCGACGGCCGCAACCCGGCGCAGGTCCAGAGCCGCGTCAACAACTACAACCGGATCACCGGCGTCATCGGTGTGACCCCCGGTGGGAACCTCTACTGCTAGTGGTCGTCCTGACTAGGACTTGAGTCGTCCTAGTTCGGTCATAGCTTCACTGCATGACCATGGAGCTCACCGATCTGCTGCACGAACTGAACGACCAGCGCAGGACGTTCCGCGTCACCGTGCGGGGGCTCACCCCGGCCGACGCGGTGAAGCGGACGACGGTCAGCACGCTCACGCTGGGTGGGTTGCTCAAGCACCTCACCTGGTGTGAGCGCGGCTGGACGCACATCCTGACCGAGCAGCCACTCCCTCCGCCCGGCATGCTGGACTTCGACCAGTACACCTGGACGGGTGGGGACTTCGGCGAGTTGCTCGCCTCCTACGACGAAGCGGTGCGCCGGACCGACGAGGCCCTGCGCACCGCTTCGCTCGACAAGCTCGTGCCACTCCCCAGCGCCCCCTGGGACCCGGACCCGCAGCCGATGTCGATCCGCCGGATCGTGCTGCACCTCATCCGGGAGACCGCCCAGCACGCGGGCCACGCGGACATCATCCGCGAGTCGCTCGACGGTCAGTCGACCACGGCGCACCTCTACGAGTGACCGCCCTCAGGCGGCCAGCTGCTCCTTCACCTGCGCGAGCGACGGGTTCGTCAGCGCCGCGCCGTTCGGGAAGTGGACCGTGGGCACCGTGCGGTTGCCGCCGTTGACCTCCATCACGAAGTCGGCCGCGCCCGGCGTCTCCTCGATGTTGATCTCGACGTACTCGATCCCTTCGCGGTCGAGCGAGCTCTTCAGGATCCGGCAGTAGCCGCACCACGAGGTCGAGTAGACGGTCAGCTGGTCGGGAGCCATCAGGCGCACTCCTCGTCGAGGATCGGACAACGTCACCAGTGTGAACGCCGCACCAGGGGCGCTTCTTCCCGGGCCAGGGGAGACGCGCCCCTCACTCGTCCGGCGCAGTCCGCGGCGATCGTCAGACAATCGTCAGGTCAATTCTCCGCACGGCGGGTGAGCATGGTTCGCGCGCGTCCGAAGATTTCGGCCGTGCAATTCGTCGTACATTCCTGCGCGCACTACCGGAATATGGGGTCACCCGATCGGCGGCCCGTCACCACGCAGGGTTTCCGATATCGTCGGATTTCCGCCGCCGCTACCGAAGTCATGACAAGAAAGGCTGGCCATGCTGAAAACGGTGGCGGCTGCTGCCCTCGCGTTGTCCGCGATCCTCACCGCGCCCGCGCACGCAGCACCCGATGTTCCCGATTTCGTGACGATCGACGTCGTCACCGTGAACGGTTCCGGCTGTCCCGCCGGCACCGCGGCCGTCGCGGCCGCGGACGACCGCACGGCGTTCACGGTCACCTACAGCCAGTACCTCGCCCAGGCCGGCCAGGGCTCCGGCCCCACCGACTTCCGGAAGAACTGCCAGCTCAACATCAAGGTGAGCTACCCGCAGGGCTTCACGTTCGGCATCGCCCAGGCCGACTACCGCGGCTTCGCGAACCTCCAGCAGGGGGCCACAGGCACGGAAAGAGGGAACTACTACTTCCAGGGCATGTCGCAGGGCGCGAGCCGCACCCACACGTTCACCGGCCCGAAGAGCGACAACTGGCAGGCGACCGACCGCGCGACCGTCTCGGAAATCGTCTACGCCCCGTGCGGAGAAGTGCGGCACCTGAACATCAACACGGAACTGCGCGTGAACGCGGGAACCGCGTCGAAGGCGAACAGCTTCATGACGATGGATTCCACGGACAGCAGCGTGAGCACGAAGTACCAGTTCTCCTGGAAGCGCTGCTGACGAGGCACCGATAACCGCCGCCCGTTCATTCTGCGGACAACCCCGACGGAAAGGTGCCCCATGCTCAACACACTGGCCGCGGCCGCGCTCGCGATGTCGACGATCATCATCCCGCCCGGCGGCGCCCCCGGCGACACCCCGCCGCCGGACCACATCACCATCGACGTCGTGACGATCAACGGCTCAGGCTGCCGGGCAGGCACGGCGGCGGTGGCCGTCAGCCCGGACAACAAGGCGTTCACCGTCACCTACAGCGAGTTCATGGCGCAGGTCGGCCCCCAGGCCCTGCCGACCGACTTCCGCAAGAACTGCCAGCTGAACCTGCGCGTCAACGTGCCGTCCGGCTTCACCTACGGCATCTCGTCCACGGACTACCGCGGCTTCGCGCACCTCGAACGCGGCGCCACCGCCCTGGAGAAGGCGAACTACTACTTCCAGGGCATGTCGCAGACGGAGTACAAGCAGCACAACTACCGCGGCCCGTTCAGCGACGACTGGCAGGCGACGGACACGACCGACGTGGCCGCCATCGTCTACCACCCGTGCGGCGAGAAGCGGAACTTCAACATCAACACGGAGCTGCGGGTCATGGCGGGCACGTCCGACCCGAAGAAGGTCACCAGTTTCATCGCGATGGACTCGACGGACGGGTCGATCGAGACGACGTACCACTTCGCCTGGAAGGTCTGTCCTCCCAAGCCGTAGTTCCACGCCAGGTGCCGGGCATTCCGCCGACGGGGTGCCCGGCACGCCCTTCCCCAGGGCGTCATGAGGCGCGACGATGGATCATCGTGAGCAACGACCTGACCCGCGACCTCCGGCAGGCCCTGGCCGACGAGCAGGGCCGCGAGCCGAAGCTGGACGTCGCGCACAGGATCGCGGTGCTGCTGGGCGACGACGACGCCGTGTACGTCGACGCCGGGCACCACCGCTCCCGCAAGACGACCTGGTGGACCGGTGTCGTCCTCACCGAGGACCGCGTGATCCACGCGTCCGCGTACCTGCCGGACGACCTGAAGCCGATCGCGACGGTCGCGACCTGGGCCCGTCGCACGCTGATCTCCGCGGAGATCGAGGAGCGGATCGCCCTGCCGGACGCCACCCAGGCCGAGCGGAACTCGGCCTCCACCTGGTCGGCCGCCGGACCCGAGTGGCCGAAGGGCGCCGTGCTGAGCCTGACCTACCCGGCCGCGAAACTGGTCCTGCCGCTGCGCCAGGACGCCGAGGCCCGGCAGCAGTTCCGGCACCTGCTGCCCGACCTGCTCGCGGACGTCACCCGCTGACGCTCAGATCAGGAACCGGTACGCCGTCGACCCCGGCTCCACGTGCTGGATCTTGAGCGGCGACTCCTTCATCCGGCCCCACAGCAGGTCGTAGTCCTCCCGCCGGCCCAGCTCGATGCACACCAGCGCGGCACCGGTCTCCCGGTTGTCCCGCTTCATGTACTCGAACTGCACGATGTCGTCGTCCTTGCCCAGCACGTCGTCCAGGAACCGCCGCAGCGCCCCCGGCTCCTGCGGGAACTCGACGAGGAACCAGTGCTTGAGGCCGCGGTGGATCATCGACCGCTCGACGATCTCGGCGTAGCGCGACACGTCGTTGTTGCCGCCGGAGAGCAGGCACACCACCGTCGAGTCGGGCGCGACGGAGATCTCCTCCAGCAGCGCGGCCGAGGCCAGGGCGCCCGCGGGCTCCGCGATGATGCCGTCGATCTGGTACAGCTCCAGCATCTCCGTGCACACCGCGCCCTCGGCGACGGTCAGCAGTTCGGCGCCGGAGTCGCGGACCATCGGGAACGTCACGTCGCCCGCGCGGCGGACCGCGGCGCCGTCGACGAACGAGTCCACCTCCGGCAGGGTGACGGGGCCGCCGGCGTGGATCGCGGCGATCATCGAGGCGGCGCCGGCCGGCTCCACACCGACGATGCGGGTGCGCGGGAAGCGCTCCTTGAACCACGTGCCGACGCCGGAGAGCAGGCCTCCGCCGCCGATGGGCACCACGACGACGTCGGGGGCGCCGCCGAGCTGCTGCACGATCTCCAGGCCGACGGTGCCCTGGCCCGCGACCGTGCGGCGGTCGTCGAAGGCCGGGACCAGCGTGGCGCCGGTCGCCACGGCGTACTCCTTGGCGAGCGCGGCCGCGTCGTCGTAGGTGTCGCCGTCGACGACGAGCTGGACCATGCCCTGGCCCAGGGCGGCGATGCGGTCGCGCTTCTGGCGCGGCGTGGTCCGCGGCACGTGCACGCGGCCCTCGATGCCGAGGCGGCGGCAGGCGTAGGCCATGCCCTGGCCGTGGTTGCCGGCCGAGGCGCAGACGGCGCCACCGAAGGCGAACTCGGTCTGGCAGAGCAGGTTGAACGCGCCGCGCAGCTTGTACGAGCGGCCCACCTGCAGGTCCTCGCGCTTGAACCACACGCGGGCGCCGGTCCGCTCGGACAGCCGCTGGTTCACCTCGAGCGGCGTGGTGCGGGCGACTCCACCGAGCCGGGCTGCGGCCGCGGACACCTCATCAGCGAAGGACATGTCAATACATCTTCCGTGAACGACTCGGGTCTGGCACGCGTACCCCTAGAAGGAAGGGGGCGGTGCCCGTGTTTCGCCTTGTGGGCGTGCTATCGCTGCTCATGTTGCTCTCCGCGGTCCCCGCGCACGCCCACGGCGCGCCCACCGACCCCGCGAGCAGGGCTTTCCTGTGTTCACCTGGTCAGCCCACAGCATCATCCTCGCCGTGCCGCAGCGCCATCGCGGCGGGGTTGCCGTCCACGGAGTGGGACAACATCCGGCTGCCGAACGTGCGCGGCCTCGACGCGCAGAAGGTCCCGGACGGCCGGCTGTGCAGTGCCGGCCTCGCCAAGTACGCCGGTCTCGACCTGCCGAGCGCCGAGTGGCCCGTGACGAAGCTCAAGGACACCGGCTTCACCTACCGGGCGACGATCCCGCACCAGGGCTCGTTCCGGTTCTACGTGACGCGCGACGGCTACACGCCGACCCGGCCGCTGCGGTGGGCCGACCTCGACCAGTTCCTGAACGTGCCCTCTCCCCCGCTCGTGAACGGCTCGTACGAGTTTAAGGTCCAGCTGCCGAAGAACCGCACGGGACGCCACCTCCTCTACACGGTGTGGCAGAACACGGACACGCCCGACACCTACTACTCGTGCACGGACGTCGAGATCGCCGCACCGGCCGCACCCGCTGCACCGCCGACGGCCCAGCAGGCTCCCGCCGCCGCACCGCCCACGCGGGCCACCCCGCCGAGCCGGAGCACGCCACCCTCGACCAAGCCGTCCGCGCCGGCCTCCAGCATCCCGAAGGCCGTTCCCGTTGCGTCCAGCAGCGAACAACCTCCCTCGGACGCCACGAGGTTCGGCATGGCGGCCGTGGTCGCGGCCCTGGGCGGGCTCGCCGTGCTCGGCGGCTTCCTGTTGTGGCGCAAAAGAATTCTGTGAACGTACCGGTCCCCAACAGGTCTAGACCTTCTCTACGATGATCTTCGGGCGCGCAACCCCTGCTACACGAAGGTGTGTACCCGAATGGCCCGAAAACTGTTGGCGTTGCTGGCAATGCTCGCCGCCACCCTCGTCCCGGTTTCTCTCTCGGCACCGATCTCGGCACAAGCGGCACCGTTCAAGGTCCTCGCGTTCTACAACGGGACCTGGGACGCGGCGCACATCGCGTTCGTCAAGGAAGCCAACCCGTGGCTCACCCGCGCGGGACAGGAGAACGGCTTCACCTACGAGTCCACCACCGACTGGAACAGGCTGAACACCCTGACCCCGGCCCAGGCGCAGGTCGTGGTCTTCCTCGACGACGCGCCCACCGGGTCCGCCGCGCGTGCGGGCTTCCAGCGCTACATCGAGGCGGGAGGCGGCTTCTTCGGCTTCCACGTCAGCGCGTTCACCCAGAACGCGAACGAGTGGTCCTGGTACCACAACACGTTCCTGGCGAAGGGCAACTTCGTCAGCAACACGTGGGGCCCGACCACGGCCGTGCTGAAGGTCGAGACCCGCAGCCACCCCTCGACCCTGCGCCTGCCGGAGAAGTTCACGTCGGCGGTCAGCGAGTGGTACAGCTGGGACCGCGACCTGCGGCAGAACCCGAACATCCAGGTGCTGGCGAGCGTCGACCCGTCGAGCTTCCCGCTCGGCACCGACCCGAACCAGCAGTGGCGCTCGGGCTACTACCCGATCATGTGGACCAACAAGAACTACAAGATGATCTACGCGAACTTCGGCCACAACGCCATGGACTACGCGGCGAACCGGCCGCTGTCGTCCACGTTCGCGAGCGCCACGCAGAACGACTTCCTGATCGACAGCCTGCTCTGGCTGGGCGGTGGCGGCACCCCGCCGCCGCAGGGCGAGTGGAAGACGATCACCAACCGCGGCAACGGCAAGTGCGTCGACGCCGCGGCGGCGGGACTGGCCAACGGCACCGTCATCCAGCAGTACGCGTGCAACGGCACCACGGCGCAGAACTTCCGCGTCGTGGCGACGACGGACGGCTACTCGCGCGTCGAGTACCGCAACGACCCGAACAAGGTGCTCGACGTGAGCGACGTGTCCACCGCGGACAACGCCGGCATCCACCTGTGGGACAACTTCGGCGCCACCAACCAGCAGTGGCGGGTCACCACCGGTTCCGACGGCTACTCGACGCTCACCGCGCGGCACTCCGGCAAGTGCCTGAGCGCCTCGACCGGCACCGGTGACGGCGTGCGACTGGTGCAGCTGACCTGCAACGGTTCCTCGGCGCAGAGCTTCAAGATCGGCTGATTCCCACTGCGCGAAACACGTTCAACCGGCCGGGTCCCGGCCGGTTGAATGTGCGCATGACGACACGACGCGGAACCGTTGCCTGGCTCGTCGGAGCCCTCATGCTGGGCCTCACCTCGGCGAGCGCCGCCGGCACGGCGGCCCCCTCCCCCGGCGAGCAGTACAAGCGCACCGAGCTGTACTTCGGCGGCAACCTGCAGGACGGCACCCCGATCACCCCGGCGCAGTTCGAGTCGTTCCTCGACCGGGAGGTGACGCCGGCGTTCCCCGACGGGCTCACGTGGCTGCAGGCGCACGGCCAGTGGAAGGGCGGCAAGGAGGACTCCTACGTCCTGATCCTGCTCTACCCGCTCTCCGACCGCGGCGCGAACCGCGAGATCGAGGAGATCCGCACCGACTACAAGTCCCAGTTCGGCCAGCAGTCGGTGCTGCGCGCCGACAGCACGGACAAGGTGTCGTTCTAGTGGTGTGGCTCGGAACGTTGCCGGGGGAATTCGCGGTCAGACGGGTGCACCGTGGCTCTGCCCCCACGTCCTCGTACTGGTTGTACGGGGGCGTGGGGGCAGAGCCGCGAGGTGCCCTGCTGAGCGTGGATCACCTCGCCAACGTTCCGAGACGCGCCACTAGGACGAGCGCGAGCGGTCCCGGTCGTCCAGGCGGCCGGAACCGCTCACGACCACCCGCTCCCCCGGGACGAGATCGGAGACGTGCGGCGCCCCCAGGAACCCGTACATGTCGTTGAGCTGGTGCAGCGCCTGCACCGCGTCCCGCCACACCGGGCAGGGCCACGCGCGGTGCTGGCCGTACCAGGTGCGGCACGACCGGCAGCGGTGCCGCTCGTTCGGCTCGTGCATCCGCAGCAGCCCCCGCCACCACGGCAGGGCGGCGCGCAGCTGCTCGCGCAGCTCGTAGACCTCGTGAGGCGACTCCGCCTGGGCGAGCTGGTTCATGGTCTTGTAGACGACGTCGATCACCGAGCGGTGGAACGACCCCTGTCGTTCAGCAAGCGCCATGTCCGGAGGACCTCCGCGAGGTGGCGATCAGGTGGACTCGGTGACCGTCCCGGACCGCGCGGACACCCTCCGCAGTTGAGACGGGCACGGGGTGGAGTCTATGTTGACCAGTGGAGGCCTTTCAACTGGTGAAAATCTGGCCACCCGATCAGCCCTTTCCGTGGGTGGAAAACGTACAGCCGACGAGGGGAGCCGGCCATGGGGGACCGGTCGCTGGCCGACAGGCTCAACAACCTCTTCGCCCGGCACACCGCGAGGTCGGGCCAGGAGTACAGCAACGAACAGGTGGCCGCAGCCATCGCCGACACCGGCGTGACGATCTCGCAGAGCTACATCTGGCAGCTGCGCAAGGGCAAGAAGGACAACCCGACGTTCAAGCACCTGCAGGCGCTGGCAGGCTTCTTCGGTGTGCCCGTTAGCTACTTCTTCGACGACGAGGTCACCGACCGCGTCGACGAGCAGCTGAAGTCGTTGCAGGACGAGCAGTCGCGCCTCAACGAGCTCACCGCGGGCAGCGACGCGCAGCTCATGGCCATGCGCGCGGGCGAGCTGTCCCCGGACCGCCGCCGCCTGGTCATGGAACTGCTCGACGTGGTCTACCGCCAGGAACAGGCCGAGCGCGGCGAAGGATGACTCGTGGCCGAACGCGATCTGCGCAGGCGGTGCCGCCGCCTGCTGAACGAGCTGGACATCCAGCCGCCGCTCGACGTGCAGGAGCTCTGCCGCCGGGTCGGTGACCAGCGTGGCAAGCCGATCCGGCTGATCGCGCACCCGATCCCGGTGCCCGGCCCGTACGGCGTGTGGATCGCGACGGCCAAGGCCGACTACATCCTGTACCAGCAGGAGACGTCGAAGGCGCACCAGAACCACATCATCCTGCACGAGCTCGGGCACCTGCTGGCCGGGCACACGAGCGACGAGCAGGACGACGACCTGCTCACGGGCCTCTACCCCGACCTCGAACCGGACGCGGTGCGGCGGGCGCTGCGGCGCACGTCCTACGACTCCGCCCACGAACGCGAGGCGGAGACGGTCGCGACGATCATCCTGGAGTGGGCGTCGGTGCTCGACAAGGTCGCGCCGCGGGCCTCCGAGGGTCCCGCGCGCCGGATGTCCGCCTCGCTCGCCGACCGCCTGGGGTGGTTGTAGGTGGAGTACCTGAAGGAGACGCAGGGCATCGTCGCGTTCTCCGCGCTGGCGGTGGTCCTGTACCTGCTGGCGCGCCGCCCGTCCGACCCGCGTCTGCGCAGCGTCACCGTCCTGGTGGCGGGCTGGGCGATCGGCTACCCGTTCGGGCGCGCGGCGTCCGGCGGCCGGTGGTTGCTCGGCCTCGACCCGATGGTGTGCCAGCTGATCCAGCACTCGATGCTGCAGGTCGGCGTGTACGGCCTGATCTGCTTCTTCATCTTCTCCGCGCTCGACGACGCGCCGGCCAGGCGGCAGGCGTTGCTGCAGCTCGTCCCGCTCGTGCTGGGCATCACCGTGATGACGTGGGCGGTGCTCGCGATCCCCGACGACCTGCGCGTGGCGGCGGCGCGCGTGCCGAACTCGCTCGGCGGCGGGCCGACCGGGGTCCTCGCGATCACGGTGTTCTACGCGCTCGGCAACGGGTACCTGCTCTACGGCTTCGCGACGATGTTCGTGTGGGCGCGCCGGTACGCGCGCGGCGCCGAGCCCCGGCTGCGGCGCGGGCTGCTGATCACCTCGACGGGCCTCGCGCTGCTGGTGCCGGCCGACGCGATCTTCGTGTCCTCCAACGTCTCCCGCTACTTCGGCGAGCCGCTCCCCCGCTGGCTGCTGACGACCGCGGTGTGGTTCCTGCTGCCGGGCGTGCTGCTCTGCGTGGTCGGCGTGATCTACCCGATCGCGGCGATGCGGTTCGCGGCGTCGCGCCTGTGGCTGCGGCACCTGCGCGCGTACCACCGGCTGGCTCCACTGTGGACGTTGCTGCACGAGTCGTTCCCCGAGGACGCCCTGCACCGCGTGCCGTCGCGGCGGGACGCGTTCTCGCTGCGGGGTGTGCACCGGCGCTACTACCGGCGGGTGATCGAGTGCCGGGACGGGCTGGTGCGGATCAGCCCGTACGTCGCGGAGACGCCGGACTCGCTGCCGCTGGCCGACCGGTTGCGCGCCGGGCTCGAGACGCGCCGCTCGGGTGCCGTGACGCTGCGGCGGCCGATCGCGCTCGCGATCCCCGAGGACGACGGCATGGACGCCGACGTGCGGGAGCTCGAAAAGCTCGCGGTGTCGTTGCGCTGAGCTTATGGTCGGGTCGTGGACCTGCCCGTGATGCCGCCGGTGAAGCCGATGCTCGCGAAGTCCGTGCCCGAGCTGCCGCGCGGGGACGGGCTCTCCTACGAGCCGAAGTGGGACGGCTTCCGCTGCATCGTGTTCCGCGACGGCGACGAGGTGGAGCTGGGCTCGCGCAACGACAAGCCGCTCACCCGGTACTTCCCCGAGGTCGTCGAGCTGCTGCGGGAGGCACTGCCGCCGCGCTGCGTGGTGGACGGCGAGATCGTGCTGGTCACACCGGACGGGCTGAGCTTCGACACGCTGCAGCTGCGGCTGCACCCGGCCGCGTCGCGGGTCAGGAAGCTGTCGGTCGAGACGCCGGCGAGCTTCGTCGCGTTCGACCTGCTGGCACTGGGCGACGAGGACGTGACGGGGCTGCCGCTGGCGGAGCGGCGGTCGCGGCTGGAGAAGGCGGTCTCCGAGGTCCCCGGCGTCTACCTGACACCGTCCACAACGGATCCGGACGTGGCGCAGGACTGGTTCACCCGGTTCGAGGGCGCGGGCTTCGACGGCGTGGTGGTGAAGCCGCTGGACGGCGTCTACGAGCCGGACAAGCGGGTGATGTTCAAGGTCAAGCACGAGCGGACCGCCGACTGCGTGGTGGCGGGTTACCGCCTGCACAAGGACGGCGAGACCGTCGGGTCGCTGGTGCTCGGGCTCTACCAGGACGGCGAGCTGCACAACGTGGGTGTGGCCAGCAGCTTCACCGCGGCGCGGCGGCGGGAGCTGGTCGAGGAGCTGGAGCCGTTGCTGAACCCCGCCGACCACCCGTGGGCCGCGTGGGCGACGTACGAGGGTCCCGGCATGAACAGCCGGTGGAACCCCGAGAAGCAGCTTCAGGTCGTGTTGCTCGCACCGACGCGCGTGGCTGAGGTCCGCTATGAGCACGTGCAGGGCGGACGGTTCCGGCACACCGCACGGCTCGTGCGCTTCCGTGAGGACAAGGCGCCGCTTGAGTGCACGTACGAGCAGCTTGAGGAAGTGCCGCCGGCCGAGTTGGACGCGCTGTTCGGGGAGGCGGAGCGCAGGCGGACAATCGAGTCGTGAAGGTGATCAAGCGGGACGGCACGCACGAGATCGAGATCCAGCGGTCGCGGTTCCTGTGCCACGTCGCCCGCGTCACCACCGACGCCGAGGCCTCGGAGTTCTTCGCGCGGATCCGCAAGGAGCACTGGCAGGCCAACCACAACTGCACGGCGTTCCGGACGGCGGACACCCAGCGCTCGTCCGACGACGGCGAACCCGCCGGCACGGCCGGGGTGCCGATGCTGGAGGTGCTGACCCGGCGCGACCTGGTCGACACCGCGGTGGTCGTCACCCGCTACTTCGGCGGGATCAAGCTCGGCGCGGGTGGCCTGGTCCGTGCGTACGGACGGGCCGTGTCGGAGGCCATCGACGCGTTGGGCACCCTCACCCGCGAACGGCACGAGAGCGTGCTTCTGGCCGTGGACCACGATCAGGCGGGAAAGCTGGAGAACGCGTTGCGCGCGGCCGGGTACCACGTCGCGGACACCGACTACGGTCATGACGTCACCTTCACCGTTCTCACGAAGGACCCGGACGACTTCGAGGTCTGGCTCGCCGCTCAGACCGGCGGCGCGGTGACCGCGATCAGGGGCGAGCCGGTGGACCTCGACAGCTAGAACTTCCCGTCTCAGAACTTCGTGGCCCAGGTCAGGGCGTAGTCGGCGACCTCTTCCCAGCCCGGCGTGCCCATCACGAAGTGCGGCCGGTTCGGGAACTCCTTGATCTCGGTGATGGCCGGACCCTTGTACCGGCGGGCGTTCTCGCGGTTCATCGAGGCGGGCACGACGTTGTCGCCTTCGCTCGCGATGAACAGCAGCGGCGCGCGGTCCGGGTTCTTCAGGTCGACCTTGGTCGCGTTGTGCGTGGTGAAGTTCGCGGTCGCGGCCTGCCAAAGCGGGCGTCCGGGCGCGGTGATGGCGAACTGCTGCCGCAGCGCCTCGGCCTCGTCCTCCGGGAGCGTGTTCGTGAAGGCGTAGTGCCACTCCTGCGGCGACAGCTCGACGTTCCGCTTGACGTTGGCCGGGTTCTTCAGCACCGGGAAGGCTGCCTTGATGGACGAGAACGGCAGGCCCAGCGTGCCCTTGGCGGGTGCCGAGTGGATCGCCACGCCGGCCTTGCCCAGGCCCCGGTCCAGCAGCTTCTGCGTGATCAGGCCGCCGAACGAGTGGCCCATGATGATCGCGTCCTCGGCGTGGTGGTCGCGGATGAACTTCTCCACGTGGTCGGTGATCTCGACGACGCCCAGGCCGTTGGCGACCTCCGGGTGGGCCCTCATCTGCGCGACCTCGCCGTAGCCGGGCCAGGTCGGGGTGAGCACCTCGTGGCCGGCGGCCTCGAACCTCTCGGCGACGTTCTTCCAGCTCGCGGGGGTCAGCCACAGTCCGTGAACCAGCACGATCTTCGACATTTCCGTCTCCCTCGGTCGTGGAGAACGCTCGTTCTCCGGCATGAGTGCTAAGGTAGAGAACGAGCGTTCTCCACGGCAAGGGGTAACTGAGGTGACGACGGACACAAAGGCCCGCGAGAGGGTTCTGGAGGCCGCTGACCGGCTGTTCTACGCGAAGAGCGCGCACGCGGTCGGCATGGACGAGCTGCGCGCGGAGGCCGGCGTTTCGTTGAAGAAGCTCTACTCGCTCTTCGACGGCAAGGACGCGCTCGTCGAGGAGGTGCTGCGCCGGCGGGAGGAGGCCATCACGGCGGCGACCATGAAGTACGTGCTGCGCGCGTCGACGCCGGAGGAGCAGGTCCTCGCGGTCTTCGACTGGATGGCGGACTCGTCGGGGACGACCGACTTCCGCGGCTGCGCGTTCATCAACTCCTACGCGGAGCTGGGGCCGTCCTCGGAGCGCGTGACGGCGGTGGTGCGCCACCAGAAGTCCGGCGTGCGGGGCGCGATCGCGGCGCTGGTGGCGGCGACCGGCCGGCCGGAGTGGGTGGCGGACGCGATCTTCCTGCTGTTCGAGGGGGCGATGACGAACACGGCGATCACCGTGTCGTCCGAGCCCGCGCGGCAAGCGCAGACCGCGGCGCGCTTCCTGCTGGAGAAGACAGCCTGAAGCGCGCCGCGGGTGTCGTGCGTTACGTGCAGGGCTGGGCGTCCGGGTCAGCGCCCGCCTGGGGCACCCACCGGATGTTCGCGAACGAGGCCTGGAACGCGCCGTCGGTGTAGACGAGGAACGGCGTGTTCACGAGCTCCAGGTCCAACCCCTTGTTCGAGAAGCAGGAGACCGGGATCTTGACGGTCGACTTCTGCCCGGCGGGGAGGTCGCGGAACATCTGCGTGGCGTCGATCTCGGCCATGCAGGGGTACTGGCAGTGCGAGCTGATGACCGTGCGGTTGGCCGGGGCCTGGTGCACGATCACGTCGAACACGATGGCCGCGTTCGCGTTGCCGTAGCCGCGCAGGTCGGCGGGCGCGGGGCTCTGCAGGTACACCTGGCCGGGGCCGGTGCCGGTCCACGTCGTCTTGAGCGCGTCCTGCTGGACGTTGACGTCGGACTGCACGACGTTGATCTCGGCGTGCGAGGCCTGACCGTCGGGGCCGATCACGGTGCCGCCCCAGTTCTCCGCCGAACCGATCATCGACTGGTACGGCGCGATGTCGGTGCGGTTGAAGACCTCGAGGTCCTCGGTGGCCGTGCCGCCGCCACCACCGGAGCACAGGGCGCCGGGGCTGGTCTCGTCGAGCGTGCCGACGCGGCCGGTCTCCCAGTCGCGCAGGCCGTAGCCGAGCTTGAACAGCGGCTTCTTGGCGGGCTCACCGGGCAGCGCCGGGCAGGCCTCGCCGGGCCACGAGTAGGACAGCTTGCCGCTGAACCCGTTGTGGCGGCCCTTGATCAGCAGGTCGGCGATGCCGCCGCCCTCGGAGCCGGGCAGCCACGCCGCGACGAACGCGTCGGAGCGGTTGATCTCCTTGTTCATGTAGAGCGCGCGGCCACCGACGTACACGGTGATGACCGGCTTGCCCTTGCCGGAGACCTTGTCCAGCACCGCGATGTCCTGCGGCTGCAGACGAGCGGCCTCGAACGAGCGCTTGCCGAGGTCGCCGACGCCCTCCGCGTACGGGGTCTCGCCGATGACGGCGATGACGGCGTCGAACTGCGCCGGGTCGACGCCCTCCGCGGTCTGGGAGAACGTGACGTTGGACGTGCCCAGGGTGTCCTGGATGCCCTTGAGGATGCTGGTGGCGTTCGGGAAGTCGGCGTTGGTGTTGCCGGTGCCCTGCCAGGACAGCGTCCAGCCACCGGTCTGGTTGCCGATGTTGTCGGCGCTCTTGCCGACCACGAGCACCTTGCTGCGCTTGGACAACGGCAGCACGCGCTTGTTGTTCTTCAGCAGCACGGCGGACTCGCGCACGGCCTCGCGCGCCAGTTCCTTGTGCTGCAAGGCCTTCGCGTCACCGGCGTGCTCGCGCTCCGACGGCTTCTTGGCCTCGAAGATGCCGGCGCGCAGCTTGACGCGCAGGATGCGGGTGACGGCGTCGTCGATGCGCGCCATCGGGATCTCACCGTTCTGGACGGACGCGATCGTGTTGGTGATGAACGCCTTCCAGTCGTTCGGCACCATGAAGATGTCGAGACCGGCGTTGACCGCCTGCGGGCAGCTGCCGTTCGTGCAGCCGGTGACCTGGCCGTGGCCGTTCCAGTCGCCGACGAGCAGGCCGTCGAAGCCCATCTTCTCCTTGAGGATGCCGGTCTGCACGTACTTGGAGCCGTGCACCTTGCCCTCGTTGATGACGTCGTTCGTCCAGCTGTTGAACGAGATCATCACCGACTGCGCACCCGCGGCGAGGGCACCGTAGTAGCCCTGGCCGTGCAGGTTGATCATGTCCTTCTCGGAGAAGGCGTTGACGCCCTGGTCCTTGCCGCCGGTCGTGCCGCCGTCACCGAGGAAGTGCTTGGCGGTGGCGATCACGCCGTCCTCGCTGATGCGCTTCTTGGCGTTGTCCTGCAGGCCGCGGACGGCCTCGTAGCCGTAGGCGCGGGTGATGCGCGGGTCCTCGGAGAAGCCCTCGTACGTGCGGCCCCACCGGTCGTCCTGCACGACGGCGAGCGTCGGCGAGAACGCCCAGTCCTGACCGGTCGCGCGGATCTGCTCGGCCGTGGCCTCGTTGATGTCGCGGATGAGGCACGGGTCCTGCGTCGCGCCGAGACCGATGTTGTGCGGGAAGACCGTCGCACCGTAGACGTTGTTGTTGCCGTGCACGGCGTCGATGCCCCAGATGACGGGGATCTTGGTGCGCGACTGCTTCGACGCCTCGAAGTAGGCGTCCGCGAGCGCGAGCCACTCCTGCGGCGTCGCGTTCTTCTTGGCGCCGGGCCAGCTGCCGCCACCGTTGAGGACGGAGCCGAACCCGTAGGTCTTGACGTCCTCCGGCGTGATCGCGGCGATCTCGGGCTGCGTCATCTGGCCGACCTTCTCGGCCAGCGTCATGTCCTTGAGGATCGCCTTGATGCGGGCCTCGTCCCTGCGGTCGCCGTCCAGCTGGCTGTCGACCTTCGGCCAGCTCTTCAGCTCCGGCAGCGACTTCTCGATGCGCGCACAGCCGTGCTCCGTCCTGGGCTGCCCGATCACCGGTTGCGTCGGCTTCGGCGGCCAGTGCTGCGCGTCCTGCGCCGCGGCCGCCGAGGTCGTGCCGGCGGCGAGCGTCAGCCCCAGCACTGCGGCGAGAGTGCTTCTCCAATGCATGCCGCCGATCCTCAACGGCGTGTTACGTCCGCGTCAATGGGAACGCTCTCACGACTTTGTTCCGGAAACTTTCGGGACGAAAGTCGCATACCGGGCTGAGGGGTGGTGCAGGCGTGTTGCGGGGGCGCTGCGGGGCCTTGCGGTGGGCCGGTCGGGGTAGTGGATGGGTGGTGGCGTGGGGTTTTGGGGTGGTCTGTTGAGGTTGCGTGGCGTGGGTCGGCTTGTGTCCGGCTGGTGGCTGTTCCAGCGGAGGGGCTGGGTGCCGTGCGACTGGTCGCCTTGCGAGGGTGGTCGCCTTTGGTCGCGCGTCCCGTCGCCTTCCAGCGTGGTCACCTTGCGTCCTGTACCGAGCCGGTGCCGGGCATCGCCGCTTCGCGACGATCGCGATTGGGGCTTGACTTCGGGGCCCTTGCGAGGCCTTCCTCGGCCCAGAAAAGCCGGGTCTGAACAGCCCGGCCGAGGGTCAAGTTTAAGGCCTCGCACCCAAAGTCAAGCCCCAATCGCCGTCGTGGTTGCGTCACCACCACTGACCCGACATCCATCACTCACACGCCTCGGCTTCGCCATCGCGCCATGCCCGCTTGACTGAGGCCCAGTGCTCACACGCCTCGGCTTCGCCATCGCTTGCGGCGGGCTTGGGGTGGCTGGCCTTCGGCATTGCCCTCAAAGGATTTCCAAGCGCCCTCGTGGTGTTGTCCACGGCATGCCTGCTGCCTTGGCCGGGTCCGTGAACGCCAGCACCGACTCGTCCAGCCTCAAGAACTGCAGCTCGCCCGACCACGTCTCGTCCGCCTCGCCCGCGACGAGCAGCAGCGGTCGTCCGCCGATCGTCAGCCGGACCTCGGCCACCACGCCCTCGTCGCCGTAGACGGTCACCTCGGTGATCGGGCCTACCGGCAGTTCGTCGTCCAGCACGCGCCAGCGGGTGCCGCTGTGCGGCTCGCGCCAGTGGTCCGGGTCCTGGACGCGCGTGTCGGTGTCCTTCCACAGGCCCCAGCAGTCGTGGTGCTGGTACGTGCCGATGCCGAACCTGCCGTCTGCCAGGACGGCCTGCAAGCCCCAGAGTTGCAGGCAAGGGACGGCTGGGTCGCGGAAGACGTGTGGGCCTGCGTCCGGGGTGTTCTCGCGCAACGCGAACTCCACGCCGATCCACGACTGCACGTGTCGGCCGTTCAGGGACGCGAACTCGCGCGCCCTGTCGGCCCTCCAGGCCTCTTCGTCCACAGTGGAAGTGTCCGGTAGGGAGGCGTGGATTTCCTGGTGATTTATCGGCGCAGCATGCGGCTGTCGAACCCTGCCCCGACAAGTCGCTCGTAGGCAGCGTGCACACCGGCCGGTACGTCCTGTGTCACGGCGAAGCCCAGGTTCGGGTACTCCACCACCCGTTGCAGATCTCCGACGAGCATGTCGATGACGAGCTTCTCGTCGCCGATCTGCCTGAGGTAGTCGCCGAACTTCAGTGGTTCCGAGGCGCACACCACCTCGACCTCCGGCCAGACCTTCCGGCACGTGGCGTAGGCGCGGCGCTCCATGTACGGCTTCGAAATGAGCAGGACTGAGCGAGGCGTTAGTCCGTGCTCCGTCAGCAGCGCGCGGGACAGCGTCACGTTCTGACCGGTGTTGGCCGCCGCCGGCTCCACGAGGATCGCGCTGTCCGGCACGCCGAGCGACAGGGCGTGCTCGCGGTAGTGCACTGCCTCGCCGTTCGGAAACCGCGCGGCGGTCGTCGGGCTGTTGCCGCCGCTGAACACCAGCAGCGGGAACAGACCGGCGTGGTACAGCTCGGCCGCGAAGCCGGCTACACCGAGATCGTGGCTGCCCAGACCGATCGCGACGTCCACGGGACGCGGTTCGTGTCCCATCTGGTGGTAGTCCCAGATGGTCTCGGCGTCGCGCAGGTGCTCGTCGCTGATGAGCTGGCTCACGGGTGCTGTGCTCCTAGTTCACGCGTTCGAAGGCGTTTCGGATGGTCTCGATGCTGGCCAGTTGGTGGGACATGCCGAACGTACGGGACGTCCCGGCGGCCTCGTCGAGCAGCCGGAGCCCGCCGTCCGAGGTCGCGTGGTCGGACAGGAGCACGTGGCCGTGAGCTGTCTGCAACCTGACCCGCTGCATGGGGGAATCGGAGCGGTTCGCGAGCGCGATGTCGAGGTGGCTCAGCGCCGCTCCGAGAGCTCCCGCGCCGCGGTGCGCGAGGGCCATCTTCTGATGTGCGACAGACCAGTCGTCGGGCTCTTCGAGCTCTTCGAACAGGCGGATCGCCTCCGCCATCACGGTCACCGCGTGGTCGTTGGAGCCCTTCTTGCTGAGGGCTGTGCCGACCCACAGAAGGGCTCGGGTGCGGTCGCGGGGGCTGAGCCGGGCGTCCCTTGCCAGCAGCTCGTACCGGCGGGCAGCGAGTTCGAGTCGCCCGTTCGTCTCCTCCACGACGGCCAGGGACAACTCGACCTGCGCCATGCGGCGAGGCGCCCGCAGATCGACGAAGAACTGGTGGGCACGACGGTAGGTGTGCGAGGCCGACAACGGTCCCCGGACGTCGCCCCGGTCTCGCTGCAGGTCACCGAGCAGGACGAGCGACCGGGCGTGCAGGTGCAGGCCCGGTCCATCGAGCTCCAGCGGCGAGAAACGCCGCAGCCAGCGGTCGACGAGGCTTCCCGCGAACGCGAAGTCCTGCCTGGCCAGGCACGCCGCGGCCCGCCCGAGGTCGTCCGTCCAGGTCTCGTAGTCCCACTCTCGCGGACCACTGCGGTAGTAGTCGCGCACCGGTGCCTCACCGTCCTGCCTCAGCAACAACTCGAAGCGCTGCTTCGCTTCCGCATCCGCCGCGGACAAAGCGGTGTCCAGAATGGACTGCATGAACGGGCGCGGAGTGGTCCCGGTGCCGAGTGACTCCCACTTGGTGACGGTGCGGACGCCGATGCCGAGTCGCTCCGCGAAAGCACGCACGCTCAGCCGCAACGCGCGACGGAGCGCCCGTGCTTCACGACCCGTCCAGTGAGCCAGTGACCCCATGCCGTGACCTCCCGCTCCCATGGAAGCAGGTGCGCACAGCCGGATGCGCCGCAAGTGCCACGGAAGTGCCACACCGGTTCGTTCCCGGCGGAAGCGGTTGCGGACAGGCTGTTCCCAGGTCACCGATGCTCTGGAAGATCAGGAGATGTAGATGTCAGCGATCACCTGCGCCCCCGCCGCCGTCCCGTCCGAGGTCCGGCACCGACTGCGCCTCCAACTGGCCGCCGAGCACTCGATCACCGTGGTCGAGGCCGACCGGATCGTCGTCGACACGATCAGCTTCCTGACGGTGTGCGCGGCCGCACCTCACCGCGGGTTCAGGCCGAGCAGGCAGGTCGACCTGGGCTGGCACCAGTTCATCCTCAACACCCGCGACTACGCGGACTTCTGCGATCGCACGGCCGGGAGGTTCATCCACCACGTCCCGGACGAGTTCGACGCACCGGTGCGTCGCACGACAGCGGAGGCTCTCGGTCCTACTGTGGAGGCGATCAAGGCTGCCGGACTGCCGTTCCACGCCGAGTTGTGGCTGGCCGGCGAAGGCCGCTGTTCACAGTGCCACTCGGGCTGCACCACCTGCGGCCAAGGCGAAGATCCGAACTGAGGAACGCAGATGATCGACCGCTTCGAGTGGCGCGATCTGCCCGTCGGCGTGCGCGTCGCCGTGCAGGACCACACCGGTGCGGTGCGGAGAGCGGAATCCGCTTCTGTCGGCCGCAACTCCGCGTTCGCCGCGTCGCTGACGACAGCGGAGGGACCGGTGTTCTGCAAAGGAGGCAGAACCGGCAGTTCGCAGGCGGTCATGCACCGCAACGAGGCGGCGGTGAGTTCCCACCTGCCAGGAGACCTGGCTCCACGGTTGCTGTGGCAGGTCGAGGAAGAGGGCTGGCTGCTGCTCGGGTTCGAGCACGTCTCCGGGCGGCACGCCGACCTGTACCCCGGCTCGGCCGATCTCCCCCTGGTGGCGGACGCTGTCACCAGGATCGCGGGCATCACGCCACCGGCGACTCGGCGGATGATCGCCGCTCACTGGGAGGCGGCGCTGGCGAACGAGACCGACGAGTTGGCGGCACGGGCTCCTCGGTACATGCACGGGCAGACCCTGGTCCACTCGGATCTCAACCCGTTGAACATCCTCGTGGCCGATACCGCTCGTGTCGTCGACTGGGCGTGGTGGCGGATCGGCGCGGCGTGGATCGACCCCGCCTTCACGGTCGTGCGGCTCGTGGCGGAGGGGCACGAGCCCGGACCGGCGGAGGAATGGGCCGCGCAGTTCGACGCGTTCCGGGACGCCCCCGCCGAGGCCATCACCGCGTTCGCGGCGTCGCTGGTGTGCCTGTGGGGCCGGAGGTTCGCGGGCACAGCGGCCACCGAGGCGGCCCGGACGTGGGTCGAGCACCGGATGACGAACGGCCCCGGGTTTCCGTGAAACCCGGGGCCGTCGGTACACACGTCAGCCTGCGAGGGCGCGCACCCGGCGCAGGACCTCGTCGGTGCCCAGCGTGCGGGCCACCGCGTGCAGGTCCGGGCTGGCCTTCGAACCGGTGAGGGCGACGCGGATCAGCTGCGCCGCCTCGCGGATCGAGCCCGGGTAGGCGTCCGGGTTCTTCTTCAGTTCCTTCGGGTTCGGGGCGAAGCCGTGCTTCGCGGCCAGCTCGCGGATCTGGCCGAACCACTCCTGGCCGTCCTCGAGGTCGGCGTAGCCGTCGGCGAAGTCCGCGGCGAAGGCCGCGATCAGGTCCGGGGACAGGCCGCCGAGGCGCTCGTCGGTCCGGTCGGAGACCAGCGGGAAGAGCGACGGGAAGAAGAAGCCGTAGGCGGTGCGGAAGTCCGACCACTTGCGGAGGTCCTTGCGCGGGTTCGCGACCTCCGGGCCGCGCTCGACGCGCAGGGCAGCCAGGGCCGCGTCGCGCTCGGCGGCGAGCACCTCGACCAGTTCGGGGTCGTACGTGGCCGCCCACTCCGAGACGCGGTCGATGATCTCCTCGCCGGAGAGGGTGGCGACGTAGTCGGCGCAGATGTCGTCGAGCTTCACCAGGTCGACGAGCGGGCCCGCCACGCCGCACTCGGCGAGGGAGATCGGGGCCTCCAGGGCCTCGGCCAGCGGGAGCTCGGCCAGGCGGGCGTTCACGAGGCCGCGCAGGTAGTACTGGACGGCCTCGGCGGGGAAGCCCGCCTCGATGAAGAACTCGACGGACGCCTCGGGGTCCTTGCGCTTCGACAGCTTGCGGCGGGAGCCGCCCTGCTGCTTCATCAGCGGCGCGATGTGGGCGTACTCGACCCGCTCGAAGCCCAGGGCGTCGAACAGCTGCAGGTGCGTCGGGACGGACGAGATCCACTCCTCGCCGCGGATCACCAGGTTCACGCGCATCAGGTGGTCGTCGACGGCGTGCGCGAAGTGGTACGTGGGCAGGCGCGGGGACTGGTCGGACGCCTTGAGGATGACGACGTCGTTGCGGTTGGCCTCGTGCTCCAGGGTGCCGCGGATGGCGTCGACGAACGACGTGCGCTCCCCCGCCTTGCCCGGCGAGCGGAAGCGGACGACGTACGGGCGGCCGGCCTCCAGTGCCTCGGCAACGTCCTCGGCCGTCTTGTCGCGCCAGATCGCCCAGCGGCCGTAGTAGCCGGTGGGGAGCTTGGTGGCCTGCTGGCGCGCGGTGATGTCCGCGAGCTCGTCCTTCGTCGCGAAGCACAGGTACGCCTTGTCCTCGCGCAGCAGCTCGCGCACGTAGGTCAGGTAGATCTGCTCGCGCTTCGACTGGTGGTACGGGCCGTACGCGCCCACCTCGTCGGCCTCGTCGGGCTGGATGCCGAAGTACTCGAAGGCCTGGTTGAACTGCGCGACGGCGCCCTCGACCTCACGGGCCTGGTCGGTGTCCTCGACGCGCACGATGTACGAGCCACCGGAGTGGGTCGCGATGTCGCGGTCGATCGACCCGACGTACAGGCCGCCGATGTGCAGGAACCCGGTCGGCGACGGGCCCAGGCGGACGACCTTCGCGCCTTCGCCGAGCCCGCGGGGCGGGTACTGCTCCTCCCAGTGGGACGGCTCGGGCAGGTCCGAGGGGAAGAGGGCGTCGACGACGGCACGGTCGAGCATCGCTGGGGGTCTCCATAACCGGGGTGGAAGAAGTCCTCCCAGGTTAGCAACGCGGGCCAGCCGAAATGCCGCGCCCCAGATCAAGAGCCTAAGCTCACTCGCCATGGCCAAGTACCTCGACGTCCACCCGGTCAACCCGCAGAAGCGCGCCATCGACCAGGCCGTGCGGATCCTGCAGGAGGACGGCCTGATCGCGTACCCGACCGACTCCTGCTACGCGCTGGGCTGCCGCCTGGGCAACAAGGACGGCATCGACCGCATCCGGGAGATCCGCAAGCTCGACGACAAGCACCACTTCACGCTGATGTGCGAGAACTTCGCCCAGCTCGGCCAGTTCGTGGTGGTGGACAACGCGGTGTTCCGCGCGGTCAAGGCGTCCACGCCGGGCAACTACACGTTCATCCTGCCCGCCACCAAGGAGGTGCCGCGCCGGATGATGCACCCGAAGAAGAAGACGGTGGGCGCGCGCATCCCCGACCACGTGGTGACGCAGGCGCTGCTGGAGGCGATGGGTGAGCCGCTGCTCACGTCCACGCTGCTGCTGCCCGACGAGGCCGAGCCCCTGATCGACGGCTGGGAGATCAAGGAGCGGCTCGACCACGTGGTGGACGCGGTGATCGACTCCGGGGAGTGCGGCACCACGCCCACCACGGTGGTGGACTTCTCGAGCGGCGAGGCCGAGATCATCCGCTACGGCGCGGGCGACCCGGCCAGGTTCGAATAGCCCCTACGACACGACCAGCGCGTAGTCGGCGTCGGTCGCGGCGGTCTCGACGTGACCGTCCACGTTGACCGAGGTGGCGATCACCTCGATCGTCCAGGTGCCCGCGGCCGCGGTCTGGAGCAGCACGTTCTCCACGGTGTCGACGGTGTTCGCGGAGCCGCCCGACGTGGAGAAGTTGCCGGCCAGCAGGCCGTTGTTGCCCCAGTAGACGGTGCCGTTCGGGGCGGTGACCTTCAGCGACAGGTCGTTGACCGTCGCCTTGGCCGCGGTCGGCGACCCGGCCGGGTCCGTGTACGCCAGGGTGGCGCGCAGGGGCTGGCCGGTGGACGTGAAGGTGTACTTGCGCGACTGACCGGTCGTGAGCAGGTCGGTCTCGTTCACCAGCACCGGCAGCTTCCAGCCGCCCGCCTTGGCGCGGTCGTACAGGTTGCGCACGGACGCCGTGCCCCAGCCCTGGTGCGTGCGGGTCTGGTCGTGGGTGGTGCCGGAGAACGTGTGCTGGTTCGCGGTGTTGACCAGCAACGCCTTCGCCGTGGCCGCGTGCGGGCGCGCGGTGAACACGTCACGGCCCTTGCCGGGACCGCCGTCGAACACGCCGTCCGCCCACATCTGGAACAGCAGACCGGCGTTGCCGCAGGTGATCGGCGTGGCGCCGGACGTGCCGCCGAACGACGTCGTGTAGGCGGTGTCGCTGGTGGAGGTCGTGGTGTCGATGCGGTCGTAGTAGTTGGAGAGCTCGGGTTTGATGCGGCCGTCTGCGGCGGGGCCGATCGACGCTCCGCCGTTCCACTTGTCGTCGGCGCGGTCGAGGGTGTTGTAGTGGTAGTGGCCGCCGACCGAGAGCACGTTCTTCGCCCACGCCTGGGGCCGCGAGCTCCTGGTGCCCGCGTTGCTCTGCGACTGGCAGATCAGCAGGTCGTGGTCGAACACGATCCGGTCCATCTGCTGCGAGATCGACGTGTAGGACGTCGTGAGCGAGTCGCCCCAGCTGTTGGACTGGAACACCGCGCGGTACTGGCCCGCGGGGTCGACGAGCCGCTTGGTGTGGGCGTAGCGGTCACCGGAGTTGTAGACGGCCGTGATGCCCTGGCCCTCCGGCAGCAGGCCGCGGTGCGCGGACGAGACGCCGGACGCGAAGATCTGCCCGTACGTCGCGGTGCCGTGCGAGGTGTTCGTCGAGTTCGCGGTGTGCTGGATCGGCGGCTTCGCGCGGAACTCCTGGTGCGAGATGCGGAATCCGCCGTCCATCACCTCACCGCGCACGCCCTGGCCCTTGTAGCCGCCGGCGCTCTCGATGTGGTTGGCACCGGACGACTCGCGCGAGATCGCCATGTCGGTCTCCGGCGCGGACACCGGGTCGATCGCGATCACGGCCGGCAGCTTCGCGAGCTGCGCGGCCTGCCCGGCGTCCAGGGTGGCCATGATGTGCTCACGGCTCTCGGAGATGACGTTCACCGTGCCGCCCAAGGACTTCACCTTGGCGGCGACGGCCTTCTGGTCGCGCACGTCCTGCTCGACCAGCGTGATCAGGTAGTCGGACGAGCCGCCCAGCGCCATGATCTGCGGCTGGGCCTGGAACGGCTGCACCCCCTTGACGTAGCTCAGCCGCGACACGCGCGCGGTGTTCGTCATGCGGGCCAGGTAGGTGCCGTCCTGGACGAACGCGCCGAGCCGGACGCCGAGTCCCTGGAGCTGGTGGCGCTGGCCGTCGTTCAGGGTGGTGCGGAACTGGAGCAGATAGGCGCCCTCGGCCGGCGCTGCCACCGCGGGGACGCCGCTGACCAGCGACAACACCGCGGCAACGCTCACTATTGTGCGCAGCACGAATACAACCTCCATCGGCAGGGTTGGCGGCGACCGGAGGGAGTCACCGCCCGTGACCAGCACGTTACCGCTGGAAGCCGGGTCACGACATCAGTCGTTCGGCGGTGATCATCTTGCGAGACGGTGTAGAAGAATCGCTGCGCCCGCCTCCATTCACGTTCACCCGGATGGTGCATCCGGAGTAACGTCCGATCAGGTAAGCCCGACATGCCCGGCAAAGCATTTCCGCGCGGAGGACGGATGTCTGTCGCACCTGACCAGCTGATGGAAGAACTGCGCACCCTGTGCCGCGGGCGGGGCGTGCAGACTCCCGGTATCGACTTGCACGTCGGACCGGCGCTGCGCCGGGTGTGCGGCATCGTCGAGACCGACGGCGCGGAGGCGGTGCGCACGAAACTGCGCGAGTGGGTCGCGAACGCGGCGCGCGGTTTCCCGGTGGAGGTCCGCAACGCGGTTCTGGCGCCGCTCGGACTGCACGACGACGCGCAGTTCCGGTTCCTCAACGAACGCATCGAGTGGCTCGCGCGGCAGCAGGACCGCGGCGCGCGCACGGTGCGCAGGAGGATGGACGCCGGACTGCAGCGCCTGGTGGAAGTGGCGCTGCAGCCGGCCCCCTCGACGACGCTGGTCGCGCCGTCGGAACATTGGCACGTCAAGGAGTTCGACGCGCTGCTGAAGCTGGACGGTCCGACGCCCGCGTGCACGGAACGCCGGACCGTGGTGGCCGACACCGACGGTGTCAACGAGATCGCGTGGTCCATCACGATCCCCGCCCCCACGCCCGGTGGTACTCCAGGCGACCTGGACGTGGAGGTGTTGCACGGAGTCGAGCTCATCGGCCACGAACGTCCGTCACCGCGGCGCTTCCTGATGAAGCTGCGGTTGCCCCGACCCCTCAACGCGGGGCAAACGCACCAGTTCGCGCTCGAAGTTCGCGTACCGCGCGGACAATCGATGCGTCCGACCTACGTGTTCTGGCCGGAGCGGTTGTGCGAGTCGTTCCGGTTGCGGGTGCGGTTCGACCGGGACGACCTCCCGGAATCGGTGTGGCGCGTCGAGGAAGCCCTCGCGCGCGACACCGATGACCTGACGCCCTGGCCGCAGACGCTGCCGCTGGACGAGATCGGGGAGATCGACGTGCAGTTCCCCCACCCTCGTCAGGGCCGCGGCTACGGGGTCCAGTGGACGCCACGCGCTTGACCGGAGACGCTCAGACCAGCTCGATGCAGAAGTGCGGTTCCACGGCTGACACCTCCCTTTGATGAACAGGGAGAACCGCAGTCCGAAGTCGAGTCAGATCACCGTTGCGATGAAGACACTGCCGGCCATGAATCCCACGAAAAGGCAGATCGCGGCAACCTTCATAACGGTGGCGAGTGAGCAGATCATTCTCATCGAGAAACTCACCTTCTCATTCTGACTGGCTTTCGGGCTGATGTTCTCGCCGATGCACCAAGAGTGGCTTTTCGCCGGTCGAATGAGAACGGGTTTCCTGTTTCCACCTAAATGATGAAACCCTGCGGGAAACTCTATTTCTGGGTCGTGCGGCGCAGCGCCATGACGAGCAGCGCGTGCGAGCTGCCGGCGTGCGGGAGCATGCCCTGGCGGACCAGGTCGAGCGCGTGGCAGAACGGCATGGTGCGCACGCGCAGGTCCGCCTCACCGGGTTCGAGCGACGGCTCGCCCTGGGTGAGGTCGGTGGCCAGGAAGATGTGGTCGACGTGGTTGCTGAGGCTGTCGGCGCCGTGGATCTGGCCGAGCCGCTCCCACTTCGCCGCGCGCAGCCCCGTCTCCTCCGCGAGCTCGCGGCGGGCCGCGGCCAGCGGATCGGCGTCGGTCTCGTCGACGGCGCCGCCGGGCAGCCGCCACTCCGTGCCGCCGTGGGTGTAGATCCACTGGCGGGTCAGCACGACCTCGTCGTCGTCCTGGATCGCGAGGACCGTGACCGATCCCGGGGCGACCACGTGCGTGTAGGTGCCGCGACCGCCATCGGGTCTGACGACGCTGTCGGAGTGCACCTCGAACCACTGCGACCGGTGGACCACGTTGGTCGCCAAGCGCTGCCAGACCATCACCACACCAGCCGCCTCGTCGGACCGCGTCATCACCATGACTCACATGGAACCATCGCCGACCGCTCCAGATAGCCCCAGTTGATCGTCAATCACAGGCCAATTAATGGACATTCCGCAATCGGGTGTTTGACGACGTCCACACTTCCGGGGGAGGGGGTGATGCCGTTGTCGCCCACGTTCGCCCAGGAGGTTCGCCGCCTGCGCAACGAGCGCGGGCTCTCGCTCAGTCAGATGACCGGTCTCGTACCGTACAGCAAGGGACACCTCAGCAAGATCGAGAACGGCCAGGTTCACCCGAACCCCGAAATGGCCAGGCTCTTCGACAACGTCCTCCAGGCTGACGGTCACCTGATCGAGCTGGCGGACGCCCCGGCCCGGCCGATCCCGAGCGACCACTCGACGCTGCTCACGTTCGACTCGATGTTCGACCACCACCGCGCCCTCGGTCACCGGCTGAGCTCCGACGTGGTGCTGCCGAGCCTGCGCCCCCAGATCGACGTGCTGAGCTCCATGGCCCGCTCCGCGGATGACCCCGGCCTCGGCCGCGGCCTGTGGCTGCTGGCAGCCCGGTACGCCGAGTACGCGGGCTGGATGGAACAGGAACGCGGCGACGACGGCTCGGCCGCCGAACTCACCCGGCGCGCCGTCGAGTACGCGGCGAAGGGCGGCGACCCGGAACTGGCCTCCTGGGCCTGCGTCCGCATCTCCGAGTTCAACCTGTACCGCGGCGACGCCCACGCCACCGTCGGCTACGCCCGCAAGGCCGGCAAGTCCCGTTCGATCGCGGTGCAGGCCGCCGCCGCCCTGCGCGAAGCCCAGGGCTACGCCCTCGCAGGAGCCGCCGACCGCTGCCAGACCGCCCTCGACCGCGCGGCCGAACTCCAGCGCGCCCTGAGCGAATCCCGTTACGGCTCAACGAGTCTGGTCGACCAGGTGGCCATCGCGAAGGCGTGGTCGTTCCACGACCTGGGCCGCCACGCCGAGGCCGCCGAGATCCTGGACACCCAGATGCCGCTGATCGCGCCGACGGCCCTGCGCGCCCGCACCCGCTTCGGTCTCCGCAGGGCACTCGCCCACGCCTCGGCGGGCGACGTCGACCACGCCTGCGCACTGGTCGTGGACCTGTTGGACGACATCCGCCAGGTGCGGTCCGCGACCGTCCACATCGACCTGACCGCGTTCAGCAAGTTGTTGTCCCGCCTGCGTCCCGCGTCGGGCCGCGACGTCGCGCGCGAGATCGGCGAGATCCTCTTCGCCTAGGGCTTGGTCTCCGGCTGCTCGAGGTCCTCGGGCACCTGCAGATACCGTTCCGGGAAAGCCGGCACAGCGACCTTCGCGATCACGAAGAGGTACAGGATCGCGAAGACGAACGTGCACAGCCAGCCGACGAACACATGAGGCCGTTCGTCTGGCGCGACCTGCGCACGCCGCATGGTGTGGGCGGCGTACTCCTTGCCGATGTCCGACGGGTCCAGCCAGCCGGTCACGGTCGAGGTGTTGACGGTGCCGCTCTTGAACCTGCGCTCGATCTTGCAGTCGTAGTGGTAGCCGAAACCTCGCCAGGCCACCGGCCCCTTGCGTTCGCAGGACTGCGCCACCGCGATCATGTCGGCGTTCTTCAGGTCGCCGGGTTCGGCTTGGTCCCAGAAGAAGTTGAAGATCGTGGCGCCGAGCAGGTAGCCGAGGAACGGAACGATCAGGAAGGCGAAGACGCGGTACAGAGCTTTCATCGGTTCTTGGCCTTTTCTTCCGCTTCCTTCTGCTTGAGCTCGCGCCAGCTCAGCCAGCCGCCGTTGTCCCAGACCTTGGCGACCTCCTTGCGGAACTCCTCCCCCATGGCCGGACCGATGTCCTTCGGCAGACCGGTGAGGCCGTCGACGAGGACCTTCTTGGCCGCCTGACCGCCCTCCGACATCATCTGACCGAAGTCGAACGCCCTCGTCTTGCGCGCGACGTCCGCGGCCTTCGTCGCTCGAAGCACGGTCACGAAGTCGTCACCGCTCTTGGCGAGGTTCTTGCTGGCGTTGGCGAGGATGTCGTCGAGCTTCTTGAACAGACCGCCTGCCTTGCCGAACGCGCTGGTGAGCTTGCGGCACCACTCGATGCACTTGTTCGCGTAGCGCACCGCGGTGGGCACGCACTCGGCGACGGCGCCGGCCACCCCCGCGCCGAACGCGGCCATCGCCGGAGCCCAGCGCAGGCAGATGCTGATCAGTTTGCCGACCGCTTCGGAGATGAGGTCGCGCACGATGTCCCGGACGACCTTGAGGATCGTCCGGCAGATCGTGATCAGGATGCCCATGCCGCTGGCCGCGGTGCCGACGGCACCGTAGGTGTCCGCGCGGTCCTGGCCGAACGTCCGGTAGGCGACCGAGTCGTCGCCCAGCCACTGGCCGGTGTCCTGGTTGACGACGTTCTTCAGGTCGGTGGAGATCTCGCCCAGGTAGCTGCCGACCGATTGCCACGTCTGCGACATGCCGTCCAGCGTCTGCTGGTCGCCCGTCAGCCAGTCCAGCGGTTCTTTAAGGAAGCTGACGTGCTCGAACAACCAACCGATGCCCGCGCTCACGAGGTACGCGAGGGGATCGAGGGCGAACTTGGCGAAGTCGCCGGCGGCGCTCGCCATGTTCAGCAGGCCCTCGGCCCAGTTGCCGTCGGCGAAGCCGCTCACCGCTTGGGTGGCGTCGTGGAACATCCGCGCGCCCTCGGTGTCCGCGGTCTCGGCACCCTCGCGGATCAACGGGTTCGGGGGCTGCGCGGGCCCCACGCTGGCGGTCGTCATCAGTCCTCCACCTTGAAGCGGTCGCGCTGCGCCTCTTCGTTGTTCTTGACGTCGTCACGCCACGCGATCACCCGCTTGTGGTGGTCAGTGGCGGCCTCGGCGGCTTCCTTGAGCACGTTCATCGCCATGTGCTGCGCCCCGGAGCAGATGGCCGCGAGCGGAATGCCGAGCAGCCCGAACGCCTCGGGGTTGTCCGAGGCGTTGCCCGCGCCGACGGCGGTGTTGACGCGTCCGCCGATCTCGCTGACCCGTCCGGCGTGGCTTTCCAGCTCGCCGAGGTCGATGCGGTAGTTCATCGGAGAAATCCTCCGTTGCCGAAGTCGTCGTCCTCGTCGTCCGACCGGTGGCGGGGCGGTCGCGGAGGCTGCTGCGGGCGGGTCTGAGGTGGCGGCGCGACACCGTCGTCCTCGATGGCCCCCAGGCGCTGCTCGGTGGGCGCCCACCTGCCGCCGCCCGGCGCGTACTGCTCGGGCGGAGGCGGCGGCTGGGCGCTGCGCAGCTTGTCCATCATCATGTGCATGGCCTCGGAGTCGGCGCCCATCAACGGCGCCATGGCCTCCTGGACCGTGTTCGCGATCCTGCTCTGCGCGGCCTGCAGCGTGCGCAGGACGTCCTGCGCGACGGCGTTGCCGTCCTTGCGCTGCAGCGCCTGTCCCAGCTGCAGGCCGACCAGGTTGCCCGAGTCGTTCACGGTCACCGTGATCTGCCCGTCCGGGCTGCTCTCGGTGACCTGCAGGTGCGCGAGGTTCTCGCGGATGGCGTCGCTCTTGGCCTGCGCCTCGGCGAGCCGTCCCTCGTACTGGCTGAGCAGCTGCTCAGGGTCGATCATGCGTCCCCCAGGGTCGCCCGTGACATCACGTGACCAGACGGTAGCGGAACGCTGTACTCCGTACAGCCGAATCACGCGGATCCGCCCGGGCGACCCACCGGACCGCTAGACGGCCGCCCGGTCCTCGCGCTCCAGCGCCTCGGCCATCTCCACCCACGCCTCTGCGCACCCGCGGGCCATGTCCGCCACCAGCTCCCGGCAGTGCGACGGCACCCCGGCCACCACGGCGGCCCACTCCCCGGACGACACCGAGTGCGACTCCAGCCACCTCAGCACCAGCCGACCGTGTTCGTTGAACCGCAGCGACGGATCACGCCGCAGGATCGGCAGCGTGGCGTCGGGGTCGCGCACCTCGGTCCGCCCGGCGGGCAGCACGGCCTCGGCGCGTTCGGCGGCGCGCATCCGCTCCGGCACCGGATCGAGCCCGGCGCCGATCCGGCGGCGGACGTCGCGCACGGTGCCCGGTGACACGCCGGCGGCGCGGGCGATGTCGCGCAACGACGCGTCGGGGCGTTCCTGCACCATCCGGCCCGCGAGGCGGCGGCCCGCGGCGGAGTTGACCGGCCTGACCTTGCCGTCACGGCCGACTCGCACCGGGGCCTGGCCGCCGACGGCGCGGCGCAGCACGCCCACGGACTTGGCGGCGAGGCCGGTGGCGGCAGCGATCGCGCGGTCGGACCACTGCGGATGAGAGCGCAGCAGGCGGCGGGCGGCGGCCTCGCGGTCGGCGGTGGACAGGGTCGCGAGGTTCAGCGACACGGCCAGGCCGAACAGGTCCTCCGCGGGGCCGTCGACGAACTCGACCTCGACGGAGCGGCAGCCGCGCAGGACGGCGGCCTTGAGGCGGTGGGTGCCGTCGACGACTTTCATCGTCGGGCGGTGCACCACGATGGGTGAGAGGTGGGCGCCGGACGACGCCAGTGAACGGACGAACTCCTCGCTGCTGCCACGCAGTCGTGGCGAGTCAGCGGACCGCAGCGCGG
Source organism: Lentzea sp. NPDC003310 (assembly GCF_040610935.1). NCBI lineage: Bacteria > Bacillati > Actinomycetota > Actinomycetes > Pseudonocardiales > Pseudonocardiaceae > Lentzea > Lentzea sp. NPDC003310. Next base: position 125,657 of record NZ_JBEXNC010000003.1, read on the forward strand.
CAATCTCTACGAGCATGCTGAATCGAGCCCCCCAGGCTGTGCCTCCCCGGAACCCCCAGGTGCCCGGAGACGACCACAGCAGGTTAGCTACTCGTTCAACGGGAGCGCCACTCAATCGCGGGACAGACGTCCATCACCATCCGCAGGCCTGCCTCGCGGGTGCGCGCGTACGCCTCGTCGTCGACCACGCCGAGCTGGAACCAGACGGCCCTGGCGCCGATCGCGACGGCCTCGTCCGCGAACTGCCCGGCGTCCTCGGAGCGCCGGAACACGTCCACGACGTCGACCTCGAACGGGATGTCCGCGAGCGTCGCGTAGCCCTGCTCGCCGTGCACGGTCTCGGCGGACGGGTGCACCGGCACGATCTTCTTGCCGCGTTGCTGCAGGAACCTCGCCACGCCGTGGGCCGCGCGCGACGGGTTGTCCGAGAGGCCGACGACGGCCCAGACCTGGCAGTTCTCGAGGATCCAGTCGACGTCTTCGCGCATGTCCTCCACCCTAACCAACGCCCGTCAGTGTGACCCCAGTCACAATCGACCGGAGCCGGTCGAAACAGCGGGGACCCCGATCGACGCCTGGGTAGAAACGCACCAGACACGAGCCAGAGGAGATCGAGATGCGGTTCATGGTCATCGTCAAGGCCACGCCCGAGACCGAGAACGGCGCGATGCCGACGACCGAAGAGCTCGCCGAGATGAGCAACTACAACGAGGAGCTCGTCAAGGCCGGCGTGATGCTCGCGGGCGACGGCCTCTACCCGAGCGCGAAGGGCGCTCGGGTCCGGTTCGACGGCAAGGGCGCCTCGACGGTCGTCGACGGACCGTTCACCGAGTCCAAGGAACTGATCGCGGGCTTCTGGATCTGGGAGCTGCCGTCGCTGCAGGACGCGGTGGAGTGGCTGAAGAAGGCGCCGTTCCAGGAGGGCGAGGTCGAGATCCGCCAGGTCCACGGCGCCGAGGCGTTCGCGGACGTCATCACGCCGGAGATCCAGGCCCAGGAGGACCGGATGCGCGAGCAGATCGCCGCGCAGCAGCAGTCCTGAGTGGACGGTCAGCGACCGCGACGGGGCTTCACTCGCTTGGCGGGCTGCTTCTTCTGCTGAGGTGCGGGGCCCCTCCGCTGCTGCTGTTGGTGCGGCTGCGGCTTCTTCTTCGCCGGTTCCGCCGCGGGGCCGCGAGTGCTGTTGACCGTGCGGCCGCGGACGATGCCGATCATGTGCTCGACCAGCTCGGGGTTCTCGTCGCGGATCGGGAACGACAGCGCGACGCGGGACTGCGGCGCGTCGGCGAGCGGCACGTACTTCAAGTCCTTGCGGTGGTGCAGCCGCGCGAGCGACTGCGGCACGACCAGCAGTCCCACCCCCGCGGCCACGATCTGGACCGCGTCCGCGGTGGTCTCCGGCCGTTCGACGGGCGGCTGACCGGGCACGGCGTCCCACGCGAGCGTGTCGTCGAGCGGCTGCCAGAGGACGTGCTCCGCCAGGTCGGACAGCCACAGCTCGTCGGCGGCGGCGAACTCGTGGTCCTTCGGGAACACGACGACGCTCGTCTCGGTGTAGAGCGGGATCGCGTGCAGGTCCGCGCGGTCGCCGGGCAGCCGCAGCAGCGCGGCGTCGGCCTCGCCGGAGCGCACCTTCGCGGCGGCGTCGGCGCCGGGTACCTGCACGAGGGTCAGCTCGGTCTCCGGCAGGCGTTCCTGCCAGACCCGCGCCCACTTGCCCGGCGTCACGCCTGGGACGTACGCGAGCGTGAACGATCCGGTCACGTGCTGAGGCTACCGGACGAGCCCGTTACCCTTTCCGCATGAAGTCGCAGCAGACCATGAAGCCCGCCACCGCCGCCAAGAAGCTCGGCGTGTACCTCGAGGCCACCCCCGAGGAGTTCCAGGCGGGCGTCGTGTCGCGCGACGAGTTGAACGAGCTGCAGGCGAACCCGCCGCAGTGGCTGGCGGACCTGCGCCGCAACGGCCCGCACCCGAAGCAGCTCATCGCGCAGAAGCTCGGCATCTCGACGTCGGGCCTGGTGCGCGCCGGCATCACCGACGCGCTGACCACCGAGCAGATCACGGCGATCAAGGACGAGAACCCGGACTGGCTGGTGCGCGAGCGCGCCACCTACAAGGAGTTCAAGGCCGAGGAGGCGCGCCTCGCGGAGAAGGCCCGCCAGGACGCCGAAGAGGCCTAACCCAGCACGTACGGGATCGCCAGGTCCCCCAGTTCGGCGCGCTCCGACTCGCTCGGGGCGCGCCGTCCCGTTCCGACGAGCAGCACGTCCACGTCGGACCACTCGGCGGGAAACGGCGCGGCGATCGTCTCGAACACCTCGCGGCACCTGGCCAGCGCGCGGTCGGGCGGTCCCGGCAGGTGCGGCAGGTGCGCGACCAGGTCCAGGTGGTGCAGCGTCCACTCCCACACGTACGCGCCCAGGTAGCCGGACGTGCACAGCACCATGTCCTGGGTGCTCACCTTGAGCGTCGGGTCGGCGAGCTGCGCCGCGCGCAACGCCGCCTGCCCCACGTCGTCCACGTGGTGCTGGAGCAGCCACGGCTCGCCGTACGCGGCGGCGAGCCGCACCGTCAGCGCGGCCAGCGGGTCGTCAGTGCGTTCGTGCGCGACCCGCCAGTACGTCACGGCGTCGTGCGTCACGGGGTCCGCGGTGGGCGTGACCAGCGTGATCAGCACGTCCTGCGCGTCGATCACGAGGTGGCACACCAGGTCCCGCACCAGCCAGCCCTCGCACCCGGACGGCCGGGTGAAGTCGTCGTCGGTGAGCTCGCCGACCGCGTTCAGCAGCGCCCCCAGCGCAAGCGAAAACAAGTCCACCGTCGCAAACTACAAGGATCGACGGCGGACGACCGGTTAGGTTGGTGGGCATGGGCAAGTCCCCGGCTGTGGAGCTCGAGGTGGAGGACCGCGTCGTGCGGATCTCCAACCCCGACCGCGTCTACTTCCCCGCGCGTGGCGAGACGAAGCTGGATCTCGCGAACTACTACCTGTCCGTCGGTGACGGGATCGTCCGCGCGCTGCGGGAACGGCCGTGCATGCTGCACCGCTTCCCCGAGGGCGTCACGGGCGAGAAGGTGCACCAGAAAAGGCTTCCGCACGGCGCACCGCCGTGGGTGCGGACCGTGCGCGTGCACTTCCCCCGCTACAACCGCCACGCCGACGAGCTGTGCGTCACGCACGTCGCCGACGTGATCTGGGCGGTGCAGATGTCCACTGTGGAGTTCCACCCGTGGAACTCGCGCGCCGCCGACACGGAGAAGCCCGACGAGTGGCGCATCGACCTCGACCCGGGGCCGACGTGCTCGTTCGACCGCGTGCGGCGGGTGGCGCTGGTGGCGCAGGAGGTGCTGGCCGAGCTGGGCGCGACGGGGTTCCCGAAGACGTCCGGGTCGAAGGGCCTGCACATCTACGTGCGGATCAAGCCGTCGTTCGGGTTCCAGGACGTGCGCAAGGCGGCGCTGGCGTTCGCGCACGAGGTCGAGCGGCGCGCGCCCGACGACGTGGAGACCACGTGGTGGCGCAAGGACCGCGATCCGTCGCTCGTCTTCGTGGACTACAACCAGAACGCGCGCGACCACACGATCGCCAGCGCCTACTCGGTGCGCGGCAACGCCGAGGCGACGGTGTCGGCGCCGATCCGCTGGGACGAGATCGCGGACGTCGACCCGCGCGACCTCACCATCGCCACCATGCCGAAGCGCTACGCCGAACTGGGCGACCTGCACGCCGGGATCGACGACGCGGTCTGGTCGATCGAACCGCTGCTGGAGTGGGCCGCCCGCGACGAACTCGAGGTGCCGGATGAGCAGTAGCCCGCTGAAGTTCTCGTCGCTCGACCAGCCCCTGTTCGGCGGGCTGCTCAAGGGCGACCTGGTGGAGTACCTGGACTTCGTGGCCGACCGGTTCGTGCCGGTCCTCGCGGGCCGGCAGCTGTCGGTGTGGCGGATCCTGCGCGGCCAGGACCCGTTCATGCAGAAGAACGTCCCCAAGTACACGCCGTCGTACGTGAAGACCGTCGAGGTGTGGGCGGAGGCGTCGCACCGCAAGATCAAGTACGCGGTCTGCGACGACAAGCAGACGCTGATGTGGTTCGCGAACCAGCGGGCCGTCGAGTACCACGTGCCGCTGTACCTCGGCGACCACTTCGGCGAGGACCACGTGCAGAGCCACATGGTGCTCGACATCGACCCGCCCGAGGGCGCCGGGTTCGACGTGGTGGTCGGGTCGGCGCTGCTGATCCGGTCGGCGCTGGAGGACTGCGGGCTGGCGAGCGTGGTGAAGACGAGCGGCGCCAAGGGAGTGCACATCTTCGTGCCGCTCGCGGAGCACTCCCCCGACGACGTGGCCGCCGCGACCCGCGCGGTGGCGGCCCGCGCGGAGAAGCTCGACCCGGAACTGGCGACCACCGCGTACATCCGTGCCGAACGCGGCGGGAAGGTGTTCCTGGACTCGACGCGCGCCTGGGGCGCCACGGTCGTCGCCGCGTACTCGCCACGCCTGCGCGAGGGCCTGCCGATCTCGTTCCCCGTCCCGTGGGAGTCGCTGCGCGACGTCACGCCGGCCGACTTCACCGTGCGGACGCGCTTCGACGGCGACCCGTGGGCGTCGCTGATGCCCGCGCCGCAACGCCTGCCGGACGACCTGATCGCCGAGGGACACACGATCCCGGTGGCGCGGGTCGCCGCGATGCACGAGGGCAAGCGGCGCAAGGCTCAGCGGGAACGCGAGAAGTAGGCGATCACCGCCGCGGCGAGCGGCAGCGCCACGTGGCCGACCGTCGCGAAGGTCGGTTCGGAGGCGGCCACGTACTCGTTGGCGCGGATCAGCAGTCCGGCGGCAACGGCGACGACCGCCGCGAACCGGGCGACACCGGTGGTGACCACCGCGATCGCCGGGATCACGACCAGGCCCGCCAGGCTCGCGTGCAGGACGTAGGGCGGCGGCTCGGCCGTCATGGTCACCACCGCGTCCAGCAGGAGGAGGGCGGGCGCGATCGCGCTGAGCCACTGCTGCTCTTGCCACGCCCGGTAGGCCGCGACGAGTGCGAGCGCGCCTCCGACGACAATCAGGAGCACCTCCTCGCCGTCGCCGTTGAACGACATCAGGTCGTTGGAGAAGGCCACGACGACGTAGACGCCGACCGCGGCCAGCGCTCCGCCTGTTGCCGCGAGCCACCAGGGGCGGGCTGCGGTGGCTGTGGCGATCGCAGTGGCGGCTAGGGCCAGTGGGAGCCACTGGTCGGTGGTGGTGCCGCTGAGCAGGCCCGTCGTGCCGGCCAGGAGGCCTAGAGCAGCGCCGGGGACCCACGGGTGGTCGCGGCAGGTGAGCGTGAAGAGTGCCGCTGCCAGGGCCCACGGCCAGATCAGGCCGAACGTGAAGGCGAACGGGTTGAAGTCGCCGTGGACGGTCGCGAGGCCGATGACGAGGAGGGTGAGGGCGAGACCTGCCGTGAGGCGCGGCAGTACGGGCAGGAGCGCGGGTTCTGAGGTGGCGGGAGCCCCGCGCCCGGCACGTTCTCGGGTTGCGGGAGCCGTGCGCTCGGCACGTTCTCGGGTAGCGGGCGCGCTGCCCTCAGGTTCGCGCATCCCAGTAGCGCGGTGCTCGGGCTTCGCCGGGCGGTCCGCTGCCACCGCACGCCTCGGAATCGATACCGACTCGCCGGCCCCCTGGGGGGATTCGGCCCCCACTCCAATCTTCTCAGGCAGCACCGACAGTTTTCGGGCCGCGAGGTCGTCCGCGGTCCCCAGCTTCGAGGTCGGCGACGGCGGGGAGGTTCGGGAGGAGGGGTCACGTGTGGAGCGCGGCGGCGGGGCTGTCCCCTCATCCGCCGTCGTCTTACCCAGCGGCGGCAATCCCGCATCCGCCGCCTTCTCCCCCAGCGCCTCCCGCGCCGCCCCCGCCACCATCCGGCTGTCGTCCTCCGTCAGCCGCCGCAACGCGAGCCGCGCCGCCAGCACCCTCCCCGCGTGCGCCACCGACAGCATCCGCCGCAGCTCCGGGATCGCCCCGGCCCGCACCCCCGGCAGCGAGTGGTCGATCGCCTCCTGCAGCTCCGACGGCAGCGCGGCCGGCTTCGACACCGGGCGGGCGCGGCGGGCGATGCGCAGGTCGCCGCGCACGTCCAGCATCCACTTGCCCGGGGTCTGGTGCGGGGTCACGCGGCGGACCCGGTCGTAGACGTACTCGTACAGCTCGTCGAGGCCCACGTGGCCGTCCTGGTCGCGGTCGGCGTCGCCGGTCTCCAGGCCCTCGACCAGGGCCGAGGTGAAGACCGACGGCTCGCTCTCGGACGCGTCGGCGACGGCCGCTCCCTCGAAGGCGTACTCCATGGCCGACGACGCCGTGATGACGGCGCGGCCGCTGCCGCCGAACTGCTCCTCCAGGTTCACCGCGCCGCCTGCTCGGGCGACCATGCCCCGGCCGAACGCGCCGGAGTAGCAGCAGTCGAGCAGCAGCACGATGCGGCGGGAGCGCGAGCGGTTCATGCGGCGGGCCACGAAGTCCGCGGACACGGCGGTGCCCGCCAGGCGCGCGAGTTTGGTGCCGGACGTGGCGAAGTGCAGCTCGCCGGCCTCGTCCTTCACGCCGTGGCCGGAGAAGTGCAGGACCAGGAGGTCGTCGGGGTCGCGGTCGGCGAAGAAGTCCTCGACGGCCTCGTTGATCTCGGCGGCCGAGGAGTTGATCAGGGTGCTGACGTCGAACGCGCCGATCCGCGGGTCCGCCAGCACCTCGCCCAGGCGGGCGGCGTCGTGGGCCGGGGCGCGCAGCGAGGACAGGCCCGGGTCGGCGAACTCGTGGCTCGCGATGATCAGCGCGTGGCGGTGCAGGTGGCGGCCGAGCCACGCGGACCGCGCCGCCAGTTCCTCCGGGGTGGGGGCGCCGGTCAGCTCCAGCGACTCGCCGTCGGCCTCGACCGTCACGGACCGCTCGCGCCGCTGCCCGAGCCACGACGACACCGCGTTGATCAGCGCGGCCAGCACCGTGGACTGGGAGATGGTGGTCAGCAGGGTGCCGAGCTCGTTCAGGTCGACGGCCTTGGCCCCGGCGGGGGCCTCGCCCGGCACGCCGGAGACGGCGACCAGTTCTCCGAGCTCCGTCCTCAGGAACGCCGTGAGCTGCTCGATGCGCTCGTCGTCGGCGCCGTCTTCGTGCACGCGCAGTGTGACGTCGGTCATAGCGGCCTCCTACGGAAGGAGGTCGCTCACCGGGCACGAAGCATTACGACGGGTCGGAACCCCGGAAGGACGCCCACCACAGGCCGAGCACGGCGGCGACCCCCGTCGCGACGAGCCAGCCGACGAACCCGCTCTCGTCCACGTAGGCCCAGAACATGCCCACGAACGGCGCGGGCACCATGAACACCGCGTCCACCCGCAGCTGGGTGAGCAGGCCGCGCGGCGCCCGCGTCTCCGGGTCGGGGCGCACGGGGTTGTCCAGGCGGCGGCCGCGCGGGTGCCTCGTCACCGGGCGGCCGGACGGGTAGACGGTCACCCCGTCGATCACGGCGACCCGCCCGCCGCGCAGCTCTACCTCCGCCGGCGACGGCAGCGTCACGAGCACCGGGTCGTAGTAGACGGGCAGCCAGCGCTCGGTCGGCCCGTCGATCTCCAGCCACGAGCGCACCATCAGGCCGGACTGCAACCGGATCCGCCGCACCGAGGCGGTGGTCGCCGGGGCACGTACCGCCCGCACCGCGAGCAAGAGCCGCACGCCGGACGCGAGCAGCACCAGCAACGCCACCGCGGCGGCGAACGTCACGCCGCTGAACGCCTGGTCGGCGGCGAGGATCAGGTCGGAGCCGGGCAGCACCGCGCGCGACGGGTCGGCCGGGTCGAACGCGATCTGCGTCTGCTTCCCGACGATCCGGTCGCCGTTCTCGTACGCGACGCGGGCGGTCCCGGCGGGCCAGCGCACCTCGACCACACCGTCCGAAAAGGACACGACCTCGCCCGTGGCCCGCGCCGTCAACGGCGTCAGCTCCGCTCGCGCGTCCGAATAGGACAGCCACGAGAACAGACCGAGGAGGACGCTCACGGCCAGCACGAGTGCCGTGGTGAACAGGCCGTAGCGCAGCGCGCGAACCCTGGTACGCAACAAAGCAGGCTCCAGACAGAAAGAAACGGCCCGGCGGGGAGACCCGCCGGGCCGTCGAACAGCCTAACTACACATCACTCGGTGAAGCCCATGTGGATGTAGTCGTACGGACGGTTCGCGTACGCGACGGCACCGAAGTTGGCGACGTTGCTCTTGACCGCGACCGCGCCGGGCAGCTGGTACAGCGGCAGCTGGTGGCCCAGCTCCCAGATCTTCTTGTCGGCCTCGTTGGCGATCTCGAGGCGCTTGGTGTCGTCGAGCTCGCCGACGGCCTGCTCGAGCAGCTTGTTGACCTCTTCGGACCCGATGCGGCCGTAGTTCTGGTTGGTGCTGGCCGGGTCGAGGTAGTAGATGCCCTTGCTGTCCGAGATCGGCGTGGCCGAGGCCAGCCAGCGGAAGCCGGTCATGTCGAAGTTGCCGACGTTCACGAACTGCTTGAAGAAGTCGGTCGACGGGACGGCCTGGATGTCGACCTTGGCGCCGACCTCCTTCAGCTGCGACTGCACGAGCTTCGCGATCTGGTCGGAGGTGGGGTTCGGGGTCGGGATGACGTAGCGGACGACGAGCTCCTTGCCGTCCTTCTTGCGCGTCTCGCCCTCGAGCTTCCAGCCCAGCTCGTCGAGCTGCTTCTTCGCGGCTTCCTTGTCGAACGAGGCGACGGCCGAGTTGTCCTTGTAGCCGGCCGAGCCCAGCAGGAAGAAGTGGTTACCGGTGACCTGCGCGTCGCCCTTGATCATCTGGCCGAGGAGGGCCTTCGTGATGGTCTTGGTGTCGATGCCGCGGGTCAGCGCGACGCGGAGCTTCGGGTCCTTGAGGATCGAGGAGTCCGCACCGTTGAACGTGATGTGCGAGTAGTCCGGCGTGATCGCCTGGCGGATCGTCACACCCTGCATCGACTTGGCACGCGTGAAGTTGTCGATGCTCGAGCCGATGTCGAAGAAGTCGATCTGGCCGTTGGCGAGCGCGTCCGCGAGCGCGGGGCGGTCGACCTGGCGGAACGTGATCTTCTCCAGCTTGGGCTTGTCGCCCCACCACGCCGGGTCCTGGACCACGGTCACGAGCTTCGCGGTGCGGTCGATCGTGCCGATCTTGAACGGACCCGCGGTGACCTTGGGAGCGTCCGCCCAGCCCTTGTTGAACTCCTCGGCGACCGAGGACATGGACTTCGGGTACAGGGGCGAGAACATGCCCTTGTACTCGGCGAACTTCTTCTTGAAGGTGACCTTCACGTCCTGGTCGGACGCGCCCTTCTCGACCTTCTCGATGTCCTCGTAGCCGGTGGTGCCGGCGACCTCGAAGGCCTTGTCGGCGCCGCTCAGCGACTTCCACATCGCCTCGAAGTCCTGCCACGAGATCGCGGAGCCGTCGGACCACTTGGCCTTCGGGTTGATCTTGAACTCGAGGACCTGCGGCTCGGAGGAGGCGAGCTTCGCGTCCTCGAGGTAGTCCTTGTTGATCTCGAAGGTCGCGTCGGCCTTCTGCTTCCACAGGTTCGGCATCATCGTGTCGATCATGCGGCGGCCGTCGGCGTTGGTGCCGTCGAGCTGGTTGTAGTTCCAGTTGTCCGGCAGCTGGTCGACCGGCCAGCGGAACTCGCCGCCGTCCTTGACCTTGGCCGCGTCCTGCGGGTTGATGTCCGCCTGGCCGATCGTGTTGTCCGCGCCCTTGAGACCGGAGTTGCCCCCGCTGTTGCTGGGACCACCACACGCGGTCAGCGTGAGTGCGACCGCAGCAACGGCGACCACTCCCACCTTGGTACGTCGACTCACTGTCGTGAACCTCCCTCGTGCCCGGACACCAGTTGCCGGGGACACTGTTCCTTCGTGCTCGCAGGCCGTGTTCTGAGGCGACGGATGCATCAGAGGACCTGGCGAATCTGGGCGAAGTGGCAGGCGGCCTCGTGGTCGGCGGCCTGGACCTCGCGCGGTGGTTCCACCTCGATGCACTGGCGCTGCTTCTCGGGAGGCAGCGACGCGTGCAGGAAGCAGCGGGTGCGGAAGCGGCAGCCGGACGGCGGGTTCGCCGGGCTCGGCAGGTCGCCGGTGAGGATGATCCTCTCCCGCTGACGCTCCTTGACGGGGTCGGGAATCGGGATCGCCGACAGCAGTGCCTGCGTGTACGGGTGGCGCGGCGTCTCGAACACCGAGTCCACCTCGCCGATCTCGATGATCTTCCCGAGGTACATGACGGCCACCCGGTCCGCGATGTGGCGCACCACCGAGAGGTCGTGTGCCACGAACAGGTAGGCCAGGCCCAGCTTGGACTTGAGCTCCTCCAGCAGGTTGATGACACCCGCCTGGATGGAGACGTCCAGCGCCGACACCGGCTCGTCGAGCACGACGAGCTTCGGTTCGAGCGCGAGCGCCCGCGCGATGCCGATGCGCTGGCGCTGACCGCCGGAGAACTCACCGGGGTAGCGCGACAGCTGGTCGGGACGCAGGCCGACGAGGCGCATCAGCTCCGGCACGCGCCGGTTGATGTCGTCCTTCGCGTAGCCGTGCACCTGCATCGGCTCGGCGATGCAGTCGTGGATCGTGAGGCGCGGGTCGAGCGACGCCATCGGGTCCTGGAAGACCACCGACATGTCGCGGCGGATCTCGAAGCGGCGCTTGTTGTTCACCGTCGCCACGTCCGTGCCCAGCACGGAGATCCCGCCGCCCATCGGCTTGTGCAGGCCGAGGATCTCCATCAGCGTCGTGGTCTTGCCACAGCCCGACTCGCCCACGAGGCCCAGGGTCTCGCCCTCGCGGATGTCGAACGAGATGCCCGCCACCGCGTGCACGGTGCCGACGCGGCGCTTGAACACCACGCCCTTGTTGACCGGGTACTCCTTCACGAGCTGGTCGAGCTCCAGCACGATGTCGCGCTGGTCGCGCGGGATCTTCGCGACCTCGGGCTCGTCGGCCACCTCGGCGCCGAAGATCTCGACCGCGGCCTCGGCGCCCTCGGCGTCGGTCGCGGCGATCTCGTTGGTGCGGATGCAGGCGGCGGCGTGCTCGACCGACCCGTCGACGTCCACCAGCGGCGGCTCGGCGGTGTGGCAGGCGTCGACGACCATCGGGCAGCGCGGCGCGAACGGGCAGCCCGGGGGCAGGTCCGTGAGCGACGGCGGCTGGCCCTTGATCGGCACCAGCGCCTGCTTCTCGCTGACGTCGAGGCGCGGGATCGAGCCGAGCAGGCCGAGCGTGTACGGCATGCGCGGCTGCTGGTAGATGTCGTCGACCTTGCCCTTTTCGACGGCGCGGCCCGCGTACATGACCATCAGGCGGTCCGCGAACCCGGCGACGACGCCGAGGTCGTGGGTGATGATCACGATGCCCGCGCCGGTGACCTCCTGCGCGGTCTCGAGCAGCTGCAGCACCTGCGCCTGCACCGTCACGTCGAGCGCGGTGGTCGGCTCGTCGGCGATGATCAGGTCCGGGTCGTTGGCGATCGCCATCGCGATCACCGCGCGCTGCCGCATGCCGCCGGAGAACTCGTGCGGGAACGCCTTCACGCGCTCCGCGGCGTTCGGGATGCCGACGAGGTCGAGCAGCTCGATCGAGCGCTTGGCCGCGGCGGCCTTGGACACCGCGCCCTTCTTGTGCACCAGGATCGCCTCGGCGATCTGGTCGCCGACGGTGTAGACCGGCGTCAGCGCGGACAGCGGGTCCTGGAACACCATCGAGATGCGGCGGCCGCGGATCTTCGAGAGCTCGGTGTCGCTCTGGCCGATCAGCTCACGGCCCTGGAACTTGATGGAGCCGGTGATGCGGGCCGAGGACGGCAGCAGTCCCATGACCGCGAGCGACGACACGGACTTGCCCGAGCCGGACTCGCCCACGATGCCGAGGACCTCGCCGGGCGAGACCTCGTAGCTCAGGCCGCGCACGGCGTGCACGCGGCCCGCCTCGCTCGGGAAGGACACGTGGAGGTCCTCGACCTGCAGAACCGGGCCGTCGACGACCGGGTTCGCCGGCGTGTCGAACTGGATCTCCGAGGTGGTCATGAGGCGGCCTTCTCCTTGGTCTTCTTCTCCTTGCGGCGCACGCGCGTCGAGGTGGGGTCGAGCGCGTCGCGAAGCCCGTCGCCGACCCAGTTCACGGCCAGCACGAACACGACGAGGAAGCCCGCCGGGAACAGGAACAGCCACGGGAAGGTCGTCGCGGACTCGGCGTACAGGCCGATCATGGTGCCGAGCGAGACGTCGGGCGACTGGACGCCGAACCCGAAGAAGCTCAGACCGGTCTCGGCGAGCACGGCGGAACCGACGTTGATGGTCGCGTCGATGATGAGCAGCGACGCCATGTTCGGCACGATGTGCTTGGCGATGATCTTGCGTGCCGGTTGGCCCATGAACTTGGCCGCCTTCACGAACTCGCGTTCCTTCAGCGTCAGCGTCATGCCGCGCACGATGCGAGCGGTGATCATCCATTGGAACGCCGCGAGCATCAGCACCAGCAGCCACCACGACTTGCCGCGGAACCACGGGCTGAGGATCGCGATGATCAGGAACGACGGCAGCACCAGCAGCAGGTCGACGACCCACATGAGCGTCTTGTCGGCGATGCCGAGGAAGTACCCGGCGGCCGCGCCGACGACCGCGGCGATGGTCGTCGAGATCAGCGCCACGAGCAGGCCGATGATCAGCGACTTCTGCAGTCCGCGCATGGTGAGCGCGAACATGTCGGTACCGATCTTGTCGGTGCCGAAGATGTGGTCGGCGTAGGGCGGCTCGAGGAACGCCGCGTAGTCCTGCTGGTCGTAGGTCCACTTGGACAGCAGCGGACCGACGAACGCCATCAGGTACATCCCGATGATGATCACCAGGCCGACCAGGGCGAGCTTGTTGCGCATGAAGCGGATGAGCACGAGCCTGCCGCGCGTCATCGCCTTCTCGGGTTCGGGCGCCGCGTCGACGGGGCTGCCCGAGGCGGCACCGGTGGTTCCGGCGGCGTCGCCCTCGTTGAGGATCACGGTCACGTCGTCGTCACCTTGCCTAGTTCACGCGGATTCGGGGGTCGAGCGCGGCGTACAGCACGTCGGCGAGCCAGCCGGAGAACAACACGCAGACCGCGACGAAGAGGGTCACGGTGGCGGTGATGTTCGCGTCCTGCGAGCCGATGCCGACGACCAGCCAGTCGCCCATCCCGTACCAGGTGAAGATCTTCTCGGTGAACGTGCCGCCCACGACCAGCAGGCCGAACCCGAACGCGAACAGCGTCGCCATCGGGATCAGCGCGGTGCGCAGGCCGTGCTTGAACAACGCCTTGCGGCGCGTGAGGCCCTTGGCCTGCGCGGTGCGCAGGAAGTCGCTGCCGAGCACGTCGAGCATCGACGAGCGCTGGTAGCGGCTGTAGAAGGCGATCTGGCCGAGCGCGATGGCGAGCGTCGGCAGGACCAGGTGCTGCAGCCGGTCGACGAGCCCTTCGAACCAGTTGCCCTGGAAGCCCGGTGTCGTCTCACCGACGAAGATCAGCACGTTGCTGCCCAGCGCGTCGTTGAGGCCCTGCGCGCCCAGCTTGAGCAGCGGGCCCAGCACCAGGACCGGCATGGACAGCAATATGAAGCTGAACAGGGTCGCGAAGTAGTCGCTGAACTTGTACTGCCGGATCGCGCTCACCACGCCGAGCAGCACGCCGAAGATGATGCCGAACGTGATGCCGAGCAGGAACAGCCTCAGGCTCACGCCGATGCGCCGGCCGAGCTCGTCGGTGATCGGGCGGTCGGCGACCGTGCGACCGAAGTCGCCCTGCACCACGCCACCCATCCACGTCACGAACCGCTGGGGGATCGGCTGGTCGAGGTGAAGGTCTCTCTTCTTCGCCTCGATCGAGGCCGCGGGTGGCGGTGGGTTGCGTTGCTGCAACACCCCGATCGGGTCAAAGGTGGCGGAGGCCAACGTGAACGCGAGGAACGTCGCCACTAGGGCGAGCACCACGTAGTTGACCAACCGCCGCAACAGAAATCCGGCCACCCGTGTTCAGTCCTCTCCCCGGTGGTTGCGACGTCGACTCACTGGATTGCAGTGGACGAGTTGCAAGAGATTAACCGCCGTTCAGGCGGACCGCTGCCCACCCCCACCATTGCGTGGAGGCCCACTGACCGGGCCATAGTCACCCATGCGTGAACGATTGGTCGGGCGAACAGCCACATCAACAGTTGACGCTCGCGAATTGTGTGTCCAAGCGTGACCATTGTGCGGCCGGATCGCTGTATTCACCGTGAAGTTCTGTCTCACCACGGATGGATGTGACGCATCTGGGTGAATGCATTGACCAGAAGACGTGGGACAAGCAGCGCAATGTGATCGGAATCAGGCATCACGCTGAGGAGCGCTTCAAGCGTCCACCGTAACTGCATCGATGCGGAGCAGGGCGGACGTCCGTGCAGCTCAGAAGCGGCTAGACCGAACGGCGTGAACCGCGTCACAACGGATGGTTCAGGGCAGCCTAGGAAAGGCGCCACAACCGTCCGCCCGCGATCACGAAGACCTGATCGCCCACCTTCTCCACCGCCGCGACCTCACCGGAGGGTCCGTCCGCCGACTTTTCGTCCTTTTCGGACACCAGCTTCACACCGCCGTGGTCGACGAAGAGAGTGGGTGTGCCGCCGACGTCCACGGGTGCGGCGAGCACGGCGTCGTCCCCCACCGGCACGTCCGGGGTGGCGAGCTTCTTCCAGTCCTGGCCGGATCCCGACCACCACGCGAGCCTGCCCTGCGCCCGGCCCACGACGTGGCAGGTGCCGCCCCAGCACCGGCCGGCCAGCGCGGCGTCGCCGTCCGGGAGGGTGGCGGTGGTCCAGGTGGTGCCGTCGAACTGCCAGACCGCCGCGCTCACCACGCCCTTCGCGATCTGCCAGCCCGCGACCAGCGCGCCGTCGCCGTCCGGCGTGACGGCCAGCGGGAAGCGCAGCAGCTCCTGGGAGCTCTCGAGAACGGTGCCGGCGGAGGGCTGGCGGGTCCAGGTGTCGGCGGCGTAGGTCCAGGCCGCGATGTCGAGGCCCGCCTTGGCGCTCTGCCAGGTGCCGATGATCAGCGGCCCCCGTGCCGTGCGCACCGGTCCGATCAGCTCGCCCGCGCCGTAACCGCCGAACGTGCTGAAGGCCTGCGGTTTCTCCGTGATGGCACGGGTGTCGCCGGTCCACGCGCTCCACCGCACGTTGCCGTGCGCTCCCCCGCGTTCGCCGCCGACACCGGTGATCGTGGTGCCGTCGGAGGTGATGCCGTACCAGTGCGCCTCTTTGCCGTACGGGGTCGCCGGGGTCAGCCGGGAGTTCGTCAGCGTGCCGTCCTTGGTGCGCGTGACGAGCTCGGGGTGGTCGGACGGGCGGGTGCCGATGACCAGCATGTCGCCGTGGGTGGCCAACGCTTCCGGCGTGGCCGTGAGGCCCACGGGCGTGAAGGCGACGCCGTTGTCGGCGCCTCCTGGGGAACAGGCGGCGAGGAACAGCACGAGCGCGAGCGTCAGCCTCCGCATGCGGGCCAGTATGACCACCTGCGGCCACGACACGATCAGGTAATGCGACACGAAGCCCACCGCCCCGTCGCGAGGCTCGCGAGCGCCCGACCGCGTGGACGGTCCGGGTGCGCTGTCACCGAGAAATCCCGTGCCGGAACGCGGCCGCTGTCAGCGGCATCCGGCTGTGGAACGCCCTCCCTCGATCGGTGGAATGATCAGGCACCATGCGGGTGCTGCTGGTGGAGGACGACGAGCCGATCGCGGAATCGCTCACGCGAGGCCTGTCCCGCTACGGCTTCGAGGTGCGGTGGGTGCGCACGGGCGCGGAGGCTCTCGACGCCGGCGACTTCGCAGTGGTGCTGGTCGACCTCGGGCTGCCCGACATGGACGGCCTCGACGTCTGCCGCGAGCTGCGGGCGCGCGGGGACGTGCCGATCATCGTCATCAGCGCGCGGTCCGACGAGGTGGACCGGGTGGTGGGGCTGGAGATCGGCGCGGACGACTACGTCACCAAGCCGTTCGGGGTGCGCGAGGTCGTCGCGCGGATGCGGGCGGTGCTGCGGCGGGTGCAGCCCTCGCAGCGTGAACCCGAGGCTCGTGGTCGGGTGCGGATCGACCGGCGCGGGCGGCGGGTGCACCTCGACGGCGCCGAGGTCGAGCTGACGCCGAAGGAGTTCGACCTGCTGGCGTTCCTCGCCGAGGACCCCGGCGCGGTGTTCACCCGCGAGCAGATCATGGAGGCGGTGTGGGACGAGAACTGGTTCGGGCCCACCAAGACGCTCGACGTGCACGTCGGGGTGCTGCGCCGCAAGCTCGGTGACGCGGCCTCGCTGGAGACCGTGCGGGGCGTGGGGTTCCGGCTGGTGCTCGCGTGATCCGGCAGCTCGCCTGGAGCTACGTGCTCCTGGTGGCGATCGCGATCGCGGCGTTCACCGTGCCGGTGGCGTTCACGCTCAACCAGCAGCTCTACGACGACGCCGTGAACACCGCTCGGCGTGAGGCCGACACCGCCGCGCTGCTGCTCGCGTCCGGGGACACGCGGTCGTTGAACGCCCTGGTGGACGCCTACGAACGGCAGACGCCCGGCCAGATCGACGTGCTGGAACCACAGGCCGGGTCGACGGTGTGGGACGACGAGGGTCTGAAGCTCACCGTGCCCGCGAAAACACCCGACGGCGCGGTGGTCGGCGCGATCCGGCTGTCCTATCCGGACGGACCCATCGTCGACAGGCTGTGGCAGATCTGGGGTTTCCGCGCCGCGCTCGCCGTGGGCGTGCTGATCGTGGCGGCGTTCCTGGGGCTGTGGCTCGCGAAACGGGTGACCAGGCCGTTGCGCGAGCTGAACGCGATGGCGGGCCGGCTGCGCGACGGCGACCTGACCGCGCGGGCCGGGGAGACGGGACCGCCCGAGACCCGCACGCTCGCCCGCACCCTCAACACCGCCACCGAGACGATCGGCACGCTGGTCGGCTCGCAGCGCGCGTTCATCGGCGACGCCTCGCACCAGCTCCGCACCCCGCTGACGGCGCTGCGGCTGTCGCTCGACAACGTGGCGGACGGCGTCGACGACCCGCTGGTCCGCGAGGACGTCGAGATGGCGGCGGCCGAGGTCGTGCGGATGTCGAGGCTGGTCAACGGGTTGCTCGCGCTGGCCCGCGCCGAGGCCGACGTCGCGCACCCGGAGCCGGTGCAGGTGCTCGACGTCGTCGCGGAGCGGTTCACCGCGTGGCGCGCCGCAGCCGACGAGCGCTCGATCTCGCTGGTGAGCGAGGGGTTCGACATCCGCGTCCTCGCCACGCCCGGCCACCTCGAGCAGGTGCTCGACAACGTGCTGTCCAACGCGCTGGAGGTGTCCCCGGACGGCGCCACGGTCCTCGTCCGCACGACGCGGCCCGGCCTGGTGGAGGTGATCGACGCCGGACCGGGGCTGCCCGAGGCGGACCGGGCGCGCGCGTTCGACCGGTTCTGGCGCGGTCAGGGCCTCACCGGCAAGGGCGGGTCCGGCCTCGGTCTCGCGATCGTGAAGCAACTCGTCACCGACGACGGCGGCGCGGTGTCGCTGGAGGCGGCGGGCACCGGCGGCCTGTGCGTGCGGATCAGGCTCGCTCCGGCATCGCCGACGAGTGGTGGTTCACGATGAGCCACGAGCCGCCGACCTTCTCGTAGACGAACGTGTAGCGCGCGTCCACGGTCGTCGGCCTGCCGTCCTGGGTGAGCGCGAACCGGTAGGTGCCGGCGTCGATCGCGTCGTCGGCGTCGAGGACCGCGACGTGCGAGTCGAGGATGCTGCCGCTCGGCCTGCCCTGCAGGAAGTGCTCGAAGTAGTCGACGATCTCGGCCCGCGTGGACCGCACCTGGTTCGAGACGGTGGGCAGCAGCACCGCGTTCGGTGCGTAGCGGTCGGCCACCTTCTGAGGGTCCCCCGTTGCGAGGGCGGCGTTCCAGTCGGCGAACAACGCCTTGATCTGCTCCGGCGTGGGCACCGCTTCTGGGGTGGCGGCCGTCTGCGCTGGTGCACTGGCGCAGCCGACGAGCAGCGCGGTCACTCCCGCCAGTCCGGCAGCGGCGGTGAGGTGCTTTCGCATCGTGTTCTTCTCCCCGATCGAGTGGTTGTTGAGATCCACTTTCGGGCTACGACGGGAAGCGTCCGGACAGTGCGGACCCAAGATCGGGACAAGCTTTCGGAAAGCCTGGTAAACGTGGACGTATGGGACTTCTCAGCGGAATGATGGGGAACGCGTCGAAGCTCGACCCGCGGGACGCCGTGAAGGAGTTCGGGCGGCTGCTGTCGCACGGCGAGCAGATCCACGCGGCGTACCAGCTGCTGCGGGACTCGTTCCTGTTCACCGACCGGCGGCTGATCCTGGTCGACAAGCAGGGGATGACGGGCAAGAAGGTCGAGTACCACTCGGTGCCCTACAAGGCGATCACGCAGTTCTCAGTCGAGACGGCCGGCCACTTCGACCTCGACGCGGAGCTCAAGATCTGGGTCTCCAGCCACGACACGCCGATCTCCAAGCAGTTCGGCAAGGGCGTCGACGTCTACGAGGTGCAGGCCCTGCTGGCCGCGTTCGTCCGGTAGGAGCGCCACGACGAGCTCGACCAGCGCGACGAGCACCGCGGTGAGCAGGTGGCCCGTGTCCAGCAGCAGGTCCAGCACGGTCGGCAGGACGTCCACGACCCGGCCGCGGACCAGCACTCGCAGGACGGCGGTGGCGCAGCGGGTGGTGGACATTTCCGTTCCTTCCCAACGTTTCCGGCTCTCACAGACACGTCGAACCAGGACCACCCGGATCGACGTCGACGAGCAAAAACCTTGTTACACAACGAAAAATCCCCCGCAGGCACACGGCCTGCGGGGGATTTCGCCTGGGGCGTCTAGCGAGCCTGCAGCATCGGGCGGAACTTGTCGCGGTACGCCCACGCGAGGCCGATCTCGGCCACCACCACGGCGATCGCGATGCCGAGGCCCGAGGGCTCCAGGAAGACGTGGATCAGGAAGATGTTCACCACCATCGGCGCGAGGATCGCGAGGGCCAGCGGCACGAACCGGCCGACGACGAGCAGGACGCCCGCGACGAGCTGCACGCCGGACGCCAGCTGCAGCATGTAGCCGGTGGCGTGGAGCGCGGCGGTGAACGCGACCCCGGCCGGCGCCATCGTGCTCGGATCCGGCGCGGGCATGAAGTTCAGGAACCCGTTCAAGCCGGTCACGGTGAACAGCAGGCCGGTCAGCACGCGGGTGACGAGCGTCAGGTGGCGGGCGGCGGCCGACTTGTTGGTGGCGGCGGGGGCGGCGATCGTGGCGGTCATGTCGAGTTCCTCCTGGGCTGTCGTGTCCTTCCACTGATGCGTCGAACGGGCACCAGTCCGGATCGACACGACGACCCAGAAAACTTCGAAAAATCTTGTTCGCGCTGGTCAGACGCGTGCGGCACGCACGATGTCGGCCACGGGGCTGAGCTTCAGCCACTCCGGCAGACCCCGCACGACCCAGCGCTGACCGGTCAGCTCGATGGTGCCCGCGCGCACCGCGTCGAGCAGGTCGACCTCTCCTCCCCACATCCGGTAGAGGGTGGCGATGTCGGACGCCATCACCGCGTCGACCTCCAGGCCGGGGTCGGTGTAGCAGACCGACGCGTCACCGGGTTCGACGACGAGCCAGAACGTGCGGCGGCGGTCGCTGATGTGGACCTCGATGTTCGCCCTCTTGCTCAGCGACCCGGTGTCGATGCGGCCGTGCATCCACCACATCAGCACCTCGGGGTCGAGCTCGTCGGCGCGCGGGTCGCCGAACGCGTAGCGGGCGCCCCAGTCGGCGAGGCCGAACACCAGGGGCCGCAGGGCCTCGCCCGCCGGCGTCAGCGTGTAGCCGTCGCCCGTGCGCACGATCAGGCCGTCGCCCGCCAGCTGCCGCAGCCGCCGGGACAGCAGGGCCCGTGAGAGGCCGGGCAGGCCGCGCGAGAGCTCGTTGAAGCGCGAGGCGCCGACGAGCATGTCCCGCAAGATCAGCAACGTCCACCGGTCGCCCAGCACCTCGACGGCGCGGACGATCGGGCAGTACTGCGCGTAGGTCCTCACACCTGGAGTCTCCGCCGCGACGGCCGTTTCGTTACCGCTGTCCGGTTCACTTTCAGAACTACCCGCGGGGGTTGCGCGTTCCTACCTTTGTCCCATGACGACACTCGAGACACGGCCGGTGACCAGCACGTTCCCGACCGTCACCAGAGAAGACGACGCGAAGTTCACCGACATGGCGGCGCGCATCGGCGCGATCGCGGCGGCCCACGCGGCCGAGCACGACAGGGACGCCACGTTCGTGAGCGAGGCCTACGAGGCCATGCGCGAGGAGGGCTACCTGGCGTTGGCCGTACCCGAGGAACTGGGCGGGCTCGGCGCCACGATGCGCCAGGTCTGTTACGCCCAGGCGGAGCTCGCCCGGCACGACGGCGCCACGGCGCTCGCGGTCACCATGCACCTGTACCTGACGCTGATGCAGTGCTACCGGCGCCGCAAGGGCGCGCCGGACGCCGAGGGCGTGCTGCGGCGCGTGGCCGCGGAGGGCCTGGTCATCGCCACCAGCGGCGGGTCGGACTGGCTCTGGCCGACCACGACCGCGACGCCCGTCGACGGCGGGTTCCTGGTCAACGGGCGCAAGGCGTTCTGCAGCCAGTCGCCGCGGGCGAACGTGGTGGCCACGTGCGCCGTGCTCGGCGACGAGGTGCTGCACTTCAGCGCCCCGCTCAACGCCGACGGCGTGCGCATCGAGGAAACCTGGGACACGCTCGGCATGCGCGGCACGGCAAGCCACGACGTCGTGCTGCAGGACGTGTTCATCCCGGCCGAGAAGATCGCCGCCCGCCGCCCGTACGGCGAGTTCGGCGCTCCCCTGTTCGCGGCGGTCGTGCACTTCGCGCCGGTCGTCGGGTCGACGTACTACGGCATCGCGGCGGGCGCGCGGGACGTGGCCGTGCGGTCGACGTCGAAGAACGCCACGCGGCAGATCGGTCTCATGGACTACAAGCTGCGCACCGCGTGGTGGTCGCTGATGGGCTCGATCGAGGAGCTGGGCGACGACTACACCGCGGGCGCCGAGACGGTCACGACCGTGATGCTCGCGAAGCGCCAGGCCGTGCTGGAGGCGATCGAGGTCGTCGACACCGCGATGGAGGTCCTGGGTGGACGGTCGTTCTTCCGCCGGTCACCGCTCGAGCGCGCGTACCGCGACGTGCGGGCCGGGACGTTCCACCCGCTCACGCCGGAGGCCACACTCGTGTACGCGGGCAAGGTCGCGCAGGGTGACCCGGGAGTCACGGAATAAGTTCAAGTTGTAGGCGTGCCAAGGCTTTGCGAGGATTCGACCCCTACTTCTCGCAGAAGGAGCGATTCCGGTGGCCACTCGCCTCAACCCGTACATCAGCTTCGACGGCCAGGCCCGCGAGGCGATGGAGTTCTACCACTCGGTCTTCGGCGGAGAGCTGAAGATGAACACCTTCGGCGAGTTCGGGATGCAGGACACGCCGCAGGCGGACCAGATCATGCACGCGCAGCTGGAGACCGAGCTCGGCTACACGATCATGGCGTCCGACACGCCGCCCGGCATGGAGTACCGGTCCGGCTCCCGCATCACCGTGTCGCTGTCCGGCGACGAGGAGGTGCTGCGCGAGTACTTCGACAAGCTCGCCGTGGGCGGCGAGGTCGGTACTCCGCTGGAGAAGCAGATGTGGGGCGACGAGTACGGCGACCTCGTCGACCGGTTCGGGGTGAACTGGATGGTCAACCTGGGCGGTCTGGGCTGATCGTCGCGCGGCGGGGCTGCGGGAGTAGCCCCGCCCGCCGCCCTGACGCATGATGTGGACCATGAGCGAGCGTCTGCGGGGTGTGGTCGGCCAACTCGCGGTCCGGCCTTCCGACCGGGTGCTGGAGATCGGGTGCGGGCAGGGCGTGGCCGCCACGATGGTGTGCCAGGTGCTGTCCACCGGCACGCTCACCGCGATCGACCGCTCGGTGAAGATGGTCGAGGCCGCCACCCGCCGCAACGCGCCGTACGTGGCGTCGGGCAAGGCGGAGTTCCTCATCGCGTCGCTCGAGGACATGAGCCTCGGCGACCGGCGGTTCGACCTGGTGTTCGCGGTGCGGGTCGCGCTGTTCCACCGCGAGCCGGAGCGCGCGCGGGCGTTGCTGGAGCCGTGGCTCGCGCCGGGTGCGCGGGTGATGACGTTCTACGACGTCCCGGTCTAGTGGCGTAGAACGTTGCCGGCGGGTCCTGCTGGGCGCGGATACGCCGCCCAGGTTCTACGACGTCCCGGTCTAGATCCGGCTGAACAGGTCCGAGATCAGCTTCTTCGACGGCTCGACGCCCGCGGGCGACATGACCTCGATCTGCGTCTTGCCCTTGCGCGCGGCCACCGTGTGCTGGGCGGTCTCGGCGCCGCCCGCGCTGCTCTCGTAGGCCTCGTCGAACAGCCCCTCGATGGCCTTCGCCTTCTCCGGCTTGCCCTTGGCGAACGTCGCGGCGGTCGCGTTCGTGGTGAACCGCACCTCGACCGGCATGCCCGCGCCCACGTAGTTGCACGTCGTGACGGCCTTGTCGACGGACTCCCGCTGGCCCTGCAGCCGCAGGTTGAGCGCCTTGCCCACGACGGACGAGTTGGCGTTCGCGCAGGTCGGGCCGGTGCCCGCGGGCTGCTCGACGGTCGTCTGGGTCGCGGGGGCCTGGGTCGGGGCGGCGTCCGGCTCGGAGGTGCAGGCGGCGAGCAGGAAGGCGGTGGCGGCGAGGAGGGTGAGGCGCACACCCGTTCATCGAGCCTGCCGCCCCCGCGTTACCCCGAGCGGTCGAGCGTGAGAGCCAGGATCTCGTCGACGCGGGCGTCCCAGTCGGTGTCCTCGACGGTGCCGCCGAGCACCGCGACGGCCACCAGGGTCGTGGTGCCCTCGACCTCGGCGGTCAGCACCGGGACGTCCGCCTTGGTGGTGAACGCGGTGCCCTGCGGCGCCGTCCGCGTCTCCCGCCCGGTCCAGCCGCGCACGCCCACGAGCTGGGCCGGCAGGTCCGTGGCCCAACCCGTCAGCTCCGCGACGGTGCCCGGCGGCGCGCCGACCACCCGGTGGATCCGCAGCTCCTGGTCGCCCCAGACGGCCGTGACGCTCTCGACCCGCAGTCCCGGCACCATCGGCTGGTTCGCCTCGAACACCGGCCGGTGCCACGACGCGGCCCAGTTGTCCCGCGCGCCCAGCGGGTGGATCCTGCGGCGCACGCTGCGATCGCCCCTGACCAGCAGGCTCAGGTGGTTGTCGGCGACGTTGTGCTTCGAGGTCGGGCCGGTGGCCGTCGAGTAGGCGAACCGGCTGTAGAGCGGGTCGTCGTCGGTCGCGTGCTCGCCCTCGAACGGCCGGACGTGGTCGCTGCCGTGGTTGTGCAGCCTGGTGACGCCGTGGTGCCGCTGGATCAACAGGCCCGGTCCCGGCAGCGCGAGCGTCCGGTCCGCGTCCGGCGCCTCCTCCGTCGCGGTCCACAGTGGATGGTCCGGTCCGGCGAGCAGGCAGGCGAACGCCTTCGACGCCCAGTAGGGCGATGCCGGTCCCGAGTAGGGCTGCAGGCTCGCCTCGTGCGGCCCGTGCCAGCCGAGGCTGAGCAGCCCGTCGGTGAGCGAGCCCCGGTCGAGGAAGTACCTGAGCGCGTTGCTGATCAGGTGGCGCGAGTGGCCGGGCGTCAACGGCGTCTCCCCCGTGACGGCCCCCAGCGCCACGGCGGACGCGGCGGCGAACCGGTAGGTGAGCGACCGTCCGAAGTAGAGCGGTGCGCCGTCCGCGCCGAACAGGAGGTGGAAGCTCTCGAGGTGCTCGCGCAGGTGCGTGGTGACCGGCCGGCCGGCCAGGTGCGCGTCGAGCGCCGGGTAGAGGTGCAGCGCCCAGCCGTTGTAGTGGTCGAAGGCGCGCCCGTCGCCGTCGGAGTACCAGCCGTCGCCGACGTACCAGCCTTCGAGCAGATCCATCGCGCGCTGCTTCGCCCGGCGGGTCTCGTCGTCGCCGCGCCCGGCCGCCTCCAGGAACGACGCGACGGTGTACGGGAAGAAGTACCAGTTGTTGGCTGCGGGCACGTGCCGCAGCGCCTCCCGCAACCAGACCTCGGCGCGGTCCTGAACGGGTTCGGGCAGCTTGTCCCACAGCCAGGGCTTGGTGAGGCGCAGGCCCAGCGCGACGGAGGCGGACTCGACCATGGGCTGGCCGACGTCGAAGATCGCGGGCCACTCCCCCGCCGTGCCCGCGGCCAGACCTGCCGCGTAGCGCTCCAGCAGATGGTGCGGGTCCTCGCCGTGCGCGGTGCGGAAGGCCGCCGCGAGGAACGTGCGGGCGTAGCCCTCGAGCCCGTCCGAGCGGACGCCGCTGCGGGAGGGGCGGCCCGGGAGGTCGAGGAAGGCCTGGTCCGGGGACGCGTGGCGCCAGGCGGCGGCGAGGAGCCCGTCGGCGGCCGCGACCCAGTGGGCGCGGGTGAGACCGGTGCAGGGGCTGAGGACGTGGTCGGGCTCGGGCAGCTTCACGCGGTGTGGTCCCTTCGGGTCGTTCGACGGCGCGTGCGCTCTTCCGGAACTCATGCGATCCGCTCCCTGCGGTCCGCCGGCACCGGTGTCTCGAACGGCTCCCCCGCGACCCACCGCCCGACCTCCCGCACCGCGTGCCGCCCGAGCCGCCCCCACTCGTTGCCCTGCGACCCGGCCAGGTGCGGCGTGATCAGCACGCTGTCGTGGTGCCACAGCGGGTGGTCCGCCGGCAGCACCTCCGGAT
The DNA here is from genome assembly GCF_040610935.1 of Lentzea sp. NPDC003310. NCBI lineage: Bacteria > Bacillati > Actinomycetota > Actinomycetes > Pseudonocardiales > Pseudonocardiaceae > Lentzea > Lentzea sp. NPDC003310. Next base: position 150,482 of record NZ_JBEXNC010000003.1, read on the forward strand.
CGGTCACGTCGAGCACGGCCCGGATCCGGCCGACCTCCGCCACCAGCGCGTCCTGGTCCACGACGGCACCCCGCGCGGTGTTGATGAGCACGGCGTCGTCGCGCAGCCGCCGCAGCAGGTCGCGGCTCACCAGTCCGACCGTCTCCGGCAGCAGGGGTGTGTGCACGCTGAGGACGTCGCTCCGCTCGAACAGCTCGGTGATGCTCACGGACTCGGCACCGTCCACTTCGGTCACGAACGGGTCGTGCACCAGCACCTCGAAATCGTAAGGCCGCAGCAGCTCGACCACCCGGCGGCCGATCATCGACGCGGACAGGATGCCGACCGTGGCGCCGAAGTTGCCCACCGACGACGGCACCTCGTACACCGACATCCGCTTCGTCGAGCGGTACTCGCGGGCGCGCTCCAGCACCCGTTTGCCGCTCAGCAGGATCATCGCGACCGTGTACTCGGCGACCGGCAGCGCGTTGGCCTGCGCGGCCGACGACACGGCGATGCCGCGGTCCCAGCAGGCGTCGGTGACGAAGCCCTTGACCGACCCCGCGGTGTGCACGATCGCGCGCAGCCGCGGCATCCGCGCCAGCACCTCGGCGGTGATCGGCGGGCAGCCCCAGCCCGTGACGAGCAGGTCGACGTCCGGGACGGCCGCGAAGTCCGGCCACACGCCCGCGAAGTCGCAGAGCGGGCGCAGGTCGGCGAGCACGGGCGTGAGGACGGCGGCGGCGGCTTCCGCCGACATCACGCCCGCGGCCCTCACTTGACGGCTCCCGCGGTCAGGCCGGCCTTCCAGAACCGTTGCAGCAACATGAACGCGACGATCAGCGGCAGCACCGCGAACAGAGATCCCATGATCACCACCGGGTAGTACTCGGGAGAGACAGTGGCCGAGCTGTTCCACTGGTAGAGGCCGAGGCTGACGGGGTAGAGCAACTGGTCGGACAACATCACCATCGGCAGGAAGAAGTTGTTCCAGATCGTGGTGAGCTGGAACAGGAAGAGCGTGACGACACCGGTTCCGAGCATCCGGAACGCGACCTTGAAGTACGTGGCGAGGTCGCCGGCACCGTCGATGCGGGCGGCCTCCAGCACCTCGTCGGGCACGTAGCCCTGGGCGAAGATCCGGCCGAGGTAGACCCCGAACGGGTTGAACAGCGCCGGGATGAACACCGCCCAGAACGTGTTCACCAGGCCCGCCTCGGACGCCATCAGGTAGAGCGGTAGCGCGAGCACTGTCTGCGGCACCATCACCGCAGCGAGCACGAGGCCGAAGAGCTTTTCCTTGTGCCGGAACGCGTACTTGTCGAACGCGTAGCCGCACGCGATCGAGACGAACGCGCTGACGGCCGCGCCGATCACCGCGTACAGCAGGCTGTTGGCGTACCAGCGCGGGTACAGGCCCTTGTCCATCGCGAAGAGGTTCTTGACGTTCTCCACGAAGGAGAACCCGCCGAACAGGTCGCTGTTGAACAACGCGTCGACGTTCTTGGTGGCGGCGAGCACGAGCCACATCACCGGCAGCAGGGTGTAGAGCACCGAGACACCGATGACCACGTTCACCGTGGTGCGGCCGAGGAGGGTCATCAGGCGGCCTTCCTGTTCGTCCAGCGGGTGACGCCGTAGGACAGCGCGACCGTGAAGGCCAGCAAGATCACGGAGGCGGCCGCGGCGAGGCCGTAGTTGTTGCGGGTGAACGCGGCGTCGTAGATGTACATGCTGGGCGAGAACCGGGCGCTGATCATCGGCGTGGACTGGCTCAGCAGCACCGGTTCGGTGAAGAGCTGCAGCGCCCAGATCAGCGTGAAGATGCCGACCGTCACGATCGCGCCGCGCACCAGCGGGGTCTTGATCCGCAGCGCCTGCTTGACCGGGCCGGCACCGTCCACGACGGACGCTTCGAGCACCTCGCGCGGCACGGCCTGCAACGCGGCGTAGAAGATCACCATGTTGTAGCCGAGGTTGCTCCACAGGGCGATGTTCACGATCGAGGGCAGCACGGTGTTCACGCCGAGGAAGCTGATCTCGACGTCGGCCTTGGCGAACAGGTCGATGATCGGGCTCAGGCCGGGGGTGTAGAGGTAGAGCCAGATCAAGGCGGCGATGATGCCGGGAACGGCGTGCGGCAGGTAGAGGCCCATCTGCATCCAGCCGCGCAGCTTCGCCACGCCGGAGTCCAGCAACAGGGCGAGGCCCAGCGCGCCGACCACCATCAGCGGGATGTAGATCAGGCAGTACAGCAGCACGGTGAGCAGGCTGGTGAGGAACGTCGGGTCGCTCAGCACGGCACCGTAGCTGCGCAGGCCGACGAACACGGTGCTCTCCGGGCCGAAGCCCAGCCCCGGCTGGTCGGCGGCGAAGAAGCTGAGCCAGACCGCCGTGCCGGTGGGGACGAGGAACACCGTGACGAGCAACAGGAAGAACGGCGCCATCAGCAGGGCGCAGGCGAGCTTGTTCTTCACCGCGTACCCTCCTCAGTGGACAGACCAAGTGCCTTGAGGTCCGGCATCGTGCCGCTCTGGGCCTCGCGCACCGCGTCGAGCAACGTCCCCACACCGGCTCCGGCGCGGGCGAACCCGTCCTGCATGACCTTCTGCGTGGCGGTCATCCGCGGCCCCCACACCCAGCCGTCGCGGATCTTGTCCGCCTCCTGCTGGAAGAGCCGGTAGATGTCCTGGCCGCCGTAGTACTCGCCGGGGAACGCCTTGGCGCCCGCCTCGACGAGGCCCGGCGCGACCGGGTACTGGCTGCTGGTGCCGCTCTTCAACCGCGCGGTCAGCGCGTCCGGGTGCGTGCACTGCCACTCGATGAACTCCATCGCGGCCTCGGGCTGCAGCGAGTCCTTGGTGACGGCGAACGTGGAGCCGCCGTGGGTGCCGACGACCTGCTCGTCCCAGATCGGCATGGGGGCGATGCGCCACCTGCCCTTCTGCGCGGGCCTCGCCCGCATCTGCGCCCCCGCGTCCCACGCGCCGCTCAGCCGGACGATCACCCTGTCCTGGCCGATCTGCGCGTCGTGCTGCTTGCTGTCCCCCGCGTTGCGGAACACCAGGTCCTCGTCGATCAGCCGCTGCCAGTAGGCCGCGACCTTCCGGGTGGGTTCGTCGGCGAGCGAGACGCGCCACCTGCCCCCGCTGGTGTCGAACCACTGCGCGCCGGCCTGCCAGGCGTAGCAGGCGAACTGCATGGCGCCGTCGGTCGGGAAGATCGTGAGGCGCTTGTCGGGGAACTTCGCGCGCACGGCGCGGGCGAGGTCCGCGAACTCGTCCCACGTCCCCGGGACCTCGAACCCGTTGGCGCGGAACAGGTCCTCCCGGTAGTGCAGGACCATCGGCTCGACGTCGAGGGGGACGCTGAAGACGCGGTCGTCGAACGTCGTGAGCTTCAGGGCCTGCGGGAGGATCTTCTGCTTCACGCGGTCGGTCACGAGGTCGGTGATGTCCCTGGCCACGCCGTCGATCGCGTACCCCGGGACCTGCGGGTACTCGATCGTGGCGACGTCCGGTGCGTTGCCCGCACGAGCCGCGTTGCTGAGCTTGGCGTACCCGCCCTGCCCACCCGAGGGGATCTGCTGGAAGACCACCCTGATGCGGTTCTGCGAGGAGTTGAACGCGTCGACGACCTGCTGGCTACCGCGCAGGGCCGACCAGAACGTGATCTCTACCGGGCCTCCGGCACCGCGGCGTTGCGGAGTGGAACAGGCCGCCAGTGGTGCCGTGAGGCCCGCCGCGAGGAGTGTGCGACGACTCAGGCGCATGGATCGCATCCTGATCGCCTGATCGGTTTTACGTCAAGAAACGGTCAAACGCTCAGTCGATGAGCGGATCTTCAACGTGGGCAGCAGCTCGACCCGCTCGGTGGCCGCGACCTCGCCTTTCAGCTTCCGCAGCAGCAGTTCGGCGGCCACCTTGCCGACCTCGGTCTTCGGTGGCGCGACGGCGGTGAGCGGGATGCTGCCGAGCGACGCGACCACGTCGTCGTACGACACGACCGAACACTTCCCCGGCACGTCGATGCCGGCCGCCGTCATCTGCTGGACCAGCATCAGCGCGTCCTCGTCACCGTGCAGCACCGCCGCCGTGGCCCGGTGCCGCCGCAGCGTGTTCACCAGATCTCCGTCCGGCGAGCTGCCGATGACGACCGCGTCCTCCAGCCCGGCCGAGATCTCCATGAACGCCCTGCGCAACACCCGTGCCGTCGGGCTGTCGTCCCGTGCGGCCAGCACGATCCGACGGTGCCCGAGGTCCGTCAGGTGCCGCACGGCCAGATGCATGCCGTACCAGTGGTCCGAGCACACGGAGTTCATCGCCCGCAGGCCACCGCTCGGTCGCCGTTCCATCAGCACGGTCGGCACACCGGTGTCCGCGAGCCAGTCGTACTCGGCCTCCTCCTCGGACGTGCGCCACCGCGGCGCCATCAGCAGCCCCAGCACCGGCTCGGTCAGCGCCTTCTCGACGATGGGCCACTCGGCACCCCTGACCTGCGGCGCGATGTGCAGGACCACCCGCATCCCGGCCTCTTCGAGGGCCTTGCGCGCGCCGTTCATCGTCTCGTAGAGGTACGTGTGGCGCTCCGGCACGACCAGCGCGACCGACCCGTTCGCCGCCTCGACCGGCGCAGGCTGCGCGACCGGCGTGAGCGACCGCGCGACACCGTGGCCGCGCCGCAGCTTGCCGAGCCGGGCCAGCTCCTCGACGTCGCGCCGGATCGTCACGATCGACACGTCGAGCTCCTCGGCCAGATCGCTCACCTTGACGGTGCCGCGCGACGCCGTGACGGCCAGGATCCGCTGCCGCCGGGCCTCGCTGGACTCCCGCATGACCGACCGCCTGTTCGTTTGAGCGTTTTGCGCGAGCATAACTGAAACACCTCTCAGCAACCGGGGACTAGCGTCGGCCGCGAGGGGGACGGACGACATGAAGATCGTGATTCCAGGCGGGACCGGCCAGGTCGGCGGCGTGCTGACCCGCGCGTTGAGGGCGGCGGGCCACGAGGTGGTGATCATCAGCCGCACCAGCGGTGACATCCGCTGGGACGGTCACTCGCTCGGTGCGTGGGCCGGCGAGATCGACGGCGCCGACGTCGTGGTCAACCTGGCCGGGCGGAGCGTGAGCTGCCGCTACACCGCCGAGAACCTCCGCCAGATGATGCGCTCGCGGGTCGACTCGGCGCGCGTCGTCGGCGAGGCGATCGCGAAGGCGGAGAACCCGCCCGCGGTGTGGCTGCAGATGAGCACGGCGACGATCTACGCGCACCGGTTCGACGCACCGAACGACGAGGCGACCGGCGTCATGGGCGGCCGCGAGCCGGACGTGCCGGGCTACTGGGCGTACAGCGTCGAGATCGCCAAGCGCTGGGAGGCCGAGCTCGACGAGGCCGACACGCCGGGCACCCGCAAGGTCGCCCTGCGCGCGGCGATGGTGATGAGCCCGGACCGGGGCGGCGTGTTCGACTACCTGTCGTGGCTCGCGCGGCTCGGCCTCGGCGGACCGGTGGCGGGCGGACGCCAGTACGTCTCGTGGATCCACGACGACGACTTCGTGCGGGCGGTCGCGCTGCTGATCAGGGAACCGATCGCGGGCGCGGTCAACCTGGCGGCACCTCAGCCGCTGCCGCAGCGGGACTTCATGCGCGAGCTGCGCCGGGCCTGGAAGGTGCCGGTCGGACTGCCCGCGACGAGCTGGATGGCCGAGATCGGCGCGTTCGCGATCAGGAGCGACACCGAGCTGCTGCTCAAGAGCCGCCGCGTCGTACCGGGCCGGCTCCGCGAGGCCGGGCTCGACTTCCACTTCCCGAACTGGCGGGAGGCGGCGCAGAATCTGGCTGAGCGCAGGAGGTGAGATGCCGAGGATCAACGACGTCGGCGGCCAGGACGGGTTCGGCCCGGTCCTGGAGGAACTGGACGAACCGCCGTTCCACGCCGACTGGGAGGCGCACGTCATGGCCATGAACCGGGCCCTGATCGGACGCGGTGTCTACAACCTGGACGAGTTCCGCGACGCCGTCGAACGCACGATGTCGCACGAGTCGTCGTACTACGAGAACTGGTTCCGCGCGATCCGGACGTTGCTGAAGGAGCGCGGCGTTGTCTGAGCGCTTCCGCACCGGCGACCGCGTCCGCACGTCCACAGTGGACCCGGACCACCACACCAGGCTGCCGCACTACGCGCGCGGCCGTGTCGGCACGGTCGTCGGCCGCGACGGCGTGCACCCGCTGGCGGACCTGAGCGCGCAGGGAGTCCAGCAGCCCCAACAGGTCTACCACGTGCGCTTCTCCGCGCGAGAGCTCTTCGGCCACGGCGACCACAGCGTGACGCTGTCCCTCTGGGAGGACTACCTCGGCGATGAGTGACGACCACGACGACTCCCCGATCGCCGCCCAGGTCCGGGAACTGGAGGCGCTCCTCGAGGAGAAGGGCCTGCTGGACGCGCAGGAGCTCGACCGCGCGCTGGAGGCGTTCACGCACCGGGCCTCCCCCGCCAACGGCTTCCGCGTGGTGGCACGGGCCTGGACCGACCCCGGCTTCCGGGAACGCCTGCTGGACAACGCCAACGACGCGCTGCCCGAGCTCGGCCTCTCGATGGGCGGCGGCCTCCAGGTGCAGCAGTTGCACGTCGTCGCGAACACCGAGGACGTGCACAACGTCATCGTGTGCACGCTCTGCAGCTGCTACCCGCTCTCGCTGCTCGGCCCGTCCCCCACCTGGTACAAGAGCCCGGCGTACCGCTCGAAGGTGGTGAGCCACCCGCGCGAGGTGCTGGAGCAGTTCGGCCTCACCCTGCCCGGCAGCACCAGGATCGAGGTGTGGGACGCCAACGCGGAGTCGCGGTACATGGTGCTGCCGCGCCGGCCCGACGGCACCGAGGACCTCACCGAGAGCGAGCTCGCGGCGTTGGTGACGCGCAACGGGCTGATCGGCACCGCCGCCGTGTGAGCCGTGGCGCCGGTTTCTCGTCGGACGACCAGGCCGCGCACAGCAGCGCGACGGCGGGGACCGCAGGACAGGGCCTGGTCAGACCGGCTGCGCGACGGGCGTGTTCTCCACGGTTCGCACGGACCGGGACGCGAGCATCCCGGCGGTCGCGAGCACGTAGATCGCCGCACACCCCAGCAGCGCGGCGGACGTGCCCACCGCGTGCGACACCGGCCCGATCGCCAGCTGGGCCAGCGGAATCGCGATGATCGACCCCAGCATGTCGTAGGAGTACACGCGCGCGAGCTTGTCCTCGGGCACGTGGTGCTGCAACGAGGTCTCCCACGCCACGCCGAACTGCTCCAGGCCCAGCCCACACGCGAACGCGGCGAGCACGAGCACCCACGGCACCGGGTGCAGGACCATCGCGAGCGGCAGCAGCGCGAACGAGCCGACGCAGGCGACACCGACCAGCAGCAGGCGGCGGGCCTTGATCCGCATCGCGACGACGGCGCCGGCGACCATGCCCGCGGTCTGCGCGGCGAGGACCAGGCCCCACACCTCGCGTCCGAACGTGGTGTCGGCGAGCACCGGGCCGAGGATGAACACGCCGCCCGCGTACGCCGCGTTGACGAACGTGAAGGCCACGACGACGACCCAGACCCATTGCCGCGCCACGAACTCCGTCCAGCCCACCCTGAGCTCCGAGAACACCGAGGGCTTGTGCTCGGCGGCGACGCGGGCGGCGGGCACCCGCACGAACGCGAAGAACACGCCGGCCAGCGCGAACGACAGGGCGTCCACCGCGAGCCCCCAGCCGGGGCCGGTGAACGCGATCAGCAGTCCGCCGAGCGACGCGCCACCGATGTTGCCGCTGTTCAGCGAGAGGCGCAGCAACGCGTTGGCGCGCTGGCGCAGCTCCACCGGTACCGTCTGCGGCACCAGCGCCGCGGAGGCCGGGAACGCGAAGGCGCTCGACATGCCGTTGACCGCGGACAGCACCACGAACCACGGGATCGACACCGTCCCGGCCAGCACGAGCCCCGCCATCAGGGCCTGGCTCGTGAAGCTGACCGCGCACGACCCGGCGAGCACGAGCTGGCGCGGCAACCGGTCCGCGACCACCCCGCCCCACAGCAGGAACACCACGTTCGTCACCGACCGCGCGGCGACGACGATGCCCAGCGAGGTGACCGACGACGTCAGGTCGAGCACGGCGAACGCCAGGGCGATCGGTGCCATCGAGTTGCCGATCACCGTCGTGAGACGGCCCGCGAGCAACCACCGGAAAGCAGGATGCGCCAAAGGCGCGAACATTTCCCCCATTCCCAGCACCGTACAACGGCGGGAGCCGCCCGACCTTCGCGGCCGAGCGGCTCCCGTTCACCGCACCCTCGGGTGCGATGAGGCGATGACCACCGCGGCGGCGACGGTCACCAGGTTCTTCAGGATGTACTGGGCTTCGAACGACGCCTGCAGCGGACCGGACCACATCTCGCCGGGGAACAACACCAGCGGTGTCGACACCAGCACGACGTGACCGACCAGCAGAACGGCGCACCAGCGCGGTGCGCGGAAGCTCAGCAGAACCAGCGCGATCCCGATTTCCGTGATCGCGGCACTCATCCGGGCCAGGTCCCCGTGGACGATCCCGAACGTCAGCGCGGAGACCGTGCGTTCGACGAGGTCCTCGGCGGGGCTGCCCCCGGGAAAGAGCTTCAGCACGCCGAACCAGAGGTACACGACCCCGAGGCCGGCGCGCAGCAGCGGAATCCCGGACTCGCGCGCAAATCGAGTAAGCCGTTCTCCAGCGCTCTTCCGACGTGTGGTTTCTGGACGCGACATGATCTCCCTCTCCTGTCTGACTGCCACCACCCAGCCAGACAGGACGAACGAGGTGGGATCAGACGACCGGGTCGCCCAGCGGGTTCAGCAGGTCGGCCTTGCCCTCGAACGCGAACAGCAGCAGGTCGACCATGCGGAACGTGCTCGAGTCCGGGCCGAGCGTGGGCCGCCAGTACGGCGAGCGCACGATCGAGATCCGGCTGCCCTCCATCGCGCGGTGGAAGACCTCCGCGGTGATCCGGCCGCCGACCGGGCCCATCAGCCCGTTGCCGACCTCCGCCTCGCGCAGGATGTAGAACCACAACGGGGTGGCCGCGACGAGCTGCGCCTTCTGCTCCTCGGTCAGGCCCTCGACGACCGCGCCGCCGTTGCCCACGAGGATCTGCTCGGCGGTGAGCGGCTCGACGCCGAACAGCTCGGCGATCTGCTGCCCGGTCGCGAGCTCCATCATCGAGGCCCTGGTCAGGTTGCGGAACGCGAGGTTGCGCTCGATCTCGCGGAACTGCGTGCCGCGCCCACCGAACGTGCCGGCCGGCAGCTGCGTCAGCGGGTCGACCAGCAGCGTGTCGATCCGCTTGGTGACGTTGCCGCCGCCGAGCTCCGCGGGTGCGACCAGGTCGTCGCGGTCGGCCTCGGTGAAGTCGAAGAGCCGCCGGAAGTCCGCGATCCAGTTGCTGGGCAACGTGAAGATCGGGCCGCGGTTCACGTCGTCGAGGTCGGCGGGCGTGCCGGAGCTCGGGTCGAAGTTGCCGCTGACACCGGTGAAGGTGAACAGCGCGAACAGCGACGCGATCCCGCCGGGACCGGTCGAGTTGAACACCCGGTTCCACTGGTACGCGCCGCGGACCTGGCTGTGCCCGAAGCGGTACGAGGCGACCGAGAACTCGATCGGCATCGTCGGCGAGTGGTCGCGGCAGCGTCCGGGCACCTCGAAGAACCTGCGCCCGTTGGTGAAGACGTCGTCCACGATCGCCGGGTCGATGATCCGCGGCAGGTGGTCGGTCCGCAGCATCCACTGGTAGTGCCGCACCACGAGCTCCTTGGCGGCGCGGAACAACCGCTCGCCCGTGAGGCCGGTGAGCGCGAGCTCGTCGACCACGCGGTTGTGGAAGCGGATGAACGCGAGGTGCGTCTGCGCCACCACGAGGTTCTCGTCGTTGCGGGCGTCCGGGATCAGCGGCAGCCGCCGGTCCGCGGCCGTGCCCGCCGTCCCGCCGCGGCGCGGCAGGTCGAAGCCCTCGAACGGGACGTTGGTGCCCTCGTCCGGGAACGGGACCGGCGTGGTGGTGCCGACCTTGAGCTTCACGCCGTCCTGGGCGTAGAAGACCTGGTCGTCCTTGTCGCGCGGGCCGCGGCCGTAGACCGAGTCGAGGTCCAGCGCGGGCGAGCGGCCCTGGGTCAGCTCGTCGAGGTTGACGTCCTGCCCGAGCTGCGACTCGGTGCGGTCCATGGTCAGGTCGTGGTCGACGAACTGGCCGAGGTAGGTGAAGCCCGCCGGTACGGCCGGGTCGGCCGAGTCGGGCTGCGGGACGTCCGCGGTGATCGCGGTGGCGAGCGCGACCCGCGTCGCCTCGTCCGTGCGGGGTCCCTTCGGTCCCAGTCGCGAGAACCGGAACCTGCGCAACTCCTCCGCCGTGGAGGGCTGACGCGTGGTCGCCTCACCTCTGCCGTCGAATTCCAGCACACCTTCGCCCACGACGAAGAAACTGTCGCGCACGTGCCTCTTCATATATCCCCCTGTTATTCCCCTCGTACAGGCCACCTGTTCTCCCCAACAAGCACCTGCCCCACCGCCAGTCTCCAGACGGACGAAAAAGCCGTCGAAGCTTTTGACGAAAACCAAAAAGTCGTCACACTGCGGATACGAGGTGGTCAGGAATATTCCGGAAATCTTCTAATTCGATCATCTGCGCGGCCAGGTTCGCGGCGGCGTCGTGACAAGTCTTCGTGTTCAGCACGTGCTCGATCTTTTCCGCGAGAACGCCGGCGGTCAGTTCTTTCACGTCGACCCGGACTCCGGCGCCGAGTTCCTGGACGCGGTCGGCGTTGCGGGGCTGGTCCGCGCACAACGGCAGCGCGACCATCGGCACCCCGGCGGTCAGCGCCTCCCGCACACCGCCGTAACCGGCGTGCGTGACGAACACCTTCGCGGACCCGAGGAGCCGCTGCTGCGGGATCACCTCCGCCAGGGCGACGTTCGCCGGGCGCGGGCCGGTCCACTCGCCGGGTCCGGTCGCGATGACCGCGCTCACGCCGACCTGACCGAGCGCCTCGACGAGGACGTGCGGCAGCGTCGAGTCCGGCATCAGCCACCGGGCATGAGTGCCGAACGACGCGACGATCTCCGGTCCCTCCAGCGGTTCCTCGATCGGCACGCGGAAGTGGTGCTGCGCCGGGTGCCACGAGGGCGGCGTCAGACCAGCCACGAGCGCGGGTTCCGCGGCGCGGACCCCGAACCGCGCGCGGACCTTGTCCACCAGCTCGTCGAGCAGCGGGATCTCCAGCGGCACGAACGGGGCGATGTCGACGAGTGCGTGCGGAATGCCGAGCACCTCGGCCGCGATCTGGCCGCCGTGCTCGCTGGTCTCGCGCACGATCACGTCCGGGCGCCAGGTGCGGGCGAAGTCGAGGACGTTCGCGGCGAACGCCACCACCAGCGGGCCGGAGAAGAGCGGCACCTCCAGCACGCCGTCGCGTTCCGGACGCCACGGAGGCGGCGCGGCCGGCGCCGGGACGTCGGGCATCACGACGGTGTGCTCGACGTGCGCCAGCGCGGGTCCGGTCGCGATCACCGCCTCGTGCCCCCTCGCGTGCAACGCCCGCGCGAGGGGCAGCATCGTCGGCAGCAGGTGGGAGCCGATCGGCAGAGAAGTCAGCAAAAAGCGCACGGAAGTCAGTTTCCCGGCGGTCACCAGTGGGTACAGCTGCGAAATGCTCGAAGTCACGGTGACCGAGTCGTCGCCTGCCTCCACCCTCGTCACGGTGTCCGGCGAGCTCGCCGGTCCCGGTTCGGAACGGCTGCTCGCGCGGCTCGACCGCCTGCTCGACAACGGCCACCGCTACGTGGTGCTCGACCTCTCGGGCGTCACGTTCTGCGACTCGAGCGGGGTGAGCGCGCTCGTGCGCGGCCACGCCCGCGCGTCGGCCGCGGCAGGAGGGCTCCGGCTCTCCGCCGCGTCCGAGCAGGTGACGAAGGTGCTGGAACTGTCCGGCCTGGCCCGCATGCTCGGCCTTCAGTCCACAGTGGACATCTGAGTTCCGCGGATCAGGAGCAGACCGTCCGCATCGCCTCGGCCAGCGCGTCCTCGTGCAACCGGTCGAGGCGGTGCACCACCACCGCCGAGCGTTCCGCGATGGTCGCGTGGATCTCGCACCGCAACGTCGGCCGGCGGAGCTCCTCGGTGTCCTTGAGCTCGGCCAGGATGCCGGTCGTGAGCCGGTCGAGGATCGGCCGCACCTCGGTGGCGAGGTCTGGCCGGTGGGTCGGCACCTCCTCGGGGTGCGCGGTCCAGCGGGCGTGGAGCCCGCGCTGCACGAGCTTGTTCGCCTCGATCTGGGCCCGGAAGAACCGCGCCGCGTTCTCCGGGTCGAGCCGCAGCTCCACCGCCCTGACCCGCACGCCGTCGAGCACCTGCTGCTCGCGCACGGGGTCGTCGATCGGTTGCGTGGTCCCGAACTTGGCCGCCGCGACCAGATCCGCCACCTGGACGCGCTGCACGGCGAGGCCGGTGAGCTCGCCGAGCGGGCCGACGGGGGTGAGTGACGCGGCGAGGGTCAGAGCGACCGCCAGAAGCCTCATGATCTCCGAGAGTGCCATGATGGCGGGGTGGAGTCCACGCGCATCGACCGCTGGCTGTGGGCGGTCAGGCTGACGAAGACCCGCCCGGACGCCGCGCAGGCGTGCCGGGGCGGCCACGTGCGCATCAACGACAAGCCCGCGAAACCCTCCACCACCGTCGTGCCCGGCGACCAGGTCAAGGCCCGCGTCGGCGACAAGACCCGCGTGGTCGAGGTCGTGCGCGTGATCCAGAAGCGCGTCGGCGCGGAGGTGGCGGCGATGTGCTTCATCGACCGCACGCCGAAGCCGCCGGTGGAGGTGCCGATCGCGCGGCGGGACCGGGGTGCGGGTCGGCCGACGAAGCGGGAACGGCGCGAGATGGACAGATTCCGCTCACGGCAGTAGTTCGGCCAGGCTCTGCGTCTCCAGATGCCCGACGTCGTCGTGCTCCAGCACCGACAGCAGCACGAGCGCGAGCGAGGCACCGAGCACCGGGACGTCCCGCGGCACGTCGCCGGGCCGGAAGAGCACCCAGCGGACCAGGCCGCTCGGGAAGTCGTACACCTCGCCGACCACGCGTCCGTCCACGTGCTCGAGCACAGGCCGGGCGAGGTGCCGGCCGATCCGTTCGCCCCGCGCCTCGGCGTAGGCGGGCACCCGCCACGTGCCGCCGTGCAGCGACGCGGTGCCCAGTTGACCGTAGAGCGAGATCAGCTCGCCGCTGCCCTGGACCTGGTGGCGCAGGACGATCTTGTTCGCCCCGAGCTCCACCACCTCCTCCACCGGACGCGGAGGCGTCGACTCGTGCTCGGCGACCACGCGGTCCAGCGCGGCCGCGAGGTCCACCGGCGCGGACGACACGGCCCAGCCCGCCACCGGCTCCAGGGCGCCGTTGTCGTGCTGGGTGACGCCGACCAGCCCCGCGTCCACGGCGACCTCGCCGATGACCGCGCGGCACAGGGTGGCGGGCACGGAAGCCGTGGAGATGCCCAGATCCGTGCGGTCGCGCGGATCGCCGAGCGGGAGGTCGAGCATCGGATTCGGCTCGAGCCCGCCCCCGCTGAGGTCCAGGTACGGGTAGAAGCGCGTGATCCAGCCGGTGACGAGTTCACCGCCGTACGCGTCGACCGGGTTGTAGACGCGCTGCCAGAACGCCCTGTCCGCCTCGCCGTCCGCGGCGCGCACGAACTCGTCGGCGATCGGGGCCAGCGAGCGGCGCCAGTGGTCGAGGCCGAACCGCGGCAGGTCGTCGACGCGGGCGCGGATGCGGCGCCAGTCGTCCGGCGTCCCGGTCAGCGTGATCGACGGGATGCCGCAGATCGAGATCATCCAGTAGCCGTGGAAGGGCGAATACGTGTCGAGCAGTGCGATCCGGCCCGCCAGCCGTTCGACCTCGGTGCTGGTGCTGAAGTCGCACTCGAAGAGCGGGTCGCCCACCTGTTTCGCGAGCCCCTCCACGATCTGCTCCCACGTGTCGGCCGGGCCGTACTCCACGCGCAGGGCCTTCTTGCCCTCGTGCCCCACCAGAGCCGGCCGCAGTTCCTCCGCGTGCAGTTTCACGTGCTCGGAGATCCCCCGCGCGATCGTCAGCCACACCGCGTCCGGCGACAGCACCAACGGCCGGTGCTCGGCGAAGGCCTGGGCGACCGCGTGCAGCAGCGGGTGCACACCGTTCGGCTTCAGCACCCGCGCGTCGCCTCCGGTGGCAAGCGCGCCGGGGAACAGGTCGGCGGTCGGGCGGGTGGGCAGAGCGTCGGTCACGGGCGTCACGTCGTCGACCGGAAAGGTCTGCATTCCTTACCCTACAACGACTTCAGCCAGCTCCGTGAGCGATTTCCCGAGCGGCAGGTCCACCCTCAGCGAGGCGTGTGGATCACCCCGCGTCTCACCCCGGTTGATGATCACGACCGGGATCCCGGCGGTGGCCGCGCGGCGCACGAACCGCAGTCCGGACATGACGGTCAGCGACGAGCCGAGGACGAGCAACGACCGTGCGTTGTCCACGAGCGAGTAGCACTGTTCGACGCGAGGCCGTGGCACGTTCTCGCCGAAGAACACGACGTCCGGCTTGAGCACTCCGCCACACGCCTCGCACGGCACGACCTCGAAGCCGCGGACCTGGTCCTCGGGCAGGAAGACGTCGCCGTCCGGGTTGACCTCGTCCGTCGTCGCGTGGAAGTCCGGGTTCGCCTCGCGCAGGCGGCGGTCGAGGTCGAGCCGCGGCGAGAGCAGCCCGCAGTCCAGGCAGATCACGCGGTCGAGCCCGCCGTGCAGTTCGACGACGTCCCGCGAGCCCGCGGCCTGGTGCAGGCCGTCGACGTTCTGCGTGATGACGCCCGAGAGCACCGGTGCCAGCCTGGTGACGGCGTGGTGGCCCGCGTTCGGGTGCGCGCGGGCGATGGTGCGCCAGCCGACGTGGCTGCGCGCCCAGTAGCGCCGCCGGCCGGCCTCGTTGGTGGTGAACTCCTCGTACGTCATCGGGGTGTGCTTGCGCAGGGACCCGCCCTCGCCGCGGTAGTCGGGGATGCCGGACTCGGTGGAGAGGCCCGCGCCGCTGAGCACCAGCACCCCGCCCCGCGCGACGATCGGCACGACGTCGGTGAGGGCGGTGGTGCGCGGCAGTGACGGGCCCCGGTTCGACCAGCTCAGAGTGGGCCTAGTTCGCACCTCACCAGCTTACGTACCACTGGCGGAGCTCGGCCTCCGCTGCCGCGACGTTGCCGTTCGACGGGGCCGTGACCAGCGCGAACTGCCTGCCCGCGCCGGACCGCAGCAGCAGCTTGCCGCCCTGGACGGTGGACGAGGCCGAGCTGACGACCAGCGGCGACCGCAGTGACGCGGGCAGGTGCAGCTCGGTCGGCGCGGTGCCCCCGTTCGAGTCCCAGACGAGGACGGCGAACTGCGCCGAGCCGACGAGCGCGCGGACGTTCGGCAGCGGGATCTGCTGCCAGGTCTGGTAGACCCGGTCCTCGTAGGTGAACGCGAGGGTGGTGCCCGCGACGGCCTGCGGGTAGACGCGGTCGACGACCGCCCGGTCGACGGTCAGCACCGGCGTGCCCGCGTCGTCGAGCCGGACCGCCGAGAAGTGCTCGTCGTTCATGGCGTCGCCGTCGGTCTTGACCTTGTTCGGGTTGTCGTTCATGAGCTCGCGGTGGCGGCCGTAGTTGGTGTCCCAGTGCCACTGGCTGCCCGAGACCACGCTGCCGCGCGGCGCCGACCACCAGCGCGCGCCCGGTGCCGTCGAGTCGAGGCCCTGGTAGATCGCCTTGAGCACGGACGGCGTCTTGTCGGAGGTGAAGCCCGCGACCGGGTGCCCGAACTCGGAGACGATCGCGGTCGTGCCGAGGGCTCGCGCGCGGTCGCGGATGGTGCCGAACGCCTGCGTGTACTGGCCGTCGGCGGCCTTGCCCGGCATGAGCACCCCGGACTGCGCCTTGCCGTCGTAGAAGTGCGCGTTGAACACGAACCGCTCGCCGAGGCCCGGCACGAGCGTGAGGCCACCGGGTTCGGCGAAGAAGTCGACGTTCTGGTTCCAGAACACCAGCGGCTCGACGAACGCGGCCTTGTGCGCCCAGCCCGCCTCGTCCATCTCGGCGCGGAACCGCTGGTAGAACGGCATCAGCAGGTCGCGCTCCCACGTCTGGGAGGTCTGCCCGGCGTCGTACCTGCCGGCGTAGGGCTCGTTCAGCGGGTCGACCCCGGCGACGAGCTTGAACTCGCCGGAGGGCAGCGCTTCCCGGACGTGCTCGAGCGCTGCGCCGGCCGCGTTGACGAACGAGTCCTGCACACCGTTCCTGTTGTGCCAGAAGTCGTAGGTGGCGGCGGTGACGGCGTTGTTGTTCTTCATGTTCTGGCCCCAGTGCACGCAGAGCCCGCACGACTCCTTGGGGTAGCCGCTCGCCGCCCACGCCGGCGCGCCGTCGCCGGTGTACCAGCTGTCCTTGTTGAACAGGTGGCGCGAGTAGAGGTCCTGGTGGAAGTCCAGGTAGACGCGGAGGCCCTCGCCGGTGAAGGCGCGCAACTGGTCCGTGACGCCGTCGAGGTAGGCGTGGTCGATCTGACCGCGCTGCGGCTCGATCCACGCCCACGTCAGCAGGAACCGCACGGCGTTCGCGCCGGTCAGCTGCTTCATCGCCCGCGCGGACCTGCGCGCGTCGGCGACGTTCGCGAACGGCAGGCCGCGGTGCTCGGCCAGTTTCGCCGTGCCGGAGACGTTGAAGCCGCGCAGCACGACCTCGCGGCCGTGCTCGTCGCGGAAGACCCCGCCGGACACTCGCAGCTCGGAGCCGTCGAACGACTCCGCGCGCACGGGGGTGATCACCAGGGAGAGGAGGAAGAGGACCGTCAGGAGAACCGCTCGCCGCATCGCCGCCGCCTTTGGGAACGTGAACGAGATTCGCATTGCACCGTAGCCGGTGCGGCGGCGACGCGGCTAGCGGCTGTCAGCTGAACGTCGCGGCCACCAGTTCGGCCGTCTTGGCGAGCAGCGGTTCGTCCGCGGCACCGGTCGGCTCGTCCTCGCGGGTCGACAGCACGGCGATCACGATCGGCGCGCGGCCGGGCGGGTAGGCGATGCCCACGTCGTTGGTCGTGCCGTAGCTGCCGGTGCCGGTCTTGTCGCCCCAGCCCCACGCGGCCGGCAGCCCGGCGCGGACGCGCTTGCCTCCGGTCGTGTTGGCCAGCAGCCACTTCGTGAGCTGGTCGGAGTCGTTCGAGTTGAGGGCGTGGCCCAGCGTGAGGCGTGCGTAGCTCTGGCCGATGGCGCGTGGCGAGGTCGTGTCGGTGACGCGGCCGGGTTCGGCGGAGTTGAGCTCCGGCTCCCAGCGGTCGAGGCGGGTGACCGGGTCGCCGATGGACCGGCTGAAGCGGCTGATCGCCGTGGGGCCGCCGAGTTCCCTGAGCAGCAGGTTGGCCGCGCAGTTGTCGCTGTAGGTGATGGTCGCCTCGCACAGGGCCGAGACGGTCATGCCGTTCGCGAGGTTCTCCGGCTTGCCGGTGATCGGCCCGTAACCGGACTTGTCCACATCGGACTTCGTGTAGGTGATCACCTTGCCCAGCAACGTCCCGTCGCGGTCCTTGCGCAGGATCGCGGCGGCCGCGATGGTCTTGAAGGTCGAGCACATCGGGAAGAGCTCGTCCGCGCGGTGCAGCACCGTGCGACCGGTGCCGGTGTCCGCGGCGAACACCCCGAGGCGCGCGTTGTGCTGCTTCTCGAGCTGCCGCAGCCTGCCGGTGACCGTCGAGGCCTGTGCCTGGGCCGGAACCGCCACCGCGAGCGCCGCTCCCGCGCCCAATGCCAGCACCGCACGTCGGTTGAAACTCAACGTCCTGTCCCCTCCTCCGGAAACCTCTCCACAGAACAGGACGCACGGGAGATCAACTGGTTGTCACTCGATCCGGCGCCAGCACGCGAGGTACGCGAGCGCGGCGAGCAGCGACCCGGCCGACGCGAACGTGCCCGCGCCCAGGTAGATCACCCACTCGTCGGCGTTCAGCCCTTCGTTGGCCAGCGAGAACCCCCACAGCAAGCCACCCAGCGCGAGGGTCGCCACCGCGACGAGCGACCAGAACACGACCAGGACCACCCGCCCCTTGCGACTCGGCCCGGTGTAGGGCCGGAGCGATCCCTTGCGCTGCAACCACCACGCGGCGAGCGCGGCGATGCCGAGCGCGATGCCGTCGGCGGCGAGGGTGTCGCTGAGGCGGTGCCACTTCGCGGTGAGCGTGTACTGGCCGATCGCGGTCGCCCACGGCAGCACGAAGAACAGCATGACCCCGCGCCACTTCCACGGCACGACGATGATCGCCGCGAACAGCACGGTCATCGCGATCGTCGTGTGTCCACTCGGGAGGCTGTTGTGGGCGTAGTCGCCGGTCACCTCGACGAGCTGAGGCCGCGGCAGGATGAACCGCTTGAGCGCCTGCACCACGACCTGGCCCGCGACGATCACGCCGACCGCCGCGATCGTGAGGTCCCAGCGCTTCCTGAGCACGCCCACGAGGGCGACCACCAGGACGGCCGCGGCCAGCGAGTAGACGGTGATCTGACCGAGCGCCTCCCAGGCGGCGTCGGTCTCGTCGACGTTGTCCTGGTCGGCGCCGCGCAGGGCGGCGTTCTCGATGGTCTGGCCGGCTCTGGTGAGCACCGCGAGGACGTACACGAGCGCCGCGAAGACGAAGCCGGACGCCGCGACCACGGGCCACCGTCGGAGAGTCACGCCTGGGGAGTCTGCCGCCGTTCGGTCCACTCCGCAGGCTGAAGATCAACGGCGTCCCCTACGACGACTCGGTTCCCGAGCGCTGACGCGCGATGCGGTCGAGCACGGCCGTGATCGCGAGGTCCACGGTGTACTCGAACTCGGCCGCGCGGTCGAACTCGGCCAGGTGTGGCGCGGCCTCGGTGACCGCAGGCAGGCCCGAGGCCTCCAGCGCCTGCCTGCGCGCACCGTCGTCGCTGCCGAACGTCGGCGCCGCCGAGACCTCGCGCAGCAGCGTGCCGATGAGCGTGGCGAGGAGCATCCGCAGCAGGTGAACGGCCTGCTCGGGACCGGCGCCGGCGGCGAGCAGAACGCGCAGCACCGCGTCGACCGGGGCGAGCCCCTCCAGTGACGACAGCTGGCGGGTGAGCACGAGTGGCGCGGCACCGGGATGGGCGTTCGCGCCGGTCCGGAACGCGTGCGCGATCGCGTGGAGGTCGTGGCGCGCGTCCCCGCTCGGCTCGGGGAGCGCGAGGCCGCCCAGCAACTGCTCCGCGACGGCGTCGAGCAGACCGTCCTTGCCATCGACGTGGTTGTAGAGGCTCTTCGCGTCGACGCCGAGCGCCCGCGCGACCGAGCGCATGCCCACCGCCGCCACACCCTCCACGTCGATGACCTGCAGCGTCGCCGCGACGATCGACTCGCGGGACAGCAGCGGCGTGCGCGGACGACCTCGGCGCGTTCCAGTCACCCGTCCATTGTGCCTTGCGGATGTCCACACCGTGGGTTTATCGTCGAATAAAACCCACACTGTGGGTATTGGAGGGATGATGCAGTTCCCGTGGGGCACGACCACCGATCTGCCGACGATCGGCACCGAGATCGACACGCTCGCCGGCATCTCCACCGCCGAGGGCGGGCCGGGCGCGCGGCTGCGCGTGGCACGGGAGCGCGGGCTCGCGTTCCGCCGCGAGTTCGCCACCACCGGCACGCCGTCGAGCATCGTCACGCGCGACCTGGTGACGCTGCCGTACCCGACGCGCTTCGGGCTGTTCCGGGCGTCGCGGGCGATCGCGCCGTTCCTGTCGATCACGAACCGCATGCTCGTGATCCGCTGGACCGAGGACGGTCGCGAGCGGATCCTGCTGTTCGAGCCGAGCGACCACGAGTACGGCCGGTACACGCCGTACTTCGAGGACTTGTCCGACCGCACGCCCAGCGTCGTCGAGCGGCGCGTGGTCAAGGTGCACGGCACCGTGCCCGGCCATCTCGACCGGCTCGGCATCGCGCCCGAGGACGTCGACTACCTGATGTTCGACCACCTGCACACGCAGGACCTGCGGCGCTGGATCGGCCCCGCGCCGTACTTCCCGAACGCCAAGGTGATCGTGCAGCGCGACGAGCTGATGGCGCTGGCCGAGCTGCACCCGCTGCAGAAGCCCTGGTACCAGCCCGCGACCTACCGCGACCTGCCGCCGGAGAGGTTCCTGCCGATCGACGGTTCGGTGGTGCTCGGCCCCGGCGTCGCCGTGGTCAAGACGCCCGGCCACGTGTTCGGCAACCAGAGCCTCGTGGTCAACACCTCGACCGGCATCTGGGTGAGCAGCGAGAACGTGATCGCCGCCGAGGCCCTCACGCCGGAGCACTCCCGCCTGCCGGGGCTTGCCGCGTGGTCACGGCGGTGGCAGCAGGAGGTCGTGCTCAACGCGAACACCGTCGAGACCACCGCCGACCAGTACAACTCGATCGTCCTGGAGAAGACGCTCGCCGACCGCAGCCAGGCCGACCCGCGCTTCCTGCAGTTCTTCCCGTCCAGCGAGCTCACCGGAGCCTGGACGAACCCCGGCACCAAGCCCACGTTCCGCCACCACCAGATCGTCCACTGAGGAGCCTCGATGACCTCCCGCTTCGTCCTGCCGCCCGAGGAAGTCCTGCGCGCCCGCGAAAAGCTGGTGCTGGACCACTTCCGCGACGAGGTGGCGCACGACTGGGACGCCACGCTCTCGACGTTCCCGCACCCGCACTACGAGGTCATCGCGCAGATGGTCGTCCACGACGGCGACAGCGCCGTGCGGCAGTACTACACCGACACGCGCGTGGCGTTCCCCGACCAGCACCACGAGCTGATCTCGTTCCGCCACAGCGTCGACGCCGTCATCGTGGAGTTCTGGCTGATCGGCACGCACCTCGGGCCGCTGGGCAAGATCCCGGCGACCGGCGGCACGCACCGCACGCGGATGAACGCGTACTTCATCTTCGACGCCGACGAGAACCTCGTCACCGAGCGGATCTACTTCGACCAGCTGTCGGTGCTGAAGCAGGTCATCAGCGGGATCAACCGGAAGAAGCCGAGCGGGCTGCGGAAGCTGCTGCAGGTGTTGCGCGGGATGCTCGCCATGTCGGGCGGTCAGCCGGACGCGCGGCTGACGCGGACCACTCCTCCTTCCCTCGACGACTAGAACCGGTTCGCGATCAGGTCACGCCTGCTGCGACCATCAGATCCGGATCAGCTTGCGTTCGACGGCGGTCGTGACGGCCGCCGTCCTCGTCTCCACGCCGAGCTTGGTGAAGATCCGCACCAGGTGCGTCTTCACCGTGGCCTGGCTGATGAACAGCTCCTTCGCTATGTCGCGGTTCGCGAGGCCTTTGGCCACGCACTCCAGGATCTGGATCTCGCGCTTGCTGACCTTCGGCGCGGGGTCGCGGACCTGGCCGAGCAGCCGTTGCGCGATGTCCGGGGACAGCACGGTCTGGCCGGTCGACGCCGTGTGCACGGCGGCGGTCAGCTCCTTCGGGTCGCAGCCCTTGAGCAGGTAGCCGATCGCTCCCGCCTCGACCGCGCGCACGATGTCGGCGTCCGAGTCGTAGGTCGTCAGGATCACGACCTGCGGCCCGTTCTCCATCGCCCGGATCCTGCGGGTGGCCTCGACACCGTCGATCCCCTTGCCCAGCTGGAGATCCATCAGCACGACGTCCACCTCGGACGCCTTGGTCAGGGACTCCTCTCCGGTCGCGGCCTCGATCACCTCGAAGTCGCGCGACAGCAGCCCGGCGACCCCGAAGCGGACCACCGGGTGGTCGTCGACCACCAGCACCCTCACGGCGTGGGCACCGTGACGGCCACCGCGGTTCCCTCCCCCGGCGCGCTCTCGACGGACACGGTGCCGCCGAGTTCGGTGATGCGGCCGCGGATGGACGCGAGCCCGTGGCCCCGGCCGGCCCTCGGTCTCACCTCCGCGGGGTCGAAGCCGCAGCCGTCGTCCACCACGTCCATCGACACCGCGTCGCCCAGGTACGACAGGGTGATCGCGACGCGGCCCGCGCCCGAGTGCTCGAAGACGTTGGCCACGGCGCCCTGCGCGACCCGCAGCAACGCCACCTCCGTCTGCACACTCAGCGCGTACGGGTCGCCGGTGATCTCCACGTGCGGGACCAGCCTGTGCAACGCGTCGACCAGCGTGCCGTGGATCGGCGCCAACCCGCGCACGAACCGCCGCGCCTCGCCCAGGTTCTCCCGCGCGACCTCGGCGGCCTTGCGGGTCTCGCCCAGCGACAGCAGCAGGCCGATGCTGGAGAAGCCCTGGGCCAGCGTGTCGTGGATCTCGCGCGCGAGCCGCTGGCGTTCCTCCAGCACACCCGCCTCGTGCAGCAGGCGGGCGCGGTCGAAGAACACCGCGGCCGTCAGCACCGCGACACCGACCGGCCCGAGCACCAGCGACCAGTCGAACACCGCCGCCAACCTGATCTGCGCCAGCACGACGGCCGCCGTGAGCACCGCCGCGATCGGCAGCGCGACACGGGGCCGGAGCTGGCGCAGGCACTGGAAGAACAACGGGATCGCGCACCAGCCGAAGCTCGGCGCGAGCCACACCAGCACCAGCCACACGGCGAGCACCGCCGGCAACGCCCGAGTCCACCGCACGCCGGCGGGATAGAGCACGCCCATCCCGAGCGCGAGGCCGAGCACGACGAGATCGGCACCGTGGTACGTCACGTACCGCGCCGCCGACGCAGTCACCAGCACGTAGAAACCCGCGTGCATCGCCCTGTGCAGCCACACAACGGCGACTGTAGGCGCCCGAAGCACCCCACCGGGTCAACCGATGGGTTGAACCCCTCTTCAACCGTCCCCACCATGGCAAACACCCCCGACCAGAGCACCGTTGCACCCATGGACATCAAGAAGATCGCAGTCGCCACCCTCGTAGTCCTGACCGTGGGCGGCGGCTACGCGGCAGCAGACCAGCGCACCACCACCCGCACCGAGAAGGTGCTGACCATCGACGCGGCCGTCAGGGCCGCCAAGGCCACGCTGGACGCGGCGGAGAAGGAGAACCAGCGCGTCACGGTCGCCGTGGTGGACCGCAGCGGCGACCTGGTGGTGCTCCTCGCGGGCGACGGCGCGGGCCCGCAGACCGAGGAGTCGGCCCGCCGCAAGGCCTTCACCGCGGTGTCGTTCAACGCCCCGACCTCGGAGCTCGCCGGCCGCGTGACGGGCCAGGGCGCGACCCTGCGGGACATCCCGGGCACGCTGTTCCTGGCGGGCGGCGTGCCGGTCGCGGCGGACGGCGCGCCGGTGGCGGGCATCGGGGTGGGCGGGGCGCCGAGCGGCGACCTGGACGAGAAGTATGCGAAGGCGGGCCTCGCCACGCTGCGGTGAACGGGCCGCGCGACACGGTGGTGGCGGGACTCTGCGGTGAGCGGGCCGCGCGTCGCAAGGGTGACGGACTCTGCGGTGAGCGTGCCGCGGGTCCCAGGGGCAGCGGCACGCGGTCTGCGGTGAGCGGGCTGCGCGTCGCGAAGGCACAGCACCCACTCCTGCGGTGAGCGGGCAGCCTCCTCGCGGAGGCAACGGCACGCGGTCTGCGGTCAACAGACCGCGCGTGAAAGAGGCTCCGTCACGCAATGTGCGATGAGCAGGCCGCGTGTACCAGCGGCAGCAACACGCACCCAGCGATGAACGGGCCGCGCGTCGCAGAGGCAGCGTCACGCACCCCTGTTGTCCATGGCCACGTCATCACGCGGCAATCGGGTGCGCGGAAGCGGGGTGCGCGGAAGCGGGGTGCGCGGAAGGCCAGTGACGCGGCAGGCCAGCTGGCACGGCAGGTGGAGTAATGCAGCAGGTGCGGCGCAGCAGGTGCGGTGCAGCCGTCACCGGCGCCGGTCGGTCGTCCCCCACCCAGGCGGCGCGATCCGATCCGTCGCCTCCGGGTCGACGGCGTGCCGAGCCACGTGCCGCCCCGGCTGCGGCTTCTTCCCCATCAGCATCAACACGACGGCCACGATCAACCCGACCGTCGCCAGCCCGGCGGCCACCGCGCGGGCGGCCGGGTGTTCGAGGATCAACGTGCACACGGTCAGGGCCAGCACGAGGGCCGCGATCGGGCCGATGACGGCGATGTCCGAGCGTTCCTCAGGCTCCTGAGCAGGTGCGGGAGGGGCGGGGACCGGCTCGGCCGGCGCGTACACCTCGATGGTCTCGAAGTTCCCGCGCGGCTGTTCGTAGGGCGGGGGCCGTAAGCCGGGAGGGACCGTCACCCAGCCATGCTGCCCGAGGATGGCGCGTCGCCGCAAACCTCGCAATCCGGTCTGCTACGTGTTCCCATGTAACGCTGGGGTCTAGGAGGTTCGCAAATGTGCCGGTGGCTCGCGTATTCCGGTTCGCCGGTTCTGCTGGAGGAGCTGCTGTACGCGCCGGAGAACTCGCTCGTCATGCAGTCGAAGCACGCGCGGCTCGGTGCGACGGCGGTGAACGGGGACGGGTTCGGGATCGGCTGGTACGGCAACGCGAGCACGCCCGGGCTGTTCCTGAGCACGGAGCCCGCGTGGAACGACCGCAACCTGCGGGAGCTGTCCGCGCAGATCACCGTGGACCGGGTGTTCGCGCACGTGCGAGCGTCCACGGGCGGGGCGGTGCAGCGGTCCAACTGCCACCCGTTCCGGTACAAGCACTGGTTGTGGATGCACAACGGGCTCATCGCGAAGTTCCCGCTGGTGCGGCGGGAGCTGATGCTCGCGATCGACCCCGAGCTGTTCCCACTGATCGAGGGGTCGACGGACTCGGAGGTCATGTTCTACCTCGCGGTCAGCTTCGGGTTGGAGCAGGACCCGCCGGCCGGGGTGGCACGCATGGTCGAGTTCGTCGAGGACGTCGGCCGGCGGGCCGGGGTCGAGTACCCGGTCCAGATGACGGTCGCGGTCACGGACGGGTCGACGACGTGGGCCTTCCGGTACTCGAGCCGGGGGAAGTCGCGGACGTTGTTCCACAGCACCGACGTGTCGACGTTGCGCCGGCAATACCCGGACAACCCGGCGCTGCACGACCTGGCGGACGACTCGCGGCTCGTCGTGTCCGAGCCGCTGGGCGACCTGGTCGGGGCGTGGCAGGAGGTGCCGGAGTCGACGTGCGTGGTGGTCAGGACCGGGGTCGAGGAGGAGTTGCTGCCCTTCAAGCCGTGAAACGTCAGGGAACCGTCAGGCGCATCGCCGCTACCGTCTGAGGCCGCCGCCACGCGACCCCACGGAGAGGTTCCCCATGCTCACCACGGCAGCGGCAGCGCTCATCGCCCTCTCGTCCCCGGCACCCGCCGCAGAGCCAACCGAGGCGGCGCCGTTCCTCGAGGTCGTCACCGTCAACGGGTCGGGCTGCCCGGCCGGGGACGCCGACGTCGCGACGAACGGCCGGGAGTTCACGATCGGCTACCACGTGTTCCTCGCGCGGGCGGGTGGTGGCTCGTCGCCGCTGGAGCAGCGCAAGAACTGCCAGGTGAGCGTCCGCGTGACGCCGCCGGAGGGGTACACCTACGGGCTGGCGCGCACGACGTACGAGGGTTACGCGCACCTGCAGGACGGTGCGACCGGGCTCGGCCGGGTCAGCACCTACCTCCAGGGCACCTCGCCCACCGCGTCCGTGAGCCGGGCCTTCACCGGGCCGTCGAGCGGCGAGTGGCAGCTGCGGTACCGGCCCGACGCCGCGGACGTGCAGTGGGTGCCGTGCGGCGAGCGGCGCGACATCAACGTCAACGCGGAGGTCCGGGTCGCGCTCGGCGCCGCAGACCCCGACCGGCTCAGCTTCGCGATCGTGGAGTCGAGCCGGGGCGTCGTGTGGACCAGGCGTTGCTGACGACGAGCAGGACGGCCGGGCCAGTACCTCCACGTCGTCGAGAACGCCCGCTGGTCGATGAGCGAGTACGACCACCGGTGGATGTACCTGCAGGACTACCGGCAGCAGACCTGGATCCCCGCCGACCGCCGGGGCACCTGGCTCTACCGGCACGACGCGGTGGGCGACCGGCAGTACCTGAACGGGTCGCCGGCGGACCTCTCCCCCGCCGAACTGACCTCGCACCTCCCTGAAGTAGGGCCAGGTCATCGGCACCACGTCGGTGACCACGAAGGTCGTGTCGGGTCTCGGCCTCAACTCCTGAGGCTCACCGCGCCCGGTACAGCACCACCCAGACCTCACCGGGCCGTTCGGTCGCGCCGGGGAACCACCTCGGCGCGATCGCCGCGGACAGCTCGTCCACGCGGTCGAGCAGCGTGCTGACCGCGGGTTCGCCGACGACGACCACGGCGGACCAGTCGGTGAGCGCGAGCAGGAAGTCCTCGGTGACGCCGAACTTGCGCTCCAGCACGGCGAACAGCTCGTGCGCGGTGTCCGGCCCGGCGTCGACCTCGCTGACGTCGGGCACCTCGGCCTCGGCGACCGGCGCGCGGCGCACTTCCTCGCGCTGCTCGGACCACACGTGCTTGCTCAGCGAGTAGATGCTCGACGTCAGGTCGTCGGCCTGGTTCTCGTCGAGGACCAGCGTGATCGCGCGTCCGTCGGTGAGCGTGAACGTCAGCGCCGCCTCCGGCACCGCGCCCGATCCCGGCATCGCGTGCACGGAGCCGGCGACCTCGGAGGTCAGCACGTGGTCCGCGCGGGTCAGGGCGCCCATCCGGAACGACGGCAGGTTCGCCGCCATGTCCACGACGAGCCGGGCGGCGGTGAAGAACGCCTCCTTGTCGCGGAACTCCATGCGGCTGCTCGTGATCGTGCGGCCGATGCCCACGGGCTCGACGTAGGCGTCGACCGTGCCCGTGCCGTCCCAGCAGGCGCGGACGGTGATGCCGTTGGCCAAGCGCTTGCGGTAGGTCTCCTGGTCCTCGTGGCGGGTCAGCTCCCAGCCAGCGACCTCGTGGTCGGACAACGGTGTTCCTCTCGGCGTGGATGCCGAACGGTGCCACAGATCTCCGTGCCACGGGGCCGTTTCGGTGCGGGAGCCCGCGAGCTCCCGCACCGGTCACGTCACTCGACCAGCTTGCCGGCCGTGTCGACCTCGCGCATCAACGCCGCGATCTCGTCCCCCACCGCGGGGATCTCCTCGCGGACCACCTGGCCGGGGCCCGCCCAGACGAGGTTCACCTGCTGCGCGGGATCGGTGTCCGGGAAGTCGGACCTGTTGTGGCAGCCGCGGGTCTCGCGGCGTTCGAGGGCGCACTCCAGGGTGGCGCGGGCCGCGAGCGCGGACGACCTGAGGTCGAAGGCGTGGGCGAGGTCCTGGAACCCGGCGAGGTCCGGGTGCACGCCGACCTGGCGGATGCGGCCCTCCAGCTCGTCGAGCTCGGCGAGTCCCTTGCGCAGCCCGGCCTCGTCGCGGACGACCCCCGCGTGCTCGGTCATGGTGTTGCGCAGGGCGCGTTGCAGGGCGCGGACGTTCTCCGGCCCGTCGGCGGCCAGCAGTTCGTCCACTTCGGACCGCGCCTCGGCGAGTGCGGCGTGCGAACGTCGTTGCGCGGTCAGGGAAGCCGAGTACCCGGCCGCCGCTTCGCCGACGATCCGGCCGTAGACGAGCAGCTCGATGAGCGAGTTGCCGCCGAGCCGGTTGGCGCCGTGCAGACCGCTGGAGGCCTCGCCGATCGCGTACAGGCCGTCGACGCCCGTCGAGTGGTCGTCCGGCGCCACCCAGACGCCGCCCATCGAGTAGTGCGCGGTCGGCGCGATCTCGATCGGCTGCTGGGTGATGTCCTTCATCTGCAGCTCCAGCAGGGTCTGGTAGACCCGGGGCAGGCGCTGCATGATCTGCTCGCGCGGTAGGTGCGAGACGTCGAGCCACACGCCGCCGTTCGGGGTGCCGCGGCCCTCCTTGATCTCGGTGTACGCGGCGAGCGCCACCCTGTCGCGAGTGGACAGTTCCATGCGCTGGGGGTCGTAGCGGGCCATGAACCGCTCGCCCGCGGCGTTGGTGAGGACTCCGCCCTCGCCGCGTGCGGCCTCGGACACCAGCGTGCCGGCCGCGTTCTCCGGTTCGAGCAGGCCGGACGGGTGGAACTGGACGAGCTCGGGGTCGCGGATCCGGCCACCGGCGAGCACGGCGAGGCGGAACGAGTCGCCGGTATTCTCGTCGCGGCGGCTCGACGTGCGGCGCCAGATGCGGGTGTGCCCGCCCGCCGCGAGGATCACGGCGTCCGCGTGGAAGACGTATCGCTTGCCGGTGTTTAGGTCGAACCCGTAGGCGCCGAACACCACGTTGTCCTGCACCAGGATCCGCGTGATGTAACAGGTGTCGTGGATGGGGATGTCCAGCTGCGTGGCCCGGTTCACGAGCGTGCGCTGGATCTCCAGGCCGGTGTAGTCGCCGGCGAACGACGTGCGGCGGAACGTGTGCGCGCCGAAGAACCGCTGCGAGATGCGCCCGTCCTGCTCGCGCGCGAACGGCATTCCCCACCGTTCGAGGTCTTCGATGCCCCGCGGCGCCTGTTCGGCCACGACCCGCACGATCTCGGGGTTCGCGAGGAGGTAGCTCTCCTTGATGGTGTCCGCCGCGTGCTGCTGCCACGTGTCGGACGGGTCCATGGTCGCCAGCGCGGCGTTGATGCCGCCGGCGGCGAGTGCGGTGTGCGCGTCGGCCTTGGGGCGCTTGCCGACGACCAGGACGTCGACGCCTCTCTCGGCGAGCTCGATGGCGGCGCGCAGTCCCGCGCCACCGCTGCCGATCACCAAAACCGATGTGGCTAGCTGATGTTCAGTCATCACGGCCTCCGTTGCCCGTCTCTTCCATTAAGTAGGACCGGGCAGCGCGCACGCTTGTGACTGTTAGCTGCGTGACAGTGCGTTCGTGGCCACATAAGTAGACTCCGTGGCGTGTTCGTGAAGCTGTGTGGTCTGCGCACCGAGTCCGATGTCGCCGTGGCCGTCGAGACGGGGGCCGACGCCGTCGGGTTCGTACTCACCGCCAGCCCGCGGCAGATCGACGTCGACCTGGCGGCACGCCTCGTCGCCGAGGTGCCGGCGGACGTCCTCACCGTCGCCGTCGTGCGCGGGATTCCGGCCGCCGAAGCGGGCGAGATGGCGCTGAAGACCGGCGTGCGCGCGTTGCAGCTGCACGGCGACTACCCGCAGGAAGCCTTCGACGAACTGGCCGAGCTGCCGTTCGGACTGGTGCGGGCGACGGCGCTCGGACCGGACACGGACGTGCGCACCGGCGCGTTCGGCGAGGAACTGCTGCTGATCGACTCGCCCGTGGCCGGGTCGGGCGAGCAGTGGGACATCACGCGGCTCGCCGAGAACCCGCCGACCGGCACGTGGGTGCTGGCGGGCGGGTTGTCACCGGAGACGGTGGCCGGGGCGATCAGCGTCGCGCGGCCGTGGGGCGTGGACGTGTCGAGCGGCATCGAGTCGAGCCGCGGCGTGAAGGACCACGGCCGGATGCGCGCGTTCGTGGCCGCCGCCCGGGCCTAAGCGGCCTGGTAGCCCGGCACGTCCTCGACCCGGTAGTAGACCGGCAGCCCGCGTTCCTCGGCGATCCGCACGTCCTCGTCCGCGCCGGTCGACTCGCCGGGCAGCCTCAGCACGGCCTCGCAGTGCCGCAGCAGGCGTTCCGCCGTCGGGTACATGATCTCGGACGCGATCGGGTCCGCCGGCGAGCTGCCGCCCGCGCCGCGCAGCACCGGCAGCGCCACCCACTCGCCGATCATCGGCACGTGCCCGCTGCGGAAGAGCGGCCACGCGGCCTCCTCCAGGCGTTCGAGGTTGCGCGCCATCAGTGCGGGGTCGTCCCCGGTGCCGGAGCGGTAGGGGCCGGCGATCAGAATCAGCATGCTCCCGACCATAATGTGCAAGACTCGGCAAAAACAAGGAGAAACGTGCATGCTGGCTGCCCAACGCCGTGAACTGCTGCTCGAACGGCTGCGCACCGACGGCCGGATCGTCGCCAAGGACCTCGCCGCCGAGGTCGGCCTTTCCGAGGACACGATCCGGCGGGACCTGCGTGATCTCGCGGCGGCAGGTCTCTGCCAACGCGTCTATGGCGGCGCACTGCCCGTATCCCCCGCCATCGCCGACTACGCGACACGACAGGGCGTGCAGGTCGATGGCAAGCAACGGGTCGCACGGGCAGCGGCGTCCCTGATCGAGCCTGGGAGCACCGTGATCCTCGACGGCGGTACGACCACTCTCGCCGTCGTGCGCGCGCTACCGCTCGAACTGCACGCCACGGTCGTCACGCACAGTCCGACGATCGCGAGCGCGTTGGAAGAGCATCGGGGCGTGGAGGTCTACGTGATCGGCGGGAGGCTCTTCAAGCACTCGATGGTCGCGTGCGGCGCCGCCGCCGTGGAGGCCGCACGGGGCGTGCACGCCGATGTCTTCTTCCTCGGCGTCACGGGCGTGCATCCCGAAGCAGGACTCACGACCGGTGACGCGGACGAGGCCGCGATGAAGCGCGCGCTCGCTCATCAGGCCGCAGACACCTACGTGCTGGCCAGCTCCGAGAAGATCGGTACGGCGTCGAGGTTCTCCGTGCTGCCGTTCGCCGATGTCGCCGGCGTGATCACCGACGCGGACAACGACGTCGTGCGCGCGTTGGAGGTACCCGTCATCCAGGCTTGAGGTCAGAGCACGACCTGGAGGAAACCCTTGGGAGAGCCGTACTTGATGCCGCACTGAGTCAGCGCGAGCACGCCGTGGCCCTCGGTGTCGCCCTCGAAGTAGCGGGGGTTGACGGACAGTTCCTCGGCCACGTCGGTGGCGTAGATGTCGTCGAGGTCGTCGTTCTCGTCGCTGAGGTCGTGCGGCAGGCACCAGCCGTCCTCGACGTCGAGCTCGCCGATCTGCTCCTCCTCCTTGAACGCGTCGTAGTACCGGACGATCTCGCCACCTCGTGCGACGCACCACGCCGTCCAGCCGTCACCGCAGCTCTCGCCGTAGTAGTGCGCCTCGCCGAAGACCGCGCTCAGCACCGCGCAGATCTCCGTCACCGACCGGGTTCCGTGCTCGAACGGCTCGCCGAACACGAGCGTCCAGCCGTCCCACGCGCCCGTGACGTAGACCCTGGCGCACCGCACGTGCTCCTCGTCCTTGGTCCACGCGTGGTGGTCGTTGTTCCAGGCCTGCGCGCCGAGAACCTTCGTGACCGGCACGGGGTCCTGCAGCCCGCAGACGGCCAGCACGGCCGCCTGGTCCTCGGTCCTGATCGCGTACCAGCCACCGCACAGGTGCATCTCGTCGATGCTGTACCGGTCGTCTTCGAGCTTGGAGCGGATGAACCGGTCAACGACCCTGCGGTCCTCCGGCGTGAACGCGTCCGGGCCGCCCGCCTCGGCGATGCCCACCAACGCGCCCCGGCGCAGCGCGCCCTTGGCCGTGCGGCGGGTCTCCTGCAGCAGCGGCAGCACGTCCGGCCCCATGGTCCCGAACGCCCACAACGCTTCCCGTTGCGCGTAGTGGTCCTCGTCGGCGAGCAACGGCAGCAGGTCCTCGGCGTACCGGAGCGCCTTCTCGTTGCGGAACATGGCCGCGGCCGCCCTGCGGATGCCGTGGTGCGGATGGCGCAGGAGGGCCACGTACGTCTCGTCGTCCGCGTTCACCAGGGAGAACACCCGGTGCCCCTGCCGCAGGACCTGGCCGTCCTCCGAGGTGGTCAGGACGTCCACGAGACCGTCGAACGTCGTGATCCCCTGCTCGCGCACGAAGTCCTCGACCTCGGTCCGCCACAGTTCGTGGTCGATGCGGTCGATCAGCGCCCGGAAGTCCATGGCGCGGCAGGCTACCGGTGGTCCCAAGTGGACTCGGCGTTCGACCGGATGGCCGAGACCTTGACTCGTGGCGGCCTACCGGCCACGCTGCGAACGTGACGAGCCTGGCTGAGGAGCACGTCAAACCGGCGGTGCGCTGGAGCATCGGCCACGCCCTGCCGCGGGCCGTGCTGCGTCTCGCCGCCCGCCGCGGCGACCTGCAGGGCCGCATCACGGTCGAGGCCTCCACCTGCGCCGACCTCACCGGCCTGTTCGACGAGATCCGCGCGCGGGGACCGCTGGCCGCCACCCGCATCGGCCACACCACGACGCGGCACGAGGTCGTCAAGGCGGTCCTGTCCGACGACGCGTTCGTGACGGCACGTCCCCGCTTCGGCGCCGGTGTGCTCGGGAAACTGGCCGCGTGGTCGGCCACCGAGACCATGCACCCGGTCCAGCCGCCCTCGCTGCTCGCCGTCGAACCGCCGGCGCACACCCGCTACCGCAAGCTCGTCACCCGCGTGTTCACCGCCCGCGCCGTCGAACAGCTGCGCGTGCGCACCCAGCAGATCGCCGACGACCTGCTCGACGCCCTCGACCCGGCCGACCCGGTCGACCTGATCGAGACCTACTGCGGGCTGCTGCCGGTCACGGTGATCAGCGAGATCCTCGGCGTGCCGCCAGAGGAGCGCGAGACCGTGCTCGCCCTGGGCACGGCCGCCGCGCCGAGCCTCGACCTGGGCCTGTCGTGGCGGGTGTTCCGCAACGTCGAGTCGACGCTCGACACGTTCGACGCCTGGCTCTCCCGCCATCTCGACGCGCTGCGCCGCGATCCCGGCGACAACCTGCTCAGCCGCCTGATCACCGCCCGCGAGGACGGAGTCGGCCTCACCGAGCGCGAGCTCAAGGCCACCGCGGGCCTGGTGCTGGCCGCCGGGTTCGAGACGACCGTCAACCTGCTGGGCAACGGAATCTCGTTGCTCACCAGGCATCCCGAGCAGCTCGCCGCGGTGCGCGCCCGGCCTGAGCTGTGGTCCAACGCCGTCGACGAGGTGCTGCGCCACGACCCGCCGGTGCTGCTGACCGGTCGCCTGTGCGCGCGGGACACGACGGTCGCCGGTGTGCCCGTGCGCCGCGGTCAGCTCGTCACGACCGTGCTCGCCGGGGCGAACCGCGACCCGTCCGTGTTCGAGGACCCGCACGTGTTCGACGTGAGCAGGGCCAACGCGCGCGACCACGTGTCGTTCGGCGCGGGCCGCCACTACTGCCTCGGCGCCCAGCTCGCGCGGATGGAGGGCGAGATCGGCCTGCGCACGATCTTCGAGCGCTTCCCCGGCCTCGCGCCGCTGCCCGGCGCGCGCCGGCGGCCGACACGCATCCTGCGCGGCTTCGAACGCCTGCCCGCGAGCCTCACTACGATCGTTCCGTGACAGGTGACCACCGTGCCTACGACGTCGCGGTCTCGTTCGCCGGAGCGCAGCGGGACGAGGTCGAGCCCCTCGTCAGGGCGTGCCAGCAGCTCGGCGTGAAGGTGTTCTACGACAAGGACAAGACGGTCGAGTTCTGGGGCTCCTACCTCCACTACGACATGCGGGACATCTACGGAGGAGCGCAGGCCCGGTACTTCATGCCGTTCCTGTCCCGGGAGTACCTGGCGAGCCCGTGGCCGATGGACGAGTTCCACGCGGCCGCGCTGCACGCGTTGGAGATCATGGGCGGCGGCTACATCCTGCCGATCATGGTCGGCGACGTGCAGGTGCCGTCCCGGCTGCTCAGCCGCGCGATCGGTTACCTGAAGCTCGAGAACTACACGACCGACGAGCTCGCCGGGATCGTCGCCCGGAAGGTGAGCCGGTGAGCACCGACTCGGCCGGGCGCATCCTCGACGCCGTGCTCACCCTGCTGTCCCGGCACGGCATCGGCGGCGTCAGCATGCGCGCCGTGGCACGGGAGGCGGGCGTCGCGCTCGGTCTCGTCAACTACCACTACACCGACAAGACCGGCCTGATCAGCGCCGCGCTGCTGCGCATCGAAGAGCAGGACGTCGCGCTCGTCGAACCCGACCCCGCGCTGCCCGCAGGCGAACGGCTGCGGGTGGCGCTGCGGCGCGTGGCCGATCCGGAGTTCCTCACGACCGAGTACCTGTCGCTGCGGCTGCAGCTGTGGTCGCTGGCGCAGGCAGGCGAGGAGTTCGAGCGCATCAACACCGCGGCCCAGGCCCGCTACCGCGCCGGCCTGGCCCGGCTGATCCGCGCGGCCCGGCCGGAGCTGTCCCGGCACGAGTGCGCGAAGCGGGCCGCCGACGTCGACGTGGTGCAGAACGGCATGTGGCTCACCGCGCTGCTCGGCCTCGACCGCGCGTCCCTGCGCCGTGCCGTCAAGCTGTGCGAGGACATCGCCCTCTCTTGAACGACCGTTCAAACAGCTCTACCTTGGGACGCATGAGGGTCACGGCGGACGACGTCGATCGCATCGCTACCGGCTACCACCCCGATCCCGCGCGCTCGCTGTCGTTGCGCGCCGAGGCGTACGTCGAACCGCAGTGGTCCGCCTTCGAACAACGGGCCGTTTTCGCCCGCACGTGGCAATGGCTCTGCCACGTCCGCGACCTGGCCGAGCCCGGCAGCTACCTCGCCTCGACGGTGGCGGGCATGCCGATCGCCGTGGTGCGGGACCGTTCCGGCGTGCTGCGCGGCTTCTACAACGTGTGCAAGCACCGCGCACACGAACTGCTGAGCGGCTCGGGCGTCACACGCAACATCGTTTGCCCGTACCACGCCTGGACGTACGACCTGGACGGCAGCTTGAAGGCAGCCCGCCGAGCCGACCGCATGGAGACCTTCGACAAGTCCGCCGTGTGCCTGGACCAGGTGCGCGTGGAGGAGTTCGGCGGCTTCGTCTACGTCAACCTCGATCCCACCGCTCGCCCGTTGGCCTCTCAGGCACCAGACCTGGCCGCGGACATCGACCTCTGGGCACCGGACGTCGCCACCCTGACGCACGCCCGGCGCCTCACGTACACGATCGACTCCAACTGGAAGAACGTCGTCGACAACTTCCTGGAGTGCTACCACTGCCACATCGCACACCCGGAGTTCGTCGACCTCGTCGACATGGGCACGTACGACGTGCAGACGCACGGCATCTGGTCGAGCCACTTCGCCGAAGCGGGCAAGCAGGCCAACAGCGCGTACGACGTGTCCGGCGCGACGGTCAACCAGCACGCCGTGTGGTGGCTGTGGCCCAACACGTGCCTGCTGCGCTACCCCGGCCGGGCGAACTTCATGGTGTTGCAGATCCTCCCGGACGGTCCGGAACGCACGCGCGAGACGTGGGACTTCTACTTCGAGACAGCCGAGATGAGTGCCGCCGAGGTGGACGGTGTGCGGTACATCGACGAGGTGTTGCAGCAGCAGGACATCGGGATCGTGGAGAGCGTGCAGCGCGGGATGCGGACGCCGGCGTTCGAGCAGGGGCGGATCGTGTACGACCCGGCGGGGACCGGGTTGTCGGAGCACGGTGTGCACCACTTCCACGGGCTCCTGCTGGAGGCGTACCGGGCCGCGGTCACGCCGGCCTGAGGGGATTTTGCGCGGTCGGCCTCCGTCATCGGTGCGTCTGCTCGATGTGCTCGACGACCTTGCGCCACAACGCGTCGAAGAACTGGTCGGCCGTCAGCAGCGCGTCGCCCGTGCCGTGCAGGCCGTCGGCGAACTTCAGCCTGCCCTCCTGGTGCTGCTCGTCCCACTCCGCCGTGGCCCAGCCGTTCATCCCCCTGCCCTGGAACGAGGGCCAGCCGATGCCCACCGCCAGCTGGTCCTGACCGAAGGAGTCGTCGAACCAGACCTTCAAGCCGTACACGGACCGGCCCCCGGTCTCCACCCGGACGTCGACCTCGCGGTCCGCGGTCCGCACGCGGCAGAGGTACCCGTACTGCCCCAACAGCGGCGCCTGTTCCTGGAACCGCCTGCCGACAAGGGAAAGCGCGGCCTCCAACGTCTCGTACGGGCTGTAGCCGCCCGGCGCGATCCGCGGCAGCAGGACGCCCGGCTCCGGGGGCGGCGCGGGCTGAGTGGTGCGGACGCGTTCGAAGGTGATCTTCGCCAGCTCCTCGACGGACCAGTCCTCCGCGCGCAGGTGGGCGGTCGCCGAGCTCAGCAGCTCCTCGGGCACCCTGACGTCCCCCACCATGATCGGCAGGATGTAGGCGTCCTCGCGCAGCTCGATCGACCAGGTGAGCGCGGCGTTGTACTCGTCCATCGGGTACGGGCCGCCGAGGTAGTCGCGCGAGAAGAAGGGCACCACGTATCTCGCGATGCCCTGCCCGTAGATCTTGCGGAACTCGGTGATGAAGTTGCGTCCCCACATTCGGGCCGAGACGTTCCTGTCGTAGAAGACGCTCAGGCCGAGAGCCTCGCAGGCCCGCACGTAATTCTCCGCCAGTTCCCGCTGCGCGCCGGAGAACGACACGGCGACGTCATAGGTTTCGTTATCGGGCATCAGGACCTCGTCGACCTTCCGAGTGAACAACGACCGGGCCACCAAGCATTCCACACCTCTGACACCAGAACCCGCCTGCCTCGCTAAGCCGTGACCAGGTCGTCAGCGCGGAATTCGGACTGATCGAGAATACGTCTCCGACCTGCTGAAACAAGTTCGGAGAGCAGGGATCCATGCGTCCGGACCAGCGGTTTTCTCGATCGGTGGCCAGTCCGCGCGTCCAGCGCGGGGGTGACCCGACAAAGACTGGACAGATTCACGACAACGTCGGGACCGGGTCCGCCGACCGGTAACAGCCGCACTTCCGCTCCGATGTCCAGTGCACGTTCGACAGTTCACTTCGAAATCGTCGGAGATATTCGGCGATCAATGCGCTCAAGCCGTTGTCGGCGGCTGCCTTGAACACAGGAGGAAGCAATGACCGTAATGCTCACCAAGGGTGGCAACGTCTCGCTCACGAAGCAGGCCCCCGGCCTCACCGCGGTCCTCGTCGGGCTCGGCTGGGACGCGCGGTCGACCAGCGGCACGGACTTCGACCTCGACGCCAGCGCGCTGATGTGCGACGCCTCGGGCAAGGTCATGTCCGACGGCCACTTCGTCTTCTTCAACAACCTCAAGAGCCCGGAGGGCTCGGTCGAGCACACCGGCGACAACCTGACCGGCGAGGGCGACGGCGACGACGAGTCGCTGAAGGTCGACCTCGCGGGCGTGCCGGCCGAGTGCGACAAGATCGTGTTCGCGGTGTCCATCCACGACGCGGAGGCGAGATCGCAGTCGTTCGGCCAGGTGCGCAACGCGTTCATCCGCGTGGTCAACCAGGACGGTGGCGCGGAGATCACCCGGTACGACCTGAGCGAGGACGCGTCGACCGAGACCGCGATGCTCTTCGGCGAGCTGTACCGGGCGGGTGGCGAGTGGAAGTTCCGCGCGGTCGGGCAGGGCTACGCCGCCGGGCTCTCCGGCATCGCCCGCGACTACGGCGTGAACGTGGCCTGACGGTCCGTTCCGGTCCCGCGCACGCAGCCGGTGGGCCGGGCCTCCCGCCCGGCCCACCCTCGTCCCGACGGAGAAACCCATGTGGCTCAGGACGTTCGGCGGCTCGCTCGCCGTCACCGCCGTCGGACTCGTCGGCGCCTACCTCTACGCCGGTCCGGCGGGCCTCGCCCTCGCCGCGATCCTCGGCGTGCTCGAACTGACGCTCTCGTTCGACAACGCCGTCGTGAACGCGACGGTGCTCAAGACGATGAACGCGTTCTGGCAGAAGCTATTCCTCACGGTCGGCATCCTCATCGCCGTCTTCGGCATGCGCCTGGCGTTCCCGTTGCTCGTCGTCGGGGTGACCGCCGGACTCTCTCCCGGTTCGGCGATCTCGCTCGCGATGGAGGGCGGCGACCAGCACACGCCCGGCACCTACGCCCATATCCTGCACGACGCGCACCCCGCCATCGCCGCGTTCGGCGGCATCTTCCTGCTGACGTTGTTCTGCGACTTCGTCTTCGAACGGCGTGAGATCACCTGGATGAGCTGGGTGGAACGGCCGCTCGCCCGCGTCGGGCAGCTCGAGCAGCTCTCGGTCGCGGTGTCGCTGCTCGTGATCGGCGTGGCGGCACTGGAGTTCGCGCCGGAGGGCAAGTCCACGACGGTCGTGGTGTCCGGGGTCTTCGGACTGCTGACCTACGTGCTCGTCAAGGCGCTGAGCTCGCGGTTCGACCCGGAGCGGCACGGTGGCGACTCGCTGAAGGTCAAGGTGGGCAAGGCCGCGTTCATGTCCTTCCTGTACCTGGAGGTCCTCGACGCGACGTTCAGCTTCGACGGCGTCGTGGGGGCCTTCGCGATCACGTCCGACCCGATCATCATCGCGATCGGCCTCGGCCTGATCGGCGCGATGTTCGTGCGGTCGCTGACCGTCTTCCTCGTCCGCCAGCGGACCCTGGAGGAGTACGTGTACCTGGAGCACGGCGCGCACTGGGCGATCGGCGCGCTCGCCGTCCTCCTGCTGGGCACCATCAGGTTCGAGATCCCCGAACTGGTGACCGGTCTCATCGGGATCAGCTTCATCCTGCTCGCGTTCGTCTCCTCGGTCGTCCGCAACCGCAGGGTCTCCGCGGCCGGCCGTTCCCTGGAAACCGCCAGAACCTGAGGTGTGCCATGGCAATCGACTACACGAAGCGCCCCGCGGGAGGGTCCACCGGCACCGTCCTGCTCACCAAGTCCAAGCCGAGCGTCTCGCTGCACAAGCAGTCCACGGGCGTCCTGCGCGTCAACCTGAACTGGAACGCCCGGCCGGCGCCGAAGGGCGCGGGTGGGCTCCTGCGCCAGTGGCTCGCCCCGTCCGGCATCGACCTCGACCTCGGCTGCCTCTACGAGTTCACCGACGGGTCCAAGGGTGTCGTGCAGGCGCTCGGGAACTCGTTCAGCGCCAGCCCGGAAGGCTTGCGGGACAAGGTGATCCGGCTCGACGGCGACGACCGCTCCGGCTCGGGCACCGCCGGCGAGAACCTCTACGTGGACCTCGCCCACGCCGCCCGGATCCGGCGCGTCGTCGTGTTCGCCTTCATCTACGAGGGCGTGCCGAACTGGGCCGCCGCCGACGGCGTCGTGACCCTGCACCCGGCGACCGGGCCCACGATCGAGGTGCGGCTCGACGAACCCCGTGACAACGCGCGGATGTGTGCGATCGCCCTGATCGAGCAGTCGGGCGCGGGAGAGCTCACCGTGCGCCGCGAGGTCCGCTACCTCGACGGCGGGCAGCAGCGCCTCGACCAGGAGTACGGCTGGGGTCTGCGCTGGACGGCAGGCCGCAAGTAGCGAACCCACCCATGAAAGGCGGTACGGCATGACCATCACGTTGACCAAGGGCCAGAAGGTGTCGCTGCGCAAGCAGGACGGCGGCACGCTCACGAACGTCCGCATGGGCCTCGGCTGGGACGCGGTGAAGAAGAGAGGCCTCTTCGGCCTGCGCGACCAGAGCATCGACCTCGACGCCTCGGCCCTGCTCTTCAACGCGGCCGGCAAGCTCGTCGACCAGATCTGGTTCCAGCAGCTCAGGAGCAGGGACGGGGCCGTCGTGCACACGGGCGACAACCTGACCGGCGCCGGAGACGGCGACGACGAGTCGATCCGGGTCGACCTCGCGCGCGTGCCCGCCGAGGTGACGACGCTCGTGTTCACCGTGAACTCCTTCACGGGCCAGGACTTCTCGCAGATCGAGAACGCGTTCTGCCGCCTGGTGGACGAGGCGGGAGGGGGTGCCGAGGTCGCCAAGTACACGCTGTCGGGCTCCGGCCGGCACAACGCCCAGATCATGGCGAAGGTGACGAGAGAGGGGTCGGGGTGGTCGATGACCGCTCTCGGCATCCCCGCCTCGGGACGCACCTTCCGCGACCTGCTGCCCGCGATCGCGGGTGT
Organism: Lentzea sp. NPDC003310; assembly: GCF_040610935.1. Taxonomy (NCBI): domain Bacteria; kingdom Bacillati; phylum Actinomycetota; class Actinomycetes; order Pseudonocardiales; family Pseudonocardiaceae; genus Lentzea; species Lentzea sp. NPDC003310. The sequence goes on from NZ_JBEXNC010000003.1 coordinate 190,114, forward strand.
GCTCTGAGCCGGCGGGTGGGGCCGGGACGCCGGTGCCCACCCGCTGATCCGATCGAGTGACCTCGTAACGGATCCGGGACGATCTCCGAACAGGAGTACGCGAAACGAGGGCACAGGAAGGAAAAGTGGACACGGCGCCGGGAATCTGACGAACTTCTGTCAGGTTTTCGCCTGGCCCGTGTCGTGCGTCCGCGGGCAAGGTGGTGGGACGACGAGCGGAGGCACCGAACGATGACCGCAGCACGACCGCGGATCTTCCTGAGCTACACGTGGGCAGACGAGACGGCTGTCGACGTCGTCGAGGCAGGCCTGGAGGCTCGTGGGATCGACGTGGTCAGGGATCGCGACATCCACGTGTTCGACCCGATCACCGAGAACCTCCGCCGGGAGCTCGACCGGTCGCACCTGCTGGTGGCCTTCTACTCGCGCCGCTACCCCACCCGTTACGCGTGTCAGTGGGAGTTCACCAGGGCGTTCCTCTCGGCGCTGCACCACCACGAGGACCCGACGGACCGGATCGTCGTGGTCAACCCGGAGGGCGACGACCGGCACATCGCGCCGATCGAGTTCACCGACGCCGTCTACCTGCCGTGGCGGCACGACTCCGATGTGGACGTACTGGCGAAAGCCGTGCTGGAGAAGGTGAACCGGCTCGCCGGGCCGATGGGCGGGGTGCCGGACTCGTCGGGGCGCGAGTTCCACGAACGGCTTCGGCACCCGCGGCGGTTCGTCGGCGGGTATCGCGCGTTGTGGGACGTGCACAGCGCGTTGCAGGGCGACGGCCGCTTCGCGTCGCAGGCGCCGAAGTCGCACTCGGTGGTGTTGGTCAAGGCGCCGCCCGGTATGGGGAAGACCGCGCTGGCCGAGCAGTACGGGTTCCTGTTCCGGGACGCCTTTCCCGGCGGGCAGGAGTGGACGGGCCTCGGGGACGTCGTCGGGGACGTGCGGGCGCACTGGGCGGCCGAGCTGAACCGGGTGGCGCGCACGCGGTTCGGGATCGGGTTGACCGGGCTCGACCTGCGGCAGGCCCGCGCCACGCTGGGAGAGCGGATCACCGCCGCCGGGCAGGACGTGCTGTGGGTGGTCGACGACGTGCCCGCCGGACTGGACAACGATGTGCTCGACGAGCTGGTGGTGCCGTCGCCGTTCGTCAGGACCGTGCTCACCAGTCGTACCGGGACACCGGACTGGCCGGTTCGGACGGTGGCGCTCGACGGGTTCACGCCGGTCGAGGCGGAGGAGTTGTTCAGGGCGCAGTGGCCCGACCTCGACGATGACGAACGCTCCGCGGTCGCGGATCTCGTCCGCCGGTCGCACGGCCACCCGCTGATCATCACCGCCGCCGTCCGGTCGTTGCGCGGCGGGCAGGGAACCGGTGCGCTGCAGCAGTTCCCCGAGGACACCGGGTCGGTGGTCGACGTGCTGCGGCCGATCGTCGAGGCGCGTCAGCGGCACGCGCGGGCGGTGCTCGGGTTCGCGTCGTTGCTCGCCAGGGCGCCGTTCGGCGGCGACCTGCTGGTGGAGGGGTTGTCGCCGTTGCTGGGTGAGCGGACGCCCGTGCTGGTCGCCGAGGCGCTCGACGAGCTCGACGCGCACTGCCTGCTGCACCGCGTCCACCACGGCGAGGGCACGCGCCGGCAGCTGTGGCAGTTGCACGCGCTGGTGGCCGACGTGGCCGGGGTGGACCTCGACCACTCGCTGGACGCGTTGGCACAGCAGGCTTCGGCGGTCGTGCTGTCGGCGTTGAAGACGAAGTCGACGGACATGTGCGCGCACGCCGTGAAGATCGCGGAACACCCGGCGGTGCCCGCGAGCCGCCGGCTCGAGCTGCTCAGGGCGGTCGCGGAGGTCTACGAGGAGCACGGGGACCTCCTCGCCGCACGTGCCGCGCGCCGTGCGGCCGTGGGTGCCGGTGGGGAACGGCCGCTCGCGCGGGACGTGCTCGCGGCGGCGCGGATCGCCGTGGAAACCGGGGAAACGCAAGAAGTTCTGCGGCTCACCGAGGGGTTGCTGGAGGGATCGGACGGCCACACCGAGTACCGCGCGCGGTTCCTGGCCGCCTGCGCGCACGGCCTGGACGGGGACATCGCCCAGGCCGACGAGGTCTTCCACGAGCACGAACTGGTGGGGCAGTTCGGTTTCGCGCCCGTGTGGATGCCGGAGGAGGAACGCGACAAGACCGTGCTGATGCGGATGGCGGCGCTGCGCCGCCGCGGCCGGTACAAGGAGGCGTTCGAGGGGATCACGGGACTGTGGTCGTCGTTGCGCGCCGAGCACCCGACGGGCACGCACGCCGGTCCGTGGCCACGCGTCGCGATCGAGGCGGCGAGGCTGCAGCTGTTGTCCGGCAGGGTGATCGAGTCGCGCGCGACGGCCGACCAGGTCATCCGCGTGCTCGGGGAGGCCGGGCTGCCCCGTCACCACCTCGCCCGCGAGGCCGTCGCCGTCGAGGCCGAGGGCGAGCTCGTCCTCGCGTGGTCGGAGCGGCGGGCGCGGACGCGGGAGTGGGAGCTCGCCACGAAGAAGGTGGCACGGGCACTGGCGGAGTCCGTGGAGTGGTACGGCCCGGACAACCCGCTGACGCTCGACCTCCAGGTCCTGCACGGGCTGACGCTGCACAACAACTCCCGCCCAGGCGACGCTCTGAAGGTCCTCACCGACGCCGAGAAGCGCATCCACGCCTCGCTCGGGCCGCGGCACCCGCTGGCGTTGCGCGCGCGGCTCTACACCGGCCTGGCGACCGCGAACAAGGGCGACTGGGCGGGGGCGAGGAAGATCTACGAGGACCTGCTGCCCCGGCACGCCGAGGCGCTGGGCCGCCGACATCCCGAGGCCCAGCTGACCCGGTTCCAGCTCGGCGTCTGCCTGCTGAAGGCGCACGAGCTGGACCTGGCCCGCGAGCTGATCGACGAGGCGGCACCCGTGCTGGTCGCGCAGCACGGCGCCTGGCAGCAGTGGGCGTCGATGGCACGGGTCGCGCAGGGGCTGCTCCGGCTGCCAGGGCCGTTGCTGCGCCTCGCGAGCACGATCGAGAGCCTGACCCGCAAGACCGGCGGCTAGCTCCCCGTTCGAGAGAACGACAGCTGAACACGGGTTTCACGGTTTCCAACCGGTTTGCACAACAGGAAACCGGTTCCTCCCGGCACCGGGTGGATCACACCATCGTGGTGACACGAGACCCGGATCGGCTGGAGGAGGACCGTCATGCACACGCACTTCATCATCGTCGTGCTGAGCACTCTGCTCGGCTGACCGGGGGAACGGCGGACCCGCGGGCCTCCCGCCCGCGGGTCCGCGTCACCGGTCCGTAGCGGGAAACGAGAGCGACAGGCATGGTGGAATTGGGACCCGAACTCCGGCGCCGGCGCGAGTCGGCCGGCCTCTCCCTGGACAAGATGGCCAGACTGGTGCACTTCACCAAGGGCCACCTGAGCAAGGTCGAGAACGGCCACACCCAGGCGAACCGCGAGCTCGCCGCCGCCTACGACCGGGTGCTGGAGGCGAACGGCGACCTGGTCGCCATCGCCGAGGCGCAGCCGGCCCGGCGCAAGCCGCGCGGACTCATGGGCCTGCCCGCGCACACCGCGCACTTCGTGGGCCGCACCGCCGAGCTCACCGCGCTGAGCGCCGTGCTCGGCGAGCGCCAGAACGTCAAGGTCGCCGTCATCAGCGGGATGGCGGGGTCGGGCAAGACCGCGCTCGCCGTGGCCGCCGCCCGCGCGGCCGCCGACTCGTTCCCGGACGGCTGTCTGCTCTTCGACCTGCGCGGGCACAGTCCCGGCATGCACGCCCAGTCCCCCGCCGAGACCGCCCACCACCTGCTGCAGTCCCTCGACACCGCGCAGGACCTCATCCCGGCCGATCCCGACGGGCGCACCAACCTGCTGCGCGACACGCTGCGCAACCGGGACGTGCTGGTCGTGCTCGACAACGTCCGCAACGCCGACCAGGTGCGGTCGCTGCTGCCGGCGGAGGGCCGCAGCCGGGTGATCGTCACGAGCCGGTGGCGGCTGCCGTCGCTCGACGACGCCTGGCACATCGACATCGACGCGCTCACGCCGCCGGAGGCGTTGCGCCTCTTCCAGTCGCTGATGCGCGGTGAGACCGCGGTCGACGACGGGGACGCCGCCGCGATCGTCGCGCACTGCGGGCACCTGCCCCTCGCGATCAGGATCGCCGCGGCCAGGGTCCTGCGCGGCGGGTGGAGCGCGCGGAGGTTCCTGCAGCGGCTGGCCGACCGCTCGACCAAGCTCGCCTACCTGGAGGAGACCGAACGGGGCGTCAGCGCGGCGCTCGCCATCACCTGCGACCTCCTGCCACCGGAGCAGCGCGACCTGCTCGGGCTGATGGCGAACCACCCCAGCACGAGCATGCCCGTGCCGTCGGTGCAGGCCGTCGCGGGACTCGCCCCCGGCGACACCGACCTGCTGCTCGACGGCCTGCACGAGGCGCACCTCGTCTCCCGGACGCCGGACGAGCAGGTGCACCTGCACGACCTCGTGCACACCTACGCCATGCAGCACGTGCGCCCGTCCGACGAACTGGCCCGCCCGGCGTTCGACCGGCTGGTCGAGCACTACCTCGCCGCCGCGATCGCCGCCGACGAGCTGCTCGAACCGGCCCGGCACCGGCCCGCCGTCCGGGCGTCGCTGCACTCGGAGACGCCGTTCGAGGACGCGGCCGGCGCGCTGGCGTGGATGCGGTCGCAGTGGCCGACGCTCGTGCGGCTGACCGACCTCGTCACCGACCAACGGTGCTGGCAGCTCGCCCTCGCCGTGAGGGGTTTCTTCTTCCAGGAGAAGCTCTACGACTCGTGGATCCACATGCACCTCGCGGCGCTCACGACCGCCGTGGGCGACCCGGCCGCCACGGGCCGGGTGCTCAACGGGATCGGCATGGCCCGGCTGGAGATGGGCCAGGTCGCCGAGTCCGTCGACTGCCACGAACGGGCGCTCGCGTCCTTCGTGAAGGCGGGCGACAAGGCGGGGGCGGTCGACGCCTCGGCAAGCCTCGCCTGGGCGCGCATGCACCAGGGCGAGGCCACCGCGGCGATGGAGGGCCTCACCGCCGCCCTCGCCGAGTACCGGCGGGCCGGCCGGGAGCGCAACACGGTCATCACGCTGCGCGGCATCGCGTTCGCGCTGACCTGCCTGGACCGGTTCGCCGAGGCCAGGACGCACGCGACGGAGGCACGCCGCTCGGCCTCCGCGCCGATCGACGTGGTCAGGGGCATCAACTGCCTCGCCTGGGTCGAGTACCGCACCGGCGAGACGGCGAGGGCCCGCGAGCTGTACGCCGAGGCCGCCGACCTGGCCGAGCTCGCGGACAACGGCTTCGAACGCGCCCGCGCGCTGACCGGGCTCGGCAACGTCGCCGCGCGGACGGGTGCGCAGGAGGAGGCCGCCACGTGGTGGGCGCAGGCGGGCGACCACTACGCCGGGCTCGTTCCCGTGGTCGTGTGGGAGGCACACGCGCGTGTGGAACTGACCGGGTCGTGACCCGCGTCCGTCAGGACTGGGTGCTCCACCCGATGCCGTAGGACAGCTGCGGTTCCAGGTCCTCGAAGACGGCGTGCACCTCGCCGACCCTGTTCGGGACGGCGAGGTCGCCCGCCCACACCGGGTCGTCCAGCTCCAGCGGCGGCACCCCCGCGAGCCGCCACACCCGGTGCGGGCGCACGACACCCCCGAAGCGGACGTGCAGGGAGAACCTGTCGCACTGGTACTTCGGCGTGCACACGTAGTGCGGGGCGATGCCGCGCTCGGCCGGCACCCTCACCCGGAACGCGTACTCGTGCTCGTCGCCGCGGGCCAGCGGTTCCGGCAGCCGCAGGGCGAACCCGATGCGGTTGCGGGCCTTCATCGTCCCCTCGCCGAGCTCGCCGCCGTAGAGCAGGTCGACGCCCAGGTCCTCGATGCTGCCGGACCCGGTCCAGCCCGGGGGCGGGGTCAGCGTCAGGCCGATGTCGACCTCCTCGACGCCGTCCTGCCCCGCGACGATCCGGCGCGTCTCGTAGACCTCGGGCACCCGCAGGTCGAAGCTGGTCACCACCCGCAGGTCCGCGGTGTGCCAGGGAGGACGGCGTCGCACGTCGGCCTGGCGGCGGGTCTCCAGCGCGAGCTGGGCGAGGCGCACGAGCGCGCTGTCGATCCGGCGCTGCACGGTGCGGGGGTCGACGAACGCGACGTCCGCGATCTCCTTGATCCGCTCCTGGTACATCCGCGGTGTCGCGGAGTCGAGCCCGAGCGCGGCGCGCAGCAGCTTCTGCTGGTCCGGGTGGCACTGGTCGATCAGCGCGTTCAACCGGCCGCGCACCTTGCGGCGCACGCCCTCGCCGGTGTCGCCGTCCTCGACGCCGCACACGTGGCGCAGGCCCCGGCCCACCCGTGCCGCTATGTCGTCCGTCTCGACGCCGTGGCCCTTGCGCACGGCCTTCAGCTCGCTCACGAGCTGATCGGCGGGGACACCCATCACACCTCCGGGCACGGTGACGGGCGTGGAGTTTAGCGGTGTCGATCACCGCTCATCCGGGCCCGATGTCCAGTCCTGGCCCGACTTCACCCGAACGGAGGGATCGGCGTGTCCAGTTCCCGTCAGCCCGCCGCGCCGGGGATCAGGTCGAGGAACTGCTCCGCCGCGTGCGCCTCGCGGGCACCGAGCCGGGCGTAGAGCTCCTGTGCCAGCGCCATTTCCTGCCGTGCCGCGGTGTTGTCGCCGGTGGCGAGCGCGGACCGGCCGAGGCCGAAGTGCGCCCGCGCCAGCTCGTAGCTGCTGCCGAGCCGTTCCGCCAGCGCGAGCGCGCGGCGGTGGGCCCCGGCGGCCTCGCCCGGTTCGCCGGCCTCGTTGTGCACCTCGCCCAGGCAGTTGAGCGCCATCAGCGTGTCGAGCTCGGAACCGGTGCCCGCGAACAGGTCCATGGCCTCGGCCAGGTGTGCCCGGGCCTGGTCGAACAACGACAGCGCCGCCGCGAAGACCGCCATGCCGCGCAACGTGATGCCCGCGTTCACGGGCGCGTCGAGCCGCCGGTAGTTCTCCAGCGCCTGCCCCGCGACCTCCAGCGCCTCGGCGTGCTTCTGGCGCTGATGCAGCACCCACGCCTCGTTGCCGAGGGCGTTGCTGACGCCGCGCAGGTCGCCCGCCGCCTCGAACAGCTCCTGCGCCCGGACGAAGTGCGGTTCGGCGGCCTCGCCGTCGCCGCGTTCGAGCATGGCCATGCCGAGGTTGTTGTGGGTCAACGCCTCCGCGTGGCCGTCCCCGAGGCGGCGGGCCGCGGCCAGCGCCAGTTCGTGCGTGTCGACCCAGGTGTCCCAGTCCTTGGTGAGGAAGAAGAACCCGCGCAGCGTGTAGGCGAGCTGCCAGCGCCGCCGGTCGAGCTCCGGGTCGCCCGCGCGGAGCAGGCCGACGAACGCGTCGCGGCCCGCGGTCAGCCAGGCGAGCGCGTCCTCGCGGGTGCCGAAGTTCGGCGTGTGCCGGGGCGACCCGTCGAGGGTGAGGCGGTAGCGGTGCGGGGTGAGCACGCGGTCGGCCAGGTCGGCGGTGTGCAGGTGGTGGTCGAAGTAGCGGGTCAGGGCCGGACCGGCGTCGGTGTCCTCCTCGCGCACCAGCTCCGCCGCGTACACCCGCAGCAGGTCGTGCACCTCGACGCGGCCCTGCGACCGCTCCCGCACGAGCCTCGCCCGCGCCAGCACCGCGGCGGTGCGGCTCGCCGCCGTGACAGGCACGTCCAGCAACGCGGCCAGCGCGCGCTTGTCGAACTGCCGGCCCGGCGCGGCCCCGAGCAACCGGAAGAGGCGCGCGGCGTCCGCGGGCAACTGCTTGTAGGACCAGGAGAACACCGACCGCACGGCGGTGCGCGGGTCGTCGCCGGTGTCGAGCACGTCGAGCCGCGCCTGCTCGTCGGACAGCTCGTCGGCGAGCTCCGCGACCGTGACGTCGGGCGAGTTCAGCACGAGCCCGGACGCGATTCGCAGTGCCAGCGGCAGGTACGCGCACCGCCGCGCCAGGTCCACCGCCGCCTGCGGCTCCTCAGCCAACCGGGGGCCGATAAGCGTGTGCAGCGCTTCCAGGGCCTCCTGCTCGCTGAACACGTCGAGCCGCACCTGCTCGGCGCCGTGGTCGACGACGAGCCCGGTGAGGTTCGCCCGGCTGGTGACCACGACCGCGCACGACCCGGTGCCGGGCAGCAACGGCCGCACCTGGTCCTCCGAGCGGGCGTTGTCCAGCACCAGCACCAGCCTCCTGCCGCTCACCAGCGACCGGAACATCGCGGTCCGCTCGGTGACCTCGGCGGGGATCGTCTCGGCCGCCACGCCGAGCGCCCGCAGGAACGCCCCGAGCGCCTCGCCGGGCGTGACCGGCACGCCCACCCCGTACCCGGACAGGTCGGTGTAGAGCTGCCCGTCGGGGAAGTCCCGCATGGCCCGGTGGGCCCAGCACACCGCGACGGTCGTCTTCCCGACCCCGCCCATGCCGGACACGACCACGAGCGGCGACGTCCCCGGCTGTTCCCCGGCGACCCCCGCCACCGCCGCGTCGAGCGCGGCCAGCACGTCCTCGCGGCCGGTGAAACCCCGGGGCACCGGCGGCAGCTGCCGCGGCACCACCGAGTGCTCGCCGGGTGCGGCGTGCAGGTGCAGGTCGCCCGTGATCGTCTCCGCCTGCACGACGACGCCGGACGCCGTCCCCTTCACCACGTTGCGCGTCGTCATGGACCGCCCCCCACCACCGCCACGGTGATCACGACAACACAAGTGTGCCCGACGGGGACACCGCCGGACGTGGAACAGGACGTCACCGGGGCGGCTCGGGGAACTTGTCGAGCAGCCGCTCGGTCAGCTCGGCCGCGACCTGGTCCGTCATCGTGACGAGCTCGGCCGAGGTCAGGTACTCGTCGGCGGGCAGCCGGACCACGGACGACAGCGACGACGGCGGGGCGGCCCGGCGACCGGCCCGGCGCACGAGGTCGACCGGATCGATGCCCGCGGTCGGCACCACCTCTCCCGGCAGCGCGGGACCGAGGTCGGCGAGCGCGGACAGCATGAGCCGGATCTTGCGCACGACGTCGTCGCGGCTCAGGACGCTGGCCAGGCCCGCGCGCGGCAGGGTCATCCACGCCGAGCGCTGACCGGTCCGCAACGCCGCCATGCCGCCGCCGTCCGCGTGCAACGGGCGTCGCGACGACACCTGGACGACCCCTTTCGCCCGTGGCGCCTCGACTCCCGAGCTCGCGTCGAGGATCTCGCGTTCGGCGGCGTACGCGGGCATCCGCTGTTCGAGGTCGCGCAGCTGGCTCGCGGAGATCCCGGCGTCGGCGACGGGTGCCAGGTGCACCTCGAGCGTCGCGGGCCACTGGCTCGGCCACGAGCCCGCGAGGGCCTCGATGTTGGTCCGCCACACGACGTCGACCTCGTCGGACAGCACCTGCCAGGACGGCTCGGCGACCGGCGGCGGGCTGGCGGGCAGCAGCGGGATCTGCTGGGAGAAGACGGGTCGGCGGCCCAGCGCGGGACGGACGTTCTTCGGTTCGCCGTAGATGCCGCGCAACAGGTGCTCGATGCCCGCGTCGGTCAGCTCGACCAGGTAGTGGTCGGCCGCGCGCGGCTGCAGGAAGAGCGGGATCTCGGTGACGTCGCGGCCGGGCAGCACGACGGGCAGGAGCTTCGGCAGCCACCGGTCGTAGTCGTCCTGCAGCAGGTCGCGGATCGCGCGCAGCTCGGACTGGGAGCCGCGGTTCTCCGTGGCGGCCGCCCCGCCGTCGCCGACGACCTTGCACTGCGGCGAGGCCACCACGATCGTGTAGTCCGAGGACCGGATGTGCCGCAGCGCCCAGGTGTACCAGTCCTGCCGCGGGCCCTCGGCCCACTGGTCGAGCTCCGTCTGGACGCCGTTGTTCATCAGCAGCGTCGCGAATGCGAGCACGTCGGCTTTGTGCCGCGGCGAGTCGTGGGTGTAGACGACGAACACGGTGGGTGCGTCGTGGTCTGGTGCAACCATCGCATCGGAGCTTAATCCGCCCGATCCGCACGTACCCGAACGACCCGATGTCCCACGCCTGACGTGCGACTTTCGTAGTAAGCCGAACAGGGCATTTCTGAAAACGCGCGTCCCGATTCCCGGTCCGGCTCCTCTACTGACTCTGACGGGCCCCTGCACCCGCGCGACGTGCGCGGGCATCGCCCGCTGAGGAGTTGGAGGAATCCGTGTTCCTGGGTTCACGATCTCGCCTGCGGACGGCGGTCATCGCCGCCGCCGTGGGCGCCGGTGTGCTGACGGCGGCCACCCCCGCCGCCGCCGCACCCGCCGCGGGCACGCGCTCTTACCTCGTCATCACCGCACCCGGTGCGACCGCCGGTGCCGCGACGGCCGTCAGCGGCAACGGCGGCACGGTGTGGACGAGCTACGACGCCATCGGCGTCATCGTCGCGCACTCCGGCGCCTCCGACTTCGCCACCAAGATGCGCGCCGTGTCGGGCGTGCAGAAGGTCGGTGCCACGCGCACCAGTGACATCCCGGCCCAGGCCGCGAACCCGCCGGTCCCCGCCGCGGCCCAGCAGGAACCGCCCGCCACGTCGGAGCCGCTGCGCGCGGACATGACGCAGATCGGCGCCGACAAGGCGTGGGCGGTCAACCAGGGTTCGTCCAGCGTCACGGTCGGTGTGCTCGACACGGGCGTGGACGACCTGCACGACGACCTCAAGGCGAACTTCGACGCCGCCAACTCCGCGTCGTGCGCCTACGGCAAGCTCGACACGCGCACGGGCTCGTGGCGCGACACGGGTACGCACGGCACGCACGTCGCGGGCACGATCGCGGCGGCCAAGAACGGCCGCGGCATGGTCGGCGTGGCGCCCGGCGTGAAGATCGCCTCGGTGCGCATCGCGGAGGAGCCGAGCGGGCTGTTCTTCCCCGAGAACACCATCTGCGCCATGGTCTTCTCCGGTGACCGCGGCTTCGAGGTGACCAACAACAGCTACTACACCGACCCGTGGCTGTTCAACTGCCCGGACAACGCCGACCAGGACGCGATCCTCGAGGGCGTGAAGCGCGCGGTGGCCTACGCCGAGGGCAAGGGCGTGCTGCACGTCGCGGCCGCCGGCAACGAGAACTACAACCTCGCCAACAAGAGCAGCGACTCGTCGAGCCCCAACGACTCGACGGCCGTGCAGCGCTCGGTCTCGAACGCCTGCCTGAGCGTCCCGGGCGAGGTCTCCGGCGTGGTCAGCGTCGCGTCGATCAACTCGTCCAACGCCAAGTCGGTGTTCTCGAACTACGGCACCGACAAGATCGCTGTCGCCGCCCCCGGCGACGGCGTCTACTCGACGATCCCCGGTGGCACCTACGGCAACAAGTCCGGCACGTCGATGGCCTCCCCGCACGTCGCGGGCGTCGCCGCGCTGCTCAAGTCGGTCGACCCGACGGCCACCCCGGCGCAGCTGCGCACGCTGCTCGCCACCCAGGCCGACGACCTGAGCTGCTCCGACAGCCGCTGCTCCGGCACGACGGCGAAGAACAACTTCTTCGGCGAGGGCCGCGTGGACGCGCTCGCGGCGGTCGGCGCCGGCACGCCTCCCGGCAAGACGTTCGAGAACACGGCCGACGTGCAGATCCCGGACGCCGGCACCGCGGTGACCAGCTCCATCACGGTCTCCGGTGTCACGGGCAACGCCCCGTCGACGCTGAAGGTCGACGTCAACATCGTGCACACCTACCGAGGTGACCTGGTCGTCGACCTGATCGCCCCGGACGGCACGGCGTACCGGCTCAAGAACTCCTCCAACAGTGATTCCGCCGACAACGTCGTGGCGACCTACACGGTCAACGCGTCCACCGAGGTCGCGAACGGCACCTGGAAACTGCAGGTCCGGGACGTGGCGCGGGCGGACACCGGCTACGTCAACTCCTGGAAGCTGACCTTCTAGGAAGGCAAACGGAGGAAACTCGGCGGCCGCGGCTAACTAACGTCCCTGCCTGCAGCGATAGCAGTGACGTGGAACCCGACCTCTGGTCGTCGGCCGCCGCGGCCCTCGACGAGCACGAACACGCCCTCGTGATGGCCCGGCTGGCAGGCACGGTCGTCGGCCCGGGCCAGACCGAGCGGCTCGCCAGGGGCGAGCGCGACGTCGTGTTCCTGCTGCCCGACCGGCTGGTGCTCGTGCGGCCGGAGCCCTTCTGGGCGGGGTCGTACGACCGCGGCCAGATCGTGCGCATCATGCTGGCCGCCGGTCACGTCCAGTTCGACATGACCGGCGGCGACAGCCTGGAGTTCTGGATCGACACCGACCTGTCCCCCGCCGACGAGTTCGTCGAGCAGGCCGAGCACTGGCTCGCGCCGCGCAAGAGCTCCGCGAGCGGCGCGGTCATCGGGTTCGGGCTCGCGATCATCATCGCTTTCCTGTTCGTGCTCGGGCCGGTGGACCTCATCCCGTCCGACGGGCGGCTCACCGTCAAGTCGAGCTGCGGCGACTTCCTGCGCGCTGGTGGTGACGAGCAGGTCGAGCTGCTGCGGCGGCTCTTCGGGCAGGCCGGGCGGGCGGACGAGGCGGACAAGCCGATGACGCTCGACGCGTCGAAGAGGCACTGCGGGGAGAACAACGGCGCGACGCTCGACTCGCTCGTCACGGGCAAATGACCCCTACAGTGCGGAGGTGTTCGACACCCGCCAGCTAGAGGTCTTCGCGACGGTCGCGAGGACCGGCTCGTTCAGCGCCGCCGCCCGCCAGTTGCACTGCACCCAGCCCGCCGTCAGTCAGCAGATGCGCGCGCTCGAACGACAGGTCGGCGGCCCGCTGTTCGTCCGCACGGGCCGGGGCCTGCACCTCACCGAGGCGGGCCGCATCCTGGCCGAGCGCGGGTCGGAGCTGCTCGACCAGCTGGCCACGACCCACCAGCAGGTCAGCGCCATAGCGACGCACGACATCGGCACGATCCGGATCTGCGCGTTCCCCAGCGCCAACGTCTCGCTGGTGCCCGCGGCGGCCGCGATCCTCGCCGAGGAACGACCTCAGCTGCGGCTCGAGCTGGTCGAGGAGGAGCCGCCGGACTCGTTCGCGCTGCTGCGGCGCGGTGAGGTCGACGTGGTGCTGAGCTTCAGCTACCTCGACGAACCGCAGGACGAGGCCACCGTGAGCGGCATGCTCAGCGTGCCGTTGCTGCGCGAGCCGCTCGCGTTGCTCGTGCCGGCCGGGCACCGGCTCGCCGGGCGGGAGCGGGTGTCGCTGACCGAGGCGGCGGAGGAACGCTGGATCGCCGGTTGTGTGCGGTGCCAGCGCGCGTTACACCAGGCGTGCGAGAAGGCCGGGTTCGTCCCGGACATCACCTGCTCGACGGACGACAACCTGGCCATCCAGAGCCTTGTCACCGCAGGTCTGGGCGTTGCGCTGGTGCCTCGGCTGCTGCTGTCGTTCCTGCAGCACCCCGGGTTGCGGACGGTCGACGTGGAGTCGGCGGCGCAGCGGCTGACCGCGCTCTACACCTGGCCGGACCTCATCCAGCTGCCGATCATGCGCGCCACGGTGGACGCGCTCATCTCCGCGTCCGCCCAGGCATAAGCGCGGCTTATAGGCCCCCAAGAAATGGTCATCTACTGCGCATAGGCCGGGCCGGTCACCGTTACCGGTATGGGCATCGCCAGGACGACTCCGCGCACGGCCGACTCGGTGTTGCCCGGCCTCGCGCTGGTCGCGGGCGGTGTCGCGATCGCGATGCTGGTGTCGTGGCTGCAGCCGTCGATCTCCGCGCTCACCATCGCGGTGCTGCTCGGGGCGGTCGTGGCCAACACCGTGACGCTGCCCGCGTCGATGACGCCCGGCATCAAGCTCGCGGGACGGCGGCTGCTGCGCCTGGGCGTGGTGCTGCTCGGGTTGAAGCTCGTCGTTCAGGACGTGTTGAAGCTCGGCTACGAGATCCTGCTCCTCGCCGTGGTCGCGGTGGTGGTGACGTTCGTCGTCACGCGGTGGCTCGGCCGGCTGCTCGGAGTCGGTGAGGGCCTGTCGCTGCTGATCGCGACCGGGTTCTCGATCTGCGGCGCGTCGGCCGTGGCGGCCATGAACAGCGTGCGGCAGCAGGACGAGGAGGACGTGGCGAAGGCACTCGGCCTGGTCACGCTCTTCGGCACCATCGCGATGTTCGCGCTGCCCGCCGCGTTCCCGCTGACCGGCCTCACGCCCGCGCAGTACGGCGTGTGGGCGGGCGGCAGCGTGCACGAGGTCGCCCAGGTCGTGGCCGCCGCCGGTCCGGTGACGGGCGCGCTCGCGATCGCCGTCGCGGTGAAGCTGACGCGGGTCGTGCTGCTCGCGCCGATGCTCGCCGCGGTGAGCTTCGCCGAGCGCCTCAAGTACCCGGCGTCCGGTCAGCGGCCGCCGATCGTGCCGTTGTTCGTGCTCGGGTTCCTCGCGATGGCCGGGGTGCGCGCGACCGGGCTGCTGCCCGAGGTCGTGCTGTCCGCGGCGACGTTCGTCGACACCGTGCTGCTGGCGGCGGGCATGTTCGCGCTCGGCACGGCGGTGAAGCTGCGTTCCCTCATGCGTTCCGGCCCGGCGGTGCTGCTGCTGGGCCTGCTCTCGACCGCGGTGATCGTCGTGCTGGTGCTGACCGGTTCGGTGCTGATCGGCTGATCTCCGCTTCCCTGAAGGAGGACCCGCTCATGACGCACAGCCTGCTCTCCCCCACGGCGACGCTCCTGGTGGGCTCGCTCCGGGCCGCGATCGCGCGCGGCGGTGCCGAGGAGGCCGTCGCGGCGCGCGTGGCGACGACGCTGGAAGGCCACCTCACCGACCCGTTCCTGCTCAGCGCCGCCCAGCGCGAGCCCGACCCGAACGCGTACCGCCAGCACGTGCTGCACGTCGAGCCGGACGGGAGCTTCTCGGTCGTGGCGCTGGTCTGGTTGCCCGGTCAGGAGACCTGCATCCACGACCACGTCTCGTGGTGCGTCGTCGGCACGTACGTCGGCGAGGAGGAGGAGACCACCTACCGGCTGCGCGGTGACCGGCTGATCCCGTTGCGGGTCAACAAGACCCCGGAGGGCGTGGCGGGCTACCTGGTGCCGCCGGGCGACATCCACAAGGTGTGCAACAACTCCAGCTCGGTGGCGATCTCCATCCACGTGTACGGCGCGGACGTGAGCCTCCTCGGCACGAGCATCCGCCGCCGCTACGACCAGCCCGTCAGCGGGCGGTGATCCCCCGCTCGATCGCGCCGGTGGCGAACGCGACCAGCTGAGCCGGCTTGACCCGGTTGATGCGGGCGCCCTGCAGCAGCAGGTCGTCCGCGAGGCCGATGAGCGAGTCCCAGACCCAGTGCGGCAGCGCGGGATCGTCGATCAGCCGCTGCCCCGACGCCTCGGCGGTCTCCCGCAACGCCTTCGCGAGCGCCTTGAGCGTCTTGCGGTAGTCCTGCGCCGAGTTCGCGACCTCCTTGCCGCGGCGGCCACCGGAGAGCACCTTGGCCTCCCACTGCGCGGCGGACCGCCCGAAGCGGCGCCAGAACTCGGTGATCTGGGGCTCGATCTCCCTGAGCACGCCCGCGACGCCGAGACCGCGGTCGACGGTCGCGAGGGTGTGCTGCAGCTCGTCCAGGCGCCGTTCCATCAACGCCGCGAAGACGTCCTCCTTGCCGGAGAAGTACTGGTACAGGGTGCCGGAGCTGACGCCCGCGCCGACGGCGATCGCGCGCATGGTCAGGCCCGCGTAGCCCTGCTCTTCGAGGATCAGCTCGGCGGACGACAGGATGTCGCGCCGCCTGCCCTCCGCGTCACCCCAGGCCGTGTGCTCGGTGCTCACGCCGTTCAGCCTAACTTGAACAACGTTCAGAAGCATATTGAACGTTGTTCGGTTTGCTCGCTACCCTCGGGTGCATGGCGGAGACGGACGCGGAGTTGGCCAGGCGGTTGGCGACGGAGACCGGGCGCCTGCTGGTCCGCGTGAGACCCGGCGACGGCGACCACGTGGCGCAGCTCTTCCTGGCGGCGCAGCTGGCCGAGCACCGGCCCGGCGACGCGGTGCTGTCCGAGGAGGCACCGGACGACCCGCGCCGGCTCGCCGCCGACCGGGTGTGGATCATCGACCCGCTGGACGGCAGCCGCGAGTACGCCGAGCCCGGCCGCACCGACTGGGCCGTGCACGTGGCGTTGTGGGAGCGCGGCGAACTGGTCGCGGGCGCGGTCGCCGTGCCCGCTCTCCCGGCCGGGCCGAGGACTTCACACCGCAGGCCGCGCATCGTGGTGAGCCGCACCCGGCCGCCGGCGTTCGCCCAGCGGGTCGCCGAGGCGATCGGCGCCATCCTGGTGCCGATGGGCAGCGCGGGCGCGAAGACGATGGCCGTCGTGCGCGGCGACGCCGACGCCTACCTGCACGCCGGCGGCATGTACGAGTGGGACTCGGCCGCGCCGGTGTTCGTGGCCCGCGCGGCCGGGCTGCACGCCTCGCGCGCCGACGGCGGCCCGTTGCGCTACAACCAGCCCGACCCGTGGCTGCCCGACCTGCTGATCTGCCGCCCGGAGCTCGCAGGGGTGCTCGCGTGAACCACCTCGACCGGCTCGAAGCCGACAGCATCGACATCTTCCGCGAGGCCGCGGCGGAGAGCGAACGGCCCGTGCTGCTGTACTCGATCGGCAAGGACAGCTCGGTGCTGCTGCACCTGGCGCGCAAGGCTTTCCATCCGTCGAAGCCGCCGTTCCCGTTGCTGCACGTGGACACCACGTGGAAGTTCCGGGAGATGATCGCGTTCCGCGACGCCACGGCGGCGGAACTGGGCCTGGACCTCGTCGTGCACCGCAACCCGGACTGCGTGGCGGCGGGCATCAACCCGTTCGACCACGGGTCCGCCGTGCACACCGACCTCTGGAAGACGCAGGGCCTGCGGCAGGCGCTGGACGAGCACCGGTTCGACGTCGCGTTCGGTGGCGCCCGGCGGGACGAGGAAGCCTCGCGCGCCAAGGAGAGGGTGTTCTCGTTCCGCACCGCGCAGCACCAGTGGGACCCGAAGAACCAGCGGCCCGAGCTGTGGCGGCTCTACAACACGCGGGTCGCGCCGGGCGAGAGCATCCGGGTGTTCCCGCTGTCGAACTGGACCGAGCTCGACGTCTGGCGCTACGTCGAACGCGAGCGGATTCCCGTGGTGCCGCTGTACTTCGCGGCGCCGCGGCCGGTGGTCGACCGCGACGGCGCGCTGATCGTGGTCGACGACGACCGTATGCCGTTGACCGCGGCGCCGCGCACCGAACTGGTGCGCTTCCGGACGCTGGGCTGCTACCCGCTGACGGGCGCGGTGCGCAGTGCGGCGCGCACGGTCGCGGAGATCGTCGAGGAGATGCGGGCCGCGACGACGTCGGAGCGGCAGGGGCGGGTGATCGACCACGACGGCAGCGGGTCGATGGAGCGCAAGAAGCGGGAGGGGTACTTCTGATGGAGCTTCTGCGGTTCATCACCTGCGGCAGCGTGGACGACGGCAAGAGCACGCTGATCGGGCGCTTGCTGTACGAGTCGAAGCTGCTGTACGCCGACCACCTCGCGGCGTTGGAGGCGGACTCGCGGCGGGTCGGGACGCGCGGCGGTGAGCTGGACTTCGCGCTGTTGGTGGACGGGCTGGCCGCCGAACGGGAGCAGGGCATCACGATCGACGTGGCCTACCGGTTCTTCGAGACCGACGCGCGGCGGTTCATCGTGGCGGACACCCCGGGCCACGAGCAGTACACGCGCAACATGGTCACCGGAGCGTCCACGGCCGAGGCGGCGGTGCTGCTGCTCGACGCGCGCAAGGGCGTCCTCGACCAGACGCGCCGGCACGCGCGCATCGTGTCGTTGCTCGGGATCCGGCACGTCGTGCTGGCGGTGAACAAGCTCGACCTGCTCGGCTACTCGCAGGACGCGTTCGAGCAGGTCAAGGCCGAGTTCCTGGAGTTCGCGGCGGAACTGGCGCTCGACGAGGTCACGTGCGTGCCGATGGCGGCGACGGAGGGCGTCAACGTCGTGGAGCGCAACGACCTGACGCCCTGGTACGACGGACCGACCTTGCTGCGGTGGCTGGAGACAGTGGAGCCCTCACCGCGCCGAGGCGGCCCGTCCCGTTTCCTCGTGCAGTGGGTGAACAGGCCCGACGCGTCGTTCCGCGGGCTCTCCGGACGCGTGCTGGGCGGGACGCTGCGGCGCGACGAGCCGGTCCGCCTGTCGGGCCGCACGACCAGAGTGGCCCGGATCGTCACGATGGACGGCGACCTGGACGAGGCGCCGACCGGGTCGTCGGTGACGGTCGTGCTGGCCGACGACGTGGACGCGAGCCGCGGCGACGTGCTGGGCGCTGCCGGCGACCCGCCCGCCGCGGCCGCCTCGTTCCGGGCGAAGCTGGTCTGGCTGCACGAGACCGGGCTGCTGCCCGGCCGCCAGTACCTCGCCAAGATCGGCGCCCGCACGGTCGGCTTCACCGCCACGAAGTCATTGGCGCTCAACGAGATCGGCGTCGACACCGTGCACTTCGACGCGCCGGTGCCGTACGAGCCCTACGCGACCAACCGCGACCTCGGGTCGTTCATCGTGCTGGACCGGCTCTCGAACGCCACGGTCGGCGCCGGGATGATCGACTTCGCGCTGCGCCCGGCGGACGTCCGCTGGCAGACCCTCACCGTCGACAAGCAGGCCAGGATCGCGCGCAACGGGCACCGGCCGTGCGTCGTGTGGCTGACCGGGCTGTCCGGCGCGGGCAAGTCCACGATCGCCGACCTGGTCGAGCGGTCGCTGCACGCCGAGGGCCGGCACACGTTCCTGCTCGACGGGGACAACGTGCGGCACGGCCTCAACTCCGACCTTGGGTTCACCGACGCCGACCGGGTCGAGAACATCCGGCGGATCGCCGAGGTCGCCGCGCTCATGGTCGACGCGGGGCTGATCGTGCTGGTCTCGTTCATCTCGCCGTTCCGGGCCGAGCGGGCGCTCGCGCGGGACCTCGTCGACGAGAACGAGTTCTGCGAGGTCTTCGTCGACACCCCGCTCGCCGTCGCGGAGCAGCGCGACCCGAAGGGCCTGTACCGCAAGGCCCGCCGGGGTGAGCTGGCGAACTTCACCGGCATCGACTCCCCCTACGAACCACCGCGCGACCCCGAGGTGCGGGTGGACACCACGGTGCTGAGCGCGGAGGCCGCCGCCGAGGCCGTGCTGCAGCGACTGCGTGCGCTCGGCGTCTGTTGAACGTTGTCCAGTTTGGTGTAGCTTCAGCTAGAACACGTTCTAGATTCGGGAGGCATGCCGTGCCGGACGAGGCGTGGTCGCAGTTCTGCCGGGCCCTCGAGAAGGCCGGTGACGTGGTGCTCTCCGGGCCGGACACCCCGCTGGACCGGGCCGAGGGCCACCGCTACCTCGCCCGGCTGACCCGCGAGATGCTGTACTCCTGCCTGGACAACGCCGACCCGGACTTCCCGCGCTTCCACGAGCTCGACCTCGTGAAGATCGGCGCGGACAACCCCGACAACGTCTACCTGTCCGCGAACGTCCGCGGCGACCGCACGTACCGGATCACCGGGACCCGCGGCACGATCTCGTACTTCAGCATCGGCTCGAAGGCCAACCGGTACGCCAAGGACGGCACGATGGCCTCGACCGGCGAGCTGTCCGACGCCGACCTCGTGGTCGCGCCGGACGGCACCGTGGAGATCATCGCGAGCGCCACCGAGCACGACGGGAACTGGCTGCCGCTCGCCCCCGACTCCACCGGACTGGTGGTGCGCCAGACCTACCTCGACCGCGAGTCCGAGAGCCCCGGCTCGTGGCACATCGAGCAGGTCGGCGGACCGGCCGAACCGGCGCCGCTCACCCCGGAGTTCCTGGCGAAGGCGTTGCAGCGCGCGGCTTTGTCGGTGCACGGCACGGCGGCCACGTTCGCGCACTGGACCCGCACGTTCATGAAGCGCCCCAACGAGCTGCCGGACTTCGGCCAGGAGATGTTCCAGCGGGCCGGCGGCGATCCGGAGATCTTCTACCTGCACGGGTACTGGACGCTGCGGCCCGATGAGGCGTGGGTGATCGAGACCGACGTGCCGGACTGCCCGTACTGGAACTTCCAGCTCGACAACTGGTGGATGGAGTCGCTGGACCACCGGCGCCGGATCACCGTCAACAAGCACACGGCGTCGCTGGTGGACGGCCGCCTGACGATCGTGGTCGCCGCCGAGGACCCCGGCGCCGGCAACTGGATCGACACCTGCGGTCACACCTCGGGCACCGCGTTGCTGCGCTGGCTCGGCGCCACCGAGCACCCGGTCCCGAAGTGCCGCGTGGTGCCGCTGGAGGAGGTTCGATGACGGTCACGACCGAGCTGGACGTGCCGCAGCTGCTGGAGGCCGCGCGGGCGAAGACCGGGCTCGCGGACTTCGGCGACGACTGGTTCCGCGAGCCGCTGGACGTGCTGGTGCGCAGCCTCAACACCGAGGCAGCGTTGTCCCCCTTGGGTTTCGAGCTCACCCAGCACCGGCTGACCGCGCTGCTGTCGGACCGGTTGCGGCTGCGGGCGTTCCAGCGCGCGCACCCCGACGTGCTCGACGTCGAGGTGCGGGTGGCCGCCGAGATCTGCGGGCTGCCGCGCACCGGCTCGACGTTGCTGCATCGGCTGCTGGCGGCCTCGCCCCAGGTGACGTCCACGCTGTCGTGGGAGGTCGCCTACCCGCTGCCGTTCCCCGGCGAGGGCCCGGACGCCGAGCAGCGCAAACACCGCGCACGGGAGCGGATGCGGATGTTCGCGCAGCTCTCCCCCGACTTCGGCGACCTGCACACCGTGGTGTGGGACGGGCCGGAGGAGGACGTGATCCTGCTGGACCGGACGTTCGTGTCGATGAGCTTCGACTCGTTCTACTGGGTGCCCGCTTACGGCGACTGGTTGCGGGCCGCCGACCAGCGCCCCGCCTACCGCGAGCTGCGCGAGTGGCTGCAGGTGTTGCAGTGGCAGGGTTCCGGCCGTTCGGTGCCGTGGGTGCTCAAGTCGCCTCACCACCTGACCGCGGCCGACACCGTGCTGGACGAGTTCCCCGACTGCAAGATCGTGATGACGCACCGCTCCCCCGTGAGCGCCGTGCCGTCGTACGCGTCGATGGTGCGCGCGATGTCCTCGCAGTACAGCGAGAACGTCGATCCGGTCCGCATTGGACGGTACTGGTCCCGCCGGTTCGCCACGACGTTGCGGGGGTTCGCCGCCGCCCGCTCGGCGCGCCCGGACCGGTTCGTGGACGTGCGCTTCGCCGACACGGTGAGCAAACCCGTGGAGGTCGCCCGCCAGGTCCTCGACGCGCTCGGCCTGCCCGCCGGCCCCGCCGACGACGCGGCGTTCGAGGCCTACCTGGCGCGCAACCGCACCGAACGGCACGGCTCGCACTCCTACGCCCCCGCCGACTACGGCCTGTCCGAAGACCAGCTGCGCCACGACTTCGCGTTCTACTCGGAGGTCTACCTGTGATGCTGCAAGACGAGGTCGTGCTGATCACCGGCGTGGGTCCGGGACTGGGCTCGAAGCTCGCCGTCCGCGCCGCCGCCGAGGGCGCGAAGGTCGTGATGGCCGCCCGTTCCGCCGACGTGATGAAGCAGGTGGAGAAGGACGTCGCCGCGGCCGGTGGCGAGGCCGTGGGCGTGCAGTGCGACGTGCGCCGGCCCGACGAGGTCGCGGCACTCGTCGAGACGGCCGTGCAGCGGTTCGGCCCGGTCACCGGCCTGGTGAACTCGGCGTTCGGCCACCCCGGCTGGTTCGACCTGCTCGACACCCCGGAGAAGGCGGTCCGCCGCTCGATCGACATCATCCTGTTCGGCGCGCTGAACGTGACCCGCGCGGTCGTGCCGCACATGAAGGCCGCCGGCCGCGGCTCGATCGTCAACGTGGGCACCATGACCACCCGCAAACCGATGCGCGGCGAGGGCGGCTACGCCGTGGCGAAGGCGGCGATGGCCACCGCGACCCAGTTCCTCGCCCTGGAACTGGGCGAGCACGGCATCCGCGCCAACCAGGCCGTGATGGGCTGGCTCGACGGACCGGGCGTGCGCTTCTACCTGAAGTTCACCGCCGAGGCGCGCGGCATCACCGAGCAGGACGTCTACGACGAGATCGCCGCCCGCAACCCGCTCGGCCGCATCCCGACCGACGAGGCCTGCGCGGGCGCGGTGCTGTACCTGTTGTCCCGGCACGCCTCCGAGGTCACCGGAGCGGTGCTCGACGTCAACGGCGGGGAGTACATGCCGGCATGAGCGCGAACCTGATCGAGTCCGTGGTCGTCGAGATCGACGCGCCCGCCGCGTTCGTGTGGGAGGTGCTGCTCGACTACCCCCACTATCCACAGTGGAATCCCTACACGCTCGCGGTGTCCACGACACTGGTCGTGGGCGAGCCGATCGACCTGACGTTGCCGAAACCCGACGGCAGCGAGGGGACGTGGGTCAGCCGCGAGTACATCCGCGTCGTCGAGGCGCCGCGGCTGCTGCGGTACGACACCGGGGACACGTTCCCCGGTCTGCTCGGCACGCGCGACCAGGTGATCACGCCCGTGACCGCGGACCGGTGCAGCTACCGGACGTTCGAGACGTTCACCGGCAAGCACGCGGACGCGGTGTTCGCGGCGCAGGGCGAGTACGTGCAGAAAGGCTTCGACTCGGTCGCTCTCGCGCTGCGCGACCGAGTGGCGTTCCTGCGCCGTTGAGTAGTTGTACCGATGCCGCCGCCGGGTGTCGGCGGCACCCTCGAAGGGTGACCGAAACTGACCGTGGCCGCCTCGCCGCACTGGGAGGGTTCGCCACCACCGCAGTCCTGCTCGTGCTCACCGTCGTCGCCTTCCTGACCAACGCGCTGCGGCCGCTGGGCTGGCAGGGCGGCGAATACGCCTACTCGTTCGTCTGGATCGCGCTCGGCTCCGCGATCGCCGGTCTCGCCGTCCGGGTGGCCGCGCCCGCGCCGTGGCGGTCGGCGGGCAAGGGCATGGCGATCGCCGGCACCGCCGGGGTGGTCGTCGTGATCACGCTGATCGTGGCGTTCATCTGGGCCTGGTCGAGCTTCAGCGGCTAGATGACCTGCGACAGGCCGCGCAACGCCGCCGCGATCTGCTCGCGGTGCCCCTCCAGGGTGTCCCGCGTGACGCCGTCCGCCGCCGCCCTCGCCACGTCGTCGGTGGCGACCTTGAGCACCGCGCTCATGGCGGCGGCCTGCACCCGCACCTCGATGGCGTCGCGCGGCAGGCCCGTGCGTTCGGCCAGCACCTCCGCGAGGGTGTCCTCGGCGCGTTCGCGCAGCATCAGGTACGCGGCGCGCAACGCCCGTTCGCCCTGGGTGAGGCGCACGACGGCGAGGACCGCCTCGATGTCCTCGTCGGAGGCCGCGTCCAGCAGCGGCGTGTAGGCCTCGCGGAGGTGGTCGATGAGCTCCAGCTCGCGCGGCCAGGCCCGCACGACCGCGCAGAACGCGTCGACCATCTTGGTCAGCAGCGGCTCCACACAGCTCTCCTTGTGCGGGAAGTACCGCCAGAACGTGCGCTCGGAAACGCCCGCGGCCTGCGCGATCTGCTCGCCCGACGTGGCGGCGACGCCCCGTTCGGCGAACAGCCGGACCGCGTGGCGGGAGAGGTCGAGGCGCTGACGCTGACGTTGCTCGTCGCTGACCGGCGGCCGGCCCCGGCGAGGCTTTTCTGTCGCAACGTCCGTCATCGGGTGATTCAAGCACGTCACCCGGTCGGATCTTTATTGGCACCATCTGCCATTAAGCGCTACGGTCGGTGCATGAGCATTGACGCAGAGCGCCTGAAGCTGCCGCTGGCCAGGCCGAACGTCCTCGAACTCGCTCCGCTCTACGAGGTGCTGCGACGCGAGGCGCCGATCGCGCCCGTGACGACCCCGGCGGGCGACCCGGCCTGGCTCGTGACGCGGTACGAGGAGGTCAAGCTCCTGCTGGGCGACAAGCGCTTCGGCCGGTCCCACCCGGAACCGGAGAAGGCCTCGCGCATCTCGACCTCCGCCGTGCAGGACGGCCCCACCGGCGAGTACGCGACCGAGGAGGCCGACCACACGCGGATGCGCCGGCTGCTGACACCCGCGTTCTCGGCCAAGCGGATGCGGATGCTGGGCGAGAACATGCAGCGGCTGGTGGACGCCTGCCTGGACTCGTTGATCGCCGAGCACGAGCGGACCGGCGTGGTCGACCTGCACCGCGGCCTCGCGTTCCCGTTGCCGGTGGCCATGATCTGCGGCCTGCTCGGCGTGCCGGAGGAGGACAACGAGCTCTTCGCGTCGCTGTCCGAGCGCATGGCGAGCACGGAGATCGGCGAGGAGGCCCACGCGGCGCGGGAGGAGTTCTTCCGCTACATGGTCGGGCTCGTCGAGGGCAAGCGCGGTCAGCTCGGCGAGGACGTGATCTCCGACCTGGTGCGCGCGCAGGCGGAGGACCCGTCGTTCGACTACGTGCAGATGGTGCGGCTCTGCGTCGGCCTGCTGTTCGCGGGCCACGAGACCACGGTCAACCGCATCGGCCTGGGCGTGCTGTTCCTGCTCACCGAGCGGTCGCGCTGGGACGCGCTCGTCGCCGACCCCGACGGCCGCGTCGACGCCGTCGTCGAGGAGGTCATGCGCCTCGGCGCGCCCGGTGACCTCGGCCTGCTGCGCTACGCCCGCGAGGACGTGGACATCGCGGGCGTGACGATCAACGCGGGCGACGCGCTGGTCCTGTCGATCAACGCGGCCAACCGCGACGTGACGGTGTACTCCCACGCCGAGGAGTTCGACCCCGACCGTCCGGAGAGGACACACCTCGGCTTCGGCCACGGCGCGCACTTCTGCATCGGCGCCTCGCTCGCCCGCACGGAGCTGCGCGTGGTCTTCGCCGCGCTGGCCAAGCGCCTGCCGGAGATGAGGCTCGCCAAGGAACTCGACCAGCTGCAGGTCCGCGCGACGCTCACCGGTGGCGTCGCCGAGCTGCCCGTCACCTGGAGGCAGGCGTGAACATCGTGGTGGACCAGGGCAAGTGCGTCGGCGCGGGCCAGTGCGTGCTGGCCGCGGACGACGTGTTCGACCAGCGCGACGACGACGGGCTGGTGGACCTGCTGGACGCGCACCCGCCGGCCGAGCGGCTCGCGGACGTCCGGCACGCGGCGGCGGTGTGCCCGGCGTCGGCGATCGCGGTCTCGGAGTGAGGTGGTGCCGGGCCGGTTCGCCGGTCCGGCACCTAGTTCTTCACGAGCGGCTCGGTCAGCTTCGACCCGTCCGCCTTGCCCACGAAGCAGTGGATGAGCCGGTCCGAGCTGCGGTACCCGTTCTCCGTCTTCACCTTCCACGCCTCCGCGGTCGGGATGATCACCCAGTACCGCAGCGTCTTCTCCTTGTCCTGTCCCGCGACCTTGTCGGACAGGAACGTCTTCGTGCAGCCCTTGCCGCCGACCTTGGTGAGCTCCTCGGCGCCGGGGTACGGCACGTCCTTCTCGATCTCGGTGTTGGCGAGGACGGTGTCGAGGAACTCGACGTCGTGCTCGCCGTAGCAGCCGACGCGGTGCTTGCTCTCGACCTTCGGGGCGCCCTTCGCGGGTAGCCAGGTGAGGCAGGAGTTGCGGAACGCCAGCGACAGCGCGCCGTCCTTGATGTCGCCGTCCGGACCGATGGTGAGGACGGGCTGCATGGCGGCGGTGCTCGCCGGGCCGTCCGGCACGCCGACGCCCATGTTCGCGAGCATCGGCTTGAACACCGTGAAGTACAGCAGGACCAGGGCGCCGACGATGAAGAGCGGCGTCAGGGTGGCCGAGAGGGCGAGGCCGATCGAGCGCTTGGGGCGCGGCGGGACCTGGATGACGGGGGCGGGGGCGAACTGGCCTATCGCGACCGGGCCGGAGGTGGGCTGGGCGGGCACCGCGTGGGCCGGGGTGAGGGGGCCGGACGGGCCGGAGGCCGGCTGCCCCTGCGCGAACGGACCGGACACCGGCCGACCCGCCGCAAGCCCGCCCGACACCGGCTGCCCCGGCGCGAACCCACCCACCGCGGCCCCGGAGCCGAACGGCGGGAGAGCCACCGGACCGGACCCCGGCGAGCCACCTCCGGGCGGCACTACCGCGCCACCTCCGGGCGGCACCACGGTCAGCGTCGGCCCGGCCACCGTCGGCGTGCCGTCCACCGCGGGCGGCCGGGTCGGGTGCTGCTCCGCCACCACCAGCGCGTGCTCGATCAGCCGGTGCGCCCGCTCCACCCCGAGCCGCGCCGCCGGGTCCGGGTGCATCAGCCCGGTGATCAGCTCGCCGAGCGGGCCGGTCACGCGCGGCACCGGGCGTTCGTTCATCACCGCGAGGATCGTCGCCGAGGTGGTCGGGCGGTCGAACGCGCCGCAGCCCTCCACGGCGAAGAACAGCGTCGCGCCCAGCGCCCAGAGGTCCCAGGCCGGTGAGGCGTCGCCGCCCGCCAGGCGTTCCGGTGCCATGTAGGCGGGCGAGCCGATCAACGTGCCGGTGGCGGTCAGCCGGGGGTCGTCGACGGTCTGCGCGATGCCGAAGTCGGTGAGCTTCGCGGTGCCCCTGCCGGGCACCATCACGTTGCCGGGCTTGACGTCGCGGTGCACGACGCCGGACGCGTGCGCCACCTCCAGGGCGCCCAGCAGCTGGCCCGCGAGGGTGGCGGCCTCGCGCGTGCCGAGCGGGCCGTCGAGGTCGACGGACTCCTCCAGCGTCGGCGCGTCGATCAGCTCCATCACGATGAACGTCTGGTCGTCCTCGGAGATGAGGTCGTAGACGGTGACGACGGCGGGGTCCCGCAGCTGCGAGGCGATCCGTGCCTCGCGCAGCACCCGTTCCTGGTACACGGCGCGTTCGGCGGCCGGAACCCCTACGGGTAGAAGGAGTTCCTTGACTGCGACGTCACGGCCGAGCACCGTGTCCTTGCCCAGCCACACGGCCCCCATGCCGCCGCGCCCCAGCTCGCGGACCAGCCGGTAGCGTCTGTTCCCCACCTCGCGCATGCGCGGAAGTCTGTCACCCGGTCCAGTGACGTACACCGGCAGCGTCACCTGACGGGCGCGAGCGCCGGACGCCCGTGCCTAACGTCGCGTGGCGTGAGACGACTGACGAAGCTGTTGGCTACAACGCTGCTCCTGACCGGGCTGGCGCCGCTCGCGCCGGCGTCGGCGAGCACCCCGGACTGCGCGAGGACCGCGGTCACCGCACCGCAGGGCGCGAAGATCGAGTCCGTGGACGCCGTGAGTCGTGAGACGCACTGCGAGATCACCGTGACTCTCACGCACACCGACGACCACGTGAAGGTCGTCGTCGGCCTCCCCCAGAACTGGACGGGCCGGCTGCAGGGCGTCGGCGGCAGCGCGTACGCCGCGGGCGACACCGGCGCGCCGTTCGCCCAGGCGCTGAAGGACGGGTACGCGGCCGTCACCACCGACGCGGGCGTGCTCGACGGACTGAACGCGAGCTGGGCGCTCAAGAACGGCGAGCTCGACCGGACGCTGCTGACCAACTTCGCGAGCCGTTCGGTGCACGAGGCCGCCGTGATCGCCAAGCAGGTCGTGCGCGGGCACTACCAGCGCTCGGTCACCTACTCGTACTGGAACGGCTGCTCGACCGGCGGCCGCCAGGGATACGCGGAGGCGCAACGCTTCCCGGACGACTACGACGGCGTTCTCGCCAACGCACCGGCGGTGAACTGGTCCCAGTTCGCCGTCGCCACGCTCTGGCCGCAGGTCGTGCAGGGCAACGAGAAGCACGTCGTCGGCAACTGCGTGCTGGAGGCGTTCCGCAAGGCCGCCGTCGAGGCGTGCGACGCGAACGACCGCGTCACCAACGGCATCGTCGACCGCCCGGACCGCTGCAGCTACGACCCGCGGCAGCTCATCGGCGCGAAGATCCTGTGCGAGGGCAACGAGGTCACCGTGACCAAGGCCGACGCCGACGTCATGCGCAAGATCTGGGACGGTCCCACCGACGAGCGCGGCCGCAGCCTCTGGCCCGGTCTGCCGAAGGGCGCCGACCCGGTGTGGCTCGCCGGCACGATCCCCGGCTTCCCCACCTACGGCTTCCCCGTCGCGGCGCTGTGGGTGCAGAACTTCCTGCTGAAGCAGCCCGGTTTCGACACCTCGAAGCTCACCTACGCGCAGTACCGCGACCTGTTCCGGCAGTCGGTGCGCGAGTTCGACGGCGTCATCGGCACCTCGGACCCCGACCTGTCGGCGTTCCGGCGCTCGGGCGGCAAGCTGATCACGTTCGTCGGCACCAACGACCAGCTGATCCCGCCCGGCGGCACGCTGATGTACCGCGACGCGGTCGAGCGGCGCATGGGGTACGTGAACGACTTCTACCGCCTGTTCACCGCTCCCGGCGTCGACCACTGCTTCGGCGGCACCGGCGCGCAGCCCACGAACGCGTTGGGCCAGCTCGTCGACTGGGTCGAACGCGGCAAGGCACCCGCCACGCTCACCGCGGCGACGGCCGACGCCACCCGCAACCTCTGCCCGTACCCGCGGACCTCGCGGTACGTGCACGGCGACCCGAAGTCCGCCGCCAGCTACCTCTGCCTCTGAACCACCAGGGGGTCCGGTCCGCCGGGCCCCCTGCCCGCACCTCAGGACAGCTTGTCCACCAACCACTTCCGCGCCACGGTCCACGCGTGCCCGTCCGGCTCGATCACGTGGAAGTGGTCCGCTCCCGGCGATTCCACGAACTCCGCGCGCGGGTGCCGCCGCGCGTACTCCCGGCTGAACGCCGCGGGGATCACCTCGTCCGCGAGACCGTGCACCGCGAGCACCGGCACGCCCCCGTCGGCCATCTCGACCGGCGACGCCACCGCGTACCGGCCGGGGTCCTCCGCCGCCGAGGCCCCGAGCAGGAAGCGGGTCATGCCCCGCCCGACCCCGGCGGCGACGACCGGCCAGTACTCGGGTCCGGACGGTCCCGGCGCGCCACGCGGCGGTTCCCCGTCGAGGTCCGCCAGTTCGGTGCCGAGCCCGGCGCGGTCGGCCGCGACCAGGTCCAGCACACCCGCCAGCGACACCACCCCCACCAGCGGCACGACGGGATCCGCGCCCACCACACCGGCGGGCAGCGCGGACCGGTGCGCGGTCCAGGTCGCGAGGTGGCCTCCGGCCGAGTGGCCCACGACGGCGACGCGGGAGAGGTCGAGGGGCGCGTCCAGCTCCGCCAGCAGGTCCACCGCCCGCGCGACGTCCGCGAACGTGCCGGGCCAGCCCGCCCCCGGCTCACCCATGCGGCGGTACTCGACGCTCCACACCGCGCAGCCCTCCCCCACGAGGTCGGAGATGAGCGGTTGCACGGCGGTGTCGTCCCACATGGCCGCCCACCAGCCGCCGTGGATCATCACGACGGTCGGGAACGGGCCCTCGCCGGACGGCAGGTGCAGCTCGCCGTGCTGGGACGGCTCGCTGCCGTAAGCGATCTTGCGCAACATCGGGTCCTCTTTCGGCAGACAGGTGCGAGGGGGTCAGCGCGAGGCGGCGAGCTCGCCTTCCTCGGCGACGACGAGCGAGTCGATCGCGTCGAAGAACGCCTTGATGCCCGGCAGGTTCGGGCCTTTCGCGCTGGAGGCGGCGTAGTCCCGCGACGAACGCCACTCGACGATGTCGAGCCACTCGCCGCCGGGCAGCCGCACGAGCCGGGCACCGAGGAACCCCTCGCGGTCGGCCTCGAAGTCGGCGATCATGCCCGGCCGGGCGGCGAGCAGCGCCTCGACGTTCTCGGGCGCGACGCGGAAGCGGGTCAGCTCCACCGAAGTAGTCATGATTTCATGATAGTCATTAATCTTGACTAAATCCAACCCGCGCGACGCTGAAGATCCAGAACAGGGCCGGTCAGTCCCGCGAGGACCGACCGGCCAGGCGCTGGTGCTCCGTGATGTCGACCAGCATGCGCTTGAAGAGCGCGTACTCGCCCCTGCCGAGGCGTTCCGCGTGCCGCTCCTGCATCTCGGCCATGATGCGGTCGGCCGCCTGCATCTGCGCGAGCCCGCGGCCGGTCGGGCAGACGAGCTTCGCCCGGCGGTCGCTCGGGTCCGGCCTGCGCTCGACGTAGCCGAGCGACTCCAGCTCGTCGATCAGCGTGCCGATGATCTGCTTGTGCTGCCCGGACAGCTGCGCGAGGTCCGTCGCGCGCACGCCGTCCGGGTCGAGGTACGCGAGCACCGCGCCGTGCCGGGGCTTCAGGTCGCCGAACCCCAGCTCGGTGAGCTTCGTGAAGAGCTCGCGCTGCACGGCGAACAACAGGCGGCCCGACAGGACCCCCAGGTCCGGGTTCGAGGCGGTGCGTTCCGCGCGGGTGACCATCCGGCCACCCTAGCGGCGGACGTGAGCGCTACTCAGACGCGCTGCAGCGCCTTGGGGTAGAGCCAGCTGCCGGGCGTGTCCTCCGCCGGGTTCGTGTAGTAGTCGCGGACCGCCGTCACGTACTCCTCGACGCTGATCGCGCCGTCCCCGTCGGTGTCGAGGTGCGTGAACGCCAGCCGGCACTCCTGTGCGCTCAGCCCGCGCGCCGTCAGCAGGACCTGGAACTCGTCCGCGTCCACCCGGCCGTCGCCGTTGGTGTCCATCAGGTCGAGCAGGGACTGCACGACCTCGAGGAAGTCCAGGTTGATCGGCCCGCCCTCGACGAACGCCTCGTTCATCGCGTCGCGGTACTCCACCGGCCCGATCCTGCCGTCCCGGTCGGTGTCGCAGTGGTCGGCCAGCATCTCCCAGAAGCGGTCGTAGGCCTCGACCAGCTCGCGGCCGCGTTCCGAGGACGCCGGTTCGCCGAACGCCCGCAGCAGCCGGTTGGCGAGCGCGTAGACGTCCGCCAGCTCGATGACGCCGTTGCGGTTGACGTCGTAATGGGCGAAGGTCGAGTCGATCCTGTGCTGCAGCACCTGCTTCATACCAGGCCACTGTGGTGACGCGGCCACGTGCGCGCAACGCGTGTCCCACGGCAGGGTGGTCATCTTCAGCCACCCGGTACCGCGATCCGGACGCCCCTCGGGCGACACCCCGCCAGCGGCGGTATAGTTATACCGGCACCCGCTCCTGGAGGAACACGTTGATCGAGCTCAAGTCACCCGCCGAGATCCAGCGCATGCACGTCACCGGTCAGTTCATCGGGGAGGTGCTCGACGAGCTCGCCGCGCGGGCCGCGGTCGGGGTGAACCTGCTCGACCTCGAGCACCACGCCCGCCACATGCTGAAGGAGCGCGGCGCGGTGTCCTGCTACTGGGACTACTCGCCGTCGTTCGGGCGCGGGCCGTTCCGCAACGTCACGTGCCTCGCGGTCAACGACGCCGTGCTGCACGGGCTGCCCAAGAGCTACGTGCTGCAGGACGGCGACGTGCTGACCATGGACATCGCGGTCCTGATCGACGGCTGGGCCGCCGACTCGGCCATGACGGTCATCGTCGGCACGCCCCGCGAGGAGGACCAGCGGCTGGTCCGCGCCACCGAGCTGGCGTTGCAGGCGGCGATCGACGTCGCGCAGGCCGGCAACAGGATCGGTGACATCTCGGCCGCCATCGGAGAGGTGTGCGGGCAGTTCGGGTACACGCCGAACCTCGAGTTCGGCGGGCACGGGATCGGGCGGACCATGCACGAGGCGCCGCACGTCTCGAACAACGGGCGGCGCCGGCACGGCATGAAGCTCAAGCCCGGACTGACCATCGCGATCGAGCCGTGGCTCGCCGCGACCACGGACAGGATCACCTACGACGAGGACGGGTGGACGCTGCGGTCGGCCGACGGGTCGCGGACGGCGCACTCCGAGCACACCGTCGCGATCACCGAGGACGGGCCGCTGGTGCTGACCCGCCGCAAGAGCGAACTCGGCTCCGCGGCGGGTCCCGCGTCCTCTCAGGCCAGCTTGCCGTAGTCGACGAGCTCGACCAGCAGGCCGGTGGCCGGCCCGAGGTGGGCGAACGCCACCCGCAGGCCGGGTCGTCCGCCCCGGCGGGGCTCCTCGTCGACGAGGATGGCGCCGCGGTCCTGCAGCGCGCGCAGGTCCGCGTCGATGTCGTCCACCTCGAACGCCACGTGGTTCAGGCCGGGGCCCAGGCGCTTCAGGTGGCCGTGCACGGCGGCGTCCTCGCGGACCGGCGCGACCAGTTCGATCGAGGTGGTGTCGCCGGGGCACTGCCAGAACGAGGTCGCGACGCCGTACACGTCGACGTCGTCCTCGTAGGTGCACTTCAGGTCCAGCAGGGCCAGGGCGGGGGCGGCCGCCGCGATGTCGGACGTGACCACGCCGACGTGGTCGATGCGCAGGATCATCCCGACTTCTCCTGGGCGCTCGCGACGGCGGCGACGAGGCCGCCGACGTCCTTGATCGCGAAGTACTCCTGCAGGTCCAGGCGCACGGCGAACTTCTGCTCGATGCCGGTGAGCAGGCGCAGCGCGTCGTAGCTCGTCCAGTTGGCGAGCGAGTCGAACCGCGCGTCGGCCGCGATCTCCTCGGCCGGCAGGTCGGTGACCTGACCGACGAGGTCGGCCACCTCGACGAAGACCTCAGACATCGGCGGACTCCCTTTCCACGACGAGGGTGGTCCACTCGGGACCGATCTGCGGCCGCGGGTGCAGCGGCAGGGTGAAGCGACCTTCGGAGTTCTGCGTGAACCCGGCGTCCGGGTAGAACGCGGCGGCGGCCTTGTTGCGGTCGGTGGCGGTGAAGTCCGCCTCCAGCCTGGTGGCGCCGGACGAGAGCGCGCGGTCGGCGAGGTGCTGCACGACGGTGTGCTCGACGCCGCGGGTGAAGACGCGGCAGCTCATCACGAAGTTCTCGACGAGCCAGTGGTCGTCGTGCTTCGACACCCACACGCCGCCGACGACGCCCTCGGCGCCGAAGCGGTCCGCCACCTCGAAGACGAACACCAGGTGGTCGTCCGAGGCGGCCATCTCCCGCGTCCGCGCCTCGGCGTGGGAACCGCCGATCATGTTGAACTGGTTGGTGCGCTGCCCCAGCTGGACCAGGCGCGGCAGGCTGAACTCGTCGGCCTCCCGCACGGTGACGACGATCTCCAGGCTGCGCAGGTAGTCCTGCACGGAGCTGAACGAGTCCGCGAACTCGGTGCGTTCGGCGCGGGCCTTGTAGAGCGCGGTGCGGTCGCGGTCGGTCGCCGTCGTCGTCAGCACGTCGAAGGAACCGTTGCGCTGCAACGCCGTCACGTGATCGGCCGGGTCGCCGTTCAGGTGCACGACGGTGACCTCGGGGATCGAACCGCGCACGAGCTGCGTCTCGAACGTGCTGTCGTCGGCGAAGACGAAGCTGTCGAGGCCGAGGTTGAGCTGGCCGGCGAGCCCGCGGATGTTGTGGTCCTTGGGCTGCCAGTTCACCGCGCGCGCCGCGATGTCGGCGGGGCGGATCACGAGGTCCGGGTGGGTCTCCAGCACCTCGTCGACGATCGCGGCCTCGTTCTTGCTGGCCAGTGCGAGGACCACGCCCTGCTTGCGCAGCTGGACGGCACGCCTCTGCACCTCGCGAAAGGCGTTGCCGGGGTACATCGAGCCGATCTGGATGCCGCTCGGGCCGTCGTCACCGACGACGCCGCCCCACAGCGTGTTGTCGAGGTCGAGCACGAGGACCTTCTTGGCGAGGCCCAGGAACGCGCGGCAGAAGTTCGCGGCCTCGGTCGCGTAGACCTGCTCGACCTCGGGCGTCCAGGCGGCGCTCGCGAACCGGTAGAGGCGTTCGTCGCGCAGCCGGACGGGGGCGTCGACCAGGTAGGCCTCCAGGTCGAGCGCGTGGACCTGGTCGCGGCGCAGCGCCATGCCGAGCAGGTCGCTGTTCAGGTCGCGCCAGACCCGGCCGAGCGCCGCCCTGCCGTCGAACGCGACGACGCCGCGCATCTCGACCGGTGACAACGGCACGGTGTGCACGAGGACCGCGCTGCCGGAGCGTTCGGTGAACGCGCCGACGAGGGTGTCGAACATCGACCAGCGGCCGCGGACGGCGCTGTCGAGCACCTCCACGTCGTCCCACTCGGCCGGCACGAACCAGTCGTCGTGCAGCAGGCAGAGCGTCACCTGCGGCCCGAACTCCGCCAGCGGCGAGGAGGGGCTGCTCAGGTCGACGGCGAGCTGGTCGAAGCCGGACACGTGGATCTCCGGCGCGATCCCCTTGCCCAGCAACGCGATCCGCAGCAGCGGTGCGACACCGGATGCGGTGAACGTGCCGGTGATGGCGACCTTCAACGGCTTGAGCTTGCCCAACAGGTCCGCCGGTACCTTGCCGAGCAGCCGTCCGGCTTCGAGCAGCGCCGGGATGTCGGTCAGGTGCCGCAGGTCGCCGAGCAGCGCCGGGTCGGCGTCGGCGCCAGGCTTGGTCAACTGGCGGATCCGCGCCAGGATCTCTTTGTTCTCCACAGTTCCTCCCCCTCAGATCGCCAGCAGCGTGCACAGCCAGTGCATGCCGCTGGCCGTGCTGGTCAGTGCCACGACGTCGCCCTCGGTGAGCTCCTCGGTCGTGAGGTAGTGCTCGAGCGACATCAGCTGGTCGGCGCACCCGACGTGGCCGTAGGCCTGGGACACCTCGGTGTTCGTCCACTCCGGACCGTGGTCGAGGTCCTTGGCCAGCAACGTCATGGCGGGCACGCTGTCGTGCAGGTGCAGCAGCTTGCGCAGGTCGGCGGGCTCGATGCCCGCGCGCTTGCAGGAGCGGCGCACGACCTCGTGGTTGTTGGTGCGGATGGTCGAGACGAACTCGAACATCTTGCGGATGTCCCCCGCGAAGAACTCCTCCAGCCGCTTCTGCGGGCTCTTGACGCCCACGTCCTGCTGGCCGGCGAACGGCCGCGCGGCGGCACCGACGTCCATCATCATGAAGTCGGCGTACCGGCCGTCGCTGATGATCTCGGTGTTGAGCCACCGGTTGCGCGGGTGGTCGCGCTTGACCACGGCCGCCGCCGCACCGTCGGAGAAGATGCTGGTGTTGATCTCCATCCGGTTCCAGTACGGCTCGCACACCCGGTTGGCGCCGATGATCAACGCGGTCTGGTAGTCCGGGTGCGTGGCGAACTTGCCGGCGACGACGTCGAACGCGGCCACTCCCCCGCCGCACGCCTGGGTCAGCAGCACGTTCTCCGACCCGTGGGCGCCGATCTTGGCCTGCGTGGCGCCGGCCGCGTCCCAGTACAGGTGCTCGGACAGGTCGGACATCGCGAGCACGACCAGGTCGACCTCGTGCGGCTGCACACCCGCGTCGCCCAGCGCCTTGGCACCGGCCTCGGCGGCCAGGTCGGTGAGCCCGACGCCGTCCTTCGCACGGTGGAAGGTGCGGAAGCCCCAGCCCAGCACGCGGTCGACGTCGTCGGTGTAGCCGGGCGCGGCGGTGGCCACGTCGACGGGGTCGCCGAGCACGTGGCCGAGCGACACGACTCCGAAGTGGATGGTCACGGGATCTCCTCGATTCTCGCTCCGGCGTCCGTCAGGAACCCGGCGGTGATCTGGTTGTGCGGGGTGGCGCGGTGGCGGAACACGAGGTCGCCGTGCTCGGCGCGCAGCCGTTGCAGCACGACGTCCTCGACGCCCTTGCCGAGCACGACGCAGGACAGCGAGAACACGTCCACGACGGTCCCGCCGGTGATGCCGACCGCGCCGCTGATCCCGTACTGGCCGAACTTGTCGCGCACGCGGACCGCGAACACCTCGCGGTCCTCGGTCAGGTCGAGCTTCTCGGTGCCGAGGGTGAAGTCCTTGGCGCGGGAGACCACCTCGACGACCTTCGCCGCGGAGTCGGGACCGACGGGTTCGAGGTCGACCTCGACGTTCAGGCCGGCCATGAAGTCGTCGAGCGAGACGGTCTCCCTGGTGGAGTGGCGCACGCGGGGTGCCGTGCGGTCCGGGGCGGGGAGGCGGTCGAGCAGGCCGGACCGCGTCACCTCGTCGCGCCACCCGGCGGGCTTGCCGCCCAGCCGCAGCACCGGCGCGGACCCGGCAGCCGCCTCCCCCAGCGTCAGCAGCACCGCGGACTCCACCGGCACACCCTCGCGCGCCGCCACGTCCGCGACCTCCTCCCCCTCCGCTCGCACCACGATCCGCGCTCCGGACTCGCGCAGCCACCGCGCCGGTTCCTCCAGTCCGGCGCCCGACTCCACCACGACCAGCCTCGGGGTCAGCCCGTGCACGGCCCGCAGCACCCCGGCCAGCTGGCCTCCCAGCTCGCCGAACACCGCCTCCGTGTACGGGATCTTGGCGAACTTGAACATCGCGGCGTGGTGCGCCTTGGCCGTGCCGACCGCCCGCACGGCCCGTTCGGCGTCGACCACCCAGGCGTCCGGACGGCCCGCGAGCTCGGCCCGGATCGTCTCCCTGGCCTCGTGCGCCGTCGCGGCCGTGCCCGCGGCCCGCCCGTCGTCGAGCTGCCCGTACGCCCGGTCCTCCGGCACGGCGGGCAGCACGACGACCAGGAACGACCCCCAGCGCCGGGCCGCCGACACCGCGGCGTCGACCGCGGTCAGCAGCTCGTCGCCCAGCTCCTCGAAGCGCGGTGCCACGACGAGCACGTCCGGCTTCACCCGCGCCATCTCCGAGGTGTCGTC
Organism: Lentzea sp. NPDC003310; assembly: GCF_040610935.1. NCBI lineage: Bacteria > Bacillati > Actinomycetota > Actinomycetes > Pseudonocardiales > Pseudonocardiaceae > Lentzea > Lentzea sp. NPDC003310. The sequence goes on from NZ_JBEXNC010000003.1 coordinate 226,593, forward strand.
CAGGCACTGCCGCACGATCTGGTTGTACGGCGCGGTGTCGAACGCGACCGGGAGGCCGGCGTCGTGCAGCGCGACGCCGAGGTGCGGCACCAGCGGGTCGATCGTGTAGCTCGCGAGCAGGCCCACGCGCACGACCGGGCGGACGTCGGTCCGGCCGATCTTCTGCCAGCGCAGTCGCGTGTCCATCAGACCTCGACCCCCTTGGCGCGCAGCACTTCCCGGACCTCCCGGACCGTCCGCGCGCCGGCGATCTCCTCGTAGTCGAAGGAGAGCGAGTAGGCCTCCTCCAGCATGACGATCAGCTGGATGTGCCGCATGCTCGTCCAGCTCGACAGCGTGTCCTGGCCCGCGTCGTCGGTGACGTGCGCCGGATCGACGTCCAGGGCACCGGCCACCACGTCGGTGAAGGTCATGACCGTCCTCTCAGGCTGAGCGGGCGCATGTCCGTCCACACGCGACCGATGTGTTCCAGGCACTCGTCCTTCGACCCGCTGACGCCCGCGTCGTGCCAGCCGGGCGCGTTGTCCTTGTGGGCGGGCCAGATCGAGTACTGCTCTTCGTCGTTGACGACCACTCGGTGGGTCATGTCGGTCTCCTAGTCGGCCAGCGCGGGCTGGCGGTCGAGCGGCTTGGCCTCGGGCTCCGGCTCGTGGTCGGGGACGAGCGTCTCGACCTCGCGGACGTTGCGGCTGAGGAAGCCCGCGACGCCGACGCCCGCGCCGAGCACGCCGACGACCACGAACAGCAGCCCGATGCCCGAGCCCGGTCCGGTGCCGACGAGCCAGCCGAACGTGTCGGCGAGTGCCGTGTCCCCGCGCATAGCGGGTTCGAGCACCTTGTCCACCAGCGGGCCGGCGGCCGCGAAGCCGATCGGGACCGAGAGGTTCTCGAAGAAGTTGCGGGCGGCGAACACGCGGCCCTGCACCGCCGGGTCGACCTTCTCCTGCCAGATGGTCTGCGCGAGACCGTCGATGAACGGGATGGTCAGCTCGACGAAGAACATCGCCGCGGCCCACGCGATGAGGCCGTCGCCGACGCCGTAGAGGATGCGGCCGACGATGCTGAACACCAGGATCGCGCCGAGCACCACGAGCATCTTGCGGCGCGGCGGCCTCATGAACGCGAGCAGCGTGCCGCCCAGGACGCCGCCGACCGCGCCGATGCTCTGCACCAGGCCGAGCGTGCCCTCGTCGCCCAGGGTGCGGGCGAGCACCAGCGGCACGATCAGCGCCCACGCCAGCGCCGCGAGGAGGCTGATGGAGAACAGGACGATCTGCACGGCGAGCAGCGGCGGGCGTTCGACGATGTAGCGGAACCCGAACACGCAGTCCTGCCAGAAGGTGCTCTTCTCCCGGTCCTGGCCGGGCACAGGAGGGATCGTCACCACGAGCACGGTGATGATCGCGACGACGTACGTGAGCCCGTCGATGAACAGGATCAGCTTGATGCCGGTCAGGCCGAGCAGGGTGGCGGCGAACGCCGGCGCGAAGATCACCGGGAAGCTCTTGACCGACCACATCATCGCGTTGGCGCGGAGGAACTTCCCCTTCTCCATCATCAGCGCGATGGTGGCGCCGAACGCCGGCCCCTGGATCGCGAGCAACGCGCCGGTCAGCACGTTGACGAGGTAGAGGTGCCACAGCTGCGTCGAGTCCGTAAGGAACAACGCGAGCAGGATGAACGTGACGGCGATCGACCCGATCTCGGAGATGATGATCGAGACCTTGCGGTCCAGCCGGTCGATCAGGCTGCCCGCGAGTGGGCTGAACAGCACGGTCGAACCGAAGCCGCAGAACATCATCAGCGCCATCGACGTGGCCGAGCCGGTGTGCTGCCACACCCAGATGCTGAGCGCGAAGTTCGTCATGCGGGTGCCGAGCGCGGACAGCAGCTGTCCTACCCACATGATCGTGAACGCGCCGAATCCCGAAGGCTTGGGCATTACCTCATCCTGTTCTGGTCCACGAGCTGACGGAGCAGCCCTTCGATTTCGCCGAGCATCCGGCGCGCGGTCTCCGGCAGGTACATCTCGGTGCCGTAGTTCATCTCGATGCGGATCCGGCCGTCGACGAGCGAGCCGACGACGTCGATCCGGCCCGGCCACTCGGTCCCCTTGTCCTGCAGGACACCGAGTTCGGACTGGCACAGCTCGAACAGCTCGTCCGCGCTGGAGAGGTCGGTGAACCCGAAGGCGCCCGCGTAGTTGACGGTGAGCTGCGGGTTCGGCGTCTCCAGGCGCTGCCGGACGGCGGGATCCGGGTGGTTGTAGCGGAGCAGGCCGTAGCCGATGCCGTTGACGGGCACCTGCTTCAGCTGGTCGGCAAGTGAGGCGATCGCTGCCGTGTCGCCCGTCTCGGGCAGGGTGAGCCGGACCGGGTACATGACCTGGAACCAGCCGACCGTGCGGGACAGGTCGAGGCCGTCGAACAGCGCCTCGCGGCCGTGCCCGGTGGTCGCGATCGTCCACTCCGGACCGCCGAAGCGGTCCGAGGCCATCCGCACGGACGCCCACACCACCAGGTCGCTGACACCGACGTGGTGCGCCTTGGCCAGCTCACGCAGGCGTGTGGTGGTCTCGGCGTCGATCGTCGTGTGGATGTCCTGCATGACGCCGAACGTGTTGCGGCCGGGCAGGTCGGGCGTCATGTCCTCGCTGCCGGGCGCCTGCCGCTCCCAGTACTCCAGCTCCTGCAGGGGCTTCGGGCCGCGGGCGTACTCGTCGATCCTGCGCGCCCAGTCACGGAACGACGTGGTCTTCGGCCCGAGGTCGACGCACCGGCCGGCGAGGACCTGCCGCAGCGCGTTCTGGAAGTCCTCCAGGATCAGGCTGCGCGAGACGCCGTCGGTGACCAGGTGGTGGCAGATCAGCATCACGCGGTCGGGCTCGTGTCCACCGAGTCCGAAGTGGACGACCTTGGCCAGCGGGCCGTCCGCGACGTCCAGCGTCGGGTGCACCTCGTTCAGGTGGGCCTCGATCGCCTTCTCGCGGTCGGCGGCGTCCGACACGTCGAACGACACGAACGGCATCGCGCCGTCGACCGGGCCGTGCGAGGCGTGCCAGTCGTTGCCCTCGCGGCGGAACCGCAGGCGCATCCCGTCGTGGTGGGCGACCAACGCGTTCGTCGCGCGCTCCAGCTGGTCCGGCGTCGCCGGCACGCGCAGGCGCAGGTAGTAGGGGTGGTTGAAGTGGGCGGGCGCGACCATCGACGTCGCGAGCGCCTCGAAGAACCAGCGCTGCGCACCCGTGGCCGGGAAGTCGCCCTCCACCGGTCCCTGGTCGACGACCTGCTCCGGTGAGTCCGCGACCAGCAGCGCGGCGATCGTGCGCTTGGCGGTGAGCTGGGCGGGGGTGAACCTGATGCCGGCCTGGTTCGCGAGCCACACCACCTGGATGGCGGTCATCGAGTCGCCGCCGAGCGCGAAGAAGTCGTCGTGCGCGCCGACCTCGTCGACCTTGAGCACCTCGCGCCACACGGCCGCAAGCGCTTGCTGCTCCTCGGACATCGGCACGCGCAGCAGCTCCGCGATCGTGCGCTTGGCCGTGAGCTGGGCGGGCGTGAACTTGATCCCCGCCTGGTTCGCGAGCCACACCACCTGGATGGCGGTCATCGAGTCGCCGCCCAGCTCGAAGAAGTCGTCGTGGACGCCGATCTCGTGCACCTTCAGGACGTCCTGCCAGACGGCCGCGAGCTCGCGTTCGTCGTCGGTGCGCGGCAGTTCCTTCGCCTGCTGCTCCTCCGGCAGCTCACTCAGCAGCCGGGCGAGCTCGGTGCCCAGCACGACGTCATGGTCGCCCTGCTCGGTCAGCAGATCGATGACCTTCAGGGTCGGGAACCGTCGGGCGAGCCGGTCGGCGGCGTGGCCGAACACGCCGGGCCACGGCTTCTCGACGCGCTCGGACGTGGCCAGCACGGCCAGTTCCCCGCCGGTGCGCTCGGTCCATCGCTCGATCGCGGTGCCGAGCCGGTCGAACGCCAGCTCGAACGCGGCGACGCCACCGTCGAACAGGTCCTCCCAGCGCAGCACCAACGCGGTAGTCCCGCCGCCGAACCCGGCCGCGGGGTCCAGGAGCGGACGCAGCACCTGTCCGGGCGCCGTCGTGCTGACGGCGAGCGGCAGGTCCAGCCGGTCGAGCCACGAGGTCAGCACCGGCAGCACGCCGTCGAGCGGCCGCGAGGACGCGACGCCCATCGTCTGGCGGTCCACAGTGGACGACTCGACCACGATCCGGGTGTCGGGCGCCTCGACCAGGTCGGTGAGCTGCGCGACGAACGAGTCGAGCAGGTCGCCGGCGCCGTCGGTGCCGAACAGGTCGGCGCTGTACTCGAGCGTCGCGGCCAACTCGCCGTGCTCGGTGGTGAGCGTGAGGAACAGGTCGAAGTCGAGGCTCGTGACCGGCACCTCCAATGGCTCCAGCTCCAGCCCCGGCCAGTTCACGGCCTCGTCGGGCAGGTCCGCGTAGTTGAACGCGCACTGGTAGACCGGGTGCCGCCCCTTCTGCCGCGGCAGCACGTGGGCGACGCTGGAGAACGGCACGTCACCGTGCTGGTAGCCGTCGACCATCGCGCGGTGCACCCGCTGCACGACCTGCCGGAACGTGAGGCGGCCGGCCAGGTCCACGCGGATCGGCAGCAGGTCGGTGAAGCAGCCGACGAGGTGCTCGACCTCGGGCCGCGGCCTGCCCTGCTGGGGCACGCTCAGCACGACGTCCGGCTGCGCGCTGCGGCGGTAGAGCACCACCGCGTACGCCGCGAGCAGCGTGGCGAACGGTGTGCTGCCCTCCGCACGTGCCAGGTCCTTCAGCGCCGCCGACACCCGGTCCGGCACGACGGACGACGTGCGCCGGGTCTCGTTGCGCTCGGGGCGTTCCGCGGGCACCTCCAGCTGCGACGGCGCGTCGGCCAGGTAGGTGCGCCAGTGCTCCTCGTGCGGGGCGAGCGCCTCGTCGGTGAGCAGGTCCTGTTGCCACGCCGCGTAGTCCGCGTACTGGACCGTCAGTTCCGGCAGGTCACCGGCCCGGTAGCCGGCGGACAGCTCGCCGAGCAGCACGCCCCACGACGTGTTGTCGCAGACGATGTGGTGCATGCCGAGCAACAGGTGGTGCTCCTGCGCGGCCGTACGCACCAGCCGGACGCGCAGCAGCGGCCCGTGCTCCAGGTCGTAGACGTGGGTGGTGTGCTCGACCAGGAACTCCTCCGGCGAGCCGACGGCTTCGGGCAGCCAGCAGTCCATGTCGGGGTGCACGACCATGACCGGCCGGCCGTCCTGCTCGGTGAACGTCGTGCGCAGGATCTCGTGCCGTCGCACGACGTTCGCGACCGCGGCGCGCAATGCCGGCACGTCCAGCGAGCCGCGCAGCGCCACCGCGAACGTGGTGTTCATGCGCGTGGTGGTGGGGTCGAGCTGGGTCGCGGCCCACATGCGCTGCTGGATGGCCGACAGCGCGAGGGGTTCGGTGCGGGAGACCGGCGACAGCGGATGCCCGGTCTCCTGCGGCTCCTCGACGAGTTCGGCGAGCGCCTCGACGGTCGGGTGGGTGAACAGCGCGTGCAGCGAGACGTCGACGCCGAACTCCGCGAACACCTTGGACAGCAGCTGCGTCGCGAGCAGCGAGTGGCCGCCCAGCGCGAAGAAGTCGTGCGTGACACCGACCTCGTCGAGCTTGAGCACCTCCCGCCACACCCGTGCGAGCCGTTCCTCGGTTGTCGTGCGCGGGGCCACCGGAGGGGTGTCGATCGCGACGGCGCGGACGGCCGGCGCCGCGCGGTCCGCGAGCGACGCCGGGTCGCCCAGCGCGGTCTCCAGCAGGTGCAGGCGGTGTGCACCGGGGTGCAGCCTGCGGGTCAGCAGGATCGCGAGCGCCGCGAACATCTCCTGCGTGTACGGGACGTGGCCGAGCTTGTCGGCCTGCGGGTCGAAGGTGGCGCCGACCGGCAGTGCCTTCGCCCAGTCCGCGAACCACGTGGCGTGCACGCCGTCGACCGAGTCCGCGAGCACCGCGAGCCGGTCGTCGAGGTGGCCGAACGACTGCTCGGACGGGCACACCACGAGGTGCAGCGGCGCGGCCGACCGCTGCCGGTAGGCCGTGACCGCGTTCTCCAGGTCCTGCCAGTTCGCCTCGACCGCGTCGCCGTGCCGCGTCCAGTCCTCCCAGCGCAGCAGCACGACGTCGGCCAGCCTGCCGGCGTCGCCCTTGAGCAGGTGCTGGACGATCTGCTGGTACGGCGCGAGTTCCACGTCCACGGGCAGCCGCAGCACGCCGTTGAGCACGTCCAGCGGTGCGCGGACGGGGTCGGCGGTGAACGTGGCGGCGATCGAGATCCGGTCCCGGCGCGGGAGCTCGCCCGCGGTGAGGCCGGTGAGCACGGCGAGGAACCGCTCTCCCAGCTCGCCGACGGTCTCGTCGAGGTAGAGGTCGGCGTTGTAGCCGATGACGCCGCGCAGCTCACCGTCCACTCGGGACAGCACGACGAACAGGTCGAAGTCGGTCAGCCCGTTGTCGACCTCGAACGGGCGGAACTCGACACCGGCCGCCGTGCGGGGAGCCGAGGCCTCGGTGAGGCTCAGCATGGCCTGGAACAGCGGGTTCTGGCTCGGGTCGCGCGGCGGGTCGACCGCCTCCACCACCCGTGCGTACGGCGCGTCCTGGTGGGCGTAGGCCTCGCTGATCGCGCGGTGGGTGCCGCGGATCGTCTCGTCGGCGTCGTCCCGGACGTCCACCCGCAGCACCAGCATGTTCGCCAGCGAGCCGATCAGGTGCTCCAGCGCGGGTCGGCCGCGGCCGCTCACCGGCATGCCGAGCAGCACCCGGTCCTGGCCGATCAGCGCCGCGAACCCGCTGAGCACCACGGCGTTCAGCGACACACCGAGCTGCTGGGCGCGGGCCGCGAGCTTCTCGGTCAGCTCGCGGGGCACGACGAAGTGCCGCCGGCCGCCGGTGTGCGTCTGGACCGCCGGGCGCGGCAGGTCGGACGGCACGGTGGAGCGCGCCGGGCTGTCCGCGAGCCTGTCCCGCCAGTACGCGAGGTGCTCGTCCATCACCTCGGCGGTGAGCCTGCGGCGTTCGGCGGCGGCGTGCCGGCCGAACGACGTGGTCAGCTCGGGCAGCGTCTCTCCGCCGTAGAAGGCGGCGAGGTCGGCGCCGAACACCTCGGCCGACGCGGCGTCGAACACGATGTGGTGCGCGGTCACCAGCAGGAGGTGCTTCTCCGGCCCGAGCACGACGAGCCGGAACGCCACCAGCGGTCCCGCGCTGAGGTCGAACGCGTACCGGGCGTGGTCTTGTGCGACTTCCTCGGCCCGTTTGGGGTTTTCGCTCAGGTCCGTGACCTCGATGGCGATGGACACGTTGTCACGTACTCGTTGGCGCAGCTCGCCGTCGCGCTCGAAGAACGTGGTGCGCAGGGCGGAGTGCCGGTCCACGACCCGGCCGACGGCCAGTTCGAGGGCGGTGCGGTCGAGCGGCCCGGTGAGCTCCAGCCCGAACGGGATGGCGTAGGCGGGGTTGCCGGGGTCGAGGCGGTCGAGGAACCAGAGCTGCTCCTGGGTGAACGACACCGGCTGCGACCGGTCGGCGTTGCGCAGGCGCAGCGCGAGGAGCTGTCTCTGCTCCTCGGTCAGTGAGCTGGTCAGGTGGTCTGTCATGACTGGGAGATCTCCTGGGCGTCCCGCTCGCGGTCCAGTTCGGCCCGCAGCTCTTCCGGTGACATGTCGCGGATCTCGGCGAGCAGCCGGGCGAACTCGTCGTCCTGCTCGGGCTCGTCGCCGCGCAGCGCGTCGATCCGCGCGGCGAGCTTGCGCGGCGTCGGCGCCTCGAAGATCGCGCCCGCGGGCAGCGTGACCTGGAGCTCCGCCGTGATCCGCGCGAGGATCTGGTTGGCCAGCAGCGAATGCCCGCCGAGCTCGAAGTAGTCGTCGTCCGGCCCGATGCGCGCGATGCCGAGCAGCTCCTGCCAGATGCCGGTGACCAGCCCGAGATCACCCTGCGGCAGCACGACCTCGGCCGGCTGCGGCAGCACCTCGACGACCTCGATCGGCCGCGGCGCCGTGCCGGGCAGGTCGACCCAGTGGCGGGCGCGCTCGAACGGGTAACCGGGCAGCGGAACCCTGCGCCGCCGCTCGTCCGCGGTGAGCGCGCCCAGGTCGACCGGCACGCCGGCGATCCACATCCTGCCCGCCGCGGCCAGCATCGTGTCGAGGTCGTGCTTGTCCTCGCGCGGGTGCCGCAACGACCCGAATGCCGCGCCGCCCTTGAGGTCGTGCTGGCGTGCCAACGTCGTGAGGACGTTGCCCGGCCCGACCTCCAGCACCGTCACCGGCTCGGCGACCAGCGTCGTCAGCCCCTCGCTGAACCGCACGGCCGCACGGGCGTGCCGGGCCCAGTACCGGGGGTCGGTCGCCTCCTCCGTCGTGATCCAGGTGCCGGACACGTTGGAGATGAACGGGATCCGCGGCGTACGAGGCCCGATCCGCTCGACCAACGCGGTGAACTCGTCGAGAATCGGGTCGATCATCGCCGAGTGGAACGCGTGCGAGGTGTGCAGCCGCCGACCGGCGACGGTCTGCTCGAAGCGCTCGATCGCCTCGAACGTGCCGGCGACCGTGCTGAGGTTCGGCGCGTTGCTCGCCGCGAGGGACACGTCCGCCGGCAGGTCCAGCTGGTCGGCACCCAGCGGCACGGACAGCATGGCGCCACCGGGCAACGCACTCATGAGCGCGCCACGTGCCGTGACGAGCTCGAGCGCGTCCGGCAGCGAGAACACCCCGGCCAGGCACGCGGCCACGTATTCGCCGACGCTGTGCCCAAGCATCGCGCTCGGCCGCACACCCCAGTGCTCCCAGAGCTTCGCGAGCGAGTACTCGACGGCGAAGAGGGCGGGCTGGGTGAACTCGGTGCGGGTCAGGCGGTCGGTGTCGGCGAGGACCTCGTGCAGGTCGAACGGGAGGAGGGCGGCGCACTCGTCGAGGGCGGCCTTGAAGACCGGTTCCTCGGCGGTGAGGTGGGCGGCCATGCCGGCGTACTGCGAGCCTTGGCCTGGGAAGAGGAAGACGACGTCGCGCCGGTCGCCGGAGCCGGTCCACACCTCGGCGAGCGAGGTGTTGGTGGGCGCGGTGGTGGCGCTGGTGGTGAGGCCAGCGGCGGCGGTGATGGTGGCGCGGCCGGTGGCGGTGGCAGTGGTGGCGGCGGTCGGGGTGGCGGTGCCAACAGCGGCCTCGGGTGCCGAACCCTCCCCACCTCCGCCCACCACCGCGGCCAACCGGTGCCGCAGCACCTTCCGCCCCGTCCGCAGCGTGTACGACACGTCCGCCAACTCCAGGCCGCCCACCGCAAGCCGCGCGGCCAGCCGCTCCCGGCTCTCCTCCAACGCCCCCTCACTCCCGGCCGACAGCACCACCAGGTGCCGAGACCGGGTCGGCGGCATCGGTTCGGGCGACGGCGGTTCCTCCAGCACGGCGTGCGCGTTGGTGCCGCCCATGCCGAACCCGCTGACCCCGGCCCGCCGCGGCCCCTCCAACGGCCACGGCGCCGCCTCGCGGTTGACGAAGAACGGGCTGTCCGGAAGCCCCGTCTCGGGGTTCGGGGCGGTGAAGTACGGGCTGGGCGGTACGACGCCCTCCCGCACGGTGAGCGCGGCCTTCACGAACCCGGCGACACCGGCCGCCGCGTCCAGGTGGCCGATCAGCGCCTTGACCGACCCCAGAGCGCAGGCCTGCGGTGGGTGGACGAATGCCTGCTTCAGCGCGGCCACCTCGATCGGGTCGCCCAGCGGGGTGGCGGTGCCGTGCGCCTCGACGTAGCCGATCGTGGAGGAGTCCACTTCGGACAGGTCGTGCGCGGCCCTGATGACCCGTGCCTGGCCGGTGACGCTCGGCGCGGTGAAGCCGACCTTGCTCGCGCCGTCGTTGTTCACGGCGGTGCCCTTGATCACCGCGTGGATCGTGTCGCCGTCGGCGAGGGCGTCCTCCAGGCGGCGCAGCACCACGGCGGCGACGCCGTTGCCCGCGACCACGCCGTGCGCGTCCGCGTCGAAGGGCAGACAGCGGCCGTCGGCGGCGAGGATGCCGCCTTCGGTGTGCTGGTAGCCCTCGTGCACCGGCGGCCGGATCGAGACGCCGCCTGCCAGGGCGATGTCGCAGTCGTGGCCCAGCAGCGCCTGGCACGCCACGTGGATCGTCACCAGCGACGACGAGCACGCCGTCTGCACGGTGATCGCGGGGCCGGTCAGGTCGAGGTGGTAGGCGACGCGGCTGGCGAGCGTGTCCTTGTCGTTGGCCAGCAACAGGTCGAGCGGGTGCAGGCCGCCCGGTACGGCGGGGTTGTTCCACAGGTGGCGCAGCAGGTACGTGTCGACGCTCGCCGAGGCGTAGACGCCGATCTCCCGCCCGCCGCCGAGGTGGCCCGCGTGCTCCAGGGCGTGCCAGGCGCACTCCAGGAAGACGCGCTGCTGCGGGTCCAGCACGGCCGCGTCGCGCGGGCTGTAGCCGAAGAGCTTGGCGTCGAAGAACTCGATGCCGGGCAGCGCGCCACCCATCGGTACGAAACCCGGCTCGGCGCGTCGTTCCGCGGACACGCCCGCCGCGTCCATCTCCTCGTCGGTGAAGCGGCGCACGCCGACCTCGCCCGCGAGCACCTGCTCCCAGAACTCGTCCACTGTGGATGATCCCGGGAAGCGGCCGGCCATGCCGACGACCGCGATCTCCAGTCCGGTGTACTCCGTCACGACTTCCTCCCCCGAGCCAGCAATGCCTTCCTGCCACCAGCGGACCGCGTCTCCACCGCGCCACCGCCGTCGAAGTGGGCGGCGAGCGCCCGCACCGTCGGGTAGGTGAAGAGCGTCACCGTCGGCACCTCCCGAGCGAACAGCTCCGCGAGCCGGCTGCGCGCCTTGACCAGCAGCACCGAGTTGCCGCCGAGGTCGAAGAAGTTGTCGTCGGCGCCGACGCGGTCCATCCGCAGCACCTCGCGCCAGACGTCGGAGATCGTCCGCTCGGTCTGGTTGCCCGCGGGCACCACGACCCGTTCGGAACGCACCGACTCCGGCTTCGGCAACGCGCGGTGGTCGAGCTTCCCGTTGGGGTTGCGCGGGATCGTCTGCACCGCGACGAACGCCGACGGCACCATGTACTCGGGCAGCCCGCGCCGCAGCGAGGAACGCAGCTCCGCGGCGTCGATCTCGCAGCCGTCGGCGGCCACCGCGTAGGCGACCAGCCGCACGTCACCCGGCACGTCCTCGCGGGCGATCACGACCGCCGCGCGCACCGACGGGTGCGCGCACACCGCCGTCTGGATCTCGCCCAGCTCGATCCGGTAGCCGCGCAGCTTGATCTGGTCGTCCATCCGGCGCAGGAACTCGACCTGCCCGTCCGGCCGGAACCGCGCGAGGTCACCGGTGCGGTACAGCCGCCCACCGCCGAACGGGTCGGCGATGAACCGGTCGGCCGTGAGCTCCGGCCGGTGCAGGTACCCGCGCGCCACCTGCACGCCACCGAGGTGCAGTTCCCCCGGCACGCCGACGGGCAGCGGTTCCCCGTGCGCGTCCAGCACGTAGGCCGTGCTGCCGGTGATCGGGCGTCCGATCGGCAACGGGCTCTCGGTGCCGTCGCACTCCGCGGCGGTGATCCAGATGGACGCCTCGGTGGGTCCGTAGACGTTGATGAACCGCCGGCCCGCCGCCCACGCGGCCGCGACCTCCTCGGGGCACGCCTCTCCGCCCGCCATCAGAGTCCGCAGGCCGGGCACGGAGGCCGGGTCGGTCAGCCGCAGCACGGTCGGCGGCAGGCACGCCACGTCGACGCGCTGGTCGTTGATCGTGCGGGCCAGATCGGGGCCGGGCTGCAGGTCGTGCTGCGCGGCCAGGACGACCGTGGCACCGGACCGCAGCGTCACCATGATGTCGGCGACCGACACGTCGAAGCTGAACGACGCGAACTGCAGCATCCGGTTGCCCGGCCCGATGCCGAGCACGCGCGCCAGCTCGTCCGCGAGGTTCACGACGCCGCGGTGCGGCAGCATGGCGCCCTTGGGTTTGCCGGTCGACCCGGACGTGTAGATCACGTACGCGAGGTCGTCCGGTTCCACGGTCCGCGCGAGCCGTGCAGCGGGCACTCCCGAGAAGTCGGTCTCGTCCAGCGGAAGCGTTGACACGTCGGGGAAGCGCGCGGAGAACGCCGCCAGCGTGACGACCACGCGCAGCCCGGAGTCGGCGACCATGTACGCCAGCCGCTCCGCCGGGTACTCCGGGTCGAGCGGCACGTAGGCGGCGCCGGACTTGAGCACGCCCTGTTGCGCCACCACGAGGTCGAGCGACCGGGGCAGGCTGATGCCGACGAAGTCACCCCGCCCGATGCCGCGAGACCGCAGCAGGTGCGCGAGCCGGTTCGCCCGCTCGTCCAGTTCCCGGTAGGTCAGCTCCTGGTCCTCGAACACCAGCGCCACGGCGTCGGGCGTGCGGTCGGCGGAGGCCTCGGCCAGCTCGTGCACCAGCACGCCGTCGAGCCGCGCGGAGGGCACCGGGTTCCAGTCCTGGAGGAGCTGCGCGCGCTCCGCCGGTGTGATCATGGTCAGGCGGCCGACCGGGCAGGACGGGTCGGTGAGCCCGGAGCCGAGCAGGGTCTCCAGGTGGCCGAGCAGGCGGCGCGCGGTCTCGGGTTCGTACAGCGCGCTGTCGAACTCCAGCAGGCCGGTGATCCCGCCCTCGGTGGACGTGACGCCCAGTTCCAGGTCCCACTTCGCTGTGCCGGAGTGCGCCGGCACGCGGGTGATCTCGACGCCCGGCAACGACAACAGCGAGTGCTGGCCGTCCTCCATGCCGACGATCGTCTGGACGACCGGCTGGTGCGCGGTGCTGCGCGGTGGTGCCAGCGCCTCGACGACCCGTTCGAAGGGCAGCTCCTGGTGCTGCTGCGCGGCCAGCGTCGTGTCGCGGACCTGGTGCAGCAGCTCGAGGAAGCTGACGTCGGCGTCCACGCGGGTCCGCAGGGCGACGGTGTTGACGAAGAAGCCGATGGCGTCCTCGATCTCGGCGCGCCGGTTGCCCACGTTGGTGCCGACCACGATGTCGTCGGCTCCGGAGTACCGGTGCAGCAGCACGTTCCACGCGGTCAGCAGCACCATGAACGGGGTCACGCGCTCGGCGAGGCAGAACGCGTCGAGCTGCTCCTTCAGCGCGACGGGCCAGGCGAACTCGACGGCACCGCCCCGCATCTTCATCACGGCCGGACGCGGGCGGTCGGCCGGCAGCTCCAGCACCGGCGGCACGCCGGCGAGCTGCGAGGTCCAGTACTCCAGCAGCCGCGCGCCTTCGGGACCGTCGAGCCACTCGGTCTGCCAGCGGCTGAAGTCGAGGTACTGCGCAGGGGCGGGTCCGAGGTCGCGGGCCGAGTAGGCGGCCTCCCACTCGGCGAACAGCAGCTGGGTGCTCCAGCCGTCGCAGACGATGTGGTGCATCGACACGAGCAGCAGCGCGTCGGTGGCGTCGAACACCACCAGCTCCGCCCGCAGCAACGGCCCGTCCGCCAACGAGAACGGCTCCCCCGCCACCTCTGCGGCACGTTCGGCCGCAAACGCGTCACGGTCGGCAACGTCCACATGCGACACCACGAGCGAGAACTGCGGCTCCGGCAGGATCACCTGCCGAGGCTCGCCGTCGAGGTCGAGGAACACGGTCCGCAGCACCTCGTGCCGCCGTCCGACCTCCAGCAACGCCTTGCCCAGCGCATCGGCGTCCACGGTGCCGCGCAGCCGGAAGGCGTACGGCACGTTGTAGACGGCGCTGCCGGGGTGCAGCTGGTCGAGCAGCCACAGCCGCCGCTGCCCGGACGACACCGGGTAGACGCCGAAGTCCTCACCCCGTGCGGCGAGCTGGGCGAACACCGCCGCCCGCTTCTCGGGGTCCAGCGCCTTCAAGCGCCGCAACACGTCCTGCACGACTTCCCCTCCAGTCACAGATCGAGCAGGTCGGCGACCGAACGCGAGGCCCTGGCCTCGGAACGGATCACGCCGACGGGTACGGGTGTGGTGTCGCGCAACCGGTCGACCTCGGTCGCGATGCCGGCGACGGTCGGATGGTCGAAGAGCGACCGCATCGGCAGCCGGACACCCAGTTCGCTCTCGACGCGGGCGAGGATCCTCGCCGCCTTCAGCGAGTGGCCGCCGCAGTCGAAGAAGTTGGTGTCGCGCCCGACGGACTCCGCGCCGAGCACCTGGCGCCACAGGTTCGCGACGGCGACCTCGGTGAGCGTGCGCGGCTCGTCGAGCTCCTCGTCCGCGGTGATCTCCGGGTCGGGCAACGCGCGCAGGTCGAGCTTGCCGTTGCGGGTCAACGGCAACGACTCCAGCGGCACCAGCGCGGACGGCACCAGGTAGGCGGGCAGCGCGGCGCGCACGTGCCGCGCCAGTTCGTCGAGCTGCTCGTCGCCCGCCCGCTCCAGCACGACGTACCCGACCAGGCGGACGTCACCGGCGGCGTCCGGGAGCGGTACGACGACGGCCTGGCGCACCAGCCCCGACGAGTGCAGACAGGCCTCGACCTCACCGGGCTCGATCCGGAACCCGCGGATCTTGACCTGGCGGTCGGCCCGGCCGAGGTACTCGAAGGTCCCGTCCGGCAGCAACCGCGCGAGGTCACCGGTCCGGTACAGCCGCGAGCCGGGCTTGCCACCCAGGTGGTCCGGGACGAACTTGTCGGCGGTCAGGGCGGGGTTGCCGACGTAGCCGCGGCCGACGCCGTCACCGCCGATGCACAGCTCGCCCACGGCCATCGGCGGGACCGGCTCCAGGTACTGGTCCAGCACGTAGAGCTGGGTGTTGCTTAACCCGCGCCCCAACGGGATGCGGCCCGGCGCACGCTCGCACTCGTGGCTCGACGCGAAGGTCGTGGTCTCGGTCGGGCCGTAGCCGTTCACGACGTGTCGCGGACCGCCGGGGTGGGCGATGAGCGCGGCGACCGCGTGCTCGTCCGGCTGCTCGCCGCCGAACACGAAGTAGCGCAACCCGGACAGCGCGCCGGGCAACTCACGTGCCACGTGCATCGCGACGGACGTGGTGAGGAACAACGTGTCGATCGCGTTGGCCCGCAACCACTCCCCCAGCGCCGCCGGGTCGAGCGCGACGTCCTTGGGCAGGCCAACCAGACGACCGCCGTTCAGCAGGGCTCCCCAGATCTCGAACGTCGCCGCGTCGAACGTCGTCGTCGAGGCCTGCGCGACCCGGTCACCGGGCGCGAAGTCGACGTAGTTCGTGTCGCGGACCAGCCGGACCACGTTGCGGTGGCTGACGCACACGCCCTTCGGCATACCGGTCGACCCGGACGTGTACATCACGTACGCGAGGTCGTCCGCGACCAGCGTCCGCTGTGGACGGTCGGCCGGGCAGGTGAGGACCATCGCGGACAGGTCGACCAGCTCGACGCCGGACAGCTCGGCGCCGCGATCGGCGACCACGACGGCGGCGGAAGCGTCCTCGCACAACGACTGCAGGCGGTCGAGCGGGTACTCCGGGTCGAGCGGCAGGTAGGCGCCACCGGCCTTCAGCACGGCGATCGCGGCGACGATCCAGTCCACGCCACGGTCCAGCAGGATGCCGACGGGCGTTCCCACGGTGACGCCGAGGGTGCCGAGGTGGGCGGCGAGCCGGTTGGCCCGCTGGTCCAGTTCGGCGTAGGTGAGCCGCACGCCGCCGAAGTCGACGGCGACGTCCGCGGCGAAGCGGTCGACGGTCTGCTCGAACAGCTCGACGAGCGTCGCGTCCGCCGGGTACGCGGTGGCGTTCGCGTTGAGGTCGCGGACAATCCGGCCGCGCTCGTCGCCGGAGAGCAGCGACAGGTTCGACAGCCGCGTGTCCGGCGCGCTGGTGAGCTGCCCGAGCACGGTGGCGAAGCGCTCGGTCAGGTCGACGACGTCGGCGCGCCGGTACAGCGCCGTGCGGAACTTGACCCAGCCGCGCATCTCGCCGCTGCCGGAGTCGGGCAGCTGCAGCTCGAGGTCGTAGAGGCTCTGGTCGCTGGTGCCCTGGACGAACGTGAACACGCACCTGCCGGCGGCCAGCGGACCGGCCAGCGGCGGCGGGGACGCGAAGACGACCTGGAACACCGGGTGCCGGTCGCCGTCCCCGGTCTGCCCGAGCGCGGAGCACACCTCGTGGAACGGCGCGTCGCGGTGGTCGAGCGCGTCCAGCACGGAGCCGCGCACGACGTCCATCACCTCGCCGAACGTCGGGTCCCAGCCGAGGCGCACCCGCAGCGCCAGCATGTTCACGAAGTAGCCGACCAGCTCGTGGGTGTCGGCGTGCTCGCGGCCGGCCGACGGCGAGCCGACCACCACGTCCGACGAGCCGGTCAACCGGTGCAGCAACACGGAGAACGCGCTCAGCAGCACCATGAACGACGATGACCGGTGCGTGCTCGCGGCGCGGCGCACCGCGTTCGCCAGGTCCTCCGGCACGACGAGGGGCAACGACTCGGCGGCGAAGTCCGGCGGAGCGGGACGGGTGCGGATGGCCGGCAGCTCCAGCGGTTCCGGCAGGTCGGCCAGCTCCGTGAGCCAGTGCTCCACGCCGCCGTCGAGCGGCGCGATGTCTCGGTAGGCGACCGCGGGCCGGGGCAGCGCGACGTCTCCTCCGTCGACCGCGGCCTGGTAGCAGCGCGGCAGCTCGTCCTGGATCACGGCGACGGACGCGCCGTCGATCGCGATGTGGTGCACCAGGAGCACGAGCTGGTGGCGGTCGTCCTCCAGGCGCAGCAACACGATCCGCAACGGCAGACCCGAGGTGATGTCGACACGGCGAGCGAGTTCGGCCGCCACCAACGCTTCGGCGCGCGCGGTGCGTTCGGCCGGTGCGAGGTCGCGGAGGTCGCGTGCCGCAATCGACATGTGGGCCTCCAGCGCGACGGACGCCACCAGCGCGTCGCTGTCGAGGCGGTAGCTGGTGCGCAACGGCTCGTGCCGGTCGATCACCGCGTTCAGCGCGGTGGCGAGCGCGTAGGTGTCGAGATCGCCGGTGATCTCCACGTGCACCGGCACGGTGTTGAACGTGACGTCCGGCGCGAGCTGGTCGGAGAACCAGATCTGCTGCTGGCCGCGGGTAGCGGGGAACTGGTCGGTCACTGCACACCTTCCCTGGCCGCGAGCGACCGCACGACGCTCGTCACCGCCGCCGGATCGTCTTTGAGGTAGAAGTGGCCGCCCGGCCGGACCACGAGGTCGAAGCCGGCGACGGTGTGGTGCCGCCAGGCGGCGACGTCGGCCACGGTCGCGAGCGGGTCGTCGGTGCCGGAGAACGCGGTGACCGGCACGTCGACGACGTCGCGCGTGCCGTGGAACCCGGCGCACACCGTCAGGTCGGCGCGCAGCGTCGGCAGGATCAGCGCGAGCATGTCCTGGTGTGCCAACAGGTCCGCGGGGACACCGCCGAGCGTGGTCATCCAGTCGAGCAGGCCCGCGTCGTCGAGCAGGTGGGGTGCGCCGCCGAACGCGAGGTGCGGCGCCTTGGTCGCGGAGACCACGAGGTGTTCGGCCAGCCCGCCCAGGCGCCGGGCCACGTCGAACGCGAGCAGCCCGCCCATGCTGTGGCCGAACAGCACCACCGGTGCCGCGATCTCCGCGCGGATCGCCTCGGCCAGCGGTCCGGTGATCGCCGCGGCCTCGGTGAGCGCGGGTTCGCCGAAACGCCTTTCCCTGCCCGGCAACGCCGCGACCCACAGGTCGACGGACTCGCCCAGCAGGTCCGCCCAGTCCCAGTAGGCCGACGCACCGCCACCGGCGTACGGCAGGCACACCACCCGCAGCGCCGCGCCCGGCCTCGGTTTCGGCCGCGTCAGCCAGCCGCTTCCCCCGTTTTCGTTCACCAGACGAAGCTACGAAGCGGGTCTTAGCGCACCCTTCGGGAAACCTGACGGCTCCCTTATGCCTGTCCCATCAGCACAAACGTGGCCGGGGCCGCCGTTCGCACCAGCGCTGGCACGAACGACGGCCCCGGCCGCCCAAGAGCAGGCTCAGCCCGCCCGAAGAACCTCCGAACCCTGCGCGCCGAACAGGTTCGGCTCGGCGGGCCGGACCCCGATGTCGCGCATCTGCTCCAGGTACACCTGGTACCGCCGCCGCGCCTCGCCGTGCCGCCCGGCCGCCCGCAACGCCCGCACCAGCCGCACGTGCGCGCTCTCGTCGTAGCGGTCCAGTTCGAGCATCCGGATCAGGTAGCCGACCTGCAGGTCCGGGTCGCGGACCAGCCGCACCAACGCCCGCAGCACGGCCGTGTAGCGCGCGCCGACCTCCTCGCGCACCTGGACCGCCCACTGCTCGTAGGGTTCCTCGGCCAGGAACTCGCCGAGGTACAGCTCGTCGGCGTCGGTCAGCAACGCCGCTGCGGCCGGGTCGCCGCGCCGGTCCGCCACGAGCGCGGTGCTCGCGGCGTCCAGGAACCCGGCGACGTCGAGGTCCACGAAGGACAGGTCGAGCGACACCGTGTCGCGGTCCGCCACCAGCGGTTCGGCGTCGGCCGGCAGGCCCGGTACCGACAGCACGGCCCGCAACGTCGAGAGCAGCACGGACAACCGGTTCGCCGTGCGGTCCGACCGGTCGTCCGGCCACAGCAGCTCCACGAGCTGGGGCCGCGGCACCGCCCGTCCCCGGTTCGCCGCCAGGATCTTCAGCAGGTCGCGCGCCTTCTTCGACTGCCACGACGCGGCCGGCACCGGCACGCCGTCGCGCAGCACCTGGAACCCGCCCAGCGTCCGGACGGCGATCCGCGCCCGCCGCCGCGTCCCCGCTCCCAGCACGTCGGCGAGCAGGACGTCGGTGCGCACACCGTGCGCCCGCAGCTCGTTTTCGAACGACGTCGTCTCGGCACCGGTCGAGCGCGCCAGCGCCAGTTCGGCAGTCGCCGCGCCCACCGGGTCGCCCGCCACGCGCCACACCATCGCGGCCTCGGCCAGGAGCGCCGGACCGTCGGCCGAGGTCGCCGCCGCGAGCTGCAGGGCGTCCGCGAGCCCCGCCCGGTCACCGCGCCTCCCCGCGAGCGACCGGGCCGTCGCCGCGTCCGCCCGCGCCGTCTCCCGGTCCCCCGCGAGCACCGCGACCCAGCCGCGGGCGAGCAGCGCGGGAACCTCGCGCACGCGCAGCACCTGGCTCGTGGCAACGGCTTCCTCGGCGAGCGCCCGCGCGGCCACCGCGTCCTCGCCCGCGACGACCCGCGCGAGCGTCGCCCGCACCAGCGGGTCGGCGCCGGGCAGTGCCAGCGCCTCGTCCAGGAACGCCTGCGCCTGGCCCGGTTCCCCGCGCCTGCGGTGCGCCTCCGCCCTGATCACCAGGTTCCTCGGGCACGTACCGGCGTCGCGCAGGGCCTCGTCGAAGCGGCCGAGCCGGACGGCCGCGAGCGCCCGGACGCCGCGGCAGTCCTGCTCGTGGCCGGTGAGCCCGGCCTGCCTGCCGAGGACGAGCAGCTCGTCGACCTCGGCGAGCGCCTGCTCCGGCCCGAACTCATCGGCGAGGAACCGCGCGCGCTCGCACCGGATCGTCAGCTCCAGCATCCGGCAGCCGGCCCGGCGCGCCCGGTCCGCCGCCCGGCCGTAGTGCATCTCGAACGCCGCCCGGTCACCGCCGAAGCCCGCGAGCACCCCGAAAGCCCTGCTGCTCCAAGCGAACGCGCCGTGCCCGCCGCACCTCTTCGCGGACTCCGCGCACCGCTCCGCCAGCTCCTCCGCCCGTGCGATGCGCCCGGTCTCCCGGAACCAGCGCACCGCGAGCGACAGCAGCCGCACCTCGTCCAGGGACGCGATGTCGTCGAACACCGTCCGCTCGAACACCTCGACCGCCTGACCGGTCTGACCCGCCAGCGCGTGCAGCTGCCCGCGACGCCACGACGACCGCACGGTGTGCTCGCCCGACTGCTCGTAGCAGTGCAGCGCCCCGAGCCAGTCCCCCTTGTGCTGCAGGGCGAACCCCCACACCAGGTACAGCCGCGCGTCGTCGATCTCCAGCTGTTCCAGCGCGGCGAGCACCGCGTCCGCGTCGCCGCCCGCCACGATCTGCTCGTCGCGGCGCAGCAACAACCGTGCGACCAGGTCCCACCGGCGCACGGCGACCAGGTGCGCGAGCGCGTCGGCGTGCGCACCGGTGCGTTCGCAGAAGACAGCGGCCTTGAGCCGGATGTCCTCGTCCTCGACACCCTCCTGGCGCAGCAGGTCCGCGACGGGTGCGAGGACGCGCCAGTCCGGCCCGGTCACCAGTCCGCGCCCGGCCAGTCCGGCCAGCGTCTCGCGCACGTCGGAGAACCCGAGCGCCACGCAGAGCGCCGTGGACACCTTGCCCAGCAACGCGATCGCCCGCACCAGGTCCTGGTTGCGCGCGGGCTCCGCCGCGAGAGCGGACGCCGCCACCTCCTCGGTGAGCTCGCCGTGGCACACCGCCGCGGGCCAGCCGCCGGTGCGCGCCAGCACCTGCGCCGCGTCGCCGTCGACGAGCGCGGCGATCTCCTGCTCGGAGAAGGCGAGCTCGCGCGCGCCGATCTCGCCGGCCGGTCCGGGGTCGAACGCGAGCGCGCCGCGGGTCAGCAGCACCAGACCGAACCGGTCGGGGCTGGTGCGGCACAACGCCTCCAGCAGCCGGGCGCTCTCGCCGCGCACCGCGTCCGCGTCGTCGACCACCAGCACGAGGGGTTCGTCGAGGTGCACGTCCAGCAGGCCGCAGATCAGCGCGGCGACCGTCTCGGCGCCCTGGGCCGTGGTCGTGACCAGCTCGGCGGGCAGGCGCGGTAATCGCTGTCTCAGCGCGCGCAACAGCCCGCGCGACAGGCGTTCCAGCGACACGTCGGCCGCGTCGAGCCACGCCGCCCTGCGCGTGGCGGCCCACGCGGCGACCGACGTCGTCTTCCCCCACCCGGGCCCCGCCGTCACCACGACCACCTCGTGGGCGGTCGCGGCGTCGAGCGTCGCGGTCAGCGCGGGCCGATCCACCAGCCTTGCGGGTAACGCGGGCTGCAGCATCTTCGAGCACCACTTCCTACCTGTACGACCTGTCGGAAGCAGTGCACCAACGCCGTGCATCCGTGCCGCATCGGCGACCGATGCACGGATGTCGGCGCTGGTCAGCTCACTTTCGCGACCTCGCGCACGACCGTCAGCGCGCGCGGTGCGGGCCGCCCGCAGGCACACCGCATGCAGCCGGCGCCGGTGCCGGACAGGTGCGCGCGGGCGTTGTCCGCGTCCACCGCGCCGTCCGGGTAGAGCTCGACGGCCCGTTCCCAGTGCGTGCGCGCCCACTCGTGCTCGCCGCGCCGGGCCGCGACGTGGGCGAGACCCTCGTGCGCCCGTGCCCGCACCATCGGCAGCGCGCCCGCCATCGCGAGTTCCTCGGCGTCGCGGAACATCGTCTCGGCCTCGCGCACCCGGTCGGCGGCGAGGCAGGTCTCGCCGAGCCCGTTCAGCGCGTCGCCCTCCGGCTCGCGCAGGTCCATCCGCCGCGCCGAGTCCAGGGCCTCCCGCCCGGCGGTGAACGCGTCCGCGATCCTGCCCTGCCTCCGGTAGGTCACCCCGAGCCAGGCCAACGAGATGCACTCGCCGCGGCTCATGCCGATCTCCCGGCTGAGCCGCACGGCGCGTTCGAGGGCGGTGGCCGCCTCGCCGTCACGGCCGCGCAGCTGGGCGAGCCAGCCGAGGTTGATGAGCACCACGACCTCGCCGCCGGTGTAGCCGCTGCGCTGGTGCATCGCCAGTGCGGCGCGGAACCGGGCGTCGGCCTCGGCGTGGCGGCCGAGGTTGCAGTCGACGAACCCGAGGTCGATGGTCGAGTTGACCTCGGCCCGCTGGTCGCCGATGGACCGCGCGAGCGCCACAGCCTCCGCGAAGCTCCCGGCGGCGTCGGCCAGCATGCCCGCCTGCACCTGTGCGGCGCCCAGGTCGCGCAGACCTCCCACGGCCGCGGGAAGATCGCCCAGCTCGCGGCTGATCGCGATGGCCCGGCCGAGGAAGTCGAGCACCTCGCCGTGCCGTCCTTCCTCGCGCAACGCGAACGCCATGTTCGTCAGCGCCATCGACTCGCCGCACCGGTCGCCGAGGGCCTGCGCCGCCTTCAACGCGTTGCGGGACAGCTCCAGCACCCCGGACCGCAGTCCCACACGGGTCAGGTACGGCATGAGCAGGCACGGCAGCTGCCACGCGTGCACGTGCCAGCCGTGCGCGCTCGCGTACTCGGCCACCGCCACCATGTTCTTGTACTCGGCGCGGAGCTGGCGCACGTCGTCCTCTTCGGACTCCGCGGCGGGCAGTTCCGGCTGCCACGTCAGGGAGGGCTCGAAGCCGCGCCGTCCCGGCAGGGAACGCCGGCCGCGCACGTCGGCGAGGTGCAGGTAGTAGTCGAACAACCGGTGCCGCGCGGTGTCCAGTTCGGACGGTGGACCGGCGCGGTCGGCGAGGTCGAGGGCGCAGTCGCGGACCAGGTCGTGCAGGCAGTAGCGGTCCGACCTGCGCTGCAGCAGGAGGTTGCACTCGACGAGCTCCTCCAGCACGTCCTGCGCGTCCCAGACCGGCACCCCGGCGAGCGCGGCGGCGGCGTGGGCGTCGAAGTCGGTGCCGGGCACGAGCGACAGCTTCCGGAACAGCTCCTGCCGGTCGGCCGGGAGGTGCTGGTACGACAGGGCGAGCACGCCCGCCACGCTGACGTCGTTCGCGGTGAACGCCCGCGCCCGGCGCTGCCGGTCGCGCAGCTGCTCGGCGAGGTGGGCGACGCTCCACGGCCGCCGCCGGAAGCGCGAGGCCGCGATCCGGATCGCCAGCGGGAGCCCGCCGCACAACGAGATCACGTCCGCGACCGCCTCGGGTTCGGCGTCCGCTCGCTCCTGGCCCGCGATGCGGCTGAACAACGCCACCGCGTCGGCCGCGGGCAGCACGTCCAGCGACACCGGCACGGCGCCCTCGATCGACACGAGGTGGCACCGGCTCACCACCAGCACGACCGACCCGGACGCGCCGGGCAGCAACGGCCGGACCTGGCCCGCGTCGGCGGCGTTGTCGAGCACCACCAGCAGGCGGCGGCCGGACGCCTCGGCGAGCCACAGGTCGCGGCGCGCGGCAGGGTCCACCGGGATGCGCTCCGGTGGCACGCCGATCTGGCGCAGCAGCAGTTCGAGCGCGGCGCCCGCGGCCAGCGGCGCGGTGTCGGCGGTGAACCCACGCAGGTCGACGTAGCAACGTCCGTCGGGGAAGCGGTCCTCCAGCCGGTTCGCCACGTGCACGGCCAGCGCGGTCTTGCCGATGCCGCCCATGCCCTCGAGCGTGACGATCGCGGGCGCCCGGTCCCCGATCGCCTCGACCAGTGCGTCCACTTCGGACTCACGGCCGGTGAAGTCGGGGATGTCGAACGGGAGCGGGGACCGCCGGGGTTCCACCACCGGCACCGGTCGCGCGCGCAGGAGCTCGGCGTGCAGCCCGGCCAGTTCGGGACCGGGGTCGGTGCCGAGCTCGTCGGCCAGCGCCCGCCGGCCCTGCTCGAACACGGTCAGCGCGTCCCCCCTGCGCCCGGCCCGGTCGAGCGCCCGCATGAGCGTGGCGCGCAGCGACTCCCGCAACGGGTGCTCGGCGACCTGGCCCATCAGCTCTCCCAGCAGCGAGGTCACCTCCCCCAGTTCCAGCCGCAGCCCGGCGAGCCGCTCCACCGCCTGCAGCCGTTGCTCGCGCAGGCCCTCGGCCTCCGCGTCGATCGACGGGGACGTGAGCCCGGTGAGCACCGGTCCCCGCCACAGGTCGAGCGCGCTCTGCAGGAACGCCACGGCCTGCGCCGGCTCCCCCCTCCCGGCGAGGGCGTCCGCCTCGCGGAGCCGGGCGCGGAACAGGTCCGCGTCGAGGCTGCCGTCGGGCAGGTCGAGACGGTAGCCGTGGGTGGTGGTCGTCAGGTGGCCACCGCCGCGCGTGACCACGCGGCGCACCGCGGCCGCCGCGTTGCAGACCTGGCGGCGCGCGGTCTGGGGCGGGTCCTCCCACAGCTCGTCGATCAGCCGGTCGAAGGACACGACGGTGCCGGTGCCGAGCAGCAGGAGCGCGAGCAGCTTGCGCTGCCGCTCCCCGCCGAGCGCGACGGGGTGCCCGGCGGACCGCAGTTCGAGCGGGCCCAGAATCCGATAATCCATTCAGCCGCACGCTTTCCGTCTCGGAGTACGCCAGTGTGGCCGTCGGCGGACATCGGTGGCACCGCGGCGAAGACAGGAGATATCACCTTTAAGAGTGGACAAGAGGCGGAAAGATACGCCGGGATTTCTGTACCGATTCAGCCTCGGGTGGAATCACGCTGCGGAGCCGGTCGCGCACACCCCGTTACCAGTTGACGAAGTGGACAAACGCTGTCATATTCCCCTCCGCAGTGATGAGGAAGGGAGGTTCCTCATCGCATCCAGGAGGGGATCAAGAAATGAGAACCGCGGGTTTCTTCGGCGCGCTATTGGCGGCTGCGGCACTGGCCGCGATCACCATTGCCAGTTCCGCAGCGGACACGGCACCGGTGGAATCGGGTAACCAGACCGCGCTCATCATCGGGCCGTGCACGACGGGCGAGTGCTGAACCGACCGGGAATCCCGGTCCGATGTCCACCGAAATGGACTCCCAGGCCCGTGCCGCGAAAGGCATGGCCTTCACCGGCGCCGCACTCGGCGTGATTCTGCTCGCGACCACCGCCGCCCAGTTGCCCGCCGATGTCGTCGGGCCGGGAATCAGCGCCCAGCGCGACGCTTTCCGGTTGTTCTGGCCCGTCGGAATGCAGCTCTTCACGAATGCGGCGGGGCGCGAGTTCACCGTCGTGTACCGCCACGACGAAGCCGCCGGCACGTTCGTCCCGATCACCCGGACCGCGGGTGACCGGGACTACCTGGGCGGCCTCGACCGCGGGGCCTACGCGGACCTGGTCCGGCTGCTGGCCCTAGCCCGGGAACTGCCGGACGACCGCTGGCGGGACTGCGCGGCAGCGACGGTGGCCGACTGCGCCACCGTCGTCTCCACCACCCCTGCGGTGACCTTGACCAGCTATTTCACCAACCCGGCCGCGTGCGGACCCACCGTGTTCGCCGCCGAGAGGCCCAGCCGGGACGGCACGGTCCGGCACGTCGTCCGGGTCGTCCCCGTGGAGCTCACGTGCGCACCCCGGTAGCCCGCGCGCTCGCGTTCGACCCCCGCACGCGGGCTCTCGGCGCCGCTCGGTCACTGGTCGCGATCGCGGAACTGTCCGCACTCGTGTTCACCTCGGACACCGACCTTTTCCCCGTTGTGCCGAATGGACCAATCGGTCCCCGATGTGACGGATTGCGCACTCTTTCACTCTGGTGCCTGGACAGTTCTCCAGGCGCGCAGACAGTTGCCCGACTGGTCACGATCGCCGCACTCGTGCTCGCGGCCTCGGGTTACCGTCCGCGCTGGACGTGCATTCCGCACTGGTACGCGACGTTCAGCCTCGCCGCCGCGATGCACGTGCCCAACGGTGGCGAGAACGTGGCGCGAATCGTCACCCTTTTGCTGATCCCGTTGTGCCTCGCCGACGATCGCGTCTGGCACTGGAGACGACCGGACACGCCATTGACGCCGTGGTGGAGCGGCGCGTCCTGGATCACGCACTGGGCCATTCGAGTGCAGGTCGTGGTCGTCTACGGCCAGGCGGTCTGGATCAAACTCCGGGAACCGGAATGGCGTGACGGCAGCGCGATGCACCATGTGATGCAGGACGCGTATTTCGGAACCGGTTCGCTACTCGTGCCGTTCGCGGATTCACCACTTCTGTCCCCCGCGATCACGTGGGGGACGATCCTGCTCGAATCGGCGATCGTGATCTGCGTGCTCGGGAATTCCCGGTTGCGCCGCACCGCTCTCGCACTCGCGGTGGTGCTGCACGGCGGAATCGTCCTGGCGCTCGGCCTGGTGAGCTTCGGACTCGTGATGATCGGCTTCGTGTCCGCCGCGAGCAGCGGCCGGACGGAGCAACGGGTCAGCGAGCCGACGCCGGCATCCGCCGGACCGCCGCCGCGATGAGCTCGGACGGGGACCCGGTGCCGTACGGCGACGGGATCTCCGCCAGCGCCGCGCGGTGCCCCTCGACGTCGTCCAGCCACCGCAGCACCGCGGCGCCGACCAGCGGACCGGGCGGGACGAGCGTGCCGAACGTGCCCTCGATCTCCGGCCGTTCGGTGCTGCGCCGCACCACCACGACGGGCCGCTTGAGCACGCTCACCTCCTCCTGGATGCCGCCGGAGTCCGACACGACCACGGCGGAGGAGTGCGCCAGCGCGAGGAAGGACCGGTACGGCTGCGGCTCGACCACCTGCAGGCCGTGCAGCAGCGGGTCCAGGCCGAACGCGGTGACGCGCTGCGCGGTGCGCGGGTGCAGCGGCAGCACGACCGGCAGCGGCAGCCGGCCGAGCTCGCGCAGGATCGTCTCCAGGTTGGCCGCGTCGTCGACGTTCTCCGGCCGGTGGATCGTGGCGAGCACGTAGCCGTCGGGCTTGAGGCCCAGCTCGCCCAGCACCACCTCCTCCTCGTCCGCGGAGGGCAGCGCGTGCGCCAGCGCCTCGACGACGGTGTTGCCGGTGACGGCGATGCGGCTCTCCGCGACGCCCTCGCCGAGGAGGTTGCGGCGGTTCAACTCCGTCGGCGCGCAGCACAGGTCGGAGAGGTGGTCGATGAGCACGCGGTTGTGCTCCTCGGGCATCGCGCGGTCGTAGCTGCGCAGCCCCGCCTCCACGTGCACCAGCGGCACGTCGCAGGCGTTGGCGGCCAACGCTCCCGCGAGCGCGGACGTCGTGTCGCCCTGCACGATGACGGCCGCCGGGCGTTCCGCCGCGAGCACCTCGTCGACCGCCGAGACGGCGCGGCCGAGCTGGTCGCCGCGGCGCAGCCCGCCGAGCCGCAGTTCGTGGAAGCCGCCCGGTTCCGGCACATCGCGGCGGATGAGCGAGTACATCGAGCGGTCGTAGTGCTGACCGGTGTAGATCATGGTGCACGCGCTGCCGAAGATCTCGACGAGCGGCGCGAGTTTGATCAGCTCCGGTCTCGTGCCGCAGACGATCGTCACGGTGTTCGTTTCCCGCACCGCGGCAAGGTACTTCATCGATCTTGTCGAAATCGGGCGAATCCCGCCCACGTTCACTCGAAAGAGTTGCCTGGGATATCGCTCGAAAGTGTTGCGGCACAAGCGTGTCGTAGTGTCCGCGCTCATGTCCGGTCATCTGGCACTTGCGGTGTCCACTGTGCTCTACGGCCTGGGGATAGTCGCGCAGACCGTCGCCGCGCGGAGGGCCGACGAACGACCCGGCGCCGGGCTGGGGCTGCTCGCCCGCCTCGCCTCGGACCGCCTGTACCTGCTGGGGTTCACCGGCCAGGTCGGCGGGTTCCTGTTCGCGTTCCTCGCCCGCGAGAGCCTGCCCCTCTACCTGGTGCAGGCCGGTTCGTCGTGCGCGGTCGGCCTCGCCACCGTGATCGGCGTCGTGGCGCTGGGCTGGCGCATCCGGCGCGTCGAGATCGGCGTGCTGGTGGTGATGGCGTGCGGCCTGCTGCTGCTCACCGGCGCGGCCGCGCCGTCCACCGCGCGTGAACTCCCGCTGGTGCCCGCGCTGGTCGTGCTCGGGGTGCTGACGCTCGCGGTGCTGCCGCTGGCCCGCGTCCTCCCTGCCCTGACGCCGGTGCTCGCCGGCGTCGCGTTCGCGGTGGTCGCGGTGGCCGCCCGCAACGTCGCCGGCAAGCCGGTGCTGGACCTGGTGCTGCACCCGCTCACGTGGGTGATGGTGCTCGCCGCGTTCGTCGGGCAGGCCTGCCTCGCCTCCTCGCTGCAACGGGTCTCCGCCACCTCCGCCGTGGCGTCGATGGACGCGACCACCGTGGTGATCGGCTCGGCGGCCGGGCTCGCGGTGATGGGCGACCAGATCGCGGCCGGGCGGGAGTGGTGGGTCGGGCTCGGTGTGCTGCTCGTGGTGTCGGGCGTGCTGGTGCTCGGGTCGGTCGCGCGCAGGCCCGCCGCGGACCTGGTCGGCGCCCGGGACGAGCGGTGAAGCCCGTCGCCAGTGTGTCGCTGGACCTCGACAACCTGTGGGCGTACCTGCGCACGCACGGCGATCCCCGGTGGGAGAGCAGGCCGAGCTTCCTGCCGTCCGCGGTGCCGCGCCTGCTCGACGTCTTCGGTGAGCACCGCCTGACCACGACCGTGTTCGTCGTGGGCGCGGACGCGGAACGGGATGACGGCGCCGAGGCGGTCGCGTCGATGACCGCGGCGGGGCACGAGATCGCGAACCACTCGTTCTGGCACCAGCCGTGGCTGCACCGCTTCTCCGACGAGGACGTGGAGAAGGAGGTCCTGCGCGCCGAGGAAGCGATCATGGCCGCCGGAGCTCCGAAGCCGGTCGGGTTCCGCGGGCCGGGCTACAGCGTGACGCCCGCGTTGCTGGACGTGTTGCGGCGCAGGGGTTACAGCTACGACGCGAGCGTGCTGCCGACCTGGATCGGGCCGCTGGCGCGGGCGTACCACAACCGCTCGGCCGGGTCGACGGACGGCGGCGAGGACCTGTTCGGCGGGTTCGGCAAGGTGCGCGCGCCCAACACCGCGTACCGCTGGCGCGACGGACTGGTCGAGCTGCCGGTGACGACGATGCCGTTGCTGCGCGTGCCGATCCACGGCGCGTACCTGTTGCAGCTGCACCAGGTCTCGCCCCGGCTGGCGCGCGGGTACTTCCGCACGGCGTTGCGGTTGTGCCTGCTGCGCAAGGTCTCCCCGTCGTTGCTGCTGCACCCGACGGACGTGCTCTCCGGTGCCGAGGCGCCCGGGATGGAGTTCTTCCCCGGCATGGCCGTGCCCGGCGCCGAGAAGGTCGCGCTGCTGGGCTGGGTGCTGTCGTCGCTGCGCCGCCACTTCGACGTGGTCGGCACGGGCGCGCACGTCGAGCGGATCGCGAATTCCGCGCTGCGCGAACGGGATCCGGTCGCATGTGGCTGACCGTCCTGCTGCGCGTCCTCGCCTGCGGGACGGTGGCACTGGCGCCGCTGGAGGGGTACCTGCTGCAGGCGCACGCGCAGTCGGCCAAGGTCGTGCCCGCCCTGCTGATCGGCGTGTGGCTGTTCTCCCTGCTGCGGCGACGAAGGCTGCCTTCGGCACACCCGGTGCAGCTCGTCGTCGCGCTGCTCGCGGTGGTGCTGCTCGCGACGTCCGCGGTGCACGTGGCCGAGCCGTTCACGCTCGAGTACCTGGTGCGGTGGGTGCCGTTCCTGGTGATCGCGGTGGTGCTGGCCGACGTGGCGGCGCGGGACGTGCCGGTGAGCTGGCTGCTCGCGGCGGCGGTCGCGGGCGCGGTCGTGGCGGCGGGCGGGGGCCTGCTCAGCGTGGCGGGCGGCTCGTTGCGCGCCACCGGTCCGCTGGAGGACCCCAACGACCTCGCGTTCTTCCTCGTGGCGGCGCTGCCCCTGCTGGTCGCGCTGCCGGTGCGGTCGCGGGCCCTGCCGCTGATGCTCGGCGTGGTGCTGGTGGCCGGTGCCGCGGCGACGTTCTCGCGCGGCGGCGGGATCGCGCTGGCCTGCGCGCTGACGTGGCTCATCGCGCGCCGCGCCCTGCCGGTCCGCGCGGTGGTCGTGACGGCGGCGGTCGCGGGCCTCGCGGCCCTGGTGTTCGCCTCGGCGGCGCAGGCCGAGCTGTCCCGGGCGTTCCAGGAGAAGAGCCACATCGCGGGTACCAACGCCGACACCCGGATGCTGCGCTGGCAGGCGGCGTCGCGGATGCTCGCGGACGACCCGGTGCTCGGCGTCGGGCCCGGCGGGTTCCGCCAGGAGTACGCGGCGGCCGGGCGCAACGCGGAGATCGACGAGCAGACCCCGGTGGCGCACAACCTGTTCCTCGAGGTGGCGGCCGAGCTCGGGGTGCCGGGTTTCGCGCTGCTGATCGCGTTCGTGGCCGTCGGGTTCGTGGCGAGCGAACGGGCGTTGCGGCGCGGGCACGACCGGCGTGAGGCCGTGGCCGTGCAGGCGGCGCTGATCGCCGTGCTGGTCGCCTCGATCTTCCTGTCCGAGCAGTACTACCTGCCCCTGTGGTCGCTGGTCGCCTTCGCGGCCGCGATCGACCGGCGTTCCACCGAGGAGTCCCGATGCGCGTTCTCCACGTGATCAGCGAGATGGGCGCGGGCGGTGCCGAGGCGCTCGTGGCCGGGATGGCCCTGGCGGGCGGTGACGTCGGCTGGGAGTCCGCGGTGGCGTCCGGTCCCGGGTTCCGCCTGGAGTCGTTGCGCGCCGCCGAGATCCCGGTCTTCGCGGTGCCGCTCGCCCGTCGCTCGCCGCTGGGCGTGCTGCGCGCCGTCCGGGCGGCGCGGGTGGCGGTGCGCCGCTTCCGGCCGGACGTCGTGGTGGCGCACAACGTGTCCGCGTCGCTGGTGGCGCGGCTGGCGGCCCGGCGGCCCGTGGTGACGGTGTTCCACGGCGTGGCCGAGGCCGACGTGCCCGGTGCGGTGCGGGTGTTGCGCCGGGTGTCGTCCGTCGTGGTGTCCGTGGCGTCGGCCGCGCGGGACCGCCTGCGCGACGCGGGCCTCGACTCGGTCGTGATCCCCAACGCCGCCTTCCCCTCCACACCGGCCGTCGACCGGGCGACCGTGCGCGCCCGGCTCGGCACACCGCTCGACGTCCCCGTCGCGCTGTGCCCCGCCCGGCTGGAACCGCAGAAGCGGCACGACGTGCTGCTCGACGCGTGGGCGCAGATCCCCGGCGACTGCGAGCTGTGGCTCGCGGGCGACGGCAGCCTGCGCGCGGACCTCGAGGCGCGCGCCGACGGCCGGGTCCGGTTCCTCGGCACCCGCACCGACGTGCGCGATCTGTTCGAGGCCGCGGACGTCACCGTGCTCACCAGCGACTGGGAGGGCATGCCGATCGCGCTGCTCGAGTCGCTGGCGGCGGGCCGCCCGATCGTCGCGTCCGACGTGGACGGTGTGCGCGAGGTCCTGTCCGGCGGCGGTGGCGTCCTGGTCCCGCGCCGCAACCCGGGCCAGACCGCGCGGGCGTTGCGCGGCCTGCTCTTCTCCCCCGCCGCGCGTTCGGTGGCCGCGTCCCACGACGGCACGGCCGACGCGCACGCGTTGATGAAGTCCTACGACGAACTGCTCCGTACCGTCCTGGAGGGACGATGAAAGCTCGCAGAGCTGTGCTGGAAGGCCTGGTGGCCGCCGTGCTGGTGGGCGCGGCCGTGCTGCTGGCCGTCGCACTGCGCGACGGCGTCACCGAGGGCAGGCTGACCCTGCTCGCCACCCCGTCCGCCCCGGACAGCGCGCAGT
This sequence comes from Lentzea sp. NPDC003310, assembly GCF_040610935.1. Lineage (NCBI taxonomy): Bacteria > Bacillati > Actinomycetota > Actinomycetes > Pseudonocardiales > Pseudonocardiaceae > Lentzea > Lentzea sp. NPDC003310. The sequence goes on from NZ_JBEXNC010000003.1 coordinate 257,852, forward strand.
TCGGCGAGGTCACCTCCCTCGCCGCGCCGGCGGTCGTGCAGCTCGTGCGCAGCCCGTCCGTGCTGGACCCGGCGGCGCGCGCGGCGGGCACGACCCCGGACCGCCTGGCCGCCGCCATCTCCGTGGAACTGGTCCCGGCCTCGGGCGTCGCCCGCATCGCGGTCCGCGCGGACTCGGCCGAGCACGCCTCCGCCGCGGTGACGGCGGTGGCCGAGGCCGTGATCGCCGCGGACCTGCTGGCCCCGGCGGCCCGGTTCCGCCTGGTCGACCCACGCCCCGAGACGTCCGTCGTGTCCCCGGACTGGCGCCTCGCCACCGGCCTCGCCCTGGCAGCCGCGGTGATCGCCGGGGTGGCCGTGGTGGCGGTGCGCCGCCTGCGCCGCGACGTGGTGGGCGGCGCGCTGGCGTCCGCCCGGGTCGGCCACCCCGTGGTGGTCGCCGACGACGGCGATCCCGACCTGACGGAGCGGCTGACCGCGCTGTGCGTGGCGGCGGCACGGCCCGTGCGGGTGCTGCCGGTGAGCCCGTCGCTCGGGGAGCGGGCGGAGGAGCTGGCGAGGGCGTTGCCGGACAAGGCTTCCGAGCCGGCGGACGGGACCGCGGTGATCGCGGTGGCGTCGCGGGACCGGGCGCGGCGCCACGACCTGGCGACGGCGCTCGCGGTCCTGCCGCCCACCTCGGTGCTGGTGGCGGTGGTGCTGGCGTGACCGAGACGAAGTACGGGCCTCCTGCGGACGAGAGCCGCGCCGGTGGTGGCGGCGGCGGGGAAGACGGCGTCAGCCCCAGCAGCGGCAGGACCGGCAGTAGCCGCGGCGGGGAAGGCCCCGTCAGCACCAGCGGCGGCGCCACCTCGAGCGCCGGCCGCTCCCACGGCGGCGCGGACGGCGACGGCATCGACAGCGGCTCCCTCAGCGGCAACATCGACGACACCCCGTCCCGAACCAGCGGCTTCTCACTGGCCTCTCACTGGGCCGCCCTCGTGCACCGCGTGGACCTCCCGGTCGTCCTCACGGCCCTGAGCCTCACGGCCCTCGCCGCCCTGGCCGCGGTGGCCGCAGCGGCCTCGACGGCCATCGTCCTCGCGGTGGTGCCCGAGTGATCACCACGACCAACCGGGCAGGCCTCGCCAAGACCATCGGCGTCGCCCTCGTCGCACTGGCCGGCACCCTCAGCGCCCTGCGCGCGCTGCAGCCCTCGTGGCAGGTGCCGCTGCCCACCGAGGCGAACCTGCCCGAAGAACGGATGCAGGACTTCCGGGACGCGCTCTACTTCCCGATCCGCGAGTTCCTCGCCGGCGGCAACCCGTACGACCCGGCGGTGATGTTCGAGCACTGGCCGGTGCGGCAGAACTTCAACCTCTACCAGCCCTACCACCTCGTGCTGCACCTGCCGTTCGCGCTGCCCGAGTACCGGGTGGGCGCGGTGGCGTTCGCGCTGGCGTGCCTCACGCTGCTGATCGGGCTGGCCGTCATGGCGGCGGGGCGGGCGCGGCTGCCGCTCGTGGCCGGCACCGTCGTCATCGCGACGCTGCTGGTGACGAGCCAGGTCGGCAAGGCCCAGATGTACGTGGGGCAGGTCAACCCGCTGATCGCCGTCGGCGCGGCCGGGGCGTTGTCGTTGCGCGCCAAGAGCCCCGGGTGGGCGTCGGCCGCGCTCGCGCTCGCGTGGTTGAAGCCGCAGTTCGGGCTTCCGCTGGCGCTGCTGCTGTTCGTGCGCGGGGACCGCAGGGTCGCCTTGCTGGGCACGGGCATCGCGGCGGTGGCGAGTCTGCCGGTGGCGGCGATCCTCGTGCTGCGGGGTGGCGGGGTCGGGGCGTTCCTCGACGTCATCTCGCGCAACCTCGAGTGGGCGAGCGCCACCGGGTACGGCGCGGTGGACTCGATGACGGCGCAACGGGTCGACCTGCCCGCCGTGTTCTTCCGGACGACCGGGTGGTTGCCGCCCGCCGCGGAACTCGTGGCGCTGTGCGGGGTCCTCGCCGTCACGGCGCTGCTGGCGCGCAAGCTCGACCGCACGCGGGACGGTTCCGCGGTCGCGGATCTGCTGACGTGCCTGGGCATCGTCGTGGCACTGGTGCACCAGCCCGGTGACGTGCTGATCGCGGTGCCGGCGATGACGGTGTTGGCCGTCCTCTGCTGGCGGAGGCGCAAGGACGGCCACTGGCGGTGGGCCGGCGTCGCCACCCTGCTGCTCGCGGTGCCGTTCGCGCACCTCCACTTCGTCGACGTGGCGGTCAAGAGCGTGCTCGGGGCGCGGGCCGCCGTCACGCTCGACGGCGTCGCGGTGGTGGCGGCGTGGCTGGTGCTCGCGGTGTTCGCGTTCAGGCACGTGCGGCGCACCGCATGACGGACGTGGCGGTGCGGGGGTCGCTGTGGCTCTTCGCGGTCAACCTGGTGAGCAAGAGCAGCCAGATCGTGGTGACCCTCGCGCTCGCCCTGTTCCTGACCGAGGCCGACCTCGGTGCCGTGGCGCTGGTCGTGTCGATCGTCAACATCGGTCAGGTCGTCCAGGCGATGGGCGTGTACGACATCGTCAGCCGCACCGCCCGCGAGCCGCTCCGGACCGCGGGCACCGTGCTCACGATGAGCGTCGCGGCCGGCGTGGCGCTCGCGGCGGTCATCGTCGTCGCCGCGCACCCGATCGCCACGGCGCTGGGGGCTCCGGAGGCCGCCGGGATGCTGCGGCTCGCGGCGCTCACCCTGCCGTTCACGGCGGCGGGCGGCGTGCAGATGGCGTTGATGCACCGCGAGCTCGACTTCCGCCGCCGCATGCTCCCCGACGCGGGCGGAATGCTGGTCGGCGCGGCGGTCACCGTCACGCTGGCGGCGACCGGGACCGGCCCGACGGCGCTGGTGATGGGCCTGCTCTGCACCGCCGTCGCCCAACCCGTGCTCGCCGCGGTGGCCGGAGCGCGGATCCGGCCCACCTGGGACCGCGACGCCGCGGCCGAGGCGGCGGGGTGGCTGGTGGTCGTCGGCCCCGGCGCGCTGATCGCGGTGCTGCTGATCAACGTCGACTACCTCGCGATCGGACACGTCCTCGGCCCGGAGGCGGTGGGCGGGTACTCGCTCGCGTTCCGCATCGCCTGGGTGCCGTACATCATGATCGCGGTCGTGCTCGGCGGTGTGCTGTTCCCGATCTGCGCCGGGCTGGTCCGAAGTGGACGGAGCGACGAGCTCCCCGCGACCCTGCACCGGTTCACCGTCGCGACACTGGTGATCACCGGTGGCCTGTACACCACGGTCGCGCTCTCGGCGCACGGCATCGTCGTCCTCGGAGAGCAGTGGGCGGACGCGGCCGGCCTGCTCGTGCTGCTGTGCGGCTACGGTCTCGGCCTGGGCCTGCTGCACGTCTGTTACCAGGTGATCCGCGCCGCCGGGCACGCCCGCCAGTACCTCGCCCTCGAAGCCACCCACCTCGTCGCCCTGCTGACCGCGCTCGTGTTCACCACCGAACGCGGCCCGGCGGCGGTCGCGCTCACGCAGCTGGCCGTCGTCTGGCTGCTCGTACCGGTGACCTGGCTGGTCCTCGTCCGCCACGGCCTCGCGTTCCCCGTCCCGGTCCGCGCGCTCGCGACCGTGCTCGGCGGAGCGCTCGCCTGCTGGGCCCTCGCCGCGGTGCTCCCGGACAGCACCACCCCGGCCGGCGTCGTGACCACCGGACTGCTGCTCCTCGTCACCTACGGCGCGATCGCCCTCCCCCTGAACCGAACCGTCCTCATCGGACTGAAGGAGCGCGCGTGAAGATCGTCCACGTCACGCAGCCGGTCGAGGCCGGGGTCGCCGTCGTGGTCCTCGCCCTGGCCCGCGCACAGCGACGACAGGGCTGGGACGTCGCGATCGCCTGCCCTCCCACCGGATGGCTGCCGGACGAGGCGCGCCGGGTGGGCATCCCGCTGCACCCCTGGCCCGCCACGCGCACCCCAGGCCCGGCCACCGCACGAGAACTGCGCACCATCGCCAAGATCCTGCGCACGCACCGCCCGGACGTCGTGCACCTGCACAGCTCCAAGGCCGGTCTCGCGAGGCTCGTGCTGCGGGGCGGCACCCCGACGATCTTCCAGCCGCACCTGTGGTCGTTCCGCGTCGCCACCGGCCTGCTCAGCCGGGCGAGCCGGCGCTGGGAGACCTGGGCGTCCCGCTGGACCACCCTGCTGCTCTGCGTCAGCGACGACGAGCTCGCCGCGGGTCGTACCGCCAAGATCACCGCACGCGCCGAGGTCGTCTGCAACGGCGTGGACACCGCGGGTCTCACCCCGCGCCCCAAGGCCCACGACACCCCCACGGCAGTGTGCGTCGGCAGGCTGGCCCACCAGAAGGGCCAGGACCTGCTGCTCGCAGCGTGGCCCGGCGTGCTCGCGAAGGTCCCGGACGCCGAGCTCGTGCTCGTCGGCGACGGCCCGCTGGCCGCACGGCTCAGGTCCACCGCACCGCCGAACGTCCGCTGGCACGGCCACAGCACCGCGGTCGCCGAGCACTACGCCGACGCCGACGTCGTGGTCCTGCCCTCCCGCGCCGAGGGCATGGCCCTGGTGCCGCTGGAGGCCATGGCCTGCGGGCGTTCCGTGGTCGCGTTCGACGTCGAGGGCGTCGCGCAGAGCATCGGCGACGCGGGCGAGGTCGTCCCGGCCGAGGACGTGAACGCCCTGGCGCAAGCGGTTGCGCTGCGGCTGTCCGACCCGGAGCTCGCCGCCACCGAAGGAAAGCGGGGCCGGCAGAGGGCCGAGACCCTGTTCGACCGCGACCGCATGACCGACCGGATCGTGACGCTCACCGCGACGCTGGTCGCCGAGGAAGGACGCAGATGACACGGATCGCCTACCTGCTCACCCAGGACAGCGGTGGCCCGGTGGACGTGACGGTGCGCCTGGCCGCCGCGCTGGCCAAGTCCGGCGACGCCGAGGTGCGCGTGTTCGGCCCCCGGCCCCGGCGCGGCGCGGAGCTCGTCGACCCGTACTTCGAAGAGACCCTGGTGCTGCGCAAGGGGGACATGGCCGCCGCACGGCAGGCGCGCGCCGCGATCAAGGCGTGGCGGCCGGACGTCGTGCACGCCCAGGACCGCCGCTCCGGACTCGTCAGCGCGGGCCTCGCGACCAGCGGCACCAAGATCGTGCACACCTACCACGGCGTGCCGGACGAGGTGGCCGAGCCGTGGTTCCGCAACGTCCGCGGCGCCACCCCTCCCCCGGCCTACACCAGGGCGGTGCTGGCCGCCGACGCCGCCGTGGCCCGCGTCGTGCACCGCACGGTCGTGCCCGCCAGGGAGATGGGCCGGTTCCTGCGCGAACGGCTCTACGTGCCCCCGCACCGGATGACCCACATCGACAACTGCGTCGAGGTCGGGGCCGTGAGCCCGCCCGCACGGCCGGTGCGCAGGCTGATCTTCGTCGGACTCCTGGTGGAGCGCAAAGGCCTGCTGAACCTGCTCGACGCGCTGGAGACCACGATGCCGGAGGACGCAACGCTCACGGTCGTGGGCGACGGTCCGCAACGGCTCCAGGCCGAGGGCAGGGTGACGCGCCGGGGTCTCGCGAACCGGGTGGAGTTCCTGGGCTTCCGCGGCGACGTCCCCGAACTGCTGCTGGAGCACGACGCTCTCGTGCTGCCGTCCACAATGGAGCAGCAGCCGCTCGTCGTCGCGGAGGCCATGGCCGCGGGCAAACCCGTCGTCGCCACGGACACCGGTGGCGTCGCGGACATGCTGGGCGTGCCGGGCGAGGAGTGCCCGAAGCCCGGTGACGTGGCCGCGCTGGCCGCGAAGCTGCGGCAGCTCTTCGCCGACCCCGACCCCGCGAGCACGGGTGACCGGCTCGCCACGAGGGCGCGGGAGCGGTTCACGCCCGAGGTGTGCGCCCGCAGGCACCTCGACCTCTACCGGCGGCTCACCGCTTCGGACCGTTGACCAGCACCACCGCGTCGGCGGACGGCAGGTCCAGCTGGGCCGGCACCGCTTCGCCGCGCAGCGTCACGAGGCCCGGCGGAGGCGTCAGCAGCGCGGACGTCTTCGTCGGGTTCACGGCCACCCAGCCGTTCGAGTACCGGCGGTTCCACACCCCGTTCGGCAGGCGGTTGGCCGTCTCGACCGCCTCGCCGAGCCGCGCGTCCTGGTAGAGCGACCAGTACGGGTTCTTGTAGTCGGGCTGGGCCCTGGTCCAGCACGTGTGCGGGCTCGCGAGGAGCGCGGCCGAGGCGTACCCGACGCGTTCCTCCTTGTCCGTCTTCGTGTGCGTGATCAGCAGCAACCAGGACTCGCCGAGCGCGGCCTGGGCGCGCTGCTCCTTGAACTGGTTGCCCTGGAACGTGATGAGCTCGCCGGTGCCGTCGTCGCCCTGCAGCCCGAAGTTCTCCTCCATCGCGCCCGCGTACCGGGAGTGCGCCGACCAGCGGCCGGGCGTCAGCTGGGACTCGGAGACGTTGGGGATCAGCATCTTCCCGGACTTCTCGAGGAGGTCCCCGGTCAGCTGGAGCATGCCGTCGAGGCCGTCGCGCAGCAGCCGGTCCGTGCCCGCGGGGTCGGCGGTCCCCGCGATCACGCCGGACGAGTAGTACTTGAGCGAGCTGAAGTCGTTGTCCGCCAGCACGCCGTCCCAGCCCTCGCGGAGCACCTCGGCGACGACCGCGTCCGACCACGCCTTCTGGTAGGCCGGGTCCCAGACCGCCATCTGCCAGTGTTGCGGGTAGCCGTCCCACTCGATGCGCTTGCCGAGCGTGTCGATCGCGAACCACGCCGGCTGCCGCTGCTGCGCGGCGTTGTACCCGATGCCGGTGGGCAGGTACCGGGCGTCGCGGTCGCCCTCGACGGCGCCGTTGTAGTTGCGCGTGCTGGAGAAGTCCTTGTACACCAGCACCTTGACCTTGGGGTTCAGCTCGTGGAGCTTGCGCATGGCGGCCGTCTCCCACGCGTTGAGCACCACGACGTCGTAGTGCTTCGCGGCGGACCTGATCTCCCAGGACGTGGGCGAGTCGCCGATGCCGTACCACCACGCGCACGGCGCGAGCGCCTTCGGCAGCGGCCCGGTGGTGACCGGGTCCGTCTCCGCGGCGCTGACCGCACATGCACTCGAAAGAAGTACGAGAGCGACAGCTGCGAATCGACGTATCAGCGATTTCTCCGACAACACAACTCACCCGCTGTCATCAGTAGAATCCTCAGGTCAAGCCACAACGACCAATTCGCGATGTAGTAGTTGTCGTATCGAGACCTGTCGGCGATTGAAGTGTCACCTCGCAGACCGTGCACCTGGGCTAGTCCAGTCAAGCCGGTCGGAACGCGATGGCGCGCCCAATATAGCTCGTGAATAGCGGAAAACTCGCGAACGAAACCGGGACGCTCCGGGCGCGGCCCGACAATGCACATGTCGCCGCGCAGGACGTTCCACAGCTGGGGCAGCTCGTCGAGCGAGGTGCGGCGCAGGAACCGGCCGACCGGGCCGACCCGCGAGTCGCCGACGACGGACCACGTGACCTGCGAGTCGTCCGCGCCGGACTGCCGGACGCTGCGGATCTTGAACAGGGTGAACGTGCGGTCGTCCATCCCCACCCTGACCTGCCGGAAGAACAGCGGCCGGCCGCTTTCGACCAGCACGGCGAGGGCGCACAGGCCGATCACCGGGGACAGCACGACCAGGGCGACCGCGGCGAGCAGCAGGTCGGCGGCGCGCTTGATCCACCAGGTCGGCCTGCTGGTCGGGGCGGTGCCGAGGCGCATCAGCGGGTAGCTGCGCAGCCGTTCGATGCCGGGGCCGTCCGGGTGCAGCTCGTACATGCGGGGCACGACCAGGGTGGAGCAGCCGAGGCGGTGCGCGGTGATGGCCGCGTCGACCAGCGGCGAGTCGCGGGTGTGCGAGAACGCGAGCACGACGGTGCCGGCCTTGAGCCGCACGATCGCGTCGGCCAGGTCTCCCTCGACGACCTCCAGCAGCGGCGGCTCGCGGTCGGGGTCGGGGCCTGAGTCGGCGAACGCGACGGGCCGCAGACCGAACTGAGGGTGCTCCAGCATGGTCCGCGCGAGGTTCACGCCGACCTCGCCCGCGCCGACGATGATCGTGCGGTCGCAGCGGTCGAACCGGCGGCGGCACCAGCGGCCGAAGGCGAACACGCACCAGCGCACCGGCTCGATGGCCAGCGCGAACTCGAGCATCGCCCACTGCACCGGGGACAGCTCGGCCTGCTCGGTGCCGGTGACCAGGCCCACCCCGGAGAGCAGGGCGAACGCCAGCGCCGTGCTCGCTGCGGACCGGGGCAGGTCCTGCAGCCAGGACAGCCACAGCCGCCGCCGGTAGAGCCGCCACGCCCCCCTGATCGTGAGCACCGCGGCCACGACCCAGGCCCCCCAGGCCCAGGCGACGTCGTGCCGCACGCACACCACGACGAGCGTCACGAGGTCCGCGAGGGCGAGCAGGACCGCGACCGCGTTCACCCGGCTGAGCACGTCCCGGCCCACCGAGGACGGCTTGAGGGGCCGCTGCGAGGGCCGGCGGAGATCAGTCTCGCGCGCGAGGGGTGGTTCTGCTGGAACGGCAACCGCCGAGAATCGCCTCATGGAAGATCATCCGATCGAAGGAGTTGGAGTCGCAGAAGCGCACGAAAGAGTGAATGAACTCTGAGAAATCATCTCTTCGGGTATCAATATTCCCTCTTCAGTGTCGCGCGCGAACGCGGTTGGTGAGGTTTCGACGTTGTTCCTGCCCTGAACTCACCCAGGGCCGCACTCAAAGCTTTAGCACGCCGTGTCAATAATTCACGCCACCAACCACGAGCCACCGAAGAGGGGGCGTTCAGTGAGAGTCGACGAACACGGCATCCGGCATTCGGCCGGTGAACCGGTCGCAATCGTGCAGAAGCCGATCCGCACGTGCGGCGATGTGCACGTCGTCCTGCCCGCCTACAACGAGGCCGTGGCGCTGCCGTCCCTGCTGGCGCGCATCGCCGGCACGGACCTCGCCGACCGGATCACCGTCTGGGTGGTCGACGACGGCTCGTCCGACGGCACCGGCGCCGCCGTGGCGCAGGCCCGCGGGCTCGACGTCCGCCTGGTGACGCACCCGGTCAACCTCGGGCTCGGCCAGGCCGTCCAATCAGGACTGAGAGCGGCGCTCGCGGAGGCCGCCCCGGAGCACGTGCTGATCGTCATGGACGCCGACGACACGCACGACCCCGGCGTGTTCCCGGCGATGCTGGCCGAGATCAAGGCCGGCGCGGACGTCGTGATCTGCTCCCGGTTCGTCGCGGGCGGCGACGACTCGACGGCACCGCAGTGGCGCCGGCTGCTCTCCCGCGGAGCCCGCGTCGTGTTCGGCCGGGTCCTGCAGTTCGACGGGGTCCGCGACTTCACCAGCGGCTTCCGCGCCTACCGGGTGAGCCTGCTGCGCCGGGCCGCCGCGCACTGGGGCGAGCGCCTCGTCGAGGAACGCGGGTTCGCCTGCATGGTCGAGCTCCTGCTCAAGCTGCGGCACTGCGGCCCGATCGTGAGCGAGATCCCGCTGCACCTGCGCTACGACCGCAAGCCGGGCGCGAGCAAGCTCCGCCTGGGCCGCACGCTCAAGCAGTACCTGCTCCTGCTCACGCGTGACCGCCTCGCGCCCGTGCCGTTCCGGAAGCTCTGATGCCGCAGCGCGTCGTCGTGATCGGCGGGGGCATCTGCGGCCTCGCCACCGCGCACCGCCTCGCCCGCGAGGGCCTGGCCGTGACGCTGCTCGAGGCGAGCGACCAACTCGGCGGCCTCGGCACGTTCTTCACCTCGAAGGGCCGCACGGTCGAACGCTTCTACCACTGCGTGATGCCCACGGACGCGGCACTGCTCGCGCTGCTGGACGAGGTCGGCCTGCGCGAGAGCGTCGACTGGCGGCCCACCACGATGGGCATGGTCGTCGGCGGCGAGCACCGGTCGTTCAACTCCGCGCTCGACCTGCTGCGGTTCCGCCCGCTGAGCCTCGTGAACCGGATCCGCTTCGGCGTGATCTCCTTGCTGCTGCGCCGGTTGGGCAAGGGCAAGGACCTCGACAACCTGCGCACCGAGGACTGGCTGCGCGGTCTGTACGGCGACAGGATCTGGGAGCTGCTGCTCGCCCCGCTGTTCGGCGCGAAGTTCGGCGCCGCGTTCGGCGACGTGCCCGCGCTGTACGTGTGGCAGCGCCTGGGCCGCGAGAGCAACGAGTCGGTGCGCGGCTACCCGGCCGGCGGCTACGAGAGCGTGATCGACGCGCTGAGGGCGTCCATCGAGGCGCACGGCGGCGAGGTCCGCGTCTCGGCCCCCGTCGGCAGGCTGGAGGCCTCCGGGGACCGGGTGGTCGTCACGCTGGCGGACGGCGAGACGATCGAGGCGGACCACGCGGTCTCCACGGTCCCGCTGCCCGCGTTGCGCGCGATCGCCGACGCCGACCTGGCCCCGCTGCTGCCCGACGTCCGGCTGCCGTACCAGGGCGTCGTCAACACGCTCTTCTTCCTGCGCAAGCCGTTGTCCGGGCACTACTGGGCACCGGTGATCCGGTCGGGCACGGACTTCGACGGCGTCATCGAGATGACCCCGCTGACCGGCTCGCAGCGCTACGGCGACCGGCACCTGGTCTACGTCATGCACTACACCGACCGCGAGTCCGCGCTCTACCGCGAGGACTCGGACGCCATCGCCGCCCGGTGGACCGAGCAGCTGCTGAGCATCCACAAAGGACTTTCGCGCGACGACGTCGACGAGGTGCGCGTCTTCAAGGCGCCGTTCGTCGAACCCGTGTACCCGCTCGGGTATCTCGCGCGGCGGCCGCCGGTCGACGTGCCCGGCACGCGCCTGCGGCTCGCCACCACCGCCCACGTGTACCCCAACGTCACGAGCTGGAACTCGAGCGTCGAGCTCTCCTGCTCGGTGACGGCCGCCCTCCTGCGCGACGCCAGGAGTTCCTCGACCCAGGAGAACACCGCATGGTCAGCAGAATCGGCGCGGTGATCGCAGCACTCACGATCACCGCGGTCAACTTGGTGTCCTCGCAGCACGTCCAGGCCGATCCCGCGCCGCTGCTGCCCGACCTCCGCCAGGCGCCGATCGGCTGCCCCGGCGGCTACCACGGCTCACCGCTGCTGTGCCGCGACTGGGACGTGTGCCTGGTCGAGGACGCCTCGGCGCCGCGCGGCAAGTGCATGTTCCGCGGCGGGTCCGCACAGGCCGTGCGCCTGCGGTTCACGACCTCGATCGACAACGTCGGCGACGGACCGCTGCTGCTGCACGCCCACCGCGACAGCACCGCCACGCCCACGATGAAGGTGCGCCAGGCCGTCCAGTCCGGTGTGGACGGTTCGATCGCGGGCTCGTACAACGAGGCGCGGCGCGAGACCACGGCGAGCGCCTACTACGAGCCGGCGCCCACGCACACGCACTGGCACCTGCTCAACTTCGAGTACTTCCAGCTGCGCACACCGGACGGCAAGGTGGTCGTGACGGACCGCAAGAACGGGTTCTGCATCGGCGACCGCTACGAGGTGCTCGACTACCTGCCGAACCGGCCGACGGACCCGGCCACCCCCGCGGGGCAGCTCGCGAAGCGCCTCGACGGCCACATGTGCGAGCACCACAACCCGTCCGCCTTGGACACAGTGTTCGGCATCTCGGTCGGTTCGGGCGACGACTACAAGCACGAGGTCGACTTCCAGTGGCTCGACCTCACCGGCGTGAAGTCCGGTGTGTACGACGTCGTGAACGTCGTGAACTCCGACCGCGCGTTGCTGGAGAAGAACTACGACAACAACGCGGCGTCGATCGCGATCTCCGTCCAGTGGCCCGGCGGGGCGGTGAACCCGCCCGCGACGATCGACGAGGCGCCGTCGGTCCGCATGATCCGCAGTTGTCCCGGCAAAGCGCGGTGCGCGAAGTCCAACGGCTGACGAATTTCGAATCAACCCCGAACGGGGGTGTCCGCGACGCGGGCACCCCCGTTTCTTTTGTACCGGGACAAACGGTCGCGATTCGGGCGCATTACCACGCGGCCCGCGAATTGCACAATTGCTCACTCTGCGAAGCCGGTGCGGATGGCGCATAGCACACCCGTGCCCGCAGACGCAATTAACCGTGACATCACCCGTGAGCGCTCACGTCAATAGACCGAGTGGCGCAATCTTCATCACAGTCCAGAGTGTCGCATGCAACCCCCTTGGCCCTTGACCAGCCCATGTGGCGCTTTGAGAGAATTCACTTCGCGATTCCACCCCGTCAGGGATTGCGCCCAGCCTGATTCCCCGGCCGATCAGGAGTGCCCCGTCTTGAGCGCGCCAGTCTCGTTGCACGATTTCGCCACAGGACAACTCACCAACCTCCTGCGCGCCGTCGGTTTAGCGGGATCCGCTAATACGGCGACAAAACTGCTGAGTGAGGCTTTAGGACCTGGCAGCAGACTCCCTCTCTCCTCCTCTCCCCTTTGGCCCTCATTCGTCGCCGACGACCACACCCCGGTCGAATTCTCGGTGGCTTTGGCCCGAAACGAACGCCCCGCCGTGCGGATGATCGTCGAGTCGCTCGCCGAGCGCCCGGACGGGCAGGCCAACCTGGCGGCCGCGCTCGGCGTGCTGGACCGGCTCGCGGACCGGCACGGGTTGCGGCTCGACCAGTTCGAGCGGGTGCGCGAGCTGTTCCTGCCGGACGACCCGCAGGGCGACTTCGCGTTCTGGTACTCGCTGATCGTCCACCCCAGCAGCCAGGAAGCGATCAAGGTCTACCTCAACCCCGACGTGCGCGGGCGGGAGAACGGGACCGCCCTGGTCACCGAAGGGCTCTCGCGACTCGGTCTGAGCGCCGCCCTGCCCGCCGTCACCGAGCACGGGCTGCGCCGCACCGGACTCGACCGGTTCTCGTTCTTCGCCCTCGACCTCACCGACGAGGACCGCGCGCGGGTGAAGACCTACGTGTCCCACGACGACGCGGTGATCGCGGACGTGGTGCGGGCGGCGGCCGCGGTGCCCGACACCGACCCGGAACTGCTGGCGGACGTCTGCGAGCTCGCCAGGGGCGGCACGGGGCCGTTCTCCCGGCGCCCGCTGATGTCGAGCTACACGTTCATGTCCGGCGACACCGACCGGCCGAGCGGCTACTCGCTCTACATCCCGGTGCGCGACTACGTGCAGGACGACCTGGAGGCGTGCGAGCGCGTCCTCGCAATCATGGCCCGCTGCGGGCTCGACACCACGCCGTTCGTGATGGCCCTCGCGAGCATCGTCCAGCGTCCCCTCGGCGACGGCGTGGGCCTGATCGCCCACGTGTCCCTGCGCCTCGGCCGGCCCAAGCCCGGGGTCTCGGTCTACCTGTCGTCCGAGGCCTACGACGTCACGCCGCCCCGCACCACCGCACTATCCGCGTAGCAGCACCAGAAAGGCCACCGCCGTGGAGCCGTACCGCATCAAGGTCGTCGAGCCCATTCCCATCACCACCCGCGACTTCCGGGAACGCCGCTACGCCGAGGCCGGCTGCAACCAGTTCAACCTCGCGGCGCAGGACGTGACGATCGACCTGCTGAGCGACTCCGGCACCGGTGCGCTGTCGGCCGAGCAGCAGGCGGCGGGAATGCGCGGCGACGAGACCTACGCGGGCTCCCGGTCGTGGTTCCGGTTCCGCGAGGTGGCCGAGGAGCTCACCGCCTACGAGCACATCTTCCCGGTGCACCAGGGCAGGGCCGCGGAACGGATCCTGTTCAACGCCTTGCTCAAGCCGGGACAGCTCTCGGTCAGCAACACGCACTTCGACATGACCCGGGCCAACGTCGAGCTCGCGGGGGGCATCGCGACGGACCTCCCGAGCCCGGAGTCCGCCGACTTCGACAGCGACGAGCCGTTCAAGGGCAACATCGACCTCGTCCGGCTCGAGGCGCTGCTCGACGGGCCGGAGGACGTCGGCGTGGTCGTCATGACGATCACCAACAACGGCGGCGGCGGGCAGCCGGTGTCGATGGCGAACCTGGAGGCCGTGAGCGCGTTGTGCCGCAAGCACGGCGTACCGTTCTTCCTCGACGCCGCCCGGTTCGCGGAGAACGCGTGGCTCGTGACGCAGCGGGAGGAGCGCTTCCGCGGCCACAGCCCGCGCGAGGTCGCGAAGCTCGCGTTCCGCCTCGCCGACGGGTGCGTGCTCAGCCTGAAGAAGGACGGCATCGTCCACATCGGAGGGATGCTCGCGCTGCAGGACGCGGAACTGGCCAAGCGGTGCGAACTGCTGCTGATCGCCGGCGAGGGCTTCACCACCTACGGCGGGCTCTCCGGACGCGACCTCGACATGTGCGCGCAGGGCCTGATGGAGGTCACCGACCCGCTGTACCTGCGGGAGCGGGCCGAGGCCACCGCGTACCTCGCGGAGTGCGCGCGGGAGGCGGGCGTGGACAGCGTGCGGCCGACGGGCGTGCACGCGGTCTACCTCAACGCGGCCAGGCTGCTGCCGCACATCCCGCCAAGCCGCTTCACCGGGCACGCGCTCGCGTCGGAGCTCTACCTCGCGGGCGGGATCCGCTGCGCCGAGCTGGGATCGCTCTACCTCGGCGAGATCGACGAGGCGTCCGGTGAGCTGCTCACGCCCGCGCCGTTCGAACTGGTGCGGCTCGCGATCCCCCGCCGCGTGTACACCCGCAGCCACCTGGAGTACGTGGCCGAGACGCTGGCGGGCATCGCGAAGAACCCCGAGCGGGTGCCGGGCTACCGGGTCACCCACGCGCCGGTGATGCTGCGGCCGTTCCGCTGCCGGCTGGAGCAGGTGAAGGTCTAGGAACGCGTAAGCAGGACCTCAGCAAGGTTCTGCGCCCCCAGGAGACGCCGAAGCCCTTGGCGCACAACGCGCCAAGGGCTTCGGACCGTAAATCGTCAGGCCATCACGTCGAGCCGGTTCATCGCGTGCTCGATCACGGTGACGAGCACCTTCTTGCACGACTCGCGGTCGCGCGCGTCGCAGAGCACCAGCGGCACGGCGTCGGAGACGTCGAGGGCCACGCGCATCTCCTGCGTCGTGTAGGAGTGGCTGCCCTGGAAGCAGTTCACCGCCACCACGAACGGGATGCCACGGCGCTCGAAGAAGTCGATGGCGCCGAAGCCCGCGTCGAGCCTGCGGGTGTCGACGAGCACGACCGCGCCGATCGAGCCGATCGCGAGCTCGTCCCACAGGAACCAGAAGCGGTCCTGGCCCGGGGTGCCGAAGAGGTACAGCACCAGTTCCGGGTTGATCGTGATGCGGCCGAAGTCCAGGGCGACCGTGGTCGTGGTCTTGCCCTCGACGCCGTAGAGGTCGTCGATCTCCTCGCCGGCCTCGGTGAGCAGTTCCTCGGTCCGCAGCGGGGTGATCTCGCTGACCGCGCCGACCATCGTCGTCTTGCCGACGCCGAACCCACCGGCGACGACGATCTTGACCGAGGTCGGGATCGTGAGTTCCTCACGCCCCTGCTCAGATTGCACGGACACCATCGAGCACCTTCTGGAGTAGGGTCATGTCGACCGGGGCCACCCTGGTGGCCGGGCCGCTGGTGATGACGTCACCGCGCTGGATGAGGTCGCTCAGGAGCACCTTCACCACCACGAGCGGTGCGTGCAGGTAGGCGGCGACCTCCGCGACGGAAAGCGGTTTCCGGCAGAGCTTGATGATCTCCAGGTGCTCCACGGACAGCGTGCCCTGGTCGGTCGTCGTGCGCAGCGCCCTGACCTGGGTCGTGAGCGCCAGGTCCTCGCCGGCGGGCTTGGGCCTCGTGCGACCGCTCACCATCGCGTAGGGGCGGACCATGGGGCCCGCCGCCTCGTCGTACCACCAGTCGGAGGAGTTGCTCATGACAAGCCGAGGGGGTTGGGCATCCTCGGCGACGCCAGTGTTCTGGGCGCCGACGAGAGGTACGCGCCCACGCGCTTGACGAGCATGTTCATCTCGTAGGCGATCATGCCCATGTCGGCGTCCTCGTCGCCCACCACGGCGAGGCAGGCGCCCTGGCCCGCCGCTGTGACGAACAGGTGCGCGCGCTCCATCTCCACGATGGTCTGGCGGACCTGCCCACCGCCGAAGTGCCGGCCGGTGCCGCGGGCGAGGCTCTGGAACGCCGACGCCATCGCGGAGAGGTGGTCGGAGTCGTCCTTGGACAGCTCGGGAGAGTGGGCGAGCAGCAGGCCGTCCGCGGAGAGCACCACCGCGTGCCGGGCACCGACCACTCTCGCGACGAGGTCCTCCAGCAGCCAGTTGAGCTCGGGGTGCCCGCCGGTCAGGTCGTCCACGGAAATAGCCCTTTCAGTATGCGTTTTCACGGTTCCACGACGTCGTCGGCCTGGCGCGCGTCTCGGGTGCCGCGCTGGAAGGCCGCCATGCCGTCGCGGGTGCGCTCCGCCCGTTCCTCGGGGTTGAACTCCGCGAGTTCGGGCATCGGCCGGGGTTCGTCGTTGGCCAGTTGCGGCACGAGGTGCTGCTGGCGCCTGCGGCGCGGCAGCTCGGGCCGGGTGTTCTGACGCGTCGTCTGCTCACCTTCCGCCGGGTCGGCGGTCGGCCAGGCGCCGGCCAGGCGGTCTTCCCGGGGCAGCTCGATGTGCCCGCTGCTGCTGTCCAGGTCCCTTTCCGGGCCTGGGGCCGGTGCGTTTCCCACTGCCCTCCCGGCCCAGAACTCGTCCAGGTGGAAGGTCTCGGTCGGCCGCTCGCCGGGACGCGCGTCGGGGACGAGCTCGCCCTGCATCGGCACCGCCGCCTCCAGGGCCTCCGGGGACCGCGCGGCCTGCTGCATCGTCTGCTGGCGGAACGTGGGCTTGGGCATCTGCACGGAGTCGGCCGGGTCCACGGCGCCCGCCTCGCCGACGATCAGCTCGGACGGGATCAGGACCAGCGCGATGGTGCCGCCGGACGGGCAGTCGCGCAGCTCGACGTGGATGTGGCGGCGCGAGGCCAGCCGCGCGACGACGAAGAGGCCCAGGCGGGACTCACCGCGCAGGCGCATCGCCTCGAAGTCGGGCGGTGCCTCCAGCATCTTGTTGTGCTGCTCGCGGTCCTCCGGCTTGATGCCGAGGCCGTGGTCCTCGATCTCGATGACGAGGCCCTGCGGCACCTCGCTGCTGTGGATCTCGACCTGCGAGCGCGGCGAGGAGAACGAGGTCGCGTTGTCGACGAGCTCGGCGATCAGGTGGATGGTGTCCGCGACGGCGGCGCCGACCAGCGCGACCTCGGGCACCGGGTTCACCTTCACGCGGGCGTACTGCTCGGTCTCCGCGACGGCGGCGCGGACGACGTCGAGCATGCGCACGGGCTTGCGCCACTGCCGGCCCGGCTGCTCGCCGGTGAGGATGATCAGGTTCTCCGCGTTGCGGCGCGCGCGGGTGGCGAGGTGGTCGAGCTGGAAGAACGCGTCGAGGTGGTCCGGGTTCTCCTCCTCGCGCTCCAGCTTGTCCAGGATCTTCAGCTGGCGGTGCACCAGACCCTGGTTGCGGCGCGCGATGTCGAGGAAGACCCGGTTCACGCCTTCACGGGTCTGCGACTCCTTCACGGCCGCGGCGACGGCGGTGTACTGCGCGGCGTTGAACGCGTCGGCCACCTGGCCGATCTCGTCGTTGCCGTAGTCGAGAGCGGGGACCTCGGCGGCGACGTCGACGTGCTTGCCGTCGCGCAGGCGCTCGACGATGTTCGGCAGGCGTTCGTGCGCGAGTTTGAGGGAGTCGCTCTTCAGGCTGATCAGGCGGACGATCAACGCCTTGTTGACCAGGCGGTTCGAGACGCGCACGGCGACGAAGATGCCGGCGATGACCGCGATCAGGGCGATGAGGCTGCCGATGAGGACCGTGGTGAACTTGCTCTTGCCGTTCGCCATGGCGATGTTGACGGCGCCGGTGGACTGCTCCTGCACCATCGTGGTCAGCTCGGTGGAGACCGCGCGGCTCGCGTTCTCCCAGTCCGCCAGCGTGACCTGGCCGCCGATGTTGCGTTCCGCGTTCTGCAGCAGGCGGTTCTCGAGCGTGACCAGCTGCTGGTACGTCGCGCTGCCGGTGAGCTGCTTGTAGTGCTCGCGGACGGCGGGCAGCGCGGTGGCCTCGTTGACGTTGAGGTTGAAGTGGTAGGCGCCGACGAGCTGCACGAACTCGCGGTGCTCCTCCGGCGAGAACTTCCCCGCCGCGATGGCACCGGCGGCGATCGAGCTGGACCGCGAGGCCGCGTCGGAGGCCTGGAAGTACTGCACCGCGCCGATCGCGCCTTGGACGGTCTCGGCGTCGGGCACCACGCGGGCCTGCGTGCCGAACAGCGCGCCACCGGCGTCGAGCACGCTGTTGTAGTAGCGGTAGACCTCGTCCTTGGACGCGTTGCCCGACTCGAGGCGCTCGCGCTGGTCCGGCAGCTGGTCGAGGAGCCCGTTGAGCTTGTTGATGCCGTCGACGATCTCCTGCGGCGCCTGGGAGGCGAGCTCCGCGAACGCCGACTTCATCTTCTCGACGTCCTTGTCGGTGTCCTGCTGCTGCTTGACCAGCGCCGCCGAGGTGTTCGCACCCGAGCGGCTCAGGCTCGTCATGGACAGCTCGCGTTCCTTCTGCAGCGACGCGAACGACTGCACGGCGGGGATCGACGCGTCCCGCACGCCGGAGGCGACCAGCTGGAGGTAGAGACCCTCGAACACCGTGTACGACGAGAACAGCGCCCACATGGCCAGAAGGACGACGCTGGGAACCACCACGACACCAGTGAGCCGGGAACGAATTGTCTTGTAATTCGTCTCAGGCACGTTCTTCAGCTTCACAACGCTCCACGACCACCCGAATTGGCGACGGAAAGATAACACCACATGATCAACACGATCAACAGCGATGATCTTGAGGGGGTGAGAGCAGAGTACTCAGTCGGATGCGTTCCGCAACACCCCCTGTTCTGAGGATCCCTCGCCTCGTTGTGGTGGGGGAACACGCTCTCCCGCGAGCGCGGGCGTTCCGTGACCGAGCGGGCGAAAGGATGACGAGCTGGGCTTTTGCCAACTGAACTGTGGAAACGCGGGGCTATTGACCCCGAACTTGACAACGGCGCTCGCCGTCTTCTAAGGGACCACCGCAGCGCGACCAATCGTCGCTATCCGTTACCAGGACTTATTCGCGAATTCGCACCTGGAACGCGGTCGCGTGCCGTGATCAACTCAAGGTCATTCCTCAGCCTTGATCAACGAGAGAGGCCTGTGCGGCGTCGTTAAGAGCGCGACAATTGCGCTGGTCACCGCCACTGCGACGACACTTCCGGCGGCGACGGCGGCGAGCAGCGTCCCGGGAACGCGCACCGATTGCGGCGCGGGAGGAACCGCCGGTGCCCACCAATGCCACTCCGGGCACGCACGAGGCGGGACGACCGTCGGAGAAGTGGCCTCCGCCACAGCGACGCCATCGGGACGGCGGAGACCCGCACGTTTTCTGTCTGTTTTCTGCCCGCCCACGCGTCCGCTCGGCGCGCGACCGCATTTGGTTGCACTTCCACCTGCATCACCTGTCCGACGGAATCGCGGGCGGAACCAAAAGCTCTCGCCGGCTTCGGCGGTCTCCGGAAGTCCTCCGAGGACGGCGAGGGCCGACGGTTTTCCTTCCGTTTCCCCGCGTGGGCGGACCAATCCGGTGTGGACGCCCCGCCGGTCCCCCAGGCCCGGCGGGACAGTCCCGGTGGGACACCGGCCGCGTTCAGTCAGGAAGGCGCGCCCGTCCAGTCCCTGTTCATCTCCGCCCCCTCCGTCACGTCTGGTCTGTGGCGGCAGGACTGAGCCCCCAGCCCCGGCCTGCCGCCACACCCCCCAGAACCAGGGCGGTGCTGGGTGTTTCACCGCCCGGAACCAGCATGTCCCCGCACGGCCCCGCTGGGCAGGGGTCTCCCGTCTCCCGATCACGAGGGCGACGGGAGACGCCTGGGATTCGGCCGCGCAGCCGCGCAGACTCGAACTCGGCCAGGGGTCGTCCTGACACCGGCACTCCGGGGGGACTGGGCCCGCGACCAGCGGCTCAGTAGTCTGCAGTGGTCGGTTCACGGCCGCGGGGAGCGGCGGTCGAAGGCGGGGACCCATGGCTGAGCAGTCGGATGTCTTTGGTGTGGAGCTGCGGCGCCTGCGTGCCGCGGCGGGTCTGTCGCTGGCGGCGCTGGCGCAGCAGGTCCACTACAGCAAGGGCTATCTGGGCAAGATCGAGACTGGTGTCAAGCAACCAGGTGTGGATCTGGCCCGGCGCTGTGACGCGGTTCTCGGAGCCGGTGGACGCCTGGCAGCCCTGGTGGACCAGCCCACTCCCGCGAGCCCGCCCGCAGCCGTCGCGGCCGACGGCGACGGCGAAGTGTGGGTGATGAGCATGGCTCCGGACGGGTCGAGCTGGATGGTTCCGATGCCCCGGCGGCAGGCGATCGCGACGGGCGCGGCCTCGTTGCTCGGGCTGACGCTGGGCGCCCCTCCCGCCGCCTCCGCGAGCGCGGCGCACGACGGCACGCTCACCGCGTTCAGATCACTGTTCGCGCAGGTCAGGCAGCTCGGGCAGACGACGAGCCCGAGCGTGGTGCTGCCGATGGTCACGGTGCACACCCACACGTTGCGCGGCATGGCGAACGGCGCCCCCTCCCCCGTGCGCGAGGAGCTGCTGGGCCTCGCCGCCCGCTACAGCGAGTACGCCGGGTGGATGGCCCAGGAGTCCGGCGACGACCGCGCGGCGATGTGGTGGACCCGCAACGCGGTGGAGATGGGCGCGGCGGCCGGCGACACCGAGCTCGCCACGTACTCGTTGATCAGGCAGGCCCTGATCACCCTCTACCGGGACGACGCGGCCAGCACCGTGGACCTGGCCCAGCAGGCGCAGGCCGCGCCGGGCACGTCCCCGCGCGTGCAGGGCCTCGCCGCGTTGCGCGAAGCCCAGGGCCACGCCCTGGCGTGCGACTACGACAGCTGCCGGCGGGCGCTCGACCGCGCCGCCGTCCTGCTCGACCGCGCGGGCACCACCGACGGCATGGCGATGGGCTCGGCCTCGGTCAGCGGCCCGGACCTGAACAGCCTGGTCGAGGCCTGGTGCCTGCACGACCTGGGCCGCTCGCGCGAGTCCGCCGACGCGTTCGACCGGCAGCTCGCCCTCGTGCCCGGCAGCGCCCACCGCACGCACGCCCGGTTCGGCGCCCGCCGCGCCCTCGCCTACGCTGCCGCGGGCGACATCGACCACGCGAGCGTCCTGACCGCCAAGGTCCTCGACTCCGCCGACGTGGTCGACTCGGCCACCGTGCGGCAGGACCTGAAGCGACTGGCCCGGCTGCTCGGCCGTGAACGCGACCAGGCGGCGGTCCGCGAGGTCCACCCCCGTCTCACCGCGGCGTTGCGCGGTCACATCCACTAGCAAGGTTCACGATGGGGGCTCTGAGGTGTCCGATGCGGCGATCTTCCAGCGCAGGTTCGAGGCGCTGGCCGCGAACGTCGAGGACTTCATCCGCGGCAAGCACGACGTGGTCAGGCTGGCGCTCGTGTGCCTGCTCGCCGAGGGCCACCTGCTGATCGAGGACGTCCCCGGCGTCGCGAAGACGTCCCTCGCCAAGGCGATCGCGCGCTCGGTCGCGGGCGCCGACGTGAAGCGCATCCAGTTCACCCCCGACCTGCTGCCCTCCGACGTGACCGGCGTGCAGGTCTACGACCAGGGCCGGTCGCGCTTCGAGTTCCGCCAGGGCCCCGTCTTCACGCACATCCTGCTGGGCGACGAGATCAACCGCGCCTCCCCCAAGACCCAGTCCGCCCTGCTGGAGGTCATGGCCGAGGGCCAGGTCACCGTGGACGGCCGCCCCGTGCCCGTCCCGTACCCGTTCCTGTGCATCGCCACCCAGAACCCGGTGGAGCACCAGGGCACCTACGCCCTGCCCGAGGCGCAGCTCGACAGGTTCATGATGCGCATCAGCATCGGCTACCCGGAGAACCTCGAGGACGAGGTCGGCATCCTGTCCTACGGCGTCACCCGCAGGCGCCCCGACGAGCTCAAGTCCGTGATGGAGCTCGACGACCTGCGCCTGATGATCAGGGCGGTCCGTGAGCAACGGGTGGCCGAGGACCTCCGCGAGTACGTGGCCCGCCTGGTCCGCGCCACCAGGGTCCACCCCGACGTGGAACTGGGCGTGAGCCCGCGCGGCGGCATCGCCATGATCACCGCCGCGCAGGCCTACGCCCTGTCCGCCGGGCGCCCGTACGTGACGGCCGACGACGTGAAGGCGATCGCCATCCCGGTCCTCAACCACCGCCTGCTGCTCACCCCGGAAGCCCGCATCCAGCAGCGCACCACCGACGCGATCCTGACCGAGGTCCTGGCGACCGCGCCGGTCCCGTCCGGCCGATGAGCAGGCTCACCAGCACAGGTCTGACCACGACCGGCGCGTGGATGGCGGCCACCGCCGTGTGCCTGGTCGCCCTCGGCGTGTGGGCGGACTACCCGGAACTCGTGACCCTGGGCCTCGCCGCGGCGGGCACCCTGCTGATCGCCGCGCTGTGGCTGCTCGCGACGCCGAAGCTGACCGTCGTGCGGGAGATCCGGCCGCGCCGGGTGTTCGAGGGCGACGCCGCGCACGGCACGCTCACCGTCACGAACGTGGGCCGCCGCCGCAGCCCACCGCTGGTGGTCACCGAGACGCTCGGAGGAGACCGGACGACCGTCTCCGTGCCCGCGCTGGCCGCCGGCGGCGAGTGCACGGTCGGCTATCCGCTTCCGGTCAGCCGCCGCGGCCGCTACGTCATCCCACCCGTGCGGCTCGGGCACTCCGACCCGTTGCGACTGCTCCAGCGCGGCCGCGCGACCGGGGGCGAGCTCGTCGTCCACGTCTACCCGCGCGTGCACCACCTGGCCATGATCACCTTCGGCGGGTCCCAGGACGCCGAAGGCCACACGACCAGCAACGCCCCGCTGGGCGGGGCGGCGTTCCACAGCCTGCGGGAGTACGTCCCCGGCGACGACTGGCGACGCATCCACTGGGGCGCGACCGCGAGGACCGGCACCGTCATGGCGCGTCACGTGGTCGTGCCGGACGAGCCGCGCCAACTGGTCGTGCTGGACACCGGTTCCGCGACCTACCCCGGCACGCTCTTCGAGGACGCGGTCCGCGTCGCCGCGTCGTTCTGCGTCGCCGCCGAACGAGCGAGCATGCCGCTCCACCTGAAGACCACCGGCGGGGCGGAACGCGAGTCGAGCGGCACCGCCCTGGAACTCCTGTCCTCCGTGCGGCACGACAGTGCCGAGAGGGGCCTCGCGGCACTGTCCGAACTGGTGCGGGACGTGGTCACCGACACCCAGGGCGTCGCGCTCGTCGTCGTCACCGGTCGCACGGACGCGGAGGCGACCCGGCTGCTGATGTCGTTGCGGCCCCGGTTCCTCTCGCTCAGCCTGGCCCAGCTCGTCACACCGGACGCGGTGGCGCCGGCCAGGCCGCGCGGCGTGCTCGCGGTCTCGGCGGCGAGCAGCGACATGTTCGCGACGAGCTGGAACCGGTTGGTGCTGCGGTGAACTGGCGGAGGTTCGCGCCGGGCAGCACGGCCGAGGTGGTGCTCGCGGTGGTGGCCACCGCGGCGGGAACACTGGTGTACCACGGGTTCTTCGCCACGACCGGCTACCTGCCGGTGCTCGCGCTCGCCTGGCTCGTCGGCGCGCTGACGGCCGTGGCGGGCCACCGGCACGTGTGGGCGACGGCCGTGCTGGGCGCCCTCGGACTGGCCGCGGTCCTCGTCTACGGCGTCTTCGGCGGCGCCGCCTCCGCCGTCCTCAGCGGAACGCGCGGCAGCTGGAACCGCCTGCTCACCGTGAGCGCGCCCGCCGACAGCTGGCCCGAACTGCTGGCGGCACCGGCGCTGGTGACGTGGGCGGCGGCGTTCACGTCGGTCCTGCTCGTCCTGCGCACCCGGCACCCGCTGGCCCCTCTCGCCCCACCGCTGGCCGCCTTCCTGTTCGCGCTGCTGGCGGTCGGCAACCAGGCAGGCGGCCACCCCGCCGCCACCGCCGGTTTCCTGCTCGCCGCACTGCTCCTGATCGCGGTCCGCACCCACCGGGGCAGTGCGGTGTCCACCGCCCGCCCGTCCGGCAGACCCGTCGTCGCCCTCGCGCTGGTGGCCGCGATGATCGCCGCGAGCGCGTTGTTCGGCGTGGCGGGCGGACAGGTGCTGCCCCTCGCCTCGGGCGACCACCGCTTCGACCCGCGCGACGTGCTCGCCCCGCCCCTCCTCGACACCGACACGCTGACCCCGTTGGCGGAGCTGAAGAAACAGCTCAACGAGAGCCCACCACGCCCGTTGTTCGTGGTGCGGGCGGATTCCTCGACCATCCCGAGGATCAACCGGATCCGCACCGCCGCCCTCGACCGGTTCGACGGCACCACGTGGACTTCCGACGACACCTACCGAGTGGCCGGGAGCCGCCTCACCATCGACCCCGACATGACGTCCCGCAAACAGCTGAGAATCCAGGTCGAACTGCAAGAGCTCTCCGGCCCGTACCTCCCCGTCGTCGGCTGGCCGTCCCAGGTGGACCTGCGCGGGGGAACAGGGAGAGTGGGGTTCGACCCGGACTCGGGCGTGGTGGTGCGAACAGGTCCGATCACGTCGGGTCTGAGCTACGACCTCACAGCCGAGACCAGTCAGGGGGTCATCGAACCGGCACGGTCCGTGCCGACGGCGACCCGCTCGGATCCGCTCCCCGATGGTGTTCCGGATTCGCTGCGTTCGCTGGCGGCGAAGGTTCGCGAACACTCCGAGGCTGATGCTCGCGACCAACTCGTCCACCTCGAGACTCAACTGAGCAGGTTGAGCTACCGGCTGGATCGTCCACCAGGACATTCGTACGCCGCCATCGACCGCGCGTTGACAGGTGGAGCCGGCGGGTACGCGGAGCAGTACGCCGCCGCGTTCGCGGTGATCGCCCGGATGTGGGGTTTCCAGGCCAGGATCGCGGTCGGCTACCGCCTGCACTCTCCCCGGGACGGCGCCTTCCACGTCACCACGGCCGACGCCCATGCCTGGGCCGAGGTGCACTTCACCGGACTCGGTTGGGTCAAGTACGACCCGACCGGCAGCAGCACCACGCCCTTGCCCCCGCCCCCGCAGGAACCACCCCGCGTGGTCCCGCCGCAGGCCTCGCCGACGGCCGAGACCCCGGAGCCGGCGCCCGAGGCGGAAGCGCAGTCCACCATCGCGCCGGACTCGTGGGCACTGCGTTGGAGCGATGTCCTGAACGGCACCTTGGTCCTGGTGCCGGCGGTCGTTCTGCTCCTCGTCCTGGCAGGCGGGTTCGTGGCGCTCGGCAAAGCTTCCCGCCGTCGGCGCAGGCGAGGTCATCCGGACGACGCGGCGCGGATTCTCGGAGCCTGGCAGGAACAGCTCGACCGGCTGGCCGAGCGCGGCGTCTCGGTACCCGTTTCACTCACGTTCCACGAGGTGGCTCAGCACGTGCGAGGCGACCTGGGGGACCTGGCGAACTCGATCGCCGCGACCGCGCGGCTGGCGACTGCGGCGATCTACGCACCGGAACTCGTCGGCCGGCCGGAATCGGATCAGGCCTGGGAACACGAGGCGCGGTTGAGGGCAGGACTGCACCCGCAACGCCTGTCCACCGCGCGGGTGCGCGCGGCGGTGGACCCGCGTCCGCTGTGGACGGCGTGGAGCGTCAGGCGGCGCAGGCGGCGGGCCGGCGAGAACTTGGAGATGGGGCGATACCGATGAAACCGAGACATGTCCGAGTTGTTCTCGCCGTCGTCGCCGCGTTCACCGGCGCGGTCGTGGTGGTGGGCCCGGGGTACGAGACCTCGCAAGCGCGCATGTACTCCGGAGCGGTGTGGCTCGCGTCCGAACGAGTTGGCCAGGCGACGCTGGTGGACGGTGCCTCCGCCGAGGTGAAGGCCCAGGTGGAGGTCGATGGTCCGAGCACGGCGCTGAACGTCTCCCAGCAGGGGGACGCCGCCCTGGTCCTGAACGAGAAGACCGGTGCGCTGCGCCGGGTCGACAGTGCCACCGAACGGGTCTCGCCGCCGGTGTCCGTTCTTCCCGCGAGCAACGGACTGGTCGTGCTGCCCTCGCCGGGAGCGACTCGGGTGCTCGACGTCCACAGCGGGATGACCACGGCGGTCGATCCGTTGACGCTGGTGCCGACCGGCGAACCCGAGCACCTGGCCGACAGGGTCAGGCCGGGTAGCGGTGTCGTCGACGGCGAAGGCCGGGTGTGGGCGATCGACGACGAGACCGGCGACGTCGTCTGGCTGGGCGGCGGCGAGCGGCGAGTGCGTCCCGCGGCCACCGGCAACGGTCGTCTCGCGATCACCCAGGGCCTGCCCGCGCTGGTGGACCCGGAGCACGGCAGGGTCCAGCTGATCCACCCCGAGAGCGGAGGCGTCAGCCGGACGTTGCGCCCGGACCTCCGTCCCGACGACGACGTGATCATCAGCGGGTCCCCCGGTCTCGCCAGGGTGCTGATCCTGGTTCCCTCCCGCGGCGAGCTGATCACGTGCACCTTCGGGTCCGGTTCCTGCACTGCGCCGGTGCAGGTCTCCGCCGCGGGTGCCGACCTCGGCACCCCGGTCGAGGTCCACGGCCACGCGGTCGTGCCCGACCACTCGACCGGACAGGCGACGATCGTCGACCTCGGCCCGTCACGGGTGGTGGCCCAGCGCCGGCTGTTCGACCAACCGGCACCGTTCGAGCTCATCACCCGCGACGACATCGTCTACTTCAACGACCCGCGGAGCAGCAAGGCCGGCGTGCTCGACCTGTGGGGCGACGTGCGCACGATCACCAAGTACGCCGACGACCCCGCCACGCCCGACGTGCCTCAGGTGCCCGAGAGCAAGCCCTCTGACAACGCTCAGAAGACCGGCCGGCAGAAGCCGGACGCGGGGCTTGGACTTCCCGGTCTGAGCGGTGACTCCAGCCAGAGAGTTCCCGGCGCCACGGCGTCCATCCTGGTCAAGCCCGGCAACCGGGGCACGATCGGTGACGAGTTCGAGCTGGTCTTCGTACTGCGCCCCGCCGTCCACGCCGCGGTTCGGTGGTCGTTCGGTGACGGAGCAGAGGCGTCCGGTCCCTCTGCCCGGCACAGGTGGTCCGCACCGGGTTCGTTCACCGTCCGCGCGACCGCCACCTTCAGCACGGGCAAGCAGACCGAGGCGGAGACGACGGTGGTCGTGGATCCGCCAGACGCCCCACCGGCCATCACCGCGCTCGACGTCCGCCGGCCGAAGCCGGTGATCGGGGAGTCGGTGCGCTTCAGCGCCGACACGACCCGCGACCCCGACAGGTGGGAGTGGACCGTCACCAGGTCCGACCGGCCAGTACCCGAAGTGACCGCGCGGACTGCTGAATTCACCCATTCGTTCACCACTGCGGGCCACTACGTCGTCACGCTCACGATCGCCAAGGGATCCCGGACCGCGCAGTCCTCCCGGCAGTTCAGCGTGGGAAGGGGTGCTGTCAAAGCCTGGGGCCACGAAGACGCCGCCCTCCAGATCGATGTTCCGCAGGAGGCGAGGAGCGGCGTGGTCGCGATCGACGCCGGTCTGAGTCACAGCGTGGCGTTGAAAGCCGACGGCCGCGTGATCGCGTGGGGCGACAACACCTTCGACCAGCTCAAGGTGCCCTCGCAGGCGTTGAGCGGCGTGATCGCGATCTCGGCCGGTGGAGACCACAGCCTGGCGCTGAAGGACGACGGCTCCGTCGTCGCCTGGGGAAGCAACGACGTGGGCGAGACGACCGTGCCGGCCGAAGCGCACGACCTGATCGCAGTCTCCGCAGGGCCGGGGTACAGCGTGGCGTTGAGGAACGACGGCCGCGTGATCGTGTGGGGTTATGGTGTCGGCCCCCCGTCGGAGATGCCCGCGGAGCTGTCCAGCGGTGTGGTCGGGATCGCCGCGGGTGACCTGAAAGTCGCTGCTTGGAAGGCAGACGGCTCCATCGTCGTCTGGCCGTACGGAGAGGACTTGACCTTCCGGTTCGACGGTGCCGTCCGGGCGGTCGGCTACACGGACAGCGCCGGAGTGGTGCTGGCGGAAGACGGCACGGTTACCAGTTTCGGCTTGTCCAAGTCCCACATCTACCGGGTGCCGGACGAAGCCAGGACCGATGTCGTCGCCCTGAACCTCGGACACCAGCACGTGCTGGCGCTGAAGAGGGACGGCACCGTGGTCGGGTGGGGCATCACCTACACCTACCTGCCCCCTCCCCCACCCGAGTACAACCGCGGGGTGACGGCGGTCGCGGGAGGCAACCAGTTCAGCCTGGTGCTGCTGGACGAGCTCGACTGACCGGTGCGAACGCGCGTCGGGCACCGTCGGGCTCGCGTCGGTCAGACCGGTGAGGTGACGCTGGTTGCACGGCGTTGTCGTCGGGCCCGCCTACGGTCTCTGGTCGTGCCGGAGTGATGCGCGCAGGCCGGTCACGAGTAGCGGGCGCGGGTGGCCTGGCGCAGTTCGCGCCACGCCGCCGCGACGTTGTCGCGCTCCCCGCCGAACGCCCCGGCGCGCAGCAGGGCCGAGTCCGCGTCCAGCCGCGCCGCGTTGCGCTGGTAGATGACCGAGTCGTCGTGGTCCAGCCGCACCGCGAACTCGCCCAACGACGAGAACGGGGCCTCGTGCAGCTCCAGCAGGCTGCGCAGGAACTCGTAGTCCGCGAACGCCCACTCGAAGGCGGGGCCGTCGACGACGTTGAAGAACACGCGGCTGAGCACCTGACGCAGTTGCACGCTCAGCGCCTGGTGAGGAGGCGAACCGCCCCACGTGGGAAGCGCTGCCGCGTGCCGCGGGTCGACCACGTTGCGCAGTGCCAGCTCGCGCAGCACCGGTGTCGTGCGACCGTCGGCGGAGGTGGCCGCGGTCCGGCACAGCAGGCGGTGCAGGAGGTCCTCCCGGTGCGCGACCACCGCGGCGACGCCGATCACGCAGGTCAGCAGCAATGCCGGGTACGCCGAGGCGTCGACCCACACGTCGTTCGCGCCGTGGTGCCGCGACGGCCGGCGCAGGAAGCGTTCGACGAGGCTCGTCCACACCTCGTCGTGCCGGCGGTCGCCGGACCGCACGCCGATGGCGACCAGGCGCAGCAACGGGGCCAGGTCGTGCTCGTAGCCGGTGAGCCGCTTCTCCAGCTCGGCGGGCAGGTCGCTCTCGTCCAGGTGGCCGGTGGTGGGGTAGCGCGCTTCGGTGAGCAGTTCCAGCGCCGCTGTGGCCGCCGCCTGGACGCGGTCGTGCACCGACTGGCCGAGCGGTTCCGC
Source organism: Lentzea sp. NPDC003310 (assembly GCF_040610935.1). Classification (NCBI taxonomy): domain Bacteria; kingdom Bacillati; phylum Actinomycetota; class Actinomycetes; order Pseudonocardiales; family Pseudonocardiaceae; genus Lentzea; species Lentzea sp. NPDC003310. The sequence goes on from NZ_JBEXNC010000003.1 coordinate 287,014, forward strand.
CAGGGCCTGGCGGAACTCGGTGACGGGGCCGCGCAGTTCGCCCTCGGCGGGTTGACGCGACGACATGGAGGTCCGCGCGGGCCGCGGGGCGAGGAGTTCGGGAACCAGTTCGACCAGCTCGTCGACCAGGCGGGGCAGGTCCAGGTCGTCGCTGCGGTGGTGGATGCGCAGGTACTGGCAGCGGGCCACGCGCCGCAGCACGTCGGGCAGGTCCGCCTCGCGCAGCGGGTCGATGCCGTCCATCAGGACGGGGATGACGCGCAGGCCGCAGTCGAAGGCCTCGAGGATCTCGCGGCGCACCCAGTCGTCGGGCTTGTCCAGGCGGCGGACGCCCTCGCGGTCCACGGCGTCGACCCAGCGGGGGCCGATCAGGGCCAGGAGGACCTCGCAGCGGCGCAGGCCGCTGAGGATCTCGCGGGAGAAGTCCTCGCCCAGGCGGATGGACTGGCTCGCGTAGAAGACCTGGTCGGCTCCGAAACGCGCGCTCAACTCCCGCTTGACCAGGGCAGCAGCCCACTCACCGTCTCCGGTGCGGTAGTTGACGAACACGCCAGGCATCGGCCGTACCCTCTCACGTGAGGCTGTGGCCAGAGACTACTGACCGCCTCCAAGACGGTTTCCTGCCCGGCGGGTGGTGAACGCGCTGCGGCACCGAGGCCGCAGCGCGCAGGTTCACGGCGTGAGGATCGCCCGGCCGCGCACACGACCGGCGTCGAGGTCGTCGATCGCGTCCTGGAACCGGTCCAGCGGATACTTCTGCGTGTGCAGCGTGACCTTGCCCTGCGCCGCCAGCACCATCAGCTCGCACAGGTCGGTGTAGGAGCCGACCAGGTTGCCGATCAGGTTGATCTCGGTGGAGATGATGTCGATGGTGGGCACGTCGATGTTCTCGCCGTAGCCGACGACGTGGTAGTCGCCCGCCCGCCGCAGCATCGCCACGCCGTCCTTGGTCGCGCCGCCCTCGCCGACGAAGTCGATCACCGTCTCGGCGCCGTCGCCGCCGGTCAGGTCCAGCACCGCCGCGACGTGCGTGCCGTCGGCCGTGACGCCGTGGTCCGCGCCGATGGCCGAGGCGAGCTTCACCGCGTCCGGGTTGCGGTCGACGACGATGATCTCGGCCGCGGTCAGCGCCTTGAGGACCTGCACGCCGATGTGGCCGAGGCCGCCCGCGCCGATCACCACGCACCGGTCCCCCGGCCGCAGCCTGCGCGCCGCCTTGGCCGCCGCGTGGTACGCCGTGAGGCCCGCGTCGGCCAGTGCCGCCACGTCGGACGGCTCCAGGGCGTCGTCGATCTTCACGACGCTGCGGGCGGAGGTCTTCAGGTACTCCGCGTAGCCGCCGGCGGTGTCGATGCCGGGGAACTGGGAGGCGGCGCAGTGCACGTCGTCGCCGCTGCGGCAGGCGCGGCACAGGCCGCAGGTGATCAGCGGGTGCACGATCACCTTGTCGCCGGGCACGACGTTCGTGACGGCCGAGCCGACCTCGTGCACCCAGCCCGCGTTCTCGTGGCCGATCGTGTACGGCAGCGCGACGCCGGACTTCTCGGCCCACTGCCCTTCGAGGATGTGCAGGTCGGTGCGGCACACGCCCGCGCCGCCGATGCGCACGACGACGTCGAACGGGCCGGTCGCCTCGGGTTGCGCGACCTCGGTGAGCTCCAACGCCTTGTGGTACCCGACCACCTGTACGGCCCTCATGCCGTTCCCTCCATTGCGTAACGGGTGCGGAGCAGGCCGCGGCAGAAGTGCGCGTTGCCCTCGATGGAAATGCCGACCGACCGCGCGAACCGCAGCCGCAGCGGCAGGTCGCCCGGCGGCAGCGGCACGCCGGTGTCGTCGACCAGGACGAGTGCGTCCGGCGCGGCGTCGAAGCCGAGTGCGGAACGCCTGCGTCGCAACGCCTCCGAGGCCTTGGTCGCCGGGAGGTCCCGCAGTCGCAGCGTCCTCAGGCGGTCCAGCGGCATGTCGCGCACGGCCCGTTCCATCGCCGCCGCGTGCGCCTTGCGCCGGAACGTGAGCCGCAGCTCCTCCAGGTCTCGCGACGCCTCCTCGCCGTACGTGCCGACGAATCCCGAGTCGGCCGCGATGCCGCGGTTGATCACGTCGGAGTCGTGGTGGTCGTCCAGCACGACGACCACGTGCTCGGCCAGTCCGCGCAGCGCGTCCTTGGCGTCCGATGCCATGAGGTAGGCGAAGTTCGGCGAGCAGAACGCGGTGGGAAGTCGCAAGTGGACGGTCAGCACGTCACCGTCCAGCACCACGGACCGCACGAACCCGAGCGTCGTGATCGGCTCGTCCAGCTCGGGGTCCATCACCTCGTCGAGCGCCTCGTGGACAGCGGTCTCGATCATGCGACCGACACCGCCTCCTGCGCGACCGGGGCGACGTCGAGGCCCTCCGGCACGGGGATGTCGTACATCCTGGCCGCGTTGAGCCCGAGGATCTTCTTCTTCTGCGCCACGGTGAGCGGCGCGTACTCGGTCATGTCCGCGGGGATCTGGAAGTCGACGAACCGCTCGACCAGCCAGCGCGGCGTCCAGAGCGCGTAGTCGCTGGAGAACTGGATCCGGTCCTCGTTCAGCCAGTACAGCAGCTCGCCGACGATCTGCGCGAAGTAGCGCGGCCGGGTGTGGATGAACGGCATCGCGACCGCGAGTCCCGCGTGCACGTTCGGTTCCTGCGTGGCGATCCAGCAGAAGTCCTCCAGGCGTGGCAGCCCGCAGTGCTCGATCACGAAGTTCAGCTCGGGGAAGTCCGTCGCCGCGTGGTCCACGTCCGCGACGTCGAACGCGTCGCGGTCGAGCGGCCGGATCGTCGGCCCCTTGTGGATGTGGATGTTGCGGATGCCGAGGTCCTGCGCGGTCTCCAGGTACCGGTAGCTCCACGGGTCGTCGAGGCGCCAGCCACGCGAGTCGCCGAACCACTCGGCGGTGTAGAGCTTCACGCCTTTGAGCCCGAACCGTTCCGCGTCGCGCTTGAGCTCGTCGAGGCCCTGCTGCTCGCGGCGCGGGTCCCAGCAGTGGTTGTAGGTGAGCTTGTCCGGGTGCTTCGAGGCGAGCGCGAACGCTTCCTCGGTCTGCCCGAAACCGTTGTGGTAGAAGGCACCCAGGTGGGCGGGCTGGAAGATCGCGTGATCGACGTACCCGTCGTCGAACAGGTCCTTCATCAGGCGTTCGCCGCCCTGGTACAGGTACTCCTCGTACGACCAGACCTCCTCCTCCGGCGAGAGGTTGCGGTGGTAGTCGTAGAAGCAGTCGATGAACTGCTTGCCGTGGATGTTGCGCTGGTTCTCCGGGCGGGCGTCCCAGAGCGCGATGTGCGCGTCGACGATGAAGTAGTTCTCGCCGTCCTTCGAGTACATGGCCGCCTCCTGTGGTGGTTGGGACCGACCGTAGGAAGATCGCCGCAGCTCAGGGACCCGTCCGGTGTCTCACTTTGAGACAGCGCGACCCGCGACCGGCGACCCTGCGAGTCGTACGCTGGGGTCCGGACGGGCGACGAGGAGGTCGACGTGGACGACCGGCAGCTGGCCGCGATCCCCCAGCGCCTGCGGGCCTCGTGGCTGCGCAGCGAGCGCTACGGCGTGCCCGAGGACGAGGTCCGCCCCGTCTTCACCGGCACGGTCGACACGTCGTCGTTGTTCTACGAGTGCGGCCACGAGGTGCTGCGCGGCCTGCACGCCACGTTGTCCAACGAGCCCATCAGCCTGATGATCACCGACAGCGAGGGCCTGGTGCTGACCCGGCTCTGCACCGACGCGGGCATCGTCCGCTCCCTCGACCGCGTCCACCTCGCGCCGGGCTTCTACTTCGCGGAGACCAACGCCGGCACGAACGGCCTGGGCCTCGCCCTCGCCGACCGCACCGCGTCGCTGGTCAGGGCCGACGAGCACTACTGCACGGGCCTGCGCGGCTACACGTGCGCGGCGGTGCCGGTGCTGGACCCGGTGAGCGGGGCGCTGGCCGGCAGCGTGAACCTCACGACGTGGTCCGACCAGTCGTCCGACCTGCTCCTGGCACTGGCCCAGGCCGCGGCGGGCACCACGGCGGCGCTGATGCTCGCCCGCACGTCCGGCCGCAAGGCGAGGCCGACCCCGCGCGGCGAGGTGTTCCGCGTCTACGCCGACCGGATCGAACCGCCCCGGCTCTCGGCCGCGTGGACCTCCGCGCTGGCGACCGCGGCCGACGCCATGCGCGAGGGCCGCGTCGTGGCGGTCGTCGGTGAGGCGGGAGCGGGCAAGACCGCGCTGGCCACCCTCGCCCGCCGCGCGGTCCGCCCCCGCGAACGCCTGCTCAACGCCCGTCCCCCGGCACCGGACGACGTGAGCTCGTGGCTGCGGCTGTGGACCCCGGAACTGGGCAAGGCCGACACGTGCGTCGTCGTCTCGGACGTGGACGCGCTGCCCGCGTGGGCCGCGTCCTCCCTCGCCCCGCTGCTCACCGGCTTCGCGCTGACCTCGTCCGGCCCGCTCCCGGAAGCGCTGGCACCGCTGGTCGACGTCGTGGTGGAGGCACCGGCGCTGCGCTACCGCCCCGACGACGTCCTGCCGCTGGCCCACTACTTCGCGCACCGCGACCGGGGCCGCGAGGTCACGTTCACCTCGGCCGCCGTGCGCGCGCTGCTGTCGTACGAGTGGCCGGAGAACACCCGGCAGCTGCGCCAGGTCGTGCGGATCGCCGCCGCCCGCTCCGACGTGGTCGACGTGCAGCACCTGCCCGCCGAGGTGTTCACGAGCGTCGGGCACCGGCTGAGCAGGCTGCAGGCCCTGGAACGGGACGAGATCGTCCGGTGCCTGACCGCGCCCGGCGCGACGATCGCGCAGGCGTCGGCGGAGCTCGGCATCGGGCGGGCGACGATCTACCGCAAGATGGCGCAGTACGGGATCAAGGCCGATCGGCTGAAGGGCTAGTCACCGCGTTGGCGATCCTCAGCGTCATCAGCTGCTGCGAGGCGTCGCGGACCGTGGGTGTGAACGAGTAGGCGATCCTGCGCTGCCCGTCCCGCGTCGAGAACATGCCCGCGTTGTAGCCGTACCACTCCCCCGTCTTGCCCCAGACCTCGATCCCGTTGATCGAGAACGTCTGCAGGCCGGTGGCGTACCGCGCGGGCGTACCGTCCACCATGGACACGGCAGGCAGTGTGAACATCTTGTCCAGCAAAGCTTGCGGCAGCAGTCGTCCAGCGAAGAGCGCCTCGGTGAACCGCGTGAGGTCGGCGGTCGTGGAGATCATGTCGCCCTCCCCGTGCGCCCGTGAGGAGTTGAAGTCGCTGACGTCGACCCGCTGTCCCGAGACGTCGAGGTAGCCGTGGACGTGCGCGCCGCGGATGCGCGTCTCGTCGCGACCGGGGAGGTACGTGCCGGTGAGGCAGAGCGGACGGGTGATCCGTTCCTCGACGTCCCGCGCGATGTCCCGGCCGGTGATCTTCTCGACGACCATCGTGGCGAGGAGGTAGTTGATGCCGCGGTACTCCTGCTTGGTGCCGGGCGTGAACTTCGGCTCGCCCTCGGGGATCAGGTCGCGGAGCTGCTGTGGCGTCCACCGGTCGTAGCGGTGTTCCAGCACCTTCGAGGGCGTGCTCAGGTCCGGGTAGCCGACCTCGTTCGGGATTCCGCTGGTGTGGTTGAGCAACTGGCCGACGGTGACCGCGTCCAGGGTCTGCGGGACGTCCGGAAAGTAGTGCCGGACCTTGGCGTCGAGGCTGAGCCTGCCCTCCGCCACCAGCTGCAGTGCGACGGTCGCGACGAAGACCTTGGTGACGCTGCCGATCCGGAACCGGTCGTCCGGCCTCACCGCGCGCCGTCCGTCGGCGAGGCCCGCCGTGCCGTACCAGCGGCCCGCGTCCCCGGCGACCCGCAGCTGCGCGGACGTCGCGACCGGGTTCCGCAGGTCGGAGATGGCCGCCTGCAACAGATCCGGCTGCAGCGGCGGTAACGGCGTCACGGCGACGACGGCCGCGATCAGGAGTGATTTCATGATCACCAACCTGCCGTGGTGATCATCGAACGGCCATGGTGCCGGCCCCCGCGGTCGCGGTGGGGCCGGCACCAGCAACCACTAGCGAACGGCGCGCACGCCGTTCTCGAAGAACGCCAGCCGGACCTCGCGGTCCACCGCCCGCTCCGGGTGGTCCATCAGCCCGAACGCCAGGCCGTCGGCGCTCGTGATGCCCGCGATGTCCTCGAACGACCCGTCCGGGTTCGAGTCCTTCTCGTACCGCAGCGCCACGCGGAACCCGGCCGTCTCGCTGCCCGGGTCGAACCGGCCCTCGCCGTGCGCGCACGGGAAGGACAGGGTCTGCCCGCCGAGGCCCGCGAGCCACGGGCTGTCGTTGTCGGTCTCGACGACGTGCCGCTGGTTCTCCTCGTTGCGGAACGTGCCGGCGCTGTTGACCTTGAGGCCCACCTTGCCGAAGCAGCCTCCGCGCACGGCGATCTGGAAGCCGTTGCAGATGCCGATCAACGGCCGGGTGCGGCACGCCTCGAACTGGTCCGCGAGGTGGCTGCGCAGCAACGCCGCCGCCACCGCGCCACCGCCGAGGTGGTCGCCGAACGAGAACCCACCGGGGATGCACAGGATGTCGGCGTCGTCGAGCCGGTCGGTGCCCGCCAGCAGGTCGGCCGCGAACCGCATCCGCGGCTCCGCGCCCACCTCGGCGAACGCGCGGACGGTCTCCTCCTGGCAGTTCGTGCCGGGCAGGTACAGGACGTTGACGGTCGGCTTCATGCGATCCTCGCCGTGAACGAGTTGAGCCAGCCGTCGCGCGCGGCCGGTGCGAACAGGTCGATGCCCTCGAGCAGGACGCCGGTGCCCTCGAGCGTGCCGAGGACGACCGGGTTCAGCTCGGCGGGCAGGGCGGCGACGTCCTCGGGGAAGACCTCGACGACGGCGCCGACGCGGTGCTCGGCGAAGAGCGACTCGGTGGTCGCGGACTCCAGCGCCACGCCGATGCCGCTCGCGAGCACGCCCTGGGCGAGCACGGCCGCGACGCCACCGGCGCCGATGCGGGCACCGCTGTGCATCACGGTGCGGCTCGCGGTGAGCGCGGCCAGGTAGCTGTCCACTTCGGACAGGTCCACCTCGTCGAGCGCGCCGACCGGCAGACCGAGCTTGCGCGCGGCGACCGTGCCGACCGGGGACGACGTCCGCAGGCCGATCTGCACCAGCACGTTGCCGGCCGTGGTCCACTGCTCGCGCAGCAGCCCGTCGCGGTGCGGGACCTTGCCGAGCGCGCTCAGGAACACCGCGGGCGGCACGCTGACCAGACCCTCGTCGGTCTGCACGGAACCGGCCGACGAGTCCTTGCCGGAGATCAGCGGCACGCCGAAGTGGCGCACCAGCCCGGCGAGCTCGTCCACCATGCCGACGAGCCACTCGCGCCAGTGCGGCGAGAGGTGCGGGGTGTAGAAGTTGTCGCACATGCAGATGTCCTTGACCGCGACACCGGCGAGCACCTGGCCCGCGACGGCCGCGCAGAACATCTGGCGGGTGGCGGCGACCGGGTCCGCGTCGAACATCCACGGGTTGAACGCGGTGTTGAGCACCGCCGCGGCCGGGGAGCCGTCGACCGGCGTCCCCGCCCAGTAGGCCGTGCGGACCGACTGCTCGGTGCCGTAGTGCGGGCCGTACCAGGTGTTGCCCTGGACCGTGGAGTCGTACTGCGAGTCGGCGAAGTGCTGCGAGGCGACCTCGGCGTCGGCGACGACCTCCTCCAGCAGCCCGGCGAGCTGCGTGGGCGCGAGCTCGGGCCACTCCACCTGCTCGGTCGGACGCGGCGGCGGGCCGACCTCGAACCGTTCGACCTCGATGTCGAGCAGGTCGTACGAGACGTCGAAGCCGAGCTCGCCCTGGTGTGCCGGGACGACGTCGGGGGCGCCCGCGATCAGCGCCTCCTCGGTCAGGTCGGGTGCGTGGAACACGTGGTAGCGCCCCGTGTCCGCGAACCTGCCGATGACCGTCGAGCGCACCATGTGGCGGTCGAGGATCTGCTTCGCGCGTTCCTGGTGCTGCGGCGGCACGGCGAGCAGCATGCGTTCCTGCGACTCGGACAGCAGGATCCGCCACATCGGCAGCGCCGCGGTCTTGAGCGGCACCAGCGCGGTGTTGATCCACACGCCGCAGGCCTCGCCGATCTCGCCGACGGCGCTGTTGAGGCCCGCGCCACCGACGTCGGTGAGCGCGCTCATGCAGCCCGCCTCGCGCAGCTCGATCAGCGCCTTGCGGAACTTGACCTGCTCCAGCGGCGCGCCGATCTGCACGGCGGCCGTGTCCATGACCGCACCGGCCGAGCTGGCCGACGCGCCGTGGATGCCCTCGTTGCCGGTCAGGCCGCCGATCAGCACGACGAAGTCGCCGGGCCGCGGCGTCCCGCGCTGCGCCGCCGACACGGGCAGCAGGCCGATGCTGCCGCCGAGCGCGAACGGCTTGGCGCGGTACGCGGGGTGGAACGTCATGCGCGACGACATCATCGGCACGCCGAAGGTGTTGCCGTACTCCTTGATCGCGCGGATCGTCTCGCCCGCGAGCCGCTTCGCGTCCGGCCGGCCCTTGATCGGCGCGGGCGCCTCGGGCTCGCCGATCGCGGTGTACTCGAAGCTGCCGATCGGGTCCGCGGACAGCCCCGTGCCGAGGATGTCGCGCAGCACGCCGCCGAGCTTCGTCAACTGTCCGAAGTAGCCGGAGATGGCCGACGGGCCGTTGTGCGTCTCGGCCTTGATGGCGATCGCGTGGCCGTCGTAGAAGTCCCAGACGCCCGCGTTGTCGTGGAACATGCTCAGCACGTTCGGGTTGTCGACGTCCTTGGCGGCCTGCACCAGGCGGCCGAGCAGGCTGCCGAGCGACTTCCACGTCGTGTGCGCGCAGTGGTCGCTCCACCGGGCGTCGAGCGCCTCCAGCAGCACGTCCGTGACGAACTCGTCCTTGAGCGTCTCCTGCACGTGCTGAACGTGCTTCATCTGCGCGAGCGACAGGTTCCGCCCACCCGCCGTGCCCAGCGCGGCGAGCTCGTCGTCGCCGAGCCCGCGCAGGTCGTACTGCACGGCCGACTCGTAGTGCCCCTGCGGCACGAGGGTGTCGTAGTGCGGTTCCTCGTCGTGCAGCTCTTCGATCGTCGGGTTGAACCGCGTGGCCACGACCAGGTCGCGCAGCTGCGGCGACGCCGACAGGTAGCCGGTCGCGACCTTGCCGGCCCGCGCCCGCACACCGAGCAGCCCGCACACCGTGACGATGGAGTCGCTCTCGTTGTCGACCACGCCGCGCTTGTAGGCGACCTGCACGGCCCCCGCGGGCAGCGGCTGGTCCAGCGAGACCTCGACGTCGAGCTGGTCGCCGAGCACGGCGGCCACCTCACCCAGCGCCGAGGCGTCCGGCGCCTCCTGGAACTCGACGTAGTAGTCGCGCCACACCTCGAGGTCGTCGAGGCCCCACGACCGGCCTAGCTCGCGGATGTCGGGCTCCGCTACCCCCGCGGAGCGAACCGAGAACTTGTGGATCAACAATCCTCCTGGAGCCGAACGGTCGGGGCCATTGTCCTCTGGCGGCGACCGCGCTCTCGGAAGCACCCAGGCAACCGGGCGAGGCCGCACTGCGACACCTGCAGCACCCTATGTCGTCGGCGTTGCCGGTCCCGCATCGGCGGAGGGCGACGCGCGTCACTCCACCGCGGGAAAGCGTCCGCTCAGCAGCGGCGTGCACCCGCTCTCGACATTCCGAGTGAAAAGGAATTCAGGTTGTCAACTTTTTGGCATTGATTGCGGGAATCCGACCAGGAATCGGTCACGAGGCGCATCCGTTCGACGAAAATCTCACCCAACTCGGTGAGCGTCCCGGAGCGCGCCAAAGAACGGAGTGCGGCACGGGTGGCGGTGCTCCAGCGGTCGAATTCCGCGCGTGCTTCCCGGTCGGTGTACCGGCTCCAGAAAGTGGACACGGCCAGATGTGCGTATACGCCCTGGAGAACGGCCACGGGTGGCCGCGGATCGGTGCGCCAGGCGACGTGCATGCGATACGGAGAAAGGCCGTCCACCAAAGGGAACAGATCCAGTAGTGCGGACAGCTTGCCGTGTTGCACCTCGTGCGCGAGGGCCACCGCCATCACCCTCGGGTCGTCCGGCAGGGACATGGCCACGCAGCCGAACGCGCTGGCGAAGGTGAGGGCCGCGTGGCCGGTGCCGGAAGTGGACAGCGGGGTCAGCACGGACAGGGTCGCGGCGATCTCCTCGGCCACCGGGCGGTGCCTCGTCACGAGCAGGCGCCAGGCGTCGGAGCAGCGCTCCCACCAGGCGTCCTCCTGCCCCGCCGGGAGGGTGTCGTGGGCTCTGACCTGGGCCGGGAGGTTCTGCTCCCCCGTGCCGTCGACGGCGAGGACCAGCGCGAGTCCGTCGTGCTCGACGCGCAGGCGGCCCACCGGGCGCCAGTGCTCGCCCGCCGCGCGGAGGTCCGCGCGGACCTCCCCGTCGGTCGCGACGCTGCCGGACGCCGTGGTCACGACCTGGACCGGGCGCGAGGTCGACGGCCGGAACGTGCCCAGCGACGGCAGCACCACCAGCGGTCCGCCGGGCACCTCGACGACGCCCTCGACGCCGGCGCGCACGCGGGCGGCGGCCAGGACGGCGGTGAGCTGCTCCGGGGTGGCGGGGGCGCCGGACTGCAGGCGGGCCGTCGTGCGCACCGCCCAGGCGCCGACGCGCGGGTAGTCGAGGACGGCGCGCAACGCGGCGGTGGGCACGGCCCTGAGCTGCTCGTACGTGCCGCGCACCAGGTCGGCGCCGGGGTGGCCGGAGCGTTCCGCCAGGCTGACCACGGCGTGGAGCAGCAGGACCGTGCGGCTGCGGCGCGCCCTGGCGAGCAGCTCGATCGCGGCCGGGCCGCCACCGCCGGCGGCCAGGTCGGCGAACATGGACGGATCCATCTCGTGCGTGGTCATCGAGCAACCCTGGGCAACGCCGCGATGTCGCGCACGACCCGTGCGCGCACATGCGTGATGAGGGCGTACAGGTCGTCGCAGTACACGGACGGATTGGCGAACGAACCGGCTCGGTAGCGGTGCGCGTAAACCCCGCCACCGCACACTTCGCGCAGGTCACAGCCGTCGCAGGCGGGCGGGGCCGACATCGTGGGGAAGCGCGCGGCGGCGGCGTCCAGCGACGACGAGCCGATGACCGCCCCGGTCGCGCCCGCCCCCTCGAACGCCGAGGTCAGCATGTCCGACACCTCGATCGCCCCGTCGGTCTCGATCACGACGCTCGCGGGCGGCGCCGTGCCGAAGCCCTCGACCGACGAGCCACCGCCCAGCAGCACGTTGATGATCTCCTCGAAGCCCCTGACCTGCGTCTCACCGCCGGAGTACCAGCGGTCGAACACCGCGGTCAGCCAGTCCGCGTAGGAGCCGGGAGGCGGCGGGGAGGACCAGTTCGCGTTCGGCAGCAGGAAGTCGACGCGGGGCGGCGCGAACGGCAGCAACGCCTCGTAGGTGCGCACCGGGTCGTTCGCCAGGTCCACCGTGCAGAGCAGGCCGCCGAAGATCGACCTCCCGCGGAGCAGCTCCAGCGCGGTGACCACAGCGTCGTAGCTCCCGCCGCCGTCGGGCCGCCGGCGGTGCCGGTCGTGCGCCTCGCGGTCGCCGTCGAGGCTCACCCCGACCCGAACCCCCAGGTCAGCGAGCACGTCCACGGTCGCGGCGTCGAGCAGGACGCCGTTCGTCTGCAGTGTGAACCGGGCGGGCACGACGGCCCCGATGACCCGCACGGCCTCCGCCAAGCGCTCCACCCCGGCCAGCAACGGTTCGCCGCCGTGCAGCACCACGTCGATCGAGGTGTGGCCGTGCGCGCGTACGTGCTCCTCGAGCCTCGACGCCACCTGCCGGATCACCGACGACGACATGGTGCGATCACGCATCCGCCAACGCTGGTCCCGCATCGTGTAGACGTAGCAGTGATCGCACGCGAGATCGCACCGCGCGTGCATCTTGAGGATCACCTGCCGGAATGGTCGCCCCACGTCGCACCGCTTCCGCCACGATTGATGGAATCTCCGCCCAGGTGGCCGATCGACACACCTCACGGATACCCCGATAATGCCGGACACCACCTCATCGGAGGATGGAATCACCCAATTAGATTGCGTCTTCCGCTAACGCGTCAAGGCCATCCACGGACATACTGTTGTCGGGCACCGCAATGGGGCGGAGGGGACGGCGCCGGGACATGGCAGACCAGCACGACGCCGGCTTGAAGTCGGATCTGGTCGATCTCAGCGAGGTCGATTTCGATCAGCTCGACGCACTGCCGCCCTCGGTTCTGACCAGATCTCTGCAACGGGTGCTGCGGGAAAACGCGTCGAACGTCGACCACTACGCGGCCTTCCAGAACACGATCTGACGAGAGCGCACGTGGAGCGACGATGACCGACGACCGACCCCCGCCCGGCAAACCGAGGATCGTCGCCTTCACCTCCCCGACCAACGGCGTCTGGCGCACCGAGGTCGTCGCGAACGTCGCGTGGACGCTCGCCGCCGCGGGCCGCCGGGTCGCCATCGCGGACTGGGGCAGCGACGCCCCGCACGTGCACGACTACCTCCAGCCGTTCCACGCCCGCTCGATGAGCGTGCGGGAGCTGCTCGACGAGGTGCTCGACGACACGAGGTTCAGCACGCCCGCGCGGGACCTGCTCTTCGACGAGAAGGCCTACCCGCACATGGAGGCCCGCCGCTACGAGCTGCCCGGTGGTCTCGGCCGCGTCGACGTCCTCGCCTCACCGGACCCCGGAACGCCGGTGCGCGGGTTCGACCCGCAGGACCGCGACCTCGGCGAGGTCGAGTCGCTGCGCGCGGGCATCCAGCGCTCGGCCTACGACCACGTCCTGATCGACTCGCCCGCGGCCCTCTCCCCCGAGTTGGCCGCCAAGCTGGCGCGGCTGAGCGACGTCGTCGCGGTCTGCTTCGAGCCGCTCAACAGCAGCATCCGGAACGCGGCGCGGTTCGCCGGCGAGGTGTGGAACGCCACCCCGGTCACCATCAAGGTCGTGGCGGTGCCGGTGCGCCTCGACGAGGCGGACAAGGAGCGGGCCGAACGCACGCTCTCCGTGGTCACCTCGGCGTTCGACTCGCTGCTCGCCCAGGAGGCCGACGAGTACGGCCGGACCATGGCCGCGGAGGTCGTGGCGATCCCGCCGCACGACGGGGGCTCGCTCGCGGAGACGCTCGCCGTGCTCGCCCACGACGACGCCGCCCAGCCGGAGGCGTACCAGCGGCTGGTCACGGCGATCGGCGGTCCGGCGGCGGTCCCGCGCACGCTCGCCGTCGACCTGCTGGAGAGCTACCGGCGCAGCGTCGGGCTGCTGCCCACCCTGGTCTCGCTGCGGTGGGCACCGCAGGACCGGCCCTGGGCCGACTGGGTGCGCTCGCAGCTGATCGCGGCCGGAGCCCAGATCGCGGACACGGCCGACGCGTCCGGCACCACGCTCGTGCGGCTGTGCTCGCGGCACCCGCTGCCCCCGGCGAACGGCCGGGTCGTGACGATCGCGGTCGACGACACCGAACCGCCGCCCGGCGGCACGCGGGTGTCGATCGCGGGCCTCGACGAGGGCAACGCCCGCACCCGCCTGCTCGAAGCGCTCTCGTTCGTGCCGGGCGCCGCGGGCGCGGGCACCCGCTACCCGCTCACCGTCAGCCGCAACCAGCGCAACCTGCCACCCCGCCTCGCCCTGTTCGCGGGCCGCGGCACCGAGCTGGAGGCGATGCGCGACGCCCTCACCGGCGCGGACACCCCGGTCACGTGGTGGCTCACCGGCGCGGCCGGGGTGGGCAAGAGCGAGCTGGCCAAGGAGTACGCCCACCGGTTCGAGTTCGACTACGAGCACGTCTGGTGGATCCCCGCCCGCGACCGCAGGTCCGTCACGGAGGGCCTCGCGGGCCTGGCGCGCGTGCTGGGCGTCCCGGCGGAGAACCAGGTGACGCACAAGGTCCTGGACGTGCTGCGCCGGGCCGACGAGTCCAAGCGCTGGCTGCTCGTCTACGACGGCGCCGACGATCCCGGGGTGCTCGACGGGCTGGTGCCCACGCGCGGCTGCGGCCACGTCGTCGTCACCTCGCGCGCCCGGCCCGAGCACGCCGAGCCGGTCGTGCTCGGCCCGTTCGCACCGGCCGACAGCATCGAGTACCTGCGCCGCTCGCTCACCGACGTCGGCGAGGAGGACCTGCGCGAGGTCGCGGCCCGCGTCGCGCACGAACCCCTCGCGCTGCGGCTCGCGCGGGCGTGGATCGTGCAGACCGCCCGGCTCGGGCGGCAGCAGGCCGACCGCCGCGAGAACGCCGAGATCCGTGCGGCACAGGAGTTCTGCGCCCTCGCCGACGCGCTCGGGGACGGCGACCCGATCGCCCGCGCGGTCCGCCTCACCGTGAACACCCTGGAGCAGGCGGACCTCGGCCGGTCGACCCTGCGGGTGGCCGCCGTCTGCTCGTTCCTCGCGAGCGAGGGCATCGCGCTCTCCCTGCTGCACAAGGTCTCCGTCCTCGCGGCGGTCTCCGACGCGCTGGACGACGTCGAGCTCGACGGTCTGCTGTGGCACGGCGTCTGCTACGGGATCTTCCACGTCCACTGGCGCAGGCCGGGCACGGTGGCCGCGCACCCGCTCGTGCTCGCGCACATCGCCGAGCTGACGCCCGCCGACGAACTGGCCGCCGTCCACACGGCCGTGCAGGAGGGCCTGGCCGCGACCGCGCCGTCGGAGAGCGAGCTCGACCAGGCCTGCCCCGACGAGATGCGGGAGCTCACCCGGCACATCGTGCCGAGCGGCGCCCCGGCGTCCCGCTCGCTCGCGGTGCGGCGCTGGCTGGTCAGCCAGATGGGCTACTTCCTGCGCGAGGGCGACCACGAGGCGTGGCTCTTCGCGACGACGTTGTGCGAGCGGCTGCTGGAGACGTGGCCGGAGGACGAGGCACCGGGGCTGCGCATGCGGTTGCGGTTCCACCTCGGCAACCTCTACCGGTCGCTGAACCGGCCGACGGACGCGCTCGCGGTGGACGAGCGTCTGCTCGCGGACCAGCGCCGGATCCTCGGCCGCGACCACCCCAGGACGTTGCGCACGGCCCGCGGTGTCGCGCACGGCCAGCGGGTGCTCGGCCTGTTCGGCGAGGCGCTGGCGGAGGAGCAGGCAACGGTGCGCGGCTTCCGCCGGGTGCTGGGCGAGAACCACCCGGACACGTTGCGCGCCACCAACAACCTGGCGCAGTCGCTGTTCCTCGCGGGCGAGCCCGGCCGGGCTCTCGAGGTCCAGCGGGCCAACCGCGACCGCCGGCTCGACGTCCTCGGACCCACCAGCCTCGACGTCTGGTGGTCGACCTGCAGCATCGGCACTTACCTGCGCGAACTGGGCCGCTACGACGAGGCGTGGAACGAGCTGCAGTCGGCCAAGCAGCGGGTCGCGCAGCTCGACGGCGCGCCGCGGCACCTGCTGCGGATCAAGTGGAACCAGGCGATCATCCAGCGGTGCCGGGGCAACAGCGCCACCGCGAAGGCCACGACGTGGGAGGTGCTGACCGAGTACCGCCAGACGTTCGGCGAGAGCCACCCGGACACGCGGGCGTGCAAGCTCAGCTTCGCCGCCAACCACTTCGCGGTGGGCGAGTTCGACGTCGCGGTCGACCAGGCCCGCGACTGCCTCAACGGCTACTGGAAGCACATCGGTCCCTTCCACGCGTTCGCGCTCATGTGCCAGCTCGACCTCGCGATCTTCGAGCACTGGCTCGGCCGCGCACCGGAAACGGCGCTGCTGCAGGTGAAGGAGGCCCGCTCGGGCCTGGTGACGAGACTCGGCGACGTGCACCCGTGGGCCCTGGCCGGCCGTCTGGCGCACGCCGTGGTGCTCGCCCGCACCTCGGACACCGACCTGGGGTCGCAACTGCTCGAAGAGGTGCACGAGGACTGCGTGGAGTACCTCGGCACGACCCACCCGACGACGAAGACGGCGGCCGCGAACCTCGCGGTCTCCACGAACAAGTGGCAGTGCGTGGTGCTCGACGTACCCGAGATGTGAAGGAGGCGGCCGAAGTGACTTCACCACACGTCCACAAAGGACCGCACGTCGACACCGCGTGGGACGACGTCGTCGAGGTGTTGCAGGACGCGATGACCGGGGACCACCTGTTGTGCCACCTGGGGCACTACACGGACGGCCGGACGGACGTCACCGCCGACCTGCTCGGCACGGACCCGGAGCACGCCGAGTGCCACCGCGACGACTACGTGCGGACGGCGCGCATGGTCAGCACACTCGTGGGCGAGCTCGAACGCGAGCTGCTCCCGGCGCGCACCGGGTCCCTGATCCGGGTGGTGCTGCAGGCGGCCACGGGCGCGGTGTACTGCGACTCCGTGGTGCCGGACCAGCACCTGATCGGGTTCGCCCGCCACGACGAGCAGCCGGAACCCGTGACGTGGAGCGAGGTCCGCGCCGTGAGGGAGGCCGACAGGCGCACCTCCTCGATCGCGACCGACCTGCGGCTCAGGGTGTCCCGCCAGGCCCTGAACCTCGGCGGCTGGCTCACCGAACGGCTGCCGGACTCCGACGCCGACCCCGCGGTGGTGCCGGTCGCGCCGCCCGGCGCGGTGCACACGTCCGGCGACGCGAGCGGCCCGGTCGCCGAGCAGTGCCTGAAGGTCGTCGACCCGCGCGACCTGCACCTCGTGTCGTGGTGGGCCGACGACGAGCCGGTGTTCACCGCCGACGTGTTCGAGGACCCGAAGGTGCGCAGGTTCTTCAGCGGGAGCATCAGCACGGCGCAGCGCCGCCGGTTCTACGACGCGCTGGGCGGGCGGCTGCCGTCGGTGGTGTCGCAGTTCGGCCGGATGTGCCGAAAGGTGCTCGGCGGGCGGCTGGAACGCGTGGTGCTCGACGTGGAGCAGGGTGCGATCTGCTACCTGCGCGTGCGGCCCCGGGAGTACCTGGTCGGCGTCACGCTGAGCCAGAACGAGGTCTCGCCGTCCGACGACAAGGTCTCGCGGCTCGGCGTCATCGTCCGGTCGCTGCGATGACGACGACCGGCGCGTTCAGCGCGACGATGCGACGGCTGCTGCTGCTCCTGGTGGCGGTCGGCGCGGGCTGGGTGCTGGCGCGCACCACCGGGCAGGACGAGGTGACGTCGTCCGGCTGGTACTTCACGGCGGCCACGGCACTGCTCGCGATCGGCCTGTACGGCAGCACGTTCGGCATCGACCTCGCGGACGTGCGCCGGCACCTGAGGATCGTCGTCACCGCCGTGACCGTGGGCGTGCTGGTGAAGGCCGCGCTCGTCACGACGGTCATGTGGCTCTCGTTCTCCACGCCCGCGTACCTGGTGCTGGGCATCGCGGTGGCG
Organism: Lentzea sp. NPDC003310; assembly: GCF_040610935.1. Classification (NCBI taxonomy): domain Bacteria; kingdom Bacillati; phylum Actinomycetota; class Actinomycetes; order Pseudonocardiales; family Pseudonocardiaceae; genus Lentzea; species Lentzea sp. NPDC003310. Next base: position 304,363 of record NZ_JBEXNC010000003.1, read on the forward strand.
CAGATCGACCCCCTGTCGACCGCGGCGGCGATGAGGTCGTCCCGGCTGTCGCAGCGGGCGAAGAGCGTGCTGGCCGCGTGGGCCGCGTTCGACGACCCGATCACCATGCTGCTCACGATCTACCTCTCCGCGCTGGCGTTGCGGGCGCAGGGCGTCACCACGGGCGGCGCGCTGGCGCAGGGCGGGCTGTTCTCCTTCGGCACCAACGTGATCGCGAACCTGGCGCTGGCCGCCGCGGGCATCGGGGTGTGGTGGCTGCTGTCGCTCGTCCGGCACGACCGCGTCCGGCTGGTGGTGCGGCTGGTGCTCGTGGTCGCGGTGCTCGCGGTCGGCGTGTGGCAGTTCCTGCTGTTCGGCGTGGCGGTCTTCGGCCTGGTGGCCCGGCCGCCGATCGCGGCCGTGCTGGACCGGGTGACGCGGGTGGCGTTCCTGACGGCCTCGGTGCTGCTCGGGTTCCTGCTCGTCGGCGGAGTCCTGGTGCCGCAGGGGATCGTGCTCGGCCTGGCGGCGTTCGGCGCGCAGGTGCTGGTGGGCCTCGTGATCACGGGCGGGCTCGCGCGCCGCGACCGCACCTCCATCGCGTTCGCCCAGCAGAACGGGATCACCGCTATCGTCCTGGTGCTGCTGCTGGAACCGGAGTTCCCCGGCACGGCCGCCGTCGTCGCCCCGGCCATCCTGGTGGTCAACACCCTGCACGGCGTGTTCACCGGGTTCTGCGAGAACTACGGCGACCGCGTGGTGGCCCTGCTCACCGGCCCTCCGCGACCGACTCGAGCACGGCCGCCTGGACTTGGCCGCTCAGGAGGTTGAACACCTCCTGGGCCTCGCCGATCTGGGCCGGCAGCAGCACGTTGCCGTCGACCAGCTGCGGGCTGAACCCGTCGAGGTCCTCCAGCCGGTAGAACGGGATGTACTCGTAGACGGTGTCGTAGGCGCGGCACAGCGCGCTCAGCCTGTCCTTGTCTACCGGGTACGGCCCGCCGGACGAGCTCGGCACGTACGAGCGGTACCACTCGTTGATGCTGTCCCGGAACGTGATCAGCAGCGTCCGCAGCAGCGCGCCCACGCCCACGGCGGAGAACAGGTGCGGTGACCGCAGCTGCGCGCGCACCGCGACGCGGGCGTCGATCGCGTTCGCCGAGTCCCCGGCCGCGGCGGCGAACACGGTGCGCAGCGTGGCGTCGACCTGGTCCAGTCCGTCCAAAAGGGACTGCGCGGTGGTGAACAGCGCCATCACCGAGGGCGGCAGGCGCAGCGGCGGCGACTCCGCGACGGCGGCGGTCCGGTCCGCGCTGCCGAGCTCGGTGAGCTCGCGCTGGATCTGACCGAGCGACCGCTCCGACGAGGACCGCATGGCGGTCAGCGACTTCAGCGCCTGCTCCAGCATCCGCTGGGTGTTGGCCTGCTGCCGGCCGAGACGCCGGAACCGCTCCTCCCCCAGCGCGAGCGCGTCGTCGCGGTCGAGCAGCCGCAGCTGCCGTTCCAGCACGGAGGACAGCGTCTCGGTGAACGTCCAGTGGTCGTAGGAGATCGGCTCCTCGCTGAACGCCTCGCCGAGTTCCGAGACGAAGTCGGCGTTCAGCAGCCCGACGACGATGAGCAGCACCTGCCGTTGCTCGGCGGCGGTCTGCAGGAACGTCGCCCGGCTGACCAGCGCGTCGCAGTCGGCCTGCGTGAGCACGGTGTCGGTGAGCACCAGCGCGCAGCCGGCGCCCTCCTCGTCCCCGTACGGCACCCAGTAGTCGGCGCGGGAGTCCGTCTGCGGGTCCATCCAGTGGTCGCGCTCGTAGTTGAGGCCGAGCGCGGCCAGCACCTGCCGGATCTCGTTGCGCACGTGGTCGGTGCTGCGGGCGCCCGCCTGGTCCCGCGCGACCTTGCGCACCATGGCCTCGCTGACCCGCGCCCGGGACGGGTCGCGCGGGCTCAGGTCCATCGCGTGGCGGTAGAGGTGGTTGCACAGCCGGATGATGCGGCGGGCGTTGCCGTCGGTGAGCTTCACCAGGTACCGCACGGTGTCCTCGGTGAACGGGTGCAGCACGCGGCCGCGGCCGATCGCCTCCTGGCTCTGCCGGATGTACTCGATCGCGTGGTCGGCGGTCAGCGGTGAGACGAGGATCGTGCGGCCGATGCGCTGCTGCACCGTGCCGCCCAGCTCGTCGAGGTAGTCGGGCAGCCCGGCGAGGACCAGCAGCGCCTGCGCGCCCGCGAAGACGCGGATCAGCTTCTCGAACGCGTCGACGGCGTTCTCGGTCGGCTTGCGGGTGGCCGAGACGACCTTGTTCATCTCGTCGATCGCCAGCATGAACTTGCGCTCGCGCGTGCTGTAGAGCAGGGCGATGACGCCCATGGCCTCCAGCGCGAGTTCCTCGGTGGCGATGGGGGTGTCGACGCCGCGGTCGACCAGCACCGGGTCGGGGTGGTGGCCGGACAGCCACTCCCAGGCGGCGTCGGCGAAGTCGTGCCGCAGCAGCAACGGCAGGACGATGCCGAACGCGCGGTTGCGCGTGACCGCCTCCAGCCGCTCGCGCAGGCGCGTGAGGTACTTGCTGCCCATGAGGTTCAGCCGGTCGGACACCTCGACGGGGTCGGCGTCGCCGGAGCGCAGGCGGTGCGCGATCCCGGCGGTGAGCTCCGACTCGCCCAGCGCGTCGGCGAGCACGTCGGCGTAGAACTCGCGCACCCGCGCGCAGACGTCGTCGCGGCGCAGTTCCGTGCCGATGAGCTGCTTGTAGAGGTCGACGAACGTGGCCGGCCGCGCCTCCAGGAACGCGACCCGCGGCCGCCACCGCTCCGGGGCGCTCAGCGCGTGGTGCAGCACGGCGCCGACGAGGTGGCTCTTGCCCGTGCCGTACTCGCCGACGATCGCGATCACCGTGCCCGACGGCAGCGTCGAGGGCCGCAGGAAGCTGTCGACGATGCTGACGGCCTCGGTGATCGACGGCGTCGGGATGGAGACCGTGCCGGCGGAGAACTCGCGCGGCTTCGCGACCGCCGCCATCAGGAACGGGTTGTCGCTGGGGGCTGGACCAGGGTGCTCGCTCATCACGTCGTTCCCCGCCTGAAGTAGAAATCAGTGATGGTGCTGTAGGTCACCTCGTCCGTCAGGCCGGAGCCTAACGAACCCGAATTCGCGCGCTCCGCCAGAATCTCCTCGAACAGCCCGTAGAGGAGATTGTGTAACTCACCGATCGAGAACTCCTTGGCCCTGATCACCGCACGTATCGTTTCCTGTGACACGAACGGGTGTTTCTCACCATCCGCCGAGTGGCAGTTCCGGGCCTGCACGAACGCCCACCCGTCGTCCGGTTCCAGCTTGCCGACCTCCAGCTGGACCGGTGTCGACCCCCGGCAGGCGTCCCGGATCTTCGGCCAGTGCGCCCGCACTGCCTCGATCTGCCGGCTTTCCACGAGGAAGACGATGTTCTTGTGCGTCCAGTGCGCGTAGTCCTCGACCTCCTGCTCGATTTCGACGCGCGGCAGCAGGAGCACGACGACGGTGTCGCCCAGGACGAACTTGCTGAGGTAGAGGTAACCGAGTTTGAGATCGCGGCCGCGCAGTTTCTCCCGGTGGTGCGGCTTGATCATGTCGCGGTTCTCGAGCTCGTCGATCAGGCACTCGTAGACCGCGTTCTCACGCACCTCGACGGAATCGCTGTCGCGGCAGGCGTCCACGAAGGAGAGCACCAGGCACTGGCCTTTCCCCTGCCCGCGCAGAACGGTTTTGAGGTGCGTCGCGCACCGGTTGAGCAACGACGTCTTGCCGCAGCCGTCCCAGCCGACCGCGACCACGAGCCGTCCGGTGACGCGGATCAGCGAGGCGTCCCCGATCGCGTCCTTGAACTGCTCGAAGGCGGCCAGGGTGTGGTCGACCGGCACGTAGTACCGCTCGTGCGCCGGATCGGTGTGCGGGCACAGGGGGCCGGGGCCGTCGCCCCCTGCGGGCACGAGGTAGGGGTTCATCGGCGCGCCACCTCGGCCTCGCGGAAGTCCGTGCGCCGGAACAACTTCTCCGCGTCGGCGGGCCGTTCCAGCGCTCGGGCGAGCACCTCGACCCGGCCGTCGATCCCCACGGCGGCCGCGGTCAGCGCGTCGGCGCGCGGGCGCAACTCGGTGCGGTCGCGGTCGAAGTCCCAGCCGTCCTCCACGGTCTCGCCGAAGGCCGCGAGCTCCGTCCGCAGCGTGCGCGGCGCCGTCCAGTCCGGCCACAGCAGCGCCGCCACCGCGACCTGGTTCGCGAGCAGGTCGCGCCGCCGCCACACCTCGGCGGCCGACGGGGGTGTGCCGTCCGCGCTGCCCCGCAGCCGGACGTCACCGTAGTCGCGCACGGCGGCGACGAACTCGCCGCTGGCCGTCCTGAGCGCGACCGCCTGCTGCTTCCCGCGGGTGCGGTCGTCGCGCCGGTTCGCGGTGTACCAGGCCACCCACGCGCCGACCAGCGCGGAGAAAAGACTTGTCGCGACGGTGAGAAGGGTGGTCAGCCACGCCGGGGTCGACGCCGGTTTCATCACCGGTTCGGACAACGCGGCGCAAGCCTTCACGAAATTCGTCCGGTACCCGTCGCGCCATTCGTCGAACGACAGCGTTTTACCGCCGACGACCACCTTGTTTCCAAAAGAAGTGGAATCCACCAGTCGCAACGCGGCCGCGGCCTGCAAGGTCTCCTGTTGTCGCGCGGGGGCGGCGCAATGGACGACGGCGGCGTCGGAAATCGTGGGAGCGGTACCACATCCGGCCGGTAACAGCAGCAGGACGAGGAGGGTCATCCGGCCGGCCATGCGACCTCCCCCACGTCCCAGCACGTCAGCGCACACGTTCTGCATGTCGTTCCTGCTTCCACCCGCGTAACGCCGCGACACCGATCGTGTACGCAATCGCGCGCGAATTCGATAGGTTTGCTCGAAGGCGCTATCAGTTGGCCCCGATCGGACTACCGGAGTAACGGCGGGCGACGGATCGAACGCCGACCACGTGCCGACATTCGGGCACAGGTGAGTAGTCGGTTCTGGTCCGGCCCAACGATTTCCGGAGAACCCGCGACGCCGATTCGACGTGACCGAGGAGACCGATGGCGGACCCGCACATCCCAGCCGACGGCCTGAGCCGCACCGCCCTCTACACCGCCTGGGTCAGGGCCGCCGAGACCGACCTCTTCACCGACCCCCTGGCCGGGCACCTGCTGCGCGAGCTGGGCGACCACGAGGGCCTCGCGTCGTTCGTCGAGCAGATGCGCTCGAGCGCGAACGGCTTCGCCACCTACCACCTGGTGCGCACCCGCTACTTCGACGACCGCCTCGGCGAGGCCTTCGCCGCCGGCGTCCGGCAGGTGGTGACCCTCGCGGCGGGCATCGACGGCCGCCCGGCCCGCCTGCCCTGCCCACCCGGCACCCGCTGGTTCGAACTGGACCTGCCGGCCATGACGGAGTTCAAGACGGCCCTGCTCGCGCGCTCCGGGCTGCGCCTGTCCTGCGACCGGGCCGGCGTCGCCGCCGATCTCACCACCGACTGGGCGAACCCGTTGCGCCAGGCGGGTTTCACGTCGTCACGACCGACCGCGTGGCTCGTCGAGGGCGTGCTGATGTACCTGACACCGAGCCAGGGCGACGCGCTGCTCGACGCGGTGACCGCGCTCTCGGCCCCCGGCAGCCACCTGTTCCTCGAACACCTGCAGGCCTCGATGCTCGGCAGTCGCGGCAGCCGGGTCCGGGAGGGCCTGAAGAAGCAGGAGGTGGTCTTCGCCGCGGGCCGCGACGACATCGCGGACTGGCTCGGCGCGGCCGGGTGGCGGGCGGAGGTGCACGCGGGCGACGACCCCGCGATCGGCCACGGCCGGTCCGTCGCGCCCGTGCCCGCGGCGTGGCTCGCGTCCGGGCGGCTGGCCGGCGGCACCGCACCCGGTCGATGACGCCGACAGCGAATCGCCTGGGTTCAGCGCGGTCCGGACGCCCCGCACACCGGGGCGCCCGGACCGCGGTTCAGGACCTGACCGGAACCTGGTTGACCCACTCCGGCGCCCGCGGCATGCCCTTGCGCTGCTCGGCGTCCCGGGTCAGGCCGTCGGCCTGGTCCGCCGGTACGACCACGGCCAGCAACTCGGACGGCGCCCCCGGCTTCACCGGCGGGACGTAGGTCTGCGCGCAGTCCCACGTCGAGTTCCCGTCCTCGCTCGGTGTGCAGGGCTGCTGCGGGAAGTACCGCCCCTCGGCCGTCACGAAGGCGAACACCCGCGACCGCGCCGGGTCCGCCGCGACCTGGGCCCGTCCGAACTTCAACTGGGGAACCTGCTCCTGCCGCGCCGACTCGACGACGGCGGAGGTGGTGGCCGGCGCGGCACCCACCACCGGGTCGGCGGACTCGTTCTGCCCGAGGAAGTAGCCGCTCAGCACCGCGGTCAGCAGCACGAGCACCGCCGCCAGCGCGAGCAGCACGACCCGTTGGGACCGGGTGATCGCCCACGGCAGCACGCCCCGGACGCGCCTGCGCGGACCCGGTTTGAGCGGTCCTCCGAGCTGCAACGCCCTGTCGAGGACCCGTTGGGCGATCTCGGGTCTGCCGTGCCTCGCGGCCGCGCTGCCCAGCATCAGCGAGAGCTGTTCGGACTGGCAGGTCCGGATGAGCCGGCCGGCGTGCTTCTGCGCTTCCGGAGCCCCCTGGAGGTCCCGGAGATCGGCGCCGTAGAGCGTCTGGAGGAACCGGTTCAGCAGCTGGAACCTGGTGTCGATCTCCACGAACTCGGCGGCCCGGTTCACCGTGTCGGCGTCGAACGCGGCACGCAGCTGTGCGCGGTCCGGCACGTGCGCGAGGGTGTCGAGCTCCTGGAGGAACTCCGTGACGTTCCTGGCGTTGAGCAACGGCGTGGTCAGCTGCTCCTTCAGGTTCGACGGCATCCCCCGCGGCGGCGCCGGGTCCACCGCGACGGCACTCGCCGGGACGGTGCTCGGCGGGACGCGGACGCCACCGGACGGCAGGTCGGCCGGCGCGGCGGACGGCCTCGGTTCGGGCGGGCGCGGCGCCACCGGCGGGGGCGGCACCGGCGGCCTGTTCGGGGGCGGCGTGCTGCGGAGCAGACCCGCGACGAGGTGTCCAGCGATCTCGACCAGCGGGCTCTGGTCCACGACGGGCTCGTGGAAGCGCACCACCAGCCGCCGGTGCGCCTCGCCCGCGCTCGGCACCACCGGCAGGAACACGATCTCCGGCAGGTTGTCGATGCTGGCGCCGTGGCGGTCCTCGTAGGTCGAGAAGGTCCACCGCCTCCGGTGTTCGGGGAACTCCCGCTCCAGGTAGTTCTCCGCGGCCCTGCGCACGGCCCAGAGCAGCGGCAGTCTGCTCGTCTCCGGACAGCCGATGACGCTCAGCGGGTACGCCGGGTACTCGAGGATCTTGGCGATCACCGCCACCAGTTGCTTCTCCAGCGACCTGACCAGGTCCAGCGGCGGCTCGGGCGCGTCGGCGGCGCAGCTGCGCAGGTAGTGGACCGAGTTGGTGCCCATCCCCCCGGCGGGGGCGGCCGACTTCCAGCCCACCCAGCGTTCCAGCCGCAGGGCGAGCGCCGCGTCGAGCGTCGCCACCGACCCGATCAGGACGTGCGTGTTGCCCCGGCCCTCGGAGAAGCCCTCGCGCACGCGGCGCACCACGGCGGCGTGCCCGTCGGGGAACTCCAGGTAGGACAGCGCCACGTCGGGCGGTTCCAGGCCGTTCACCGGTTGCAGGCGGACGTGGTCCTGCAGCCTCGTGCGCCACATCTCCGCCCGCCGCGCGTCGAGCGAGCTGGAGACGATGGTGTGTTCACCCGTGTCGAGGGACCATCCGAAGAACGCTTCGTCGATGACCTCGTCGGGCCGGCGGTCCGTCATGGCATGCCCACTCTCTCGGCCTCCTGGCCGGCGATCACCCCGGTCATGGCGAGGATCGAGATCAGCGGCTCCAGCACCCTGGACGGGCGGAACCCGCGCGGGAAGTACTTGGGGAACTCCTTGTCGGCCTGCTTCGGCAGCGCGTCCCCTCCGCTGGCGGAGGTGAAGTGCAGCGTGCAGCGCGAGAACGCCTCGAACGGGCGCAGCGACGCCCCCGAGCCGACGTGGTGCAGGTAGGCGTAGACGTCCCTGCTCTCGGCACGGATGCGCGCCGCGTTCAGCACCTGCTCCTCCCCGCGGTGCAACCAGCGGTCCGCCGGTGCCACGTACCTCAGCCGGTCCGACTTGGTGACCGCGATCGCCGCCGGCAGCACGCGGTCGCGCAGCCGTTCGATCGCGAGCTCGAACGAACGGTTCTCGCTGTCCACGGAGGACAGTCCTTTCTCGGCAGGGTCCGCCGAGGCGTGCACGAAGATCACCGCGTCCACGCCGAGCAGGAACCTGGTGGCGCGGTTGCGGGCGTCGGTGCTCCGCAGGTCCTCGCCGGAGACGTCGAAGAAGATCAGCGGGCGTTCCCCGGTCGGTCCGCGCAGCAGCAGGATGTCCGCCGCCTCGATCACGCCCGTACCCGTGCCCGCCAGTCCGTCGCCGCGCTCCAGCGGGGTGATGTACTGGTCCCGGAAGTGCACGTGCCTGCGGAAGTCCAGCGCTGTCACGGTGATCCCGTACGCGGCCAGCCCGTTCAGGAAGGCCTGCCGGATCATCGCGGTGAGCAGGTGGGTCTTGCCGGAGCTGGGCGCGCCGACCAGGCCGATCACGAGCGGGTCGCCGTGGTGGCCGAAGCTCGCGGGCAGGAAGTGCTCGACCATATCGGCGGACGGGTTGGGACAGCGCCGGTACCCGTTGCGGATCAGGTCGGCCTGCTTCACCGGGGACACGGTCGAGATGTCGAACAGCTCGTAACGGCCGTCACCGGGGTTGAAGAGCCAGACCTCCGGTTCGTTCGGCCACGCGAACTCGTCGGCGCAGATCGGGCAGCGCGTCGTCCTGCCGGACGTGGTCACGCGATCACCTCCGAGGCCACGACCATCACCGACACGAGGAGCATCGCCGACAGGAACGGGAAGAACCTCTTCCGCCTCCTGCCGGGAGAGTCCTCAGTGGACTGCGCACGACCCGCGGTCGCCATCTGGCCCCGAGCCGGCGCCTTGCCGCGGGCCACGTTCTCGAACAGCTCGCGCCCCTGGGCGAACCGCGCCTCCGGGTCGACGAACGACGGCAGGTGGTTGTCCCCGTGCAACCTGCTCAGCAGCTCGGCCGCCGTCGGCCGGTGCTCCACCGTGGTGCCGAGCACGGGATCCAGCAGGCCCCGCAACCGGTCCGGGTCGTGGCGCCGGTCCGGCTGGGCGTCGACCGACGGCCCGAGGTGCAGCCGGCGGACGAGCAGCGCCGCGGCCCACAGGTCGTCCCTGGCGTCGACCACGCCGGTGGCCGCCGCCTGCTCGGGCGACCGGACGGCGCCCGCGCCGGGGCGCCGCAGCTCGCCGACGCGTTCGGAGGACTCGAAGTCCACCAGCTGCAGGACGCCGTTGTCCCAGCGCAGGGCGTCGGTGGTCACCGCGCCGTGCACCACCCCGGCCTCGCTCGTCAGCCGCAGCAGGCGGAACAGGGCGCGCTCGAACTGCTTGCGCTCCGCGTCCTGGAACCGTGCCGCCGGGCCTGCCACCGGCACCCCGGAGTACTCGCGCAGCAACGCGAACGGCTCCTCCGCGTCGATGTTGTACGCCACCAGCTGGGCGAGCTCCCGCGGGTAGCGGTCCGGGTAGCTCTGGCCGAGCCGCGCGCCCGCGCGGATCTCGTTGTCCAGCAGGTCGTAGAGCCGCGGGTTGCGGGCACCCGCCGCGCGCGAGACGTACTTGCACACGAACGGCTTCCCGTTCACCCGCACGAGCCGCTGCTCCAGCACCGAGCCGGGCGTGACGAACTCGGTGTGGCCCTCGATCTCGATCTCCTTGAGCTCGCCGGTGATGTACCGGCAGCGCACCACGTCGGTCTTCCCCGTCACCGGTCACCGCCCACGAACTGGCGCACCGACTCGGTCCGCAACGGCAGCAGCCGCAACGCGCCCACGAACTCCCCGCCCTCTCCCCAGGTGATGCCGGGGTCCGCTGTCAGTCCTCTGTGGACTCCCTCCTGTTCCAGCAGGCGACGGAGCCGCTGCGGCCCGAACCGCACCAGGCCGGGGGCCGCGGACGTGCTGAGGTAGCCGAGCTGAGCACCGCGGCACAGCTGGGTCATGTCCCCGCCCGCCTCGGTGCGCAGGGCGGCCAGCGCCGTCGGGGACTCGGACCACACCCTGGCCATCAGCGCGTCGCGCGGGGCGTGGTCGCCGCCGAAGCGGTTCGCCGAGAGCAGGCCGTTGCGCCGGACGTCTCCGCCGTACTCCCCGAGCAGCCGGTCCAGGCGCTGGGCGTAGACGCCCTCCCCGGTGCGCACGGACGTCACGGCGGCGGGCCAGGCGGGTTCCAGCGCGCCCCGGCACACGTCGGCGAGGTCGCCGCGGATGACGGTGTAGAGCTCCTGGGGCACCGGCCGGGCCATCGAGGCCAGACCGTTCCCGGAGGCCGGGGTTCCCGGCGGGATGGTGAACAACCGGTTCCCCGCCTCCTCCAGCGCACCGGTGATCTCCTCCAGTCCGGCGGCGACCTCCGTCGCGACGGTCGCGATGGCCTCCCTGCGGTGCAGCGGCTGCCACTCGCGGACGGTCGCGTCCTCGGCGATCCGCGTCAGGTCCGCCACCGCGTTCTCCAGGTCCGCCACGCGCAACGCTCCGCGCCAGTCCCGCACCGCCCCGCGCCAGCCGAGCACGATCGTCGTTCCGCACAGGACGATCAGGAGCGTGACCAGCAGGCCGACCGTCACCGGCGACAGGCCGACGAGCTCGCTGATGAGCAGGTCCCCGGCGAACAGGCCGCCGGGGACCTGGCCGGTGACGTACCTGCCCGCGACGACGCCCGCCACCACACCCGCGAGGCCGGTCAGGCCGTAGGCGAGCAACGCGGGCACGAGCGCCGCGGCGAGCCCGGCCTCCGCCTCCTTCTCCGGACGCCGGGCCAGCAGCAGGAGCCCGGCGCCGAACCACGCCGCGGCCAGCAGCACGCCCGATGCCCAGCCCGGCCACCCCGGCCCGAGCACGAGGGCGAGCACGCCGCAGCTCAGGAAGATCAGCGGCAGGGTGAGCAGGGTGAGCGGCCACCGCTTGAACGCCGGCATGGCGAGCTCCAGCGGTCCTCGCCCGGTGACCTGGTCGAGGTCGGTCGCACATCCCTGGGGTCCGCAGTTCGCGGCCACCATCCGCAACTCGTGCGCCAGCACCGGGAGCGGAACCCCCTCGCCGAGCCGGGTGTCCACCGCCTCCCGCAGGTCCGCCGCGAGCTCGGCGCGGTTCGCCTCGCGCGGCCGTTGCACACCGAGCTCCACCACGTCCTCGACGGCCGGCCGCCCGGCCTGGACGTGACCGTCCATGCGCCGCAGCAGTTCCACGACCGCCAGTCGGTAGTTCTCCACCGCCTGGCCGGCCCAGGTGACCTGGGTGCCGAGCCGTTCGGTGGGCCGAGCCGAGCCGAACAACGCCTTGGGCGTCCTCAGCACCCGCGCCAGCCCGGCCACGTGTCCCAGGCGCCGCAACGCTTCCGTCTTCGCCGCCTGGACCGGCCCCGCGACCACCGCGCCCTCTCCCGCGAGCGGTCCGGTCTGCCGGATCGACGCGCCGAGGTCGTGCGGGGGCAGGTGTTCCATCGTGCAGAGCGACCGGACGGCCGCCGCCCGTGCCTCCGCCAGTTCGACGGCGTCGGCCGCGCTCGACACGATCCGGAGCCCGGGGTTGACCGCGACGGCCGGCGCGTCCTCGGCCGCCGCGACGACGCGGTCGAAGAGCGCGGGCATCTGGAGGGCGGCGACCAGGTGGACGAGTCCCATGCCCGGTTGGTCGACCGGCCGGGGAGGCGCGTTCTCCGGCGCCCAGTCCACGCCCTCCGGGTCACCGACCCAGAGGACCGCGGCGTGCTGCAACGCGGGCGGCACCGTGAGCACCACCCCGTCGAGCGCGTTGTCCGTGCCCGCCTCGCCGATGGCGATGCACACGACGGCGGTCACCATGTTCTCGCCGACGAGCGACAGGTAGACGTCGGCGTGCTCGACGAGCGAGCGGGCGTTGTCGAGCACCAGCACCCCGCCGGACAGCTCGCCGCTCGGCAGACCGCCGGCGCCACCCCGCAGGTCGACCAGTACGACCCTGGACGTGTTCATACCGCCGCCTCACCGCCCAGCCCGTGGGCCACGCGCACCTGCTCGCGCAGGTCGAGCAGGTTCTTCGAGGTGTTCGCGACCTGCTGGCGCAGCGCCGCGGGCAGCGTCGTGGACCAGAACTCCCGGATGACGGCGAGCTGCGGTTCCTGGCTCAGCACGCGGTGCTGCTCGGCCTCGGTGATCTTCAGCTGCTCCTGGTCCACGAGGTCGGCGATGGCGGAGAACTCCGGCGCCGGCGGGAACGGCGAGCGGTCGGCCCGCTCGGGGATCGACGACATCAGCCGCGCCGCGAGGCTGCGCCTGCTCAGGTTGTCGTCGGTGAGCACCCAGCGCTCGTAGGCCTGCAGCACGCTGGCCCACGACGACAGCGAGCCGAGCGGCGTCAGCTCGAGCTTCATCGACACCGCTTCCCTGCTGCCGATCTCCACGGTGATGTGATCCGGGCTCGCGAGCTTGCCCGACACGACGACCTTGCCGTCCCAGGCCGCGCACAGCAGCCGGTGCAGCACCTGCCGGCGGTCCTGCTCGCTCATCAGCAGGTAGTGGCTGTCCTGGCTGAGGCGGCGGCGCCACGCGAGCAGGTCCTGGGGCTGCGGCCGGCGTTGCGCCTCGGCCCAGACCTTGATGACCCGGCGCAGTTCCGGCACCTCGGTGACGCCCATCGAGCTCCGGTTGAGCACCACGACCATCGCGTCGGCCAGGACCGCGCGGAACTCCGGCTCCCCCACCATGTCGAGCGGCAGGGAGACCTCCCGGCGCAGGAACCGCTCGATGTCACCGTCCCGCTGCGAGGCGGGGTAGGTGAACAGCGCCTTGAGCGGCGCGTGCCCGTCCGGCGCGAAACCACCGGGCACGAGCTCGGCGAGCTTCTGCCGGAACCTGTTCAGGTCGGTCTCGGTGACCGTGTTGTCCCGCCGCTGCACGGCGTTCGCGAGCAGGTCCTCCATCCGCGGCACCAGCGCGGGACGGGCACGGTCGCTGGGGCGCACGCACTCGGCGACGGCCTCCTTGATCCGCTGGCGCACGGACGCGACCGCGGCCTCCGGGTCCTGCCGTCCCCTGGCGAACGCGTCGGCCCAGCCTTCCTGGCCCAGCAACAGGTTGAGGATGTGGCCCTCGTGCGGGTGCGGGCCCAGGTGCTGCTGCAGGTCCTGCTTGAGCCGGTCGAGCACCGACTGGTAGAAGCCCTCCAGCCCGTGGTCCTCCGGCGGCAGCAGGTAGGTCACGCCGACCCGCGCCTTGTAGAGGTCGCGGGAGCGCAGGTCGAACTGCGTCGGGTCGTTGCGCGCGTGGTTCACGAACGCGTCGTGGATGGCGCGGAACTGCTCGGTGAACGCCTGCCACGGCCTGCTCCACAGGCGGTGGCTGTCGTTCCACGAGGCGTTCCACATCCGGCGCGTCTGCCAGGCGTACCAGGCGTCCTGGTGCCGCGTCACCTGCTGCACCGGTTCGTCGGCGATCCGCAGGCGCTGCATGAACTTCTTCTGCAGGTTCTTCGGCAACGGCGGCGCGGCGGCGTTCATGCCGGGCGGCGGCGCGGGCGGGGTGCGCCAGCCCTCCAGCAGCGACCGGAACCCTCCCTTGTCGAGCGGGTCGGTGAGGTCGCGGTGGCCGAACACGGCGCGGTTCAGGCGGAACAGGTCGAGGTCGCGCAGCAGCACGGAGGCCGCCGCGGCGGGGTCGAAGTCCTGCGCCAGCGTCGCGACCGGCCCGGCCAGCGCCTCCATGCCGCGTTCGACGTTGGCGCCCATGGCGTTCGCGCGGTCGGTCAGCGCCGCGAGCACCGGCCCGTACCCGACCGGGCTGCCCATCGGCGGGATCCGCGCGGGCGTCGCGTCGAGCAGCCGGTCGAGCCCGGACGCGGTGATGAACTGCCGGATGTGCGGCTTGTTCGTCTCCGCGGCGCCCGGCGGGACGAGCAGCTCGTTGACGGCGTTGGCGAGCAGGTGCGAGGCGACCACGTCGGTCAGCTCCAGCAACGGGGTGGTCAGCGCGGCGACCGCGCTGGTCGTCACACCGCGCCGGCCCACGCCGGTGTCCGCGGTGGCGTGCCGGTCCACCTTGCTGTTGATGAAGTCGTCCGCGAACGACTGGTGCTGCCGGTTCGCGCCGTCCTCGTCGTCCTCGGCGTCGCTCGGCCCAGCCCCGATCAGCGAGGTCATCAGCGACACCATCGACCGGTTCAGGTCGTCCCGGCGCACGCCGCCGACCGGCCGTCCGAAGAGGAACGCCGTCTGCACCGTGTTGGGCAGCAGCTGCACCTGGTCGAGCTGCGGGTAGCGGACGGAGACAGCGCCGTGCGTGCCCTTGTCGTCCAGCTCGTCCGGCGACCCCTGCGCGTTCTGGTCGTCGATCAGCCGGAAGAGGTCGACGAGCGACGAGCCGGCGTTGAGCTCGGCGGGCCGCCCGCCGCCCTGGCCGTCGTCGAACGCGGACGGCATCAGCACGAGCGGGTAGATCTCCGCGACCTTGCCGCCGCGCCGCAGCGTCTCGCCGATCAGGTGCAGGTAGTCGTAGAAGATGCCGCTGCCCGTGCCGCCCGCCACGGAGAACACGACGAACACGGTCACCGCGTCGACGCGCTGCGCGTGCTTGCCGCTGACGACGAAGAGGTCGCCGGCGGACTCGTTGATGGCGGCGAGTGCGTTCTTGATGCCCAGCACCGCGGTGTCGGGGTTGCGCCGGATCGTCTCGAACAGCACCCCGCGGCCGACGGTCGGCAGCTGGCCCGCGCCGCGCAGCAGCGGCCCGACCCGCGGGTCGCTCTCCTTGGAGGGCAACCAGTGGATCGTGTCCTCGTCGGTGTTGATCCGCAGGCTCTGCGCGACGTCGGCGGAGTTGCCGAGGCCCGCGGGCACCAGGTCGGTGATCTGGTGCATGGTCTTCTGCGCGGCCTGCTCGTGCTCACGGCCGGGCACGACCTCGCGGCGCACGCGCTGCAGCTCGTTCGTGCTGAGGTCCGCGTAGACGAACTGCAGGCACGAAGGCAGCTGGTAGGGCAGGAAGGTCGAGTCCTGCATGGTCGAGAGCAGCCTGGTGCCGTCGGGGCCGCAGAGCTCCTCGCGCAGGCGCTTCTCGAGCTCCGCGCCGACCTTGCACCCGGTCCCGCCGAGCCCGACGAACAGCATCGGTTGATAGATCCTCATGTGGGCTTCGCACTCCTTGTCGCAGAAGGGATCCGGGTCCGGTCAGAACGGGTTGTTCGGATCGAAGTGGTGGTCGGTGGACCGCGTGGACCCGCCGGGCGGCCCGAAGTCCGGCGACGCGTGCCTGCCGTTCACCGGCGCGGCCGGTCCGGGGCCGTCCGCGAACGGGTCGTACGAACCGGCGAAGGGCTGCGCCGGCGGGCCGCCGAAGTCTGTTGTGGACGATGCGGGGAACGGGTTCGCCTGCGGCGGTTCGAAGACCGTGGTGGTGTCGGAGAACCCGGCGCCGTTCTGGTCCACGACACCGATCGAGAGGTCCCCGCCGATGTCGGTGCGTTCGCCCAGCGCGAGCCGCACCGGCTGGCGGCCCGGCGCGGTGAGGCTGACGCCGCCCGCGACCCGCCGCACCTCGTACACGTTCGGCTCGCCGGGGCCTGCCTGCTGGAGCCGCCGGCCGGTGAACTCCTCCACGAGCACGAACTGGAACGCCTTGCCGCGCGGGTTGCCGGGCTCGACCTCCGTGGCGAAGTAGCCGCCCTGCCACAGCTGCGCGGACAGCCCGCCCACCTGCATCGCCCTGCGCCGGCGAGCCAGCCTGCGGCCCAGCCACACGAGGACGACCAGCAGTGCCAACGCGAGCGCGCTCCACAGGTACCAGAGCCTCTCCAGCACTCCTGGCGGCGGCTGGACGTCCGTGGAGAACAGGCGCTCGGCGTAGACGGTCGACGGGTCGGCCCGGTCGACGAGGCGCACCGTGCCGCTGTTGACGCCCAGGGCGGTGTCCTGCCCGAACCGCAGCGTGAACTTCGCCGTCGTGGCACCGGTTCCCGCCGGCACCTCCGCCGGGTCGACGGTCAGCGTGGTGCCGGGCGAGAGGTCGTCGAGCCGCAGCTGCAGGTCCGCGGGTTGCCCCGAGTTGTTGGTGACCGAGACGGTGCCGGAGACCGTGCCACCCGGCGTGACCTCGGAACGGTTGCTGTCGAACAGGATCTGGCCGGAGACCTTGGTGTCCTTGCGCACCTTGGCCGGGTAGACGCGGGTGTCGCCGCCGACGCCGACGCCGGTGACCTGGCCGGTGTAGGTGAGGTCGCCGGTCGCGTCGTCCGGCACCTTCAGCTGCCCGGAGAACGTGCCGTCGCCGTCGGGGTCGGTGAGGGTGACCTGCTGGGCGGGGAAGCCCGCGCTGCCGGTCAGGGTGGTGACGAAGGTGAGGCCCCGCACCAGGTCCGGCTCGGTCACGGCCTTGCCGCGCGCCCACACCTGCATGGTCACGTCGACGGTCTCGCCCGCGGCCGGCTGCGGTGGGCTGACGGACAGCACCGCCTTCACCGCGGCCTGGTACATCACGGTCGCGGCCACGTCCTGCGCGGACACCTCCGCCGACGACAGCCGGATGGTCCACTTCCCCGGCTGCGGGTCGGTGATGAGCACCGACTCCGTCTCGGTCGCCTGGCCGGCGAAGTCGAACTTCGTGCCACCGGCGCGCGGGGCGGGTTCGCTCGCGCCCGCGGCCCGGTACTCGACCTGCACCTTCGGGTTGCGCTTGTAGACGACGATCGACGCGTCGCTCGCCACGGCCGGGATGTCGAGGGTGAGCTCCAGCGAGCCGCCCTTGGCCAGGTCGCCGCGCTGCGGTGGCGGGATGGCGACGCACCCCGCCGCGCTGAACGCCTCGTAGACGGCCGGCAGCAGCTCCGCGGACGAGGGCACGACCTTCTCGCGCGGGTTGGCGACGGACGGCGTGCAGCTCGTGCCTCTCGCGAAGCCGCGCAGCGCCTCGACGTCGACGTTGCCGAACCCGAGCGGCCACACCTGGGCGCCCGTCTTCTCCAGCTCCGCCAGCGCTTCCCGGGCCTTGGCGGCACCGACCTCGTTGCGGCGCGGGCCCTGTTCGCCGTACTGACCGCTGCCCGACACGTCGAGCTTGCCGTCGGTCAGCAGGAAGACGATCTTCTTCTCCGGCCCGCCGCCCTTCACGTAGGACAGCGCCTGCTGCAACGCGGCCGCGTGGTCGGTGCCGGCGCCTTCGCCGTCGCCCCGCTTGCGCAGCTTGCCGATGCAGTTCGCGAGCACGTCGCGCTGCTGCGCCGAGTCGAGCTTCGTGGGCGGGCACACCGCGTCCACCGCGGACTGTCCCTCCCGGTCCGCGCTGCCGAACCCGGCCACGGACACGACCGAGCCGGGCGCGAGGACGCTGAACGCGATGGTCCTGGCGGCCTCCTTCTCCCGCTCGAGGTCCTGCTCCGCGATGCTCCCCGACTCGTCGACGAGCACGACGACCTGCAGTGCGGGCAACGTGGGCGGTTGCTCCTGGGACGCGGACGTCACCCCGGCGAGGGCGGGGAGCAACGCCATCAGACCCACTGCCGCCAGCGCTGTTCGCCGGCACCTCCCACTACCGCGGTATTCCACGCGATCGAGCCGCTCCACGCTCCCGCTCCTTACCACATCAACGTGCTCCACAGACGCCAAGTACCGTCGAGATCGGCATTTCACGACAACGCGTTACCGCGCCATCGACATTTTTTATTTCAGGACGAAAACAGCATGAGCAGCCACCGGGAAACTTGACAGAAAGAGGCCAGACCGAGCCGCCTCACGCGCGAGAACAAGCAGAAGTTCACCCATCTCCGCAGCTCAGAGCCATCACAAGGCGGCGCGTGTCACCCGTCGGAAAATACTTCACCTGCGCGAAGCGTGTCTTCCCTGCGCTTCCTCCACGAGACCGTGCGGTCGTCGAACAACACCACGAGCGCGTACCGCACCGGGCCGAAGTCGAACCTTGCGCGTGCTTCTTCGCCACATCCACCGTTCACGTTACCGACAGAGTTCGGCACAACTCGAACGGAGCAGCACAACGTCGCGGAATCGTCGACACGACAAATAGATGACACGCGGAAATGACGCCGCGAGGGCGGGGTTGACAGCTGTGGTTTGCGATGCAAACCTAACTGCATCGCAGTCGAGTTTGGGGGAACGAGATGACGACCGATCCGGGCGAACTGCTCGACGAACTGGCCGGCCTGCGCAAGCGCGCCCGCGACGACCGCCACGGGTACTGGTTCCCGTTGCTGCTCATGGGCGTGCTGTCGCTGGTCTCGCTGCCACTGTCCCAGGCGGACCCGAACCCCACCGACCACCTGGTCGACGGCGGCCGCGGCTGGTGGCTGGACCCGTTGATGCACCTCAGGTTGAAGACCGAGGTGGTGCACCCGCTGGCGCTCTCGCTGTACTGGCTCGGCGCGCTCGTCGCGGGCCTGCTCGCCACGGTCTGGTGGTACCGCTGGCGCGCGCGGCGGGTCGGTGTCGAGACCCCGACGGGCACCTACGTCCAGGTCGCGCTGCTCGGGCTGGTCGCGGTGCTGTTCGGGATTCCGTTGAGCACCAGCCTGTTCTACCGGTACAGCCCGATCGACCCCACGTTCCCGGTGGTCGCGATCGCGATGGCGGTGCTGCTCGGCCTG
Source organism: Lentzea sp. NPDC003310 (assembly GCF_040610935.1). Lineage (NCBI taxonomy): Bacteria > Bacillati > Actinomycetota > Actinomycetes > Pseudonocardiales > Pseudonocardiaceae > Lentzea > Lentzea sp. NPDC003310. The sequence goes on from NZ_JBEXNC010000003.1 coordinate 323,131, forward strand.
GCGCTGCTCGCGTTCCGCGCACGACGCGCCCGGCTGCTGACGATCCCGGTCGGACTGCTCCTCGCGTCGGTCGCGTTGTCACTGCTGCAGGTGCCCGACGTCGGCATCGATCTCGGGATGGGCGGCGGCGCGCAGTTCATGGCGATCGCGATCGGCCTGCTGACGCTCGCGTGGATCGAGCGCAGCAAGTTGTGCGCGGTGATCGCGGTGGTGTTCACGGGCTGCGTGCTCATCGTCGACAATTCACCCATGAAGATCGACGCGCTGGGCGCCGGCCAGGACGTGCTGCTGCTCGCGACCGTGCTCGTGCTCGGTGGTCTGGGCGCACTGGCGGCCCAGCGGGTGTCGCCGTGACGGACCACCCGACAGCGGCCCTCGACGACGTCGTCCACCAGCGGCACCGCCTGGGCATCCTCACGATCGCGGCGGAGGTGAAGCGCGTGGAGTTCGCCTACCTGAGGTCCACGCTGAACCTCACCGCGGGCAACCTCTCGCGCCACATCGCGGTGCTGGAGGAGGCCGGACTCCTGTTCGTGGAGAAGGGCTACGAGGGCAAGCGCCCCAAGACGTGGGTCAGCGTCACGCCGGCGGGTCGCGAGGCGCTGGCCGCCGAGATGGCCGCACTGCGTGCACTCCTCGACCGCCACACCAGGGGCTGACCTACCAGTCCAGCCCGGCCGGGACGAACGGCACGTCCTCGGGCGCCTCCTTCCGAGCGGCCAGCGCACGCTCGGCGGGGGCGCCCGCCGGCACCCGCAACGGCGGCGCGGGGTTCTCGACCGTGTCGGCCACGACCACCGCGACGTCCTCGGCGGTGACCACCTCACCGCGCAACACCCCGACCTGGCGGTACAACGGCAGGTAGGGGTCGTCGTCGGCGAGGAACGTCGCGGCCCGCTCCGCACCACCGGTGGCCACCGCCCCCGGCTGCACGATGCTCACCTTGACGCCGAAGTGCCCGGCCTCGACCGCCAACGTCTCCGCCAGCGCCTCCAAAGCCCACTTGCTGGCGCCGTACGGCCCGATGATCGGCAGCACCATCCGCCCCTGCACGCTCGACACGAAGACCAGCCGCCCGTCCCCGCGCGTCCGCATGGCGGGCAGCACGGCCTGCGCCACCCGCAGCGCACCGAGCGCGTTGAGCTGGAAGAGCCGGTCCACCTCGGCCAGCGGGATGCTCTCCAGCGGCCCCCGCACCGTGGCCCCGGCGTTGCTGATCAGCACGTCCACCTCGCCGGCCGCCCCGATGGCCGCGTCGACGCTCGCCTGGTCGGTGACGTCGAGGCGGAGGCGCTGGGCCACGGGCAGGTCGTCCAGCTCCTCCGGCCGGCGGGCGGTGGCGATCACGTGATGGCCGCGGTGGGCGAGTTCCTCGGCGATGGCGCGGCCGATCCCCTTGGACGCACCGGTGATGAGCACGGACGACATGGCGGTCTCCCTTCCGATCGGTAGTTCATTCACTGAACTACCCGCGACGCTAGTTCATTCACCGAACTACGTCGAGCCGGAGGGCCGTGTTCCACACCACGAGGTACGTGCTTGGAGAGGAGCGAGTCAGGGCCCTCGCACGGCTGCGAGAGCCCTGGACCGGTCAGCTGAGCTCGAAGATGACCGAGGCCGCCGGCACCTCCATCCGGTGCATCTGGTCGAGGTGCCACCCCGCCTCCCCGAACACCCCGAGCCACTCGTCGATCGTCGGCATGTAGGTGGCCATCATGTCGTGGCCGACCTCGAACCCCAGCGAGAAGACCGGCTTGTCGAAGTCCGCGATGCCGACCGTGCGCGTGGCGTCGCCGAGCAGGAACTTGCGCACGTTCGGGAACAGCGCGCGCAGGTTGCGCAGGTTGCGGACGCAGTCCTCACGAGGCCAGAAGTCGTGGCCCATCATGAAGCACGTCAGCAGTTCGACCTTCTCGTACTCCGGCTTCGCAGTGAGGTTGCGGGCGTCGTCGAGGGCGAACGAGATGCGGTCCGAGAGTCCCGCCTCGGCCACCGCGCCGGCCGCGAAGTCCAGTGCGCCCTGGGCGATGTCGATGCCCAGGCCGGTGGTGCCCTCGAAGCGCTGCAGGATCTGGATCAGGCGGCCGCCGCTGCCGCTGCCGAGGTCGGCGACGTGGGTGAACTCGAAGTCGATCCCGTTCATCACCCGCCAGAAGGTCGGGTCCCAGAAGCGGCCGTTGATCTCGCGGCAGGCGAAGCTGATCGCGCCCGCGTCGCGCTGGTAGAACTCCTCGCCCTGCCTGTTCTCGTTGCGCAGCACGGACGGCATCTCGGTGAAGAGGCCGGAGCAGCCGCGGGCGAGCCAGTGGAAGATCGAGCGGTACTTCTCCACCTCCGCGAAGTTCGGGCCGACCCACACCAGGGTGTCGTCGCGGTGCACGGCCTTCACGCTGGCCAGGGCCGCGAACATGCCGATGGTGGAGGCGGGGTCGAGGTTCTTGCGGTGGGCGAACTCGACGGCGTCCAGCTTGCCGTGCTCGAGGAGCTCGTCGAGGGCGCCCAGTTCCCAGGCGGCGCTGATGGCCCACGACGCGAGGGTCGAGTTGTAGATCTCGGCAGCGCTGAGCAGGCGCTGGGTTTCCAGGAGTTCAGCGGTCACGGTGTGCCCCAGTCGTTGTTCGTGGAAGTGGTTTCTGCCGATCCAGGGAGAAGCGGACGGCCGCCGTGCAACGTCTCGGCGTAGGAGAAGCAATGCCCCTGCCCGACGCTCACGGGAGCCAGCAGCTCCAGGTCCGCGAGGTCCGCGGGCAGGCCGTCGAACAGGGTCAGCTCGGCGTCTCCCGACCACACGGGCGAGAACTCGACACCGTCCACTGTGGAGGCGACCAGCTGCGACACCGGTTCCTCGTCCGTCAGCCACGGTGGCGTGACCCTGTTGTGCGCCAGCGGAACGGTGTGCAGGTGCGGCGGTTCGGGCGACTCGGCGCGCAGCGTCACGGCCGCCTCCGCGACCCGGCGGCCCAGCACGGACACCGAGCCCGCGAACCGGCCGCCCGGCGCGATCCGGGGTCCGGCCCTGCCGACGGACATCGGCCTGGTCTGGTGGATCTCGCCGAACTGCTTGGGCATGCCCTGCAGCCAGCCGCGCACGAGCGGTACCGCGCGGTCGACCCAGGCGTACGGGCACCTGGCGAGTTGCTCGCCCTCGAACTCGCACGCCAGCAGGATCAGGAACTCGCCGAACTGCGCGCGCTGCGGGTCTTCGAGCTCGGCACCGTCGTCCGAGGTCCACTGCCACTGGGCGAACACAGCGGCGGCCGCGCCGGGATCGCGGCCGGGTGACAGCTCCGGCGGCAGGAACGCGGCGGCGGCCTCCGGGTCCACCCGGTAGTCCACCATCAGCACGTCACCGGAGAAGTGCCACGGGGGCGCGGTGAGCATCGAGGAACGGCCGGACGGCGACAGCGGCAGGCTGTATCCCTTCGGCGCACGGTCGGTCATGACGTCCCTTTCCAGGCGTCGGCCAGCCGTGTCACGGCGGCGCGCAGCAGCGGCGGCGGGGTGAAGCTGTAGGACAGGCGCACCGCGGCCACCTCGGTGTGGCCGAACCGGGAGCCGGCCGCCACCACCACTCCGGCGGCGGAAGCCCGGTCCACTAAGGACTTCTCGGTCTGCCCGGCGAGCAGCCACAGGAAGAAGCCTCCCTGCGGCCGCCGCACCTCGACCACGCCGGCCAGCTGGTCGGCGACCGCGTCGTACGCCGCGTCGCGCCGCTCGGCCAGCCGCGCCCGCAGCCAGTCCAGGTGCAGGTCGAAGGTGTTGTCGCACAACAGGGTCTGCACGGCGAGCGAGCACAGGTGGTTCGCGCTGCCGCCGCTGACCAGCAGTCCGTGGGCGGTGAACCGGCGCACGACGGCGGGATCGGCCTGCATCCAGCCGAGCCGCAGGCCCGGGCCGAGGACCTTGGAGGCGGTCCGCAGCCGCACCACCCCGCGGTGCCCGGCCAGGGCGGCGAGCGACGGTGGCACGCCCGTGCCGTCGAGGTCCAGCTCGGCGTAGGCGTCGTCCTCGACGAGCACCGCGCCGTGGCGGGCAGCCACCTCCAGCACGGCGATCCGCCGCCGCAGCGGCATCACGGTGCCGGTCGGGTTGTGGAAGGTCGGGGTGAGCACGACGAACGCCACCTGCCCCGCTCCCTCGCGCAGGGCCTCGTCCAGCGCCTCGGGCACGACACCGTCACCGTCGGTCGCCACGGACCGCGGCACCAGGCCGCAGTCGCGCAGCACGGCCCGGCCGAAGTCGTACCCGGTCCGCTCGACGAGGACCTGCTGTCCCGGCCGCGCGAGGACGGTGGCGAGCAGGTGCAGACCGTGCGAACTCCCCGCTGTGACAAGGATGTTCTCCGGCCCGCACGGCAGCCCCTCGAGAGCGGTGGCACGCGCCGCGACGGCTTCGCGGAACGGCAGCGCGCCCTGGTTGTCGCCGTAGCTCAACGCCGCGGCGCCGAACCGGTGCGCCGCAACGGCGTAGGCCTCGCCGATCAGGTCGACCGGCAGCAACCCCGGTTCGAGGTAACCGGGTCCGAGGTCGAGGGTCCCCGCGGGGGACACCGCCTGCACCGTGCCCGCCCGCCAGTGGCGGTCGTGCGAGGACGGCCCGGCGGTGTCGCGCGGGGAGAGCCGGACGGTCATCCGTCGAGCAGCACGGTCCGCAGCGCGTCGGCCGCGCCCCGGACCGCCGACTCGGACCGCGAGAGCGCGATGCGCAGCAGGTGGTCGCCCTCGTTCGGCCTGGCCCAGTGGAACTTCTGGCACGGCAGCACGAACACGTTGGAGTCCTGCAGCCGCGACCACACGTCGAGGCCTAGCCGATCGCCCACGTGCAGGCGTTCCACGCTGGCGCGGCTGGCGAGGTCCGGGAACGAGACGCCCGGCACGTCGGCGAGCACGGACCGCAACGTGGCCCGGTTGCGCGCGATGTACCGGTGCAGGTTGGCGAGACCGCCGGCGGCGGCGTCCTCGGAGAACCGGCGGATCATGCCCATGATCACCGGCGAGACGCCCAGCAGGATGTCCGAGTAGACCTCGTGCACCGGCAGGCCGACGTGCTCCGAGGACACCAGGAAACCGATCTTCAGCTCCTGGGTGGGCCACAGCTTGCCGGTGTCCTCGATGACCACCCAGCGGCAGCCGCTGTCGCGCAGGACCGCGTAGTGGTCGTAGTGCGCGTCGGTGTCGAAGCCGCGGAACGAGGTGTCTAGCGTGAGCACCACGTCGTGCTCGGCGCACTGCTCGGCGAGCCTGCGCAACCGGTCGGCGGGCAGCACCCGGCCGGTCGGGTTGTTCGGCGTGGTCACGAAGACGCAGCCGACCTGGGCGAGCAGCGCGTCGGGCAGGTCGCCCCCGTGCAGCACGTCCTCCTCCACGGGCACCAGGCGCAGGCCCACGCCGCGCAGGATGTCCGGGATGTTGTCGAACGTCGGGTGGATCAGCCCGATGGCGTCGGTCCTCGTGGCCAGGGCCCGCGCGAAGATCTCCATCGCGACCGAGGAGGAGTAGCAGCTCAGCACCCGCTCCGACGGGAAGCTCGCCTGGCCGAGCAGCTCGAAGTAGGCCCGCTTGGCCCCGTTCTCCACCTCCTCGACCGGCAGCTTGACGGCCTCCGCCCACAACACGGGCAGGTCGTCGATGATCCGCATCTGGCCTGGCGTGAGCTCCTGGCGGGCGTGGCCGTCCGACAGGTTGAGCGGGCTGTTGAGAGCCAGGTACTCGAACTGGGTCAGGTTGCCCAGCTGGACGGGAGAAGTCGTGGTCGTCGTCATGGTCTGTTCACAAGCACCTTTGGAATAGGCGACAAGAGCAAGCTGCTTGGAGCCCAGCGCTCGAAAGGACGTGCATTCCCCAGCCGCCCGATTCCCCCAGGCCCCCGCCAGAAAATTCCCTCGCACCTGCCGAACTCACCGCCGGCACCGAGGCCGCCGGGATAGGACGACGCAACGCTAACAGCCCAGAATCCCTTTGCCACCAGCGAAAAGGGCGGTGGGAGGCGGTGGCGGGCGGACTCACCTGGGTCCTTTCCCCTGCGGTCAACCTGCGCCGGTCGAACTTGAACCACCAGCGAACTTCCTTACGCCGCACCGACTCACCCGGAGACACTGGCCCACGCGGACTACTGGGACGAAGTGAGGACGATGTCGACCACAGACGAGAAGACCGAGGTGGCCACGCCGTCACCGGTCGCGGTGCCGGCCGTGCGCCGGCCCGCGCTGGCCGCGGCGGGCGGTGCGATGACCTTGCTGCTGCTGGTGCTCGCGCCCCGGCACGGCTACTACCTCGACGAGCTGTACTTCCGGGTGGCCGGGCGCCACCTCGACTGGGGGTACGAGGACCAGCCCCCGCTGGTGGCGGTGCTGGCCGCGGCGCAGACGGCGCTCTTCGGCGACACCGTCACGGCGTTGCGCGTCGTGCCCGCGTTGCTGGCGGGCATCGGCGTCGTCGTCGCCGGGCTGATCGCGCGGGAGATGGGCGGTGGCGGGGCGGCACAGCTGCTCGCGGCGGCCGCGGCCGGCGGCGCGATGAGCTCGCTCGCGGCCGGCCACACCCTGCACCCGACCGCCGTCGACCACCTGGTGTGGCTGACGGTCTGCTGGCTGCTGATCCGGCTCGTGCGCACCGGGGACTCCCGGCTGTGGCTCGCGATCGGCGCCGTCACCGGCATCGGGATGCAGGCGAAGAACCTGGTCGTGCTGCTGGTGCTCGGACTGCTCGGCGGCCTGCTGCTCACCCGCGGCAGGGAGCTGCTGCGGGACAGGTTCGTCGTGTTCGGCGCCGTGGTCGGGCTGGCGATCGCCGCGCCCGCGCTGCTGTGGCAGGCCACGCACGGCTGGCCGCAGTTCACGGTGGCCGGGGAGCTCTCCGGTGCGCCGGACGTCAACACCGCGATCAGCTTCCTCATCGGCCAGTTCCTGTTCGGCGGCCTGCTGCTGGCGCCGGTGTGGATCGGCGGTCTCGTGGCCCTGCTGCGCCGTCCGGACTGGCGGCCGTACCGGGCGATCGGCCTCGCGTACCTGCTGATCGTCGTCGCGCTGCTGGCGCTCGGCGGCTTCCCCCGCTACAACGAGGGAATCCTCGTGGCGCTGGTGGCGATCGGCGCCGTGCCCGCCGTCCGGTGGGCGCGCAGCCGGCTCAGGCAGACGGTGCTGGTGGTCGCGGTGGTGGCCAACGCGGCGGTGAACGCCTTGGTGGTGCTGCCGATCCTGCCCGTTCAGTCCTATCTGGACAACCCGGTGCTGGCCGGGCTCGGCGGTGAGGTGCAGACCGGGCAGACCGGGGCGAAGGAGCTCGCCGACCAGGTGGCCGCGGTCTACCGCGATCTCTCGGAGGCCGACCAGCGCAAGGCGGTCGTCTACGGCCACGACTACAGCCAGGCCGGTGCGGTGGACCGGTACGGCGCCGGCCTGCCCAGGGCGTACAGCGGCAACAACTCCTACGCGGGCTTCGGCGTCCCGGAGGACGACAAGACCCTGGTGATCGCGGTCGGTGTCGACCGGGCCGCGTTCGAGCGGCTGTTCTCGAGCTGCGAGGTGCGCGGCAAGCTGACCTTCGCGCTGCCGAACATCAACCAGGACAAGGAGGTCCTGGTGTGCGGTGGCCCGAGGCAACCGTGGTCCTCGATCTGGCCGAAGCTGCACTGGACCGGCACGTTCTGACCCCCCACACGACGAAGGCCCTGCCGCACATCAGCGGCAGGGCCTTCGTCGTGCGCGGATCAGGCGGAAACCGGCTCGACCTCGGCCTTCTTCGCAGCGGGAAAGCGTCGCAGCACAGGACTTGCCGTCGAAACCACCGCCACCACGAACAGTCCGGCGGCGCACACGAGAACGGCCTTGCGCCCGTCCCCGAGGCCCGCCATCAGGAACGCGCCGATCATGGGCCCGAACGCGGCGGCGGCACCGGACGCGAGCGCGGCGAGGCCGGACAGCCTGCCTCGCAGCTCGTCCGGGGTCGTGGTGATCTGGTACGTCATCACCACGGTGTTGGCCACCGGCGCGAAGAACGCGGCGACCCCCAGCACCACGCCGAGCGGAACCCCGGTCGGCACCACGGCCATGACGGCCACGGCGGCGGTGAGGATCCAGCTGAAGCCCAGCACCACCACGGACGGCTTCAACGCGTCGTGCAACCAGCCCGCCGCCACCGCGCCGAGGATGCCGCCCAGCCCGAAGCACGCCATCATCAGGCCGATCTCCCCAGGCCCGACCCTGTCCTCGTTGGACATCGTCATGATGATGATCAGCAGGGCGGAGAAGACCATGTTGGCGACGACGGCCCACGCCATGGTGGTGCGGATGACCCGGTTGCCGAGCATCCACCGCACCCCCTCGGCGAACTGCCCGCTGAACCCGGGACCGGGCTCGGCCTCCGGCTCCGCGACCGCGCCGCGCCGGGGCAGCCGCAGGAACAGCAGGGTGACCAGCGAGATCGTCAGGATGACCACGTTCGCGAGGAACGGGCTGATCGGGTTCAGCGCGAACAGGTAGCCGGCCGCGACGGGGCCGAGCAGCATCGCGAGGAACGGCCGGGCCGCGTTGCGGGCGACGGCGTTGGAGAGCTGCGACTCGGGCACCACCGACGGCAGCGCCGCGTGCTCGGCGGGCTGGAACACCGAGCCGAGCACGCCCTCCACCACGGCGACGGCCAGCAGGTGCCCGAACGTGTAGTGGTCCAGGTGCAGCGCGACCGCCAGGCTGGAGATGGCGAGCACGCGCAACGCCTGGCACACCAGCATGATCTTCTTGCGGTCCCACCGGTCGGCCAGCACCCCGGCGGGCGCGACCGCGGCGGTGGTGGCCACCGCGAGGACCGAGGACGCCACGCCCATCTGCAGCGGCGAGCCGGCCATCGACAGGATGAGCAGCGGGAAGGCGATCAGCGTCAGCTCCGCCGCGAACTCGGAGAACAACTGCCCGGTCCAGAGGATGTGGTAGTTCCTGTTCCTGGACAACGGGACGTCCGGTGCGACACCGTCCGACATCGGTTCGTTCCTCTCTACAGCTTGCGGGACAGGCGACCGGAGATCTGCACGTGCGTCACGGCGTCACCGGGCCCCGTGACGAAGCGGCCGGTGTAGGCCGTGCGCGCCGAGGTGAGCTCGCGCGCGAGGAAGCGGTGGCCGGAGAAGCAGGTGAGTCCGGCGTAGGGCTTGCCGTCGAGCGCCAGCGCCAGGCCGTCGGGCGTGGTGGTGACGTCGAGGGTGAGGGTTCCGTTGACGTACCGGCCGGTGGACCCGGCGGGCGGCGCCACCGGGTCACCGGCGCCGGGCAGGCTGGAGAACGGGTGGTCGCCCACCTCGATCCCCTGGGCTGCCAGGCCTTCCAGCACCGACCGCCACAGCTCGGGGCCGGTGCCGGCGTTCGCGGTGAGCACGACCGCGTCCCCGGTGCCGGGGTCGAACCGCACGTGCGCGGACGTGCCGTCGCCGGTGCCGTCGTGGCCCCACCAGCTCTGGTACCGGGCCCAGCCGAGACCCCAGCCGTCGGCCAGCCCGAACGACCCGACGGCCGCTCCGGCGAGCTGGTCCTCGCACATCCCCTTCACGTCGGCGTCCAGGAGCGCCACCACGTCGGCGGCGCTCAGGGCGAGTCCTCCAGCAGGGTCCTCGATCGGTGGTGCCTGCGGTCCGTCGAGCAGCACCGCCGTCTCTCCACTTCGGACGGTGTGCCCGAGGACGACCTCCCGTTCCCCGGTCCGCGCCACGAACGCGGGGGTGATGCCCAGCGGCTCCAGCACGATGGCGGTCACCGCCTCCGCCCAGCCCATCCCGGTGACCAGCTCGACCAGGTGACCGGCCAGCACGTACCCGGGGTTCGAGTAGGAGAACTGGGCGCCGGGCGGGAACGCCTCGTCGTCGAAGCGCGCCGCCCAGCGGGCTCTGGTGAGGGTCTCGTCCTCCTCGCGTAGGGTGGCGGGCAGCCCGGCCGTGTGGCTCAGCAGCTGCCGCAGCGTCCGGTGCCGGTGAGCAGGGCCGAGGTGCTCCGCGAGGGAATCGTCCAGATCGAGGTCGCCGTCCGCCACCAGGGCCAGCACCGCCATCGCGGTGACCGGCTTGGTGACGGACCCCAGCGGGAACGCCGCGTCCGCCGCGACCCCGACCGCGGACGCCGTCGTCGCACCACCCCGCCGGACCACCAGCTGGGCGCCGGGAACCTGGTGCCGCGCGGCCAGTTCGTCGAGCATCACACGCCCTCCACCAGATCTCGCAGGACCCTCACGGCGTGGTCGGCGACGGCCTGCACGGTGTCGCGGCGGTGCGTGGTGGCCGCGTAGTGCCAGTACAGCCGCAACCGTCCACTCTGGATAGCGCCGACGACCTCCAGCGGCTGGGCCAGTTCCTCGTCCGGCGCCTGGTCGAGCCCGACCGGGTCGGCCACGCCCGCGACCAGTGAGCCGGTGTCCGCGCCGGACCTGCCGTCGACCTGGCCGTGGTAGTTGAACACCACCTGGGCGCGGTGGCCGGTGGGTCCGTCCGGTGCGAGGTACCGCAGCGCGCCGTGTCCGAGTCCGTTGCCCGGCACCGCGCGCAGCCGGCCGCGCACGTGCCGGACCAGTGCGGCGTGGTCCTGACCGGCGACGACGGTCAGGGCCACCGGGAACTTGCTGGTGAACCAGCCGACCGCACCCGACAGGTCCACGTCGGCGAACAGGTCTTCGCGGCCGTGGCGCTCCAGGTCCACCACCACCTGCTCGTCGCCCGTCCAGCGGGCCAGCGCGGAGGCGACCGCGGACAGCACGATCGCGTCCGCGCCGCTGCGCAGCCGTCCGGTGACCTTGCGGGTCAGCCGTTCGGTCTCCTCGGCGGACAGCTCGGTGGAGATCACCTCGGCGGCACCGGCCAGCGGCGGCACCGCGTCGTCCACCGGCAGCGGCACCGGCGCGGGAACCGCCGCCCAGTGCTCGCGTTCCGCGTCCAGCCCGCCCGCCAGGACGTGGTCGCGCAGCCGCGTCGCCCACTCCCGGTACGACCCGCTCGGCGGGGCGAGCTCCTGCCCGTCGTAGGCGAGCGAGAGCTCTTCGAGGAGCACCTGCCAGGACACCGCGTCGACCACCAGGTGGTGCGCGGTGAGGAACAGCAGCGGTTCCTCGCGCTCGAAGTACAGCGCGGTGAACAGCGGACCACCGGCCAGGTCGAAGCTCTCCTCGGCGCGCACGGCGTGCTCGTGCACGACCGCGCGCACCTCGTTCTCCGGCACCGCGGCCAGGTCGTGCTCCACCCAGCGCAGTCGCGCGGAGTCCGGCCGGAACACCTGGCTCCAGCCGCGCGAGGTCCGCTCGAACCGCAACGCCAGGGCGTCGTGCCGGCGCGTCACCGCGACCAGGGCGGACCGCAGCCGTCCGGGGTCCGCGCCGGGCCGCAGCCGGAGCAACGTCGACTGGGTGAAGTGCTCCGGCCGCAGCGGGTGCGTGGCGAAGAACTCGTGCTGGATCGGGGTGAGCGGCACCTCGCCCGGACCGGTGGGCACCGGCGTGCTCTCCTGCTCCGGCAACGACACCACGGGGGCCAGCTCGGCGATCGTCTGGTGCAGGAACAGGTCGCGGGAGCTGAACCGCAGCCCCGCCCTCCTGGCCCGTGACGCCAGCTGGATGCCGAGGAGGGAGTCACCACCGAGCGCGAAGAAGTTGTCCCGCAAGCCGATCGCGTCCACGTCCACCCGCAGCACACCGGCCCAGAGCCCGGCGAGCGCCCGTTCCAGGTCCGTGCTCGGGGCCACCCGGTCCGCGTCGCCGGCCACGACCTCCGGGGCGGGGGCCGGCAACGCACGGCGGTCCACCTTGCCGTTCGGTGTCAGCGGCACCTCGGTCATCGGCACGAACACCGACGGGACCAGGTGCGCGGGCAGCCGTTCGGACAGGTGCGCGCGCAGCGACCGCCCGTCCACCGCAGGCTGCACGTGCGCCACCAGCCGGTCGTCGTGCACGACGACGACCGCACGGCTCACCTCGGCGTGCTCGCGCAGCACCGCCTCGATCTCACCGGGCTCGACGCGGAACCCGCGGAACTTCAGCTGGTCGTCGGTTCGCCCCAGGTGCTCGAGGCGGCCATCGGGCGTCCACCGCACCAGGTCGCCGGTGCGGTACATCCGCTCCCCCGGCTCGCCGAACGGCGAGGCCACGAACCGTTCCGCGGTCAGCGCGAGCCGGCCACGGTAACCGCGGGCCAGCTGGACACCGGCGATGTGGAGCTCGCCGGGCACCCCCGGCGCGACCGGCCGCAGCCGCTCGTCCAGCACGTACAACCGGGTGCCAGGCAGCGGTGGTCCGAGGAGGACGCGCTCCGCCCCGCGCTCGGTCTCCGCGTGCGTGACGCCGATGGCGGCCTCGGTGGGGCCGTACTCGTTGTGCAGCGGCACTTCCAGCACGTCGAGCGCCCGGTCGCGCAGGTCCGCGGGCAACGGCTCCCCGCCGACGAACACGTGTCGCAGCGAACTGCCGGTGTGCTCCTCCTCCACGAACGCGCGCAGCATCGTCGGCACGAACTGGACGGTGGTGACCTGCTCCCGTTCGACGATCTCCGCCAGCTGCGCGGGATCGCGGTCCGCTCCCGGCGGGGCGAGCACGAGCACGCCGCCCGCAGCGAGCGGCTGGAAGAACTCCCACACCGAGGCGTCGAAGCTCGCCGACGTCTTCTGCAGCACCCGGTCGCCCGGACCGAACCCGTAGTGCCGTGCGGCCCAGGCGATCCGGTGCGCGATGCCCCGGTGGGTCATCATCACGCCCTTGGGCGTTCCGGTGGAGCCGGAGGTGTAGATGACGTACGCGAGGGTGTCCGGGTGCACGTCGGGCAGGTCGAGCTCGAGACGCGCGTGCTCCTCGTCGAGCGGCACGACGGTCCGGCCGCCGAACCTCTCCGCCTCGGCGCCGGTGGCGAGCACCAGCACCGCGCCGGAGTCCTCGACCATGTACCCGAGCCGTTCCGCCGGATAGGCGGGGTCGAGTGGCAGGTAGGCGGCTCCGGCGTACAGCGTGGCCAGCAGGCCGGTCACGAGACCGGGACCGCGTTCGGCGCACACGCCGACGACGGTGTCCGGTCCGGCACCCAACGCCACCAGGTGGGTGGCCAACGCGACCGCCCGGCGGTGCAGCTCCCGGTGGCTCATCTCCTCCGTGCCCCAGCACAGGGCGGTGGAGTCCGAAGTGGACTGCGGCGCCAGCAGGCCGGTGAGCGTGGCCCCGGTGACCACCGGAGCGGTCGCCGTCCACTCGCGCAGGACCAGGTCCTCCACTCGCTCCGGCAACGTCGGCACGGTGCGCAGCGACCGGGCCGGCTCCGCGACGGCGTGCTCGAACACCACCGCGAGCTCGGCCAGCAGCCCTTCGGCGGTGGACTGCTCGAACAGCGCCGTGCTGTAGCCGAGCCCGCCGAGGAGACGGCCGTCGCGTTCGATGAAGTCGAACATCAGGTCGTGACCGACCTCGTCGGCGACGAAGGTGAGCTCCTCCACCTCCAGGCCGGGCACGACGGCGGGGCCGCCGGAGGCGTTCTGCAGCACGACCATGGCCTCCACCACGGGGGTGCGGCTCGGGTCGCGCTCGGCACTGACTGCGTCCACCAGCAGCTCGAACGGCACCTCGGCGGCGAACGCCTCCAGCACGGTGGCCCGCACGCGGCCCAGGTGCTCGGCGAACGACCCGAATTCGTCCACAGTGGACCGCAGCGGCACCGTGTTGACGAAGAAGCCGGTCATGTCCTCGACCTCGGCGCGGTCCCTGCCGGAGGTGGCGGTGCCGACGGTCACGTCGTCCTGCCCCGCGCGCCGGGACAGCACCAGCTGCACACCGGCGACCAGCGCCATGAACAGGGTGGCGTCGCAGGCACGCGCCACTTCCCTCAGTCCCGCAAGGACCTCGGCGGGCAGGTCCAGCCGGACCATCGCGCCCGCGGACGACCGCACGGCCGGCCTCGGGTGGTCCGTGGCCAGGTCGAGGGGCCGCCGGCCCGCGAGCCGCTCGCGCCAGACGCCGAGGCGGCGGCCGAGCTCGGCGCCACCGAGCTCGCGCTGCTGCCAGGCCGCGTAGTCGGCGTACTGCAGGCCACGGGGTTCGGCGTCGGGTTCCTCACCCCGTGCGGCCGCCACGTAGAACTCGGCGAGCTGAGTGGTGAGCAGGCCCATGGACCAGCCGTCCGTGGCGATGTGGTGCATCACCAGCGAGAGCACGTGTTCGTCCTCACGCAGGCGCACCACCAGGGCGCGCAGCAGCGGTCCGGTCCGCAAGTCGAACGGCGCGGAGACGGCCTGCCGCACCACCTCGTCCAGCCGTTCCCGCGCCGCGGACAGGTCGACGACGGTGAACGGCACCTCCACCTCCGCCCGCGGCATCTGGAACGCCACGCCGTCGTCGGTGTCGAACACCGTGCGCAGCGACTCGTTGCGGCGCACCAGTCCCGTCACCGCGCGGTGCAGCGCCTCCACGTCGAGAGCGCCGGTCAGCCGCAGTGCCAGCACGGTGTTGTACTCCGCGCTGTCCGGTGCGAAGTCGTGCAGGAACCACAGGCGGCGCTGGGTGTGCGACAACGGCAGCGGCCGCGACCGGTCCGCCGGGGTGATCGGCACCGGGGCCACCGCGGTGTCCAGTGCTGCCACGGCGGCCGCGAACGCACCGGCCGTCGGCGCGTCGAACAGCAGCCGCGGTGAGGGTGCGACACCGAGCCGGGCACGGACCCGCGACACCACGCGGATGCCCAGGACCGAGTCGCCTCCCAGGTCGAAGAAGTCGTCGAGCACACCGACCCGCCGCACGCCCAGCACCTCGCGCCAGATCTCGGCGATCTCCGTCTCGGCCGCGGTTCCCGGTGCCACGTAGGGCTTTCCGGGATCGGCCTCGGTGTCCGGGCTCGGCAGGGCACGGCGGTCGACGGTGCCGCTGGGCGTGTGCGGAAGCTCGTCGAGGACGACGAACGCCGTGGGCACCGCGGCGGCGGGCAGACTGCTGGCGAGGAACGCCCGCAGCTCCGCGGCACCGGGCGCACCACCCGTCGCGGGCACCAGGTAGCCGACGAGCCGCGCCACCCCGGCCGCGTCGGGCCGCACGGCCGCGGCCGCCCGTTCGACACCGGGGTGCCGGCCGAGCGCCGTCTCCACCTCGCCGAGCTCGACCCGGAAGCCCCGGACCTTGACCTGGTCGTCGGTCCTGCCGAGGTACTCGATGTTCCCGTCGGCCCGCCGCCGCACCAGGTCACCGGTGCGGTACATGCGGCCGCCGGGCACGAACGGGTCGTCCAGGAACCGCTCGGCGGTGAGCTCCGGCCGGTTCAGGTACCCGCGCGACACCCCTCCCCCGCCGATGTGGCACTCGCCGGCGATGCCGACGGGAACCGGTCGGCGGCGGTCGTCGAGGACGTAGATCCGCGTGTTCGCCATCGGTGTCCCCACCGGGACGAACGCGGACTCGCCGAGCGGGTCCGTGCCGAGCTGGAACGTCGTCGAGTCCACTGTGGTCTCGGTGGAGCCGTAGCAGTTGACGATCGCGGTGTCCGGGTGCAGCCCGGCCGACACCTCGACGGCGCTGTCGACGTGCCAGCCCTCGGAGCCGACCATGAGGACCCGCAACGCCTCCGGACGGGTGCCGCGCCAGCCGAACTCCGCGACGACCGCCCGCGCGAGCGACGGCACGGTGATCATGAGCTGGGCCTCGCTCGCCAGCATCAGGTCCGCCAGCGCCGCCGGGTCGTCCACCTGGTCGTCGGCGCAGATCACCATCCGGCCGCCGTACAGGCAGGCCAGCACGAAGTCGGAGACGAACAGGTCGACGGACAGGCTGGACACCGACAGCACGACCGGCGCGAGCTCCCGGATGCCGTACCGGCGGTCCCACGACTCGATCATGTGGTGCAGGTGCCGGTGCTCCACCATGACGCCCTTGGGACGGCCGGTGGTGCCGGAGGTGTAGATGACGTACGCGAGGTCGTCGACCGTGCTCTCGTTGTGCGGCACCGTCTCCGGGTAGCCGGAGAGGTCGGTCTCGGCGAGGTTGATCTCACCGGCGTGACCGCGGTCCCGGTCGGTGACGACGACGCCGAGCTCGGCGTCGTCGATCATCACGTCGAGCCGCTCCCGCGGGTAGGAGGGGTCGAGCGGCACGAACGCCGCTCCCGCCTTGAGGACCGCGAGCAGGGCGACGACCGCGTGCACGGTGCGTCCGGTGCACACGCCGACGAGGTCGCCGCGCCGAATCCCCTTGCCGGCCAGCAGGTTCGCGAGCTGCCCGGATCGGCGGTCCAGTTCCGCGTAGGTGAGCTCGGTGTCCCGGTCGGTGACGGCCGGGAGGTCCGGGTACCGCGCCGCCGCGGCGCCGAACCGGCTGTGGATCAGCTCGGGTTCCGGGAAGTCGGCGTCCGTGTCGTTCCACTCCACCAGCAGGCGGGTGGTCTCCTCGTCCGTCAGCAGCGGGAGGTCGTCGACGGCGACGGCGGGGTTGTCCGCGACGGCGCGCAGCACCGTCACGAGGTGACCGGCGATCCGTTCCGCGGTCGCCTCGTCGAACAACGCCGGGTCGTAGCCGATCGACAGGTGCAGCTCGCGTTCGGCGTGGGCGGTGAGGGTCAGCGCGTAGTTCGTGTGCTCCTCGCCGAGGTAGGTCCCGGTGCTCAGGCCGAACCGGGCCGCGGCCTCGCTGTCGTACGGGTAGTTCTCGAAGACCACGAGGCTGTCGAAGAGGTCGGTGCCGCCGGGCACGTCGCTGCACCGCTGGATGCGGTTCAGCGCGACGTGCTCGAACTGCCGGGACTCGACCTGGGCGTGCTGCAGGTCCCTCAGCCAGTCGACGACCTCGGCGCGGCCGTCGAGTCGCACCCGCACCGGCACGGTGTTGATGAACGGCCCGATGATCGACTCGACGCCGGGCAGGTCGCCGGGACGGCCGGCGACGGTGGCGCCGAAGCAGACGTCGCGTTCCCCGGCGTAGCGGCCCAGCAGCACCGCCCACGCGCCCTGGACCAGGGTGTTGACCGTGATCCTGGCGTTCCGCGCGGTGTCGTACAGCGCCCGGGAGTCCGCCGCGGACAGGCTGAGCCTGGTGTCCCGCGTGGTCCGGGAACCGTGGGCCCGCACGGGTGGCCGGTCGTAGGGCAGCGCGGTGGGCACGGCGAAGCCGGCCATCACCCGGCGCCAGTACCTCTCCGCCTCCTCCGGGTCCTGGTCCGCGAGCCACGCGAGGTGGTCGCGGTAGGGCCGCCGCCGGACCCGCGCGTCCGGCGTGACGCGGCCCGTGCCGATCGCGTACTCGGTGAACACATCGGACAGCACGCCGGCGAAGCTCCAGCCGTCGACCATCATGTGGTGCACCGACCAGAAGAGCTGCACGGCGTCGTCGGTCAGCCGGACGACGTGCAGGCGCAGCAGCGGTGCGCTGCCGAGCCCGACCTCCCCCGACCTGATCTCGTCCCAGCGCCGGGCCAGTTCCGCGTCGCGGGCGGCCGGGGTCAGGGCGCGGAGGTCCACCTGCTCGACCGGCACGGCGGCACGCGCGTGCACGACCTGGACCGGTTCGGCGACGTCCTGCCAGCGCACCGACGTGCGCAGCACGGGTGTCCGGTCGACGACCCGCTGCCACGCGGCCGCCATCTCGTCCACATCGGACACCCCGCCGACCCGCAGCCCGAAGTGGCCGGTGTACATGTCCCGCCCGGTGCTCGCGAGCGAGTGGAAGAGCATGCCGGCCTGCGCGGGGCTCAACGGGTAGACGTCCTCGATGTCCCCGGTGGCGATCAGGTCCACTGTGGACTGGTCGAGTCCGGCCAGCGGGAAGTCCGAGGGCGTGAACCCGCGCGAGGACGGCTCGGCGCAGTGCCGCACGATCTCGCGCAACGCCTCGGCGAAGCGCTCGGCCAGCGCGCGGATCGTCCGCTCGTCGTGGATCCGGCTCCCGTAGGTGAAGTGCAGGTCGAGCCGGCCGCCGGCGACCACGCTGTTGATCTCGACGAGCTGCGGCCGCACCTGCTCCGGCGCGCGTTCGGCACCCGGTACGGGCAACCTGGTGCCGAAGAGACCCGAGTCCGGGCCACCGGCGTCCATCCGCCCGAGGTAGTTGAAGCTCACCTCCGGCGCGCGCCCGGCGTCCAGCCCGTCGCCGAGGTAGCGCAGGGCCCCGTACCCGATGCCGTTGCGGGGCACGGCACGCAGCTGCTCCTTGACGGACTTCAGCACCGCGCCCCAGTCGCCGGACGCGGGCAGCGTCAGCGAGACCGGGTACAGGGTGGTGAACCAGCCGACCGTGCCGGACAGGTCGATGCCGGGGAGGACCTCCTCGCGGCCGTGGCCCTCCAGCGCGATCTCGGCCACCCCGCCGCCGGTCCACTCGACGAGCGCGGTGCCGAGCGCGCTCAGCAGCACGTCGTTGACCTGCGTCCGGTACGCCTTGGGAACGTCGCGCAACAGCGCCTCGGTCTCCTCCTCGCCGAGCCGGACGAGCACGGTCGCGGCGTCGGCGACGGTGTTGGTGCCGTCGTGGTCCAGCGGCAGCCGCACCGACGACGTGGCCGCGCGCCAGTGCTCGAGCTCCTCGTCGAACGCACCGGAGCGCACCAGGCCGGCGAGACCGGAGGAGTACTCGGCGAACGAGGTCGTGCGCGCGCCCAGTTCGACCGGGGTGCCCGCGAGGGCCTGCCGGTAGGCCGCGTCGAGGTCGCCCAGCAACACCCGCCACGACACGCCGTCGACGACGAGGTGGTGGATCGCCAGGTACAGCCGGGAGGCGCGGTCCGCACAGGCTGGGAACAGCCTGCTGCGCACCAGCGGACCGGTCGCGAGCGGGAAGTCCCGCTGGGCCCGCTCCACCTCCGCCGCGATCGCCGTCTCCGCGTCCTCCACAGTGGACAGGTCGACGACCCGGTGCGCCGCCTCGGCGAGCGCGCGGGGATCGGCGTCCGGCGGGATCTCCAGGCCCGCGCCTCCCGTCACGCGGGCGCGCAGCATGTCGTGCCGGTCGAACACGGCCGCCAGCGCGGCGAGCCACGCCCGCTGGTCCAGCTCGTCCGGGAGCTCGACGAGCACCGACTGGTTGAAGCGGTCCGCGCTGGCGGCGAGCTCGGTGGAGAACCAGTGCTGGATCGGCAGCGCGGTGACCTCGCCGGTGACCCGTCCCGCCTCGGCCCTGCCCGCCACGACCGGGACCGCGACGGCCGCGAGCTCCGCGATGGTCTGGTGCAGGAACGTCTGCTTGGGCGTGATCGTCCAGCCCGCGTCCCGTGCCCTCGCCACGACCTGCAAACCGAGGATCGAGTCGCCGCCCAGCTCGAAGAAGTTGTCGCGCACGCCGGCCTCGGCCACGCCGAGCAGGTCGGCCCAGATCCGGGCCAGCGTCTGCTCGGCGGGCGTGACCGCGGCGACCAGCTCGCCGTCCTGCCGCACCACGGGGTCGGGCAGCGCGGCGCGGTCGACCTTGCCGTTCTGGTTGAGCGGCAGGCTTTCCAGCGACACGAACAGCGCGGGCACCATGTGCTCGGGCACCTGCCGCCGGACGTGGTCGCGCAACGCCGTGACGTCGAGCTCGCTGACGACGTACGCCACCAGGCGCGGGGATCCCTGCGTGTCCGGGCGGACCACCACCGCGGCCTCCGCCACCTCGTCGTGGCCCGTGAGGACGTTCTCGACCTCGCCGGGCTCGATCCGGTAGCCGCGGATCTTCACCTGGTCGTCGGTGCGGCCGAGGAACTCGAGCTCCCCGGCGGCGGACCAGCGGGCGCGGTCGCCGGTGCGGTACATCCGGGTTCCGGGCGCGCCGTACGGGTCCGCCACGAACCGTTCGGCGGTGAGCGCGTGCCGCCCGAGGTACCCGCGGGCGAGCGCCTGGCCGGACAGGTAGAGCTCGCCGGGCACCCCGGCGGGCACCGGGCGCAGTGCCGCGTCGAGCACCCGCACCGCGGTACCGGCCAGCGGACGGCCGATCGGCACGACCGCGCCACCGGACAGGGGTTCGCTCATCGCGGCGCACACGGTCGCCTCGGTCGGGCCGTAGGCGTTGATCATGCGCCGCCCGGCGGACCAGACCGGCACCAGCGCCGGCGGGCACGCCTCCCCGGCCACGACCAACGTGGTCACGGTCGGCAGCGCCGCCGGGTCCAGCACGCGCAACGCGGTGGGCGGCAACGTCACGTGGGTGATCCGGTGCCGTGCCACGAGTTCCGCCAGCGGCTCGCCCGGCATCAGGTCACCGGCGTCGGCGACGACCAGGGTGGCGCCGGTGAACAACGCCATGCCCAGCTCGGAGATCGCGGCGTCGAAGCTCGGCGAGGCGAACTGCAGCACCTTCGCGTCCCGCCGCACCGCGAACCGCTCGGCCTGGCGCCGGACCAGGCCGTGCAGACCGGCGTGCGTGACGACGACACCCTTGGGGCGCCCGGTCGAGCCGGACGTGTAGATCACGTACGCCGGGTGCCCCGGCCGCAGCTCGTCGTTGCGCACCGGCGCGGCGGAGAGCAGGCCCAGGGTGGCGATGACCTCGGGCGAACCGAAGGAGATCAGCCGCACGCCCTGGAGGACCTTGCCCATCCCGCCGCCCGCGATGGCGAGTACCGGCCGTGCGTCGGCGAGCACGTACTCGAGGCGTTCCTTGGGGTGGGCCGGGTCCAGTGGCAGGTATGCGGCACCACTGCGCAGGACCGCGAGCACCGCGACGACCTGGCTCGCCGAGCGCGGCAACGCGACGGCGACGACCTTCTCCGGCCCGGCGCCGTGCATCATCAGGAACCGCGCCAGGCGGTTGACCTTCTCGTCCAGCTCGGCGTAGGTCAGCGTGGTGTCGCCGTACTCCAGCGCGGGTGCGTGCGGGGTCTCGGCGACGCGGGCGGCGAACAGGTCGCCCGCGGTGACCGGGTCGACCGCGGCACCGGAGACCGGCCACTCCTCGACCAGCAGGGCGCGCTCGTCGTCGTCCATTATGGACAGAGCGCCGATCGGGGTGCGCGGTGCGGCGGCGATCGCCGTCAGCAAGGTGCCGAGGTGGCGCGTGATCCGGCGCGCGGTGGCGGCGTCGTACAGGTCGGAGTTGAAGGTGAGGAAGCCCGCGAGGCCCTCGCCGTCCGGGAAGAAGTCGAACGCGAGGTCCGTGCTCGCGGTCAGCAGCGGCGGCGTCACCTCCTCGAGGCGCAGCCCGGGCAGCTCCACCGCTCCCACCGGGGCGTTCTGCAGGTTCACGACGACCTCGGTCAGCGGCGACCGGCTCGGGTCGCGGTCGACCTTCAGCAGGTCGAGCAGTCGCTGGAACGGCAGTTCGTCGTGCGCGAACGCGTCCAGCACGGTCGAGCGGACCTCGCCCAGCAGCTCGGTGAACGTGCGGTCCTCGGCGATCCTGGACCGCAGGACGACGGTGTTGACGAAGAAGCCGACGAGTCGTTCGGTCTCCACGCGGTTGCGGCCGGACCGCGCCGTGCCGACGGCGACGTCACCGCTGCCGCTGTAGCGCGCCACCAGCAGCTGCACCGCGGCCGCCAGCACCATGAAGAGCGTGGCCCGCTCCCCCGCGGCCAGCTCCCCGAGCCGTGCCGTGGTGTCCGGGCCGATCGCGAACCGGCAGGCGTCGCCCGCGGACGTGCGGACCGGCGGACGTGGCCGGTCAGTCGGCAGGTCCACCGGCCGCAGCCCGGCGAGCTGCGCCGCCCAGTACTCCTCGTCCGCGGCGAACGTCCGGTCCCGTTGCCAGGCCGCGAAGTCCGCGTACTGCACGACCGGTGGCGCCACGACCCGCCCGGCGTACCCGGACGTCAGCTCGTCGGCGATCACGCCCATCGACCAGCCGTCGGTGAGGATGTGGTGCAGGGTCAGCACCAGCACGTGGTCCTGCGCGGACATCCGGA
This sequence comes from Lentzea sp. NPDC003310, assembly GCF_040610935.1. NCBI lineage: Bacteria > Bacillati > Actinomycetota > Actinomycetes > Pseudonocardiales > Pseudonocardiaceae > Lentzea > Lentzea sp. NPDC003310. The sequence goes on from NZ_JBEXNC010000003.1 coordinate 344,917, forward strand.
CCAGCCGGACGCGGAACGGTGCCGCCGCCCGCAGGTCGAACGGGACGCGCGCCTCGGCGTCGAGCAGGTCGCCGAGCGCCTCCTCCCGCTTGCGGCCGGGGCCGGGGCGGCAGTCCTCCACGAGGAGCTCCACCTCGGTCGCCGGACCGACCAGCTGAACACCCTGTCCGTCCACAGTGGAGAAGCGGGTGCGCAGCGGCTCGTGCCGGGCCACCAGCTCGGTGAGCGCGCGGCGCAGCGCCGTGAGGTCCAGCTCGCCGTGCAGCCGCAGCACCCGCATCGAGGTGTACTCGACGCTGCCGGGATCGACCTCGTGCAGGTACCAGAGCCGTTGCTGGGCGGGCGAGAGCGGCGCCGGCCGGTCGCGCGGGACCCGCGGGATGTCGTCGGGCGTGCGGGGCAGCGGCGTCTCACCGGCGAGGCGGCGCCGCAGCTCTTCTTGGACGTGCGCGGGCAACGCGGCGATGCGTGCCGCGCGGGACGTCGAGGTGTCCACAACTCTCTCCATGTCTACCTGGCCCCCAGCTCGGCTTCCAGAGCCGCGAGGACCTTGTCCTGCACCAGCTCCGAGAGCACGTCGATGGCGGGGGCGTCGAAGAACTCGCGCGGTGACATCTCGACGCCGAACGCCAGCCGGACCCGGGAGGTCAGCTTCAGCACGGAGATCGAGTCACCGCCCAGTTCGAAGAAGCTGTCCCCGGCGCCGACCTTGTCGAGACCGAGGACCTCGGCGTAGATGGCGGCGAGCAGCTCCTGGGTCGGGTCGGCGGGCGCGTGGTACGCCGCCGCGGTCGCGTCCGCGCGGTCGGGCGCGGGTAGTGCCCTCCGGTCGACCTTGCCGGTCGGTCCCAGGGGCAGGGTGTCGAGCACGACCGTCTGCGCGGGCACCATGAAGTCGGGCAGCTGCGCCGCCAGGTCGGCCCGCAGGTCCGCCGTGATCGTCGCGCGGGCCGGGGACACGTAGGCGACAAGCCGTTTGCCGTCTCCCTCCCCGACGACGAGGACGACGGCCTCCGCGACCTCCGGGTGGCGCAGCAGGGCGTTCTCCACCTCGGCCAGCTCCACCCGGTAGCCGCGGATCTTGACCTGGGCGTCGGCCCTGCCGACGAACTCGAGCCAGCCCGGTTCGGTCCAGCGCACCAGGTCCCCGGTGCGGTAGAGCCGCGATCCCGCCGGCCCGAAGGGGTTCGCCACGAACCTCTCCGCGGTCAGGTCCGGCCGGTCCACGTACCCGCGGCCGAGGCCCGCACCGCCGATGTACAGCTCGCCGGTCATGCCCGGCGGTACCGGCGCCAGGTCGGCGTCGAGCACGTACAGCTTCGCGTTCGGCACCGGCGGCCCCAGCGGGACCGTGCGGTACGCGGCGTCCGGCCTGGCCCGGAACAGCGTGACCGACAACGCCGTCTCGCTGGGGCCGTAGATGTTGACCAGGCGCATCCGCCTGGACCACCGGTCGGCGAGGTCCTTGGGCAGCACGTCACCGCCGACGCCCACCGCGGCGAGGTCCGGCAACGTCTCCGGGTCGAGCAGCGGCAGCACCGCCGGTGGCAGGGTCAGCGCGGTGATCCGGCGCTCGCGCAGCTGGCCCGCGAGGTCGTCCACCTGCCCCTGACCGTCCACAGTGGCCATGACGAGCGTGGCCCCGGACGCCAGGGTCATGAAGACGTCCCAGACCCCGCCGTCGAAGCTCATCGTGTAGAACTGCAGCTTCCGGCCGCCCGGCCCCAGGCCGTAGTGCTCGATGCCGGACAGGATCACGTTCACGAGCGACCGATGCTCGATCAGCACGCCCTTGGGGCGGCCCGTGGAACCCGAGGTGTACACCACGTACGCGAGGTCGCGCGGGCTCCTGCCGGGCACGCGGGGCGCGGTCCTGCCCCGTTTCGCCACCTCGGCCCCGATCCGTTCCACGGCGATGGTCTCGCCCTCCGCGCCCGCGAACGTGCCGAGGAGCCGTTCGTGCGTAAGGAGCACCGGTGGCCGGGTCTCGGCCAGCATCTGCTCCAGCCGCGCGGCCGGGAACTTCGGGTCGAGCGGCACGTACCCCGCACCGGCCTTGAGCACGGCGAGGATCGCGACGACCAGGTCGAGGTCGCGGTCGAGCGCGATGCCGACGAGACCGTCGCGCCGGACCCCGCGCGAGACCAGGTAGCGGGCCAGCTGGTTGGCGCGGACCTCCAGTTCCCCGTAGGTGAGCACCCGGTCGCCGTCCTCGACCGCGACGGCGTGCGGATCGCGCCGGGCCTGCTCGGCGATGAGGTCCTCGATCCGGCGGTCCACCGAGTAGGCGGGCTCGGTGGCGGTCCAGTCGAGCACGCTCCGCCGGTACTCGTCCGGGCTGATCAGCCGCACCTCCCGCACCGCGGCGGACTCGACGCCCGCGAACGACGACAGCACGCGGGCGAGCCGGTCCGCGAGCGTCCGCGCGGTGTCCTCGGTGAAGAGGGCCGGGTCGTAGCGCAGCGAGAGCCGCAGTCCGTCGCCGGGGTAGACGACCAGGGCGAGCGGGTAGCCGGACACCTCGGTGGCCGTGATCTCCACCAGTTCCAGGCCGTTGGCCGCCGCCGCGTCGTGGTCGACCGGGTAGTTCTCGAAGACCACCACGCTGTCGAACAGCGAGCTGTCCGCGGACAGGCCACCGCACTCGTGCGCCTCGGCGAGCGAGATCCAGTCGTACTCGCGCGCCGCGACCTGCGACCGCTGGATGCCCGCCAGCCACTCCACCAGGTCCGCGCCGCCGTCGACGAGCACCCGCACCGGCAGGGTGTTGATCATCGGGCCGATGATCTTGTCCGCGTCCAGCAGGTCGGCCGGCCGTCCCGAGACGGTGGCGCCGAAGACCACGTCGCGTTCCCCGCTGTAGCGCGCCAGCAACAACGCCCACGCGCCCTGCACCAAGGTGTTCAGTGTGAGCCGGTGCCGGCGTGCCCACGCCGTCACCCCCTCGGCGTCCACCCCGACCTCGACGTCCGCGGTCGAGGCCGAGCGGTGCCCGGCGGTGGGGGCGAGGTCGAACGGCAGCGGGGTCGGTCCGGTGAGACCGGCCAGCTCCGCCGTCCAGAACTCGCGCACCGCCCGGTCGTCTCGGCCGCGCAACCAGCGCACGAAGTCCGCGAACGGCCGGCGCGGGGCGGGACGGGTGACCGGCCTGCCGGTGAGCAGCGCGTACCGGACGAACACCTCTCCCAGCACCTGGTAGGCGCTCGTACCGTCCATCACCAGGTGGTGCACCGTCCACAGCAGACGGACGCGGTTGTCGGTCAGCCGGACCAGGGTGACCCTGGCCGCGGGCGCCACGGTGAGGTCGAGGCCTTTTACCCGGTCGGCCTCGCGCAGCGCGGCGAGCTCCCGCTCCTGCTCGCCGGCGTCGAGATCGCGCCAGTCGAGGTGCGCCACGGGCAGCTCGACCTCGCGGTGCACCAGCTGCACGGGTCCTTCGAGGCCCTCCCAGACGATCCGGGTGCGCAGCACGGTGGCGTTGTGGGCGGCGTCGCGCCACGCCGTGGCGAACAGGTCCGGTCGCGTCACGCCGTCCAGCACCGCCTCGAACTGTCCAAGGTAGACACCGGAGCGGGTGTCCATCAGGGAGTCGAAGAGGATGCCGTTCTGCGCGGGCGTGAGCTGGTGGATGTCCGCGATGGCGCGGCCGTCGCCCACGAGCTTGTCCAGCGTCGCCTGGTCCAGTGCCGCCAGCGGGAAGTCCGACGGCGTGCGGCCGCCGGCCTGCGGGGTCCGGCAGTGCGCGATGATCTCGCGCAGTCGCAACGAGAACGCCTCCGCGAACGCCGTGACCTCGGCCTCGGTGTGCCGTTCCCGCGCGTAGGTCACCTCGAACGAGAGCCGGTCGCCGGACACCGCGCCGACCACGTCGACCTCGTGCATCCGGTGGTCCCGCGCCGACTGGACGAGCTCGACCTGCGACAGCCGTTCCACCAGCGCGGAGCCGCCGACGCCCGCGTCCCACTGACCGAGGTAGTTGAACGCGAGCCGCGGCCGCACGTCCGGCACCGGGCTCGTGCCGGCCAGGTGGCGCAACGCCCCGTAGCCCGCGCCGTGCCTCGGCACCGCGCGCAGCTGCTCCTTGACCGACTTGATCCGGTCGCCGAGCGCGGGGGCGGCCAGGTCCAGCTCGACCGGGTAGTAGCTGGTGAACCAGCCGACGGTGCGGCTCAGGCTGACGTCGTCGAACAGGTCCTCCTCGCGACCGTGGCCCTCCAGCGCGATGAGAGCGCGGTCGTCGCCGGTCCACGCGGTGTACGCCGCGCCCAGCGCGGTGAGCAGCACGTCGTTGATCTCCGTGCGGTACACGGCCGGCACGTCGTAGAGCAGCGCGTCGGTGTCCTCCGCGCTCAACGCGACCGTCACGGTCCCAGCGGAGTCCACAGTGGACTCGACGGCCGCCGGGCGCCGGGAGATCCCCGACCAGTGGGCGATCTCGTCGTCGAACGCCCCCGCGCCGGTCGCCTCCCGCAACCGCCGAGACCACTCGGCGAAGCCGGTCGTGCGCACGCCGAGCGACACCGGCTGACCTGCCTTGGCCTGCTGGTAGGCGCGTTCGAGGTCCTCGACGAGGATGCGCCACGACAAGCCGTCGACGACGAGGTGGTGCGCGAGCAGCAGCAGCCGGGTGCCCCCGCCGAGCAACGCGGCGTGGAAGAGCGGCCCGTTCTCCAGATCCGTTGCCGCACTGAGCCGTGCCGCGACCTCGGCCGCGTCCTCCTCCAACTCGGGCAGGGCGGCGGGAGCGACCCCGGCCAGGACCTGCACGAGACGACCGTGGCGGCGGGTGAAGCGCAGCCGCAACGCCTCGTGGTGCTCGGCCAGGGCGTGCACGGCCGCGGCGAGAGCGGCGACGTCCACGGTCCCGGCCAGGTCCGCGACCACGTACTGGCAGAAGTCACCGGGAACGGCGAACCTCTCGAACAGCAGCTCCTGCACCGGGCTCAGCGGCGCGGGACCGGACGCGGCCGGTGCCTCGGCGGGAGCCTGCTCGAACTCGACGTGCCGGGCGAGCTCGGCGATCGTCTGCCACCGGAACAGGTCGCGGGACCGCACCACGAGCCCGGCCCGCCGGGCCTTGGCCGCCACCTGCAGCGCGACGATGGAGTCGCCGCCGAGAGCGAAGAAGTTGTCGTGCGCGCCGACCGGTTCGACGCCGGTCAGCTCCGACCAGATCTCGGCGAGCGCCGTCTCCACCGGGCCGGACGGCGCCACGTGGCCGGTCTCCGCCCGCTGGTCCGCGACGTCCGGGAGCGCGTCGACGTCGACCTTGTCCCGTGCGGTGAGGGGGAAGGCGTCGAGGACGGCGAGCGCCGAGGGCACCATGTAGGGCGGCAGGGCCCGGCCGAGCGCGGCGATCAGCCTCGCGGGCTCGGGGTGGTGCCCCGCTGCGGCGGTCACGTACCCGACCAGGCGCTTGCGGCCCTCGGCGGCCTCCCGCACGACGACGACGGCCTCGTCGACCTCGGGCAGGCCGAGCAGCACGGCCTCGATCTCGCCGAGCTCGACCCGGTAGCCGCGGACCTTCACCTGCTTGTCGATCCGGCCGAGGATCTCGAGGTCACCGGACGGCTTGCGCCGCACGAGGTCGCCGGTGCGGTACAACCGTCCACCCGGGACGGTGCCGAGGTGGTCGGCGACGAACCGCTCCGCGGTCAGGTCCGGGCGGTTCAGGTACCCGCGCGCCAGGCCGGCACCGCCCAGGTACAGCTCACCGGGCACGCCGGCGGGCAGCGGACGCCCCCACTCGTCGAGCACGTGCGCGGTGATGTTCCCCAGCGGGCTGCCGATCGAGGGCCGTCCGGTGTGCTCCGGCAGCATCTCGGCACCGGTGGCGAGGACGGTGGACTCGGTGGGCCCGTAGTGGTTCACCACCCGGACGCCCTTGTCCGCGCGCGGCCGGGCGCGGACCATGTCGCCACCGGTGATGATCAGCCGCAGGGGACCGTCGCGGTCCTCGACCTCGCGCAGCACGCCCTCGAGCCGTCCGGCCACCACGACCGACACGGTGACCCGCTGGTCCACCAGCCACCCGGCGAGGTCGTGCGGGTCGTCCAGCACCTCGGCGGGAGCGACGGCGACGCCCGCGCCGGCCATCAGGTTGCACCAGACCTCCAGCGCGACCGCGTCGAACGCGGTGGTGCCGATCTGGGAACCCCTGTCCTCACTGGAGATCCCGTAGTGCTCGCGGTACCAGGTGATCAGGTTGACCAGGTTCCGGTGCTCGACCATCACGCCCTTGGGCCGTCCGGTCGAGCCCGACGTGTACACGACGTACGCGAGGTTCGCCGCCGTCGCCGAGGTGACGGGCGCGGTGGCGGGCAGGCCAGGCAAGACGTCGGCCAGCTCGTCGAGGCACACCACCGCGGCGGTCACCTCGGGCAGCCGCGCGACGAGAGGCCGTTGGGTGAGCACGACCGGGGCACGCGTGTCCTCCACGACGAAACCCAGCCGGTCCGCCGGGTTGTTCGGGTCGATCGCCGCGTACGCCGACCCCGCCTTCATCGCGGCGAGCGCGCCGAACACGAAGTCCGGGCCCCGGTCCACGCAGATCACCACCGGCACGTCCGGCCCGGCGCCCGAAGTGACGAGGTGGTGGGCGAGGCGGTTGGCGCGCTCGTCGAGCTCGCGGTAGGTCCAGCTCTCGGCGCCGAAGGTCAGCGCGACCACGTCGGGGCTCTGCGCCGCCACCTCCGCGAACAGGTCCTGCGCGGTCAGGCCGGCCGGCACGTCGGTCGCGGTGTCGTTCCACCGGCGCAGCAGCAGGTCCCACTCCTCGTCGCCGAGCGGGAGGTCGCGCACCGGCTGCCACGGATCGTCCACAAGGGACTGGAGCAACGTGGTGAGGTGGCCTCCCATGCGTGCGATCGTGGCCTCGTCGAAGAGGTCGGTGTTGTACTGGATCTCCGCGTCCAGACCGCCCTCCCGTTCGGTGAAGTCGAAGGCGATGTCGAACATCACGGCGTGCAGCGGGACCGGGACCCGTTCCGCGGCGACGCCGTCGAACTCGGGCAGCCGGAAGCGGGTGTTCTGCAGCACCACCATGGCCTGCACCAGCGGGGTGGTGCCGGCGTCGCGTTCCCCGGCGAGGCGGTCGACGAGCTGGTCGAACGGCACCCGCTGGTGGCTGAAGGCGGACAGCACGGTCTCGCGGGTGCGGTCCAGGTCCGCGGCGACCGGCAGCCGCACGTCGATCGGCGCGCGCAGCGGCACGGTGTTGATGAAGTTGCCGATCAGCGGCTCGGTGGCGGCGTGGTCGCGGCCGGACACCGCGGCGCCGAGCGCGAAGTCCTGCTGGCCGGAGCAGTGCGCCAGCAGCAACCGGACGGCGGCGACCAGCACCACGAACAGCGTCGTGTCGCGATCGGCGGCGAGCTCGCCGAGCCGCGCGGTGAGCTCGGTGGGCACCGTCCACCGGTGGGCGGCGCCCGACGTGGTGCGGACGGCGGGACGCGGGCGGTCGGTGGGCAGCCGCAGCGAGGGCAGCCCGGCGAGCTGACCGGCCCAGTAGGCGTGCTCGTCCGCCAGGGCCTCCTCGGAGCGCGTGCGGCGTTCCCAGTCCGCGTAGTCCGCGAACCGGACCTCCGGCGCGGTGAAGCGCACCGGCTGACCGCTGCTCGCGGCGTTGTACTGGGTGGAGAGCTCCTCGGTGAGCAGGCCGAGCGACCACCCGTCCACGGCGATGTGGTGGGCGTTGACCAGCAGCACCTGCTCGCCGGGTTCGAGCGCGATCAGCAGGAACCGGATCAGGGGTCCGGTGCGCAGGTCGAACGGTGTGCGCAGCTCGACGTCCACGACCTCGTCGAGGCAGGGTTCCGGGCAGCCGACGAGGTCCACCGCCGTCACGTCCACAGTGGACGGAGCCAGGACCACCTGGACCGGTTCGCCCCCGGTGTCGTCGAAGACCGTGCGCAACGGCTCGTGCCGGGCGACCAGGGCCGTGGCGGCGGCGCGCAACGCGTCGAGGTCGAGGTCACCGCGCAGCCGCACGGCCAGGGGCACCGAGAACTCCAGCGAGTCCGGGTCGAGCTGCTGCTGCAACCAGAACCGGCGTTGCGTGGTGGACAACGGCATCCGGTCGGCGGTGGTGACGGCGATCGCGTCCTGCTCGGCGCGGACGGCGCCGCCGAGCAGCACGGCCAGCTCCGCGACGGTGCGGTGCTCGAAGATGGTCCTGGCGGGCAGGTCCGCGCCGAACCGGGCGCGGATCTCCCTGGTGAGCCGCATCGCGCTCAGCGAGTGGCCGCCCAGGTGGAAGAAGTCGTCGTCGGCGCCGATCACCGGTTCACCCACGACGTCCGCGAAGAGCTCCGCCAACCGCTCCTCGACCGTGCCCGCGGGCGCCCGGTAGCCCGCGGTGAGACGGTCCTTGCGCTGGGGCTCCGGCAACGCGGCGCGGTCGAGCTTGCCGTTCATCGTGAGCGGCAGCTCGTCGACCAGGACGTAGGCGACCGGCACCATGTGCTCCGGCAGGCGTTGCGCAAGCCGTGCCCGCACCGCCGAGCGGCTGATCTCCTCCTCCGCCACCAGGTACGCGAACAGCTGCTGGTCCCGTGCGACGACCGCGGCGTCGGCGACACCCGTCACGTCGCGCAGCGCCAGCTCGATCTCGGAGAGCTCCACCCGGAAACCGCGGATCTTGACCTGGTGGTCGACCCGGCCCAGGTAGTCGATCCGGCCGTCGGGCAGCAGCCGCGCGAGGTCGCCGGTGCGGTAGAGGCGTTCCCCGGCGGTGCCGAACGGCGACGCGACGAACCGTTCCGCGGTGAGGTCGGGACGGCGGTGGTAGCCGCGGGCCAGCTGGCGGCCGCCGAGGTACAGCTCGCCGATCTCGCCGGCCGGGAGCTCGCGCAACCGGTCGTCGAGGACGTGGGTGGTGATGTCGGTGACCGGGAGGCCGATCGGCACCGTGGGCTCGCCGGCCACGGTGTCCGCGTACGTCACGTGGATGGTGCCCTCGGTGGGGCCGTACAGGTCGTGCAGGCCGATGTCGAAGATCTCGAAGAACTGGTCGCGCACGTCGGTGGGCAGCGCCTCGCCACTGGTGAACACCGCGCGCAGCGTCGTGCACCCGGCCACCTCCCGGTGCGACAGGAAGGCCGTCAGCATGGACGCCACGAAGTGCACGACGGTGATCCCGCGGTCCTGGACGAGCCGCACGAGGTAGTCGGTGTCGCGGTGGCCGCCGGGCTGCGCGAGCACCAGCGTCGCCCCGCCGAACAACGGCCAGAAGATCTCCCACACGGAGACGTCGAAACTCATCGGCGTCTTCTGCAGCACCCGGTCGCCGGGCCTGATCGGGTACTGCTCCTGCGTCCAGACCATGTTGCGCAGCACCGAGTCCCGGGAGACCTGGACGCCCTTGGGCGTGCCGGTGGAGCCCGAGGTGTAGATCGTGTACGCCAGGTTCTCCCGGTGCGTCACGACCTCGTCGCACTTCAGGTCGGCGCGCAGACCGAGCTCGACCACGTGCGCCCCGGTGGCGGGCAGCCGGTGCAGCAACCGCGGCTGGGCCACGACGATCGGCGCGCCGGTGTCCTCGACGAGGAACGCGACGCGGTGCGCCGGATAGTCCGGGTCCAGCGGAACGTAGGCGGCGCCGGACCGGAGCACGCCGAGCAGCGCCACGACCATCTCCGGCCCGCGTTCGGCGAACACGCCCACGACGACCTCGGGGCCGGCGCCGCACGCCACCAGCTCGGCCGCGAGGTGGGCCGCGCGGGCGTCGAGCTCGGCGTAGGTCAGCGACCCCGAGTCGAACTCCAGCGCGATCGCGTCCGGTGACCGCCGCACCTGCTGTGCGAACGCCTCGTACAGGCCGCGCGCATGTTGCTCTACCACCAGAACCCCCTTGTGTGGCGCGAAGAAACGCGCCGAGAACCGCGGCACACGTTCCGGTGGCAATACTTCAGGGACAGGACCCGTGACGGCCAGGTCCTTGACACGCGGGTGAAACAGCACGGCCAGAGGCTCGGGCGGACACGCGAAACGGCGCCTCACCGGCATTCGGTGAGGCGCCGTTTCGCGGACGACCCCGCTCAGTACCCGCCGAGGCGGCGCAGCGAGGGCCACCACTGCTGCCAGGACCGGCTCGGGCCCCGGCAGACGAGGATCTCGCGTCCCTGCTCCTTGCTGGCCTCCAGGCCGATCCCGTTGTCGTACCGGGCGGCCACGTCGCACTGCCGCCAGCCGGCGAACGTGTCCCGGCTCAGCCCGACCGCGATCACGACGTCGGCCGACTCCGGCGGCGGTCCCCAGTTGTGCAGCTCGTTGTGACCGCTGTAAACGGCGGGCAACCCGACCCGTTCCCGGTGCAGGTGCAGCGCGCCGGCCTCGCCGAAGTTCTCGGTGAGCACGACGGCGCGCTCCCGTTCCGCGGCGGGCAGTCCTTTGTAGACCCTACCGACCTGCTCGGCCATCGCGGGCCAGCCGATGGTCTCGACCGAGAGGCTCGCGACCGGGTACCGGGCGAACACCTTCTCCGGCAGCACGGGCATCGCGAGCACGAACTGCGGCAGGGCGAACAGGCCCACCAGGCCGAACAGCAGGGCGGGCCGCCAGCGGGCACGGGTCATCCACCGGTCCGCGACCACGGCCCCCGCGCCGACGAGGGCGAGCTGGAATCCCGCGGTGTAGTCGGCACGACCGCCTTGGACCAACAGGACCAGGGCCAGGGCGACGAGGAACGCGGGGGCGAGCGACCGCACTGGGTGCCACGACTTCCAGCGCAGCAGCCCGACGATCCCGCTGATCCACACGGGCACGATCACCGGCCCCAGCATGATGATCATGTTGGTGAGGAACAGCGAGCGGTTCTCCGCGCCCTCCTCGCGGCCGAGTGCCTCGGCCATCTCGAACTGCGGCCAGCCGTGCGTCACCTGGTAGAGCAGGCTGGGCAGGCCGATCAGCAGCCCGAGGCTCATGCCCAGGTACAACCGCCGGTCCCGGAACGCGGACCGCGGTCCCAGCACGGCGATCGAGATCAGCCACACCACCGGCAGCAGCAGGATCATGTACTTGACGTACAGGCCGATCCCGCAGGTGATGCCCGCGTGGATCCACCACCTGCCGTCCCCCCGCAGCAGGGCCCGCAGGGTGAACAGCACGACCGCGCACCACACGACCATGTCGACGCTCGTGGTGAGCAGGAAGTGTCCGACACCCCAGCCGAACGGCGAGGATGCCACCGCGATCAACGCCAGGAGCTGGGCCCTGCGCCCGCCGCCCAGCTCCGCGACGATCGCGGCCAGCAGCAGGAGCACGGCCGCGCCGCAGAGCAGGGCGGGCACCCGGATGCCCCACGCGGAGTCGCCGAAGACGACCGAGGCCGCCTTGGCCAGCAGGGGAAGCGCGGCCGGCTGGTCGGTGTAGCCCCAGCCGGGCCGGTCCCCGAGCATCCGGAAGTACAGCTCGTCGGCGGACAGGCCGTACGCGCCGAGGAACACGGCCTGGACCGCCGACACGACCGCGACGACGATCCCCACCGGGCGCCAGGCGATCGGGACGCGGACCTCGGCCCGCACGGGTGCGGCGGCGACGTCCGCCCGCACCGTCATCCCTCTTCCCCCTCGAACACGACGAGCTGCAGGTCCACCCCGGTCCGCACCGCCACGAGCTCCTGGTACTCCGGCGACCGGTACCACCGGCGGGCGTGCTCGGCGCTGGGGAACTCGAGCACCGACACGTGACCGGGCACCCAGTCCCCCTCGAGGACGTCGATCTCGGCGCCGCGCAGGAAGAACCGGCCGCCGTAGGGCTCCAGAGTGGACGCTGCCCGGCGGCGGTACTCCGCGAGCCCCTCCGGGTTCGTCACGCCCACGATGTTGCCGAGGACGAGCGCAGGCATCAGTGCTCCCCCGTCTCGAGCTGGTAGTTGACCCGGACGCCCGCGCCGGACTCGGTCGCGGCGCGCACGACGAGGAAGCCCGCCACCACGTCCTGGGCGGCCATGCCCAGCGACTTGAACACGGTGACCTGCTCCGGCGACGTCCGGCCGGGCCGCCTGCCCAGCAGCACGTCGCCGACCTCGGTGATCCGCTCCGGGTCGAGCAGCCCCTCGGCGATCGGCGCGCCGATGTCGGTCGACTCGGCCAGCGCGGACTCCCTGCTGTCCACGAACACCGCGGCCTTCGCGACCGCCGCGGACGGCAGCTCCCGCGCGTCCTTCGTGGACGCGCCGATCGCGTTGACGTGCACGCCCTCGGCCAGGTCGGCGGCGTCGAGCACGGGCTCCTTGCTGGAGGTGGTGGTGCAGACGAGGTCGGCGCCGCGCACCGCCTCCGCCGCCGACCCGGTGACCTCCACGTCGATCCCGAGCCGCGCGGCCGCGTTCTTGGCCAGCAGCTCGGCCCGGTCGCGCGTGCGGCTGTACACCCGCACCCGGCGCAGCTCGCGCACGAGGTGCATGGCCTCCAGGTGGCTGTAGGCCTGCACGCCGGCACCGATGAGGGCGAGGTCGCCGGCGTCCGGGCGGGCCAGCGCCCTGGTCGCGGCCGCCGAGACGGCTGCGGTGCGGATGCCGGTGAGCGCGGCACCGTCCACAGTGGCCATCGGGTAGCCGGTCTCCGGGTCGAACACGACGACGACGCCGACGTGCGACGGCAGGCCGCGCGCCGCGTTGTCCGGCTTCAGCATGATCGCCTTGAGCCCGAAGCCGTGGCCCGCGACGTGGCTCGGCATGCTGGCGAAGATCTCGCTGCCCGACGGCGGGCGCAGGATCGCCCGCAGCGGCTGGGTGACCACCCCTTCGCTGTAGCGGCGCAACGCGTCCGCCATCGCCGGGATGGCGTCCGACATCGCGAGCGCCTTGCGCACCGCGGCACCGTCCAGGATCAACAACATCGTTCAGCCCTCTCCTTCCGCGGTCTGGCCGGTCAGTCCCGCCAGGCCACCCCCACCGGCCACGAACACCGACCAGACCATCCGGATCGGGCGGGTCGCGGAGATGAACTCGAGACCGTGGTTGCGCGCGGCCACCTCGGTGGTCAGCGCGAGGTCCACGGCGCGGTTGCGGGCCGCCTGCGCGGCGGCGCTGGTGGAGGCCATCACCTCGATGTCCCCGACGCTCAGGCCCGCCGGCATCAGCTGGTGGATCAACGGCACCGGCGACCGGTGGCTCGCAATCGTGGGCCGTGCCGGGATGTCGTGCACACCGGGGCGGCGGGCCAGGCCGTACAGCGGGGTGTCCATGATGAACACCGACGCCAGCGACAGCCGCAGGTCCATGTAGAACTCGTGCGCGTCGCGGTAGGCGTTGGCCACCACGAAGTGGCTGACGTGCCCGTCGCGCACGGCGTCGGCGCCGCGTTCGTAGGAGTTGAACAACCGCACCACGGGCGGTCCCTCGCCGAGTTCGCGCCACAGCAGCCCGGCGGCCTGCTCGCTGCTCGTGCCCGCCGGTCCCAGGGTGCCGATGGAGGTCAGCCGGACCGCCGGGGCGGACGCGACGGACATCCAGCCCAGCGCCCGGGTCTCGTTCGTCATGGTGGTCATCGCAGTGCCTCCGCCAGCGCAACGGTGGTGAGCCAGCCGCGGGTGTCGGGACGCCGGCCGCGGATGGTCTGGTCGTAGGTCTCCCGCAGGGCGGCACCCACCGGGCCCGGCCTGCCGGTGCCGACCGGGCGGCCGGCGATCTCGACCACCGGGCTGACCCCGCAGCCGGTCCCGGTGAGGAAGAGCTCGTCCGCCTGCAGCAGGTCCGCACTGTCCAGTTCGGACTCGACGCGGTCGATCCCGAGGTCGGCGGCGAGGGTCAGCACGGTGTCGCGGGTGATGCCGGGCAGCCGGTCGCCGGTCGCGGGCGGGGTGACCAGCACGCCGTCCCGCACCGCGAACACGTTGGCCGTGGTCGCCTCGGCGACCAGCCCGCGGTCGTCGAGCAGGATCGCGTCGTCGTACCCGCTGCAGCGCGCCTCGTCGAGCGCGAGCGCGTTGTTCACGTACCCGCCGGTGATCTTGGCGCGCACCGGGACCGCCGACCGGGCCGGCCGGCGCCAGGAGCTGATCAGGCACCGGATGCCCTGCGGCGGCTGGTAGTCGCCCAGCTTGGACACCACGATCGACAGCGCGTCGGAGACCCCGGTGAGCCCGACGCCGGGGCGGGTGCCCGGCAACAGGCCGAGCTTGTAGGCCAGCGGACGCAGGTACACGTCCGCCGCGAACCCGTTGCGGCGCAGCAGTTCCACGACGACGTCCGTGAGCTGGTCGCGGGTGGCGCCGGTGTCCACCCGGAGCAGGCGCGCGCCGGCGAGCAGCCGGTCCAGGTGGTCGCCGAGCCGGAACACCGCGAGGTCGCCCGAGTCGAGCAGGTGCGCCCGGATGCCCTCGAACACCCCGGTTCCGTAGTGCAGGCCCTGCGTGGTCAACGGCAGCTGGGCTGCCCTGGCGTCGGTGAACTCACCGCGGTGGTAGGCGACGGGCCCCAGTTCGGGAGTGCTGGTCACGCCGTCCTCCTGGACGCGATCTCCTGCGCGGCAACGGCTTCGGCGCCGACGAGGTCGCGGCGGTCGATCACCCGCGCGGCCTTCCAGCTGACCATCGCGCCGGTGGCGGTGACCTTGCCGGGCTCGCCGAAGCTCACGGTGAGCGGTGCGCCGAGCCGTTCGGAGCAGGCCAGCGCCGCGGCGGCCAGGCCGGGATCGTCCGGGGTCAGGGTGCGGGGCTGGAACAACAGGCTCAGCGCGTCCCTGCCGTCCTCGCGGTCGATGGTGATCTGGTAGTCGACGAACCCGTGCACGTCGTGCAGCAGCAACTCCTCGAGGTCGTAGCCGGAGATGACGTGGCCGTTGATCTCCAGCTGGTCGCGCACCCGGCCGAGGACCTCGACGCGGGGCGCGGGCACCGTGGCGTCCGGGGCCGGCGGCCGTTCCCGGACGAGGTCGCCGGTGCGGTACCGGACCAGCGGCTTCACGCCCTGGTAGAGGTTGGTGATCACGAGCTCGCCCCGGCGGACGCCGTCCGCGTCCGGCTGGGCGGGCGCGAGGGTCTCCGGGTCGACCACCTCGTAGAAGTTGATCAGCGGGGCCTGGTACAGCGCGCCGTCGGCTCCCGCAGCGGCGAGGATCGAGGCCTCCTGGGAGGCGTACAGGCAGTTGTAGGCCTTGGCCCCCCACAGCTCCCCGATGACCCGCAGCAGGCTGGGCGAGACGAGCTCGCCGGTCATCATCAGCGTGCGGAGCTCGAAGTCCCGGGCAGGGTCGAGGCCGTCGCGGATCGCCGCCTTGGCGAGCGAGAGCGCCATCCCGGGCGTGCAGAAGAGGCCGGTGATCGGCAGCAACCGCATCACCTCGAGCGCCCGCGGGAAGCCGATCACCGGGGAGTGCGGCCACATCTTCGCCACCGCGAGGCCCAGGTTGCGGCACACGTCGCCGAACGTGTCCCCGGTGGCGTGCAGCTCGGTGGGTCCGGACACGCCGATGACCTGGTCGTCGCCGAACTGCCGGAAGACCGTCTCGTAGTAGGCCGTGAGCACCGCGTTGTTGTGCAACGTGTCCACGTTGTCGCGCGGGCAGGGCGTGGCCGCGCCGGTGGTGCCGGTGGTCTCGTAGAAGATCCACGCGTCGCTGACCTTGCCGGAGAGCATGTCGAACTGCTCGCGCCGCAGGTCGTCCTTGGTGGTGAACGGGATGTGCGCGAGCGACTCGGCGTCCAGGCCGGTGATCGCCGCGGGGTCCACATCGGACAGATGGCGCCGGTAGAACGGGGACCGCTCACGGGTGTGCGCGACGGTCTCGCGGAACGCGGCCAGCTGGTGCGCACGTAACCGGTCCGCGTCCCACTTCCCGGCCAGGAAGCCGGCGAGGTCGTCGGAGAGCCGCGCTGTCAGCGCGGCGAGTTCCGGGTGGAAGACGGTGTACAAGGATCCCCCATCACACGTCGTGGTCTGAGCTCACGGGTTCTTCGAGGTCGGCGATCACCCAGGTGGCGATCTCCCGCCACAGGCCGGCCGAGAACTGGTGGAAGTCGTGGAACAGGTAGCGCTGGAGGTCCGCGTCGTCGCGGACCAGTCCCATCGCGACGAAGTCGTAGGCGACGTCCCGGGTGGACACGTTGCGCCCGGTGCGCCACTCGAGCAGTTCCGGTACGCGTGCGCCGACCTGCTGCGAGGACAGTTCCGCCGCCACGGCCCGCTGGTCGTCCCACGAACAGCCGGGCTTGAACTTGAAGAGGACGATGTGGCGGATCATCAGTAGATGACCCGGGACGCGGCGGTGAGGCGGGCGTGCCGCGACTTGCGCAGGTCCCTCGTGATGTTGAGGCGGCGCAGCCAGCGGTCCGTGCCGTCGTAGCGGGCTTTGAAGGGCTTGCGGCCGTGCACCATCCGGTAGTTGTCGATGAACAGCACGTCGCCCGGCCGCAGCACGACCCCGCTCATGGCGTCGTCGATCGCCTTGCCGATCTTGTCCAGGTCGGCCTGCTCCCGTTCTCCCTGGACGTCCTTCATGTAGTGCGGGTCCAGGCACAGGTACGGGTCGTCCTCGGCGCCGAACAACACGGGCACGGGCTTCGGCTTCGCGAGAGCGCTCTCCACCCGGTTCCGGCTCTGCGCGAGCAGCCGCGCGAGCCGCGGGTCCGCGAGCTCGTCCTCCGCCCACGCCTGCGGCCGGTGCGAGTCGTCGGGGAGGATGAAGTACCGCTCCTCGAACAGCCGCGCCCTGGTCTCCTCGTCGAGCTTCACGTCCGCGATGTCCGCGGCGGTGGTCTCCACGCCGTCCGGGTTGCGCAGGCACATCAGGCCGAGGTAGTCGGCGCGCAGCGGGTGGAACGCGTCTTCGGTGTGCCAGACGAGCGGCTGCTCGGAGCCCCAGCCGATCTGGTCGTCGCGGAAGTCCTTGATCGGGAAGACGTCGTGCATGAGCAGCCCGTCCTGCTGCGTGCCCCAGCCGACCGGTTCCCCCAGCAGGCTGCCGACGAGGTAGAACATCAGGTCGTAGCGCGTGGTGGCGGTGGGGTCCGGCTTGTCGCGCCAGTCCGCGGGGGTCCGGCCGAGCACCGCGTCGTCCACGGGGTAGCCGGAGAGCACGAAGCTGCCGGAGACCTCGTTCGCGCGGTAGTCGATGATGGCGCGGCGCAACCGGCGCGGCAGTTCCTGCGCGTTTTCCAGCGCCTCGGCGTGAAAATTCGCGTCCTCGACCGTGTCGTAGCGCCGGGCGAGATCCCGCACCACCCGTTGAACATCGTCGACCTCGGTTTCGGACAGCTCGAACCTGAGCACGAGAACCCCCTGTTGACGCGAAGATGTGCCCCAAAACGAAACAGGTCGAGCCTGGCACGACGTGCTGCCTGGCTCGACCTGTTTAGCCGGACGATTAAGTTACTTGGTCATCGCCTCGACGAGGCTGGCCGGGCGGAGGTCCGTCCAATTGGTTGAAACGTACTCCAACGCCGTAGCACGATCTGTCGCGTCGTGCACCACCGTCCAGCCGCCGGGAACGCCGATGAATTCCGGCCACAGGCTGTGCTGCCCCTCGGCGTTGACCAGCACGAGGTAGCTGCCGTCCGGGTCGTCAAAAGGGTTGGTCGTCATGAGGCAAACCTTTCTGAGGGCATCAGCAGCGAACCCTCCCGCTTGTGCAGGAGGGCTCGGCCGAGGGACGTGAGTGTGTGCAATGCGGTGTTGCGGTTGCGCGCTGTTGTGATGAGCCCGGCTTTGCGCAGAACGGTCGCGTGCTTGCTGGCCCCCGCCAGCGAAATGCCGAGCCGTTCCGAGAGAACGCTCGTCGTGCAGCTCTCCGTGAGCACCCGCAGCGCGGCCGCCCGCGTGGTGCCGACCAGTGCGCTGAGCGCCTGCTCGCCTGCGTCCCACGAGTCGTTCAACCCGTCGACACCGACCTCGGCGGCGCCGACCGAGAAGGCGATCGTGGTCATCCCGCTCTCCTTCTCGCTCTCGATCAGCGCGTGCCGGCGGGCCTGGAGGAAGATCGCCGGACTGAGCAGGAGTCCCTTGCCGTTCAGGTGAATGTCCCGGTCAGCGGCGTCCGCGATCTCCAGGACCGGCGCGTTCCAGTAGAACCTCGGGTGCAGTGCCCCGAGCAGACCCTCGACACCGCTGCTGATGGCGATGCGCGCCTGGGCCTCGCGTTCGAGCTCGAGCCGGTCGCGCAGCTGTCCCCAGGACGGCAGCACGACGCTGCGGCAGAACTCGAACACGGTCGACGCGATCTGCTGCGCCCCTCGGCCCCCAGTGGCCGCGGGGACGCCCTCGCCCGGAGTCCTCCGGTTGAGCATCCACAGCAGGTCGGGAATGGGTTGGTACTCCTGGCCGAACTGCTGCATCTCGGCCAGCCGATCACCCAGCTTTCGCTGGAAGTGCTTGCGCAGTTCATGGACGAGATGACTGCGTTGACCCGCCAGGAGATCCAGCGCGAAAATGCTTTCCGCCACTGGACCGAGTCCTGCCGTCATGCGTGTTCGCGCCAGATCATCAGCCGTGAAATGAATGCGCAGAACCACATTTCCCCCCGAGTGTTTAGCTACCACGGAGGTCATGGGAGAGAAGCTACCGATAAGTAGCTTTCTTATTTGCCCCCAAGCCCCCAAGGCTCCTTCCCGACTTTGACGCTAGCACAGCTGAGTGATACCCCAGTAAATACGCGACCACCAACTCGCGCGATCGCAATGCCTTTGACCGTAGCCATATTCCACTTTTACGGCCAACGCGGTTTCCTTGTGAGGAAATGGGCCTCCATTCGGGTGAACCCGTTAGTCCGGCAGGGCGGTCGACGATGCGCTCGGGGGTGGAGCACTCGCCGACCGCCACTCGCCGGTTGGAATTACTCCTTCGTTGTGACCAGAGCCACAGGACGTTCCTTGGTGGCGATGGCGGCGGTGATTGCACTGGTCACTGCGACGAGTCCGATCGATCCAATTGCGACAATTGTCAAAAGTGACCACGGGACGTACACGACGGTCGTACCGATCGCCTTGTGCACGGCACCGCCGATGCCGATCAGGCCCGCCCCGGCGACGACGCACCCCAGCACCAGGCCGATGACCGCCACGCCGATCGCCTCCACCACGGCGGTGCGCACCACCTGGGGCTGCGTCAGCCCGGTCACCCGCGAGACCGCGAACTCGCGCCGGCGTTCCGTGCCCGCGATGACCACCGAGTTCACGACGGCCATCAGCGCGTACAGCCCGGCGAGCCCCATGAGCACGGTGAGGATCTTGACGTTGCCGTCCTGGGCCTTCTCCGCGCGTGCGACCGCCCAGTCCGACACCGTCTGCACGTCGCTGAACCCGGCCTTCTCGATGCGTTCGGCGACGACGTCGGGGTCCTGCCCCGGCGCTACCTGGACGACGGTCTCGGTCGGCGCTCCCGCCCACACCTGCCTCGGCAGCAGCTGGCGCGGGACCAGGAAGCTGTCGCCCATCTCGAGGGTCTCCGGCATGCCCCCGACCACCGTCAGCTGCAGCGCCTGCCCTCCCGCCTCGGCCGGGAGCACCTGGCCGGGGTCGATCCGGTCGGCGTTGCGGGCGGGCCCGGTGAACACGGTGCTGCCGGTCAGCGCGGCCAGGTCTCCCCGCGCCGGCGGCAACGTGTGCGTGCGGGCGTAGTCGGCCGCGTCCACTGCGATGATCCCCGAGTAGAAGTTCCTCGTGATCACCCGCTTGTTCTGGGTCTTCTGCGTGGTGATCGTGATGTCCACGCTGTTCTGCCGCGAGGCGACGCCGACACCCTCGACGCCGGCGAGCTTCTCCGCCTCCTCGCCCGTGGACGTCACCACGAGGTGGGCGTTCACGGACCGCTTCGCCTCCTCGCCGCCCGCCGCGGACAGCGAGCCGAACGTGCCCGCGAGCCCCAGCAGCAGCGCGACGAGCACGATCAGCGGGGACGCGGTGGCCGCGCTGCGGCGCACCCCGTCGCGGAGGTTCGCCTGGGCGAGGCCGACCAGCGAACTGCCGGGCACGAGCGTGCCGAACAGCCAGGCCATGAACGGCACCACCAGCGGGCTCAGCATGCTCATGGCGACCGCGCCGAACATGGAGATGCCCAGCGCCGCCATCATGGCGCCGATCAGATTGGCGCCCTGCGCCCACATCACCATCGCGATGGTGCAGAAGGCGAAGGACAGGCCGAAGAACCAGCGCGAGAGGGTCATGACCCTGGCGGCCTTCCCCGTCTCCCGCAACGCTTCCAGCGGAAGGATCTTCGCGGCGCGCAGCGAGGCGGTGAACACGCCCGCCAGCGCGACGCACACGCCGATGATCCCGGAGACGACCACGGCCCAGAACCGCCACGGCGCGGTGAACCCCTCCGGCAGCAGGCCGATCTCGACCAGCAGCCAGGTCTGCGCGAACTTCGCGACCAACCCGAAGGGCACGCCCAGCACGGCGCCGACCACCCCGAGCAGCAGCGACTCCGACAGCAGCAGCGCGCGCAGCTGCGTGCGGCTCCCACCGGTGAGGCGCAGCAGGGCGAGGTCGCGGCGGCGTTGCGCGACGGTGAAGCTGAACGTGGAGCTCACGATGAACACCGCGAGGAACATGGCGAGGAACGCGGTCATGCCCATGACCGTCGCGGCGGCCACGTACCCCTCGCGGATCTTGTCCTCGACCTGGCGCGCCGTGCCGGCCGGGATCTGCGGTTCGCCCGTGGCGGCCAGCACCAGCATCGAGGCCTGCACGAGGGCGACACCGACGCCCACGCTGAGGATCGCCCCGATGAAGAGTTCCCACCGTTCGCGGAACGTGCTGAACGACATCTGGAACATGGCTCAGCTCTCCAGCCGCGCGAGCCGCTCGGCGACGTCGTGGATGGTCGGCATGTCGACGCGGTCCACGATCTGGCCGTCGGCCAGGAAGACCACGGTGTCGGCGCTCGCCGCGACCGCGGGGTCGTGGGTCACCATGACGATGCTCTGGCCGACGGTCTGCACCATGTTCCGCAGCAGTTCGAGGACGATCTTCGCGGAGTGCGAGTCCAGGGCGCCGGTCGGTTCGTCGGCGAACAGCACGGCGGGCCGGGAGATCATCGCGCGGGCGATGGCGACGCGCTGCTGCTGACCACCCGAGAGCTCGCGCGGCTTGTGGCTCGCGCGGTCGGCGAGCCCGACGCTCGCGAGGGTCTGCCGGACGTCGCTCTTGGACACCCGCACGCCGGCGAGCTTCAAGGGGAACGCGACGTTCTGCTCCGCGGTGAGGGAGCTGATCAGGTTGAAGCTCTGGAACACGAACCCGATCGTGCGGCGGCGCAGCTCGGTGAGCTGGCTGTCCTGGGCACGGGTGATGTCGCGGCCGGCGAGCAGCACGCGCCCGCTGGTGACCTGGTCCAGCCCGGCGGCGCAGTGCAGCAGCGTGGACTTGCCCGAGCCGGACGGACCCATGATCGCGGTCCAGGTCCCCGACGGGCAGTTCAGGCTGACGTTGTCCAGCGCGGCCACACCGGTGTTCTTGGCCCCGTAGAACCGCGTCACCTGGTGCAGCTCCACGGCCGAACGACCGGCGTTCGGCACCCCGTGCCGCTGACCGGCGGCGAGGTGCTGATTCCAAGACATGTGAAAACCCCCGTCTGCGGTGACACGACCGCTCGCGCGGCCGTCGCGGGCCCCCTCGCCTGCCACCGCGCTTCGACTACCAACGGTGACAACTCAACCGCACACCGCAGGTGGGAGTCACTGTCCTTAACTTCCGAGTTGGAGGTAGAGGAACCTCTACCTCCGACCGGCGCACCGCCGATGTGGATGTTGACTACGGTGAGCATCGTGTCCGTACGCACCGCACGCACCATCTGGGAGTCGATGGCACACGGCCGTTTTCTCCTGAGCAACTGGCCGTGGCGCGGCCTGGCGTACGTGCTCAGCACCCCGGTGGTGTCGGCGCTGGCCGGCGTCCCGCTCACCGCGCTGTGCCTGCCCTGGCTGTACCTGGTCTTCAAGTTCATCGGCCCGGACCCGATCGCTCTCGGTGAGATCGTGCTCGTCAGCCTCGGCGGACTCCTGCTGGTCGTGGCGGGCGGCCCGCTGGCCGCCCTCCCGGTGGCCCAGGCGGAGCGAGTGCGGCTGCGCCTGGTCCAGGCGGACGCGGCGTCGTGGCCGCACGTGAGCGCCAAGGGCGACGGCTGGATCGGGTGGCTGCACCGCCGCTACACCGAACCCGCGACCTGGCGAGAGGTCGTCTACCTGGTCGTGGTGTCCCTGGCGGCACTGCCGTGCGCCGCCCTGTTCCTCACCCTGCTGATGGTCGGCTCGCTGATCATCAGCCCGTTCGTCGTCCGGCCGGACGCCCCGCTCGCCCTGGGCCTCGGCCGGGTGAGCACGGTGTCCGAGGCCCTGCCGTACGCGTTGCTGGGCCTGGGCCTCGTCCCCGTGGTGCTGTACGTGTTCTCCGCCGTGGCGGGCCTGCACGGCGCCACCGCCAGGAGACTGATCTCGGGCGCCTCCGACGAGCACCTGCGACTGGAGTTGGTCGAGATCTCGCAGTCGCGCGAACGCCTGGTCAACGCCTTCGAGGCGGAACGCCGCCGCATCGAGCGCGACCTCCACGACGGCGCACAACAACGCCTGGTCAGCCTGATCCTGCAACTGGGCCTCGCCAAGGTGGAGATGCCCCCGGACTCCCCCGGCACCGACTCCGTCGCCAACGCCCACGACCAGGCCAAGCAACTCCTGGTGGAACTGCGGGAGTTCATCCACGGCATCCACCCGCAAGCGCTGTCGGACCTGGGCCTCCCCGCCGCCCTGCGCGAACTCGCCGACCGCTCCACCACTCCCGTGACCGTGACCACCACCATCCCGCAACGCCCCCCGGCCACGGTCGAGAGCGCCGCCTACTTCGTGGTCGCCGAATCACTCAGCAACGCCAGCAAGCACAGCGACGCCACCGAAATCCAGGTCTCCGCCGAGGTCAAGAAGAACCGCCTCACCGTCGAGATCACCGACAACGGCCAGGGCGGCGCCGACGCCGCCCTGGGCACGGGCCTGACCGGCCTGGCCGACCGAGCCGCCGCCCTGGGCGGCACCCTGTCCCTGTCCAGCCCGATCGGCGGACCCACCACCGTGCGAGCGGAGTTCCCATGCAGCCCGAAGTGATCCGCACCGTCCTCGCGGAAGACGGCGCCCTGCTGCGAGAAGGCCTCTCCGCCCTGCTGGACCGCTTCGGCTTCCAGGTGGTCGCAGCGGTAGGCGACGCAGAAGCGTTGGTAGCAGCCGTGAACGAGCACTCCCCCGACCTCGTCGTCACCGACATCCGCATGCCCCCGGGCTTCTCCGACGAGGGCCTGCGCGCCACAGTCCGCCTGCGCGAGGCGAACCCGAACCTCAGAGTGGTGGCGCTGAGCCAGTTCGTGGAGACCAGCTACGCCTCGGACCTCCTGGACTCGGGCGGCGGCATAGGCGTCGGCTACCTCCTCAAGGACCGCGTCGGCGACGTCCGCGAGTTCATCTCGATCCTCCACCGCGTGGCCAACGGCGAGACAGTCGTGGACCCCCAGGTGGTCCGCACGTTGCTCAAGCGCAGCAGCACCCCACTCGCCACCCTGTCGAACCGCGAGCTCGAGGTGCTCGGCCTCATCGCCGAGGGCTACTCCAACGCCGGCATCGCCGAGAAGCTGGTCGTGTCCGAGGCCGCGGTCACCAAGCACATCGGCAACATCTTCACCAAGCTCGGCTTCACGCCGGGCGACGAGCGCAACCGGCGGGTGCTGGCGACCCTCACCTACCTGCGCGACGGGGCCGGGCTCGACCGACCCTGACCCACCCGGCCCGCGGGTGGCCGTCGATCCGCACGACCGCGGTCCCCACACGGCACGGTGCCTCTGTCGCGGCAACGACTTCAGGGCGCGCGGCAAGTCATCACCGCGCATCGATGACGACCACCACGGCGCAGTCCGACGGCACGGCATCGGCAGCGGGGACGCCGAACCGCGGCACCCTGCGCCTCTCGGCCCGTCGCAGCGCCATCGCCACACCAGGTGGGTCCGGCGGGAACCGGACCCCGGTCACGGCCCCACCCCCCAACGCCGGCGGCCCGGTGCCGCTCAGGCGTTCAACGCGGCGATCAGGTCGTCACCCGGCAACTCCACCCCGAGCTGTCCACCGGGGTTGATCACCAGCACCCCACCGGCCAGCACGGCGGCAAGCTCACGACCCGTCGTCTGCATCGGCGCCGTGACCTCCTCGGGCACGTGCCCCGGCGCCGACCACACCGCCACGAACCGCCGCCCGTCCGCCGTGGCTCCCATGCGCAGGTTGCCCTGTCCATCGGTCTCCACGATCAGGGTGGCCTCCAGCGCCGCCGGCAGCAGCCGCTGCTGCGGCGCCCACCCGGCCGCGACGTAGCCCAGTACCACGTCGAGGTCCGCCAGGGGCTCGGGAAAGCCGCGTCGCTGCGGACCGGGCCGGTAGCCGGGGTTGAGGTAGGTCTCGCCCGTCAGCTCGCCGTCGGGGCCCACCGCGTACGCGCCGAACAACGTCGCGTCCGGGATGCCTTCGACGAAGTTCGGGTTGACTTCGGGGTCGGCGCACCACAGCCAGCTGTCGGGGACCTGGCGACGGGCCTGCTCGCGCAGGGAGTCCGTCACCGCGGGCAGGCCGGGGTGCAGCGTGAAGTCGTCGATGTGGTCCGGGTACTCGCTGAACGGCTTCGGCAGCACGTAGACGCGAACGCCCTCGGCCGTGACGGCGGTGATCACCTTCCACGGACCCTTGAGCCGGTAGAGGTGGTGCTCGCGGTCCGACTCGATCTCGCTCTCGTACGCGAGATTGCCCTCGTGGCCGCCGTAGCGGTGCACGAACAGGTCCTCGACCTGGGTCAGCCGCACGCCGGTCATCGTGTCGAGCGACGGGTCCTGCTCGGAGATCACCTGGAACGGCGACTGCCACGCGGGCAGTTCCTCGTCGAGCTCGAACCCCAGCGCGTCCTGGTTCTGGATGAGCTGGCCCGTCAGGTAGGCGACCGCGTTGCGGACGTCCGCGAACCTCTCCAGCTTCTCCCTGAGGCCGTCCGCGGCCCAGTAGACCTCGTAGAAGTCGCCGTCGCGGACCAGGCACCACGCCTGCTCGCGGTGACCGTCGAGGCTGTAGAAGCGCGGGCTGGTCTGCAGGCGGGTGAGCAACGGCCACAACGGTTCCAGCGCCTTGCGCAGCGCCGCCTCGACCTGTTCCTCGCGAAACGGCCGCCCCATCGCGAGCGCCGCCGCGCGCGCCTTCGCGATCTCCGGCACGACGGGTAGTTCGTAGCGCAGCTGGCGAATGTGGTCGACGAGCTCCAACGGCGGCGGAACCTGGTGCTCACGCAGGTGGTGGACCACGCTCGCGGGCCACGTCCAGCGTCCGTCGGTCTGGTAGGCGAGCGGCACGACCTTCTCGTCGCCGCCGGTGACGAGGTCCGTCGCCGAGCCGCGCGACGACAGCACGACCGGCGCGTTCTCCAGGTAACGCAGGAGAAGGGCGGCTTCCCTGCCCCCGACCATCGGCCGGTACCAGACCCCCTTGCCGTCCTCGACAGCGTCGAAAGCGCGCGTCAGTTCGTGACGAGCCGGCTCCTGGGGCGGGTCCCAGGCGTGGACGCGCCCCCGCTGCTGGGCCTTGCCGGCCGCCTGCCACATCCAGTCCGGCACAGCCTCCGGCCGCCGTGGCAGGAGGCGCAGCTCCTCCGCCGCGTGCGTCTCCCCGGACGTCTCGACCTGCCACGCCGGCGGTGCGTCGATCAGGAACCGGCGAGTCGTCTCGCCATTCCGGACGAACGTGAAGCTTCCGGTGAACCAGGTGCCGAGGCTGTTGCGGAACTCGCGCATCCGGAACCGGTGCAGCCACTGACCGACCATCACAGGCGGTGCCCACGCGCGGGCGGTGCCGTCGAGGGTGACCGTCGCCTCGTACTCCATCCGGCGGCCGAGCGCGCGGCAGTGCAGCTCGATCTGTTGCCAGCCTTCGGGTGCGAGCGCGACGAGGGCGTCCTGCACCCGGTCCAGGACGGGGGTGTTCGTGCGCGGCATCGGGTCGCCGGGCGGCAGCGACGGGTACTGCGGCCAGGCACCGGACAGCGGGCGCAGCTCGCGGACGACGACCAGCCGCTCGTCGCTCACGTTGTCCTGCAACGGATCGAGGTCGGTGAGCGTGGCTCCCTCGTCGCTGACACGCCAGACCTCGGCGCCCAGCACCGTCTCGACCGGCCCGTCCGCGCGAGTCCCGATCCGGAACGCCTCGTCCCCGTCGATCGCGATGTCGAACTGCACCTGCTTCACTCCTTGCCGCACAACGAGAAGACGGTCACGACTGACGAGGTTCGACGAACTCGGCCCACTTCGGCGGCTGCTTGCCCATCTCCTCCATCATCTCCAGCACGTCGCGGAGATCGGCGACGTCCGGTGCCGTTCCCGCGAACCAGTCGCTGACGCTCCCCCACGCCCGGCGCGCGCCCTCGCCCTCGACGACGTCCCAGACGGGCGGGTCGTCCTGGTCCAGGTCTGCGCCGTCGACGACGTGGTACGCGTAGCCCTGGTGAGCCGTCAGCGCGAGCAGACCGCGCGGATCAGCCAGCTCGTGTTCCAGGCCCGCGAGTGTGGCAACGACGTGCCGCTTGCGTTCCGCGGTCATCGCGTCGACCCCGAACGCGGTGCCGGCGAGCCACAGTCCAGATCGGACACCCATGATGCGCAACACCTCGCGCACCGCCTCGGGCACTCGCTCCACACCCTGCTCCGCGGCCATCTGGTCGATCTGGTCGTCGGACGCGCCCAGCACGGACCCGCGTCGCAGACCGTTCGCGCACACCCGCTCGAAGATCGCGTCGACGCGCTCGACGGGGTTGTCAGTCGGTTGGTTCACAGCGGGTAAAGCCTCTCTCCAGCTCGGTTGACGACTTCCAGGCGCATGTTCGGGAAGACGCGCTCGTAGGCGAGCATGATCTTCTGACACGACATGCAGATCTGGAACTCGGCCGGGGTTCCGTCGCGCTTGGCCGACGGCAGGTCGACGACCATGCGGAGATCACCTGAGATGTCCGCCGCGGAGAACGGCGTGTAGGTCGTGCCGTTGGCCTCGGCCCGTGCCGCGCCACGCCTGTTCAGCTCGTCGATGGCGAGGGACATGCGGTCCTGCGTGCGCTGCACCTCGCCCTTGAAACCGTTCTTGTAGTAGTCCGGGTCTTCCTTGTTCAGCGTGTCGACCGTCTTGTTGGCGTCCCGCAGTGCCGTGTCGACCTCGTTGCGGGACAGGCCGCTGTACTCGGCGAGCTGGTGTCGTGCGAGGTCCTCGAACATCTTCGGTTCCGAGTCGTTGACCCTGGGAGTGCCGCTGCCGTCGCGCCAGCTCCCGCTTTCCGGGTCGTACGACGTGGCGTTGGACGTCTCGAAGAGCCGCTCGTTCTTCGGCGGCTGCTGCGGGGCCTCTGCCGCCGGACTCCAGTCGTGCTGCTTGCCGCTGAAGTTGTAGAAGTCGGCCGACTCACCGTCGCGGTCGCTGCGGTAGCGCGCCGTCGACAGCGTGCGCTCGTGCGGGCGGCGTTCGGCGTCCGTGCTCGGGTTGCGGCCGGTGAGCTCGCGGACCGAGTCCAGACCTTCCTCGCGCTTCTCGCGGTTGTCGTCGCGCATGTCGCGGAAGTCGTCCTCCCGCTCGCCGCGCCGTTCCGCGGTCTCCGGCGCGAACTCGGGCGTGTCGTCGCCCCACTCGGGGGTGTGCCCTGGCGGGTGGGGACTTTCGTGGATCTGCTGCGAGCCGTCCGGCCCGAACGTGCGCCACTCGCCGTCCGGCGGCCAGCCGGGTCGCTCGTTGTCCTGTGTCCTGGTGGCGAACAGGTTGCCGTTGTAGTCGACCCACGCGTCCGTGTTCGGCGCCGTCACCGGCGCGCCGAGCTCCTGGGCGAGCCGGGCCGCGAACCCGTCGTCCCGCCGGCCCGTGTCGCACCCGACGAGAGTGACCGGCTCGCCCCGGTAGTCGGGGTTCGCGCGGATGATGTCCGCGACGTCCCTCGGCGTGAGCGGGTAGTTGCCCACCCGTGCGGAGTGCGCGCTGCCGTGCAGGTCGACGACGAACTGGCCGGGAATGCGAGGCAGCTCCCTGGCCGTGTAGAACTCGTTGCGGTCCTGCGACCTGTCGAAGATCGACATGCCCGCCGGAGTGGTGTGCACGTGGTCGCGCACGTTCGCGTCGAGCTCGCCGCCGAGCGGGTCGAGACGGTCGCTGAGCGGTTTCCGGGGCCGCTCCGGGGGCTCCTCGTCGCGACTGTTCCTGTCCTGTTCGGACGGTGTGTCGTCGCGCTGGGACTCCTGGTCCGGACGATCCGGCTCCTGGTCCGGGCGCTCGGGCTCGCGCTGTGGACGCTCCTGTTCCTGGCCGGGCCGGTCGGACTCGCGTTCCGAACGGTCCTGCTCCGGGGTCCGGCGCTCGGTCTCGTGCTGCGGCTGACCGGATTCCTGCGTGTTCAGGCGGTCGTGCACCGGCGACGGTTCTGCACGCGTCGGTGCCACCGCCTGCGACGGCTGATGCGTCGGCGGCGCGGTGTTGAGCCGCTCCGCGATGGACGGCCGCGGCACGTCCGCGGGCCTCGGCAACGCCTGCGTCGGACCGGCCTGTCGCTCGGGCACATCGGCCTTGGCCGGCGTCTCGTTGTGTTGCGGCGCACCAGGTTCGCGGCGGGGAGGCGCCTGCTCCTCGGCGCGCGGCCGCGTCGTGTCCGGCACACCGTCCGACTGCGCGGTGGTGCCGTCGGAGCCCTTGCCGTTGTGCCCGACGAAGTCCGGGTTCGGCACGAACGGCCCGAGCACGAGCCCCTGCCCGGTCTCGTGCCGGACCTGGTGCCAGCCCTCGACGTAACGCCAGTCGATGCCGCCGGGGAAGAGCGTCTCGCTCTCGGAGTACCGGCGCCGGTGATCGCCGACGCTGTCCAGCGTCGCGTCGGTCATGATGCCGCCGGGCGCCTTGACCACGTAGACCTTGCCCTCGCCGGTGCCGGCCCGTTCGATGGCCGTGCGCTGGTCGGACGTGGTGCTGACGAAGCCGTTGGTGTCCCCGTGGACGTGCTGGAGCAGGTCCGGCTGCTTGGCGGGCTCCTTGACGTCGAACCCGCCCGCCGCCTTGATCTCCTCCGGCGACCGCGTGTCACCGCGGTACAGCGCGTTCTCGTCCCGCGTCCAGCCGGGCACATCGCGGTGCACGACCTTCGCCGGGTCCACGCCGTAGTACGACGGGTCGACGTGCCGCACGGCGACCGGCGGGCTGCCGTCCGGCCCGGGTCGCGGCGTCGAGTAGGCCTCGTGCACGGGAGGCGGCACGCTGTCCTGACCAACGCCCTGATGAGGGCTTGCCGCAGGCGGAAACCCCTGCGGCGCACCAGGTGTGTTCCCGTACCCAGGGGGACGGTGCGCAGGCGGAGCGTGCGTTCCCGGGGTCTGCTGGTGGAAACCGGTGGGACGGTTGGGCGTGCCGGGGTGCGTGCCCGGCGGCATGGCGGGACGCCCCTGCGGCATGCCGGGCGGTACCCCAGGTCCACCAGGACGCGTACCCGGAGGCAAGCCATGCCGCGTCCCAGGCGGCGAAGCGTGGCCGGCAGGCGGCACACCGGGGCGCGTGCCCGGCCCGGGAGGCCCACCGGGCACGGGGCCGCCGCGCCCAGGAGCACCGGGGTGAGGCGCATTCGGTCCGTGGCCTCCACGGCCAGGACCGTGCTGCCCGCCAGGGTTGGGCATGCCGTGCCCCTGCCCACCGGGAACCGGACCAGGCCCGCGCTGAGCGGGCGGCAGCGGACCAGACGCGCGAGGTGGGTGCGGCGGCACGCCGGGCGGACGGCCGTGGCCGCAGGGTCCCGGCCCGCCACCGAACGGACCGGCGGCAGGCCCACGCCCGTGTCCGCCGGCCGGACCGCCGAAAGGCGGAC
Source organism: Lentzea sp. NPDC003310 (assembly GCF_040610935.1). Lineage (NCBI taxonomy): Bacteria > Bacillati > Actinomycetota > Actinomycetes > Pseudonocardiales > Pseudonocardiaceae > Lentzea > Lentzea sp. NPDC003310. Next base: position 374,728 of record NZ_JBEXNC010000003.1, read on the forward strand.
CACCCGCGGGTCCACGGCCAGGTCCCCCCGCCGCGGGGGTGTGCGGACCAGCGGGCCCACGCTGCTGACCCGCGAGGCTGTGTCCAAACCCGGTCCCACCTGGCGGTGGTCCGGTCGGTGCACGCCCTGGGCCGACCGGCGGACCACCACCGACTGGCGCACGCCCGTGTCCGCCCGCCGCGCTCGAAGGCGCGTGTCCCGGCCCGCCCATCGGGCCGCCCATGGGCGGCCCTCCAGCACTTCGCGGCCCCTGCGAACCAGCCGCCGCGAGGCCCGAGGACGGACCCCCGGCAGGAGCACGTCCTGGACCAGCAGCCCCACCGGCGGCGGGGCCACCCGACGGCTGCCCGCCGCCGGGCGCACGTCCCGGCCCGGTGCCACCTGCGGGCAGGCCACCAGCCGCAAGCGCTTGGCCGGCAGGCGCACGCCCCTGGCCGGAAGGCGGGCCACCGGCAGGAGTCATCCCGGGCCCACCAGGCCTGGGTGCTCCACCCGTCCCGGTGCCCGTAGCCGGGCTCGGCGTCCGCGGCGGCGCTCCGCCTCCCGCAGGTGGTGTACCAGCGGCGGTGGACGGGCTCGCCCCAGGCACGGACGGCCGGGAACCGGGTCCACCGGACGTCGTGACGGCAGAAGGCCTGACCGGAGACCCAGAGGGTGCGTTCGTGGACGCACCCGGCTTGTCGGGCACCCTCGCCGCCGGCCCGGAGAGAGCGGGCGTCCGGGTGGACCCGCTTCCGGGAGAGCCCACCGTCGACGGCGGCGCCGAAGTGCGGTTCCCCGAGGACGACGAAGGCGACGGCGTGCTGCTCGAAGAACTGCTGGAAGACGTCTGGGCCGGAGCCTTCGGCTGGACGCGGTTCATCGACGACGCGACCGACTGGTCGGTGTCACGTGTCGTGCGAGCGGTCTCCCGGGTCTTGTGACCCGCGTTGTCCGCGGCCTCGGCCGCCTTCTCGGCACCACCGCGGGCGGTCTGGATGGCGCGGTCGGCGTGCTGCATCGCCACCTGGCCGAAGACACCCGCGCTGCCCGACGTGGCGTTGATGTTCAGCTTGCCCGCGACATCCGCCCGGACCTGGTCGCCGCGACCGGCGATCTTCCCGCCGAGCGACTCGACCGCGTCCGGGTCCATCCGCGTGCCACGTCCGCCGACACCACCGGGCGACGACGAGGACGGAGGTGGCGAGGAGGACGGTGTGTTGCCGCTGTGCGAACTACCACCGTGATGAGAGGAGGACCCCCGAGTCCGGCCGGTCATCAGGCGTTGGCGGTCGGCATGTCGTAGGGCTTGACGGCGTCGTACGCGGTCTTGGCGTAGCCGCCGTACTCCGCGAACCGCTCGAGCCCCTTGACCAAGCCCTGCATCTTCTCCGCCAGCTTCGCCATGCGACCACCGAAACGCGCCATCGCCGCCGCGAGCTTCGACAACCGGCCCGCGATCTTGGTCGCCATCATGGCGGCACGGGTGCCCGCGTACCCGGCGAAGGCCGCGATGGAACCGCCCGCCGTGACCACGGCGGACGCGGCCGCGATGAGCGCGCTCGCGATCAGCTCACCGATCAGGTCGGAAATCCACCCGAACACCAACGACCGCAGCTCGCACACCAGCGCACCGGACAACGCGTAGATCGCCGCGGTGCCGTCCATGGTCTTGCCGAGCGCGTCGTACTCGGCGGCCATCTGCTCCATCTCGCGCCGGAACGCGTCCCCCGAATCGCCCTCCCAGTCCGACACCGAACGCAAGTCCTCGCGGTGCTCCTGGGCGACCACCTTCATCTGCAGCGCCGCCTGCTTGAGCTGATCGGTGTTCGCGTTGATCTCATCGGGATTGCCCAGCAACGCGTCCAGCGGCTCGCGCAGGAAGTCCACGTGCTCCAACAACCACCCGACACCCGCCGACGCCAGCATGCCCAGCGGATTCGCCATCGTGGCCACGACGTCCACCACCACGCCCGCACCACCCAGCGCCACGTCGATGACGTCCGGCCCCTCACCCTCGGACTCCGACGTCAACGAGTCGACGAACCCCGCGACACTGTCCACCACACCCGCACCGGTGGACCACGTGGTCGTGCTGTTCTCCTCTGCCACTTCTCCCCCAGCCGGCGTCAGTGCTTTTTGAAGATGGAGTCGCCGCCGAAGTCCTCGTCGTCGTCAGGACGTGGCGCAGGACGACGCGCAGGCAGAGGAGGAGGCTGCGGCGCCGTAGCGGCGCGCTCCTCGTACTCCTCGTTGAACGCGTAGCCCGCAGGCTTCGGCTGCTCTTCTTCCACGGGTGGCGGCAGGTACTCGGTGATCAGGCGGTAGGTCTCGGACCCGGTCCCCTCCACGGCACCGAACGTCTCAGCGACCTTCACCGCCGCACCCCGCTGAGCCTTGCGCGCGATCTCCAGGATCTCCCCGGACAACTGCCCAGGCGCCTTCCGCATCGCGTCCGCGGTCAACTCGAGGCCGGTCAACGCCCCGTTGGGCGCGACGCTGACGACGATCGACCCGTCCTTCGACGAAGCCGACCCACCCGCCTGCGCCAGTCCCTCCTGGACGGCCGCGGCCTTGGCCTGCGCCTCGGCGATCTTCGCCTCGAAGTCCCGCATCCACTCCTCGGGCGTCTTCACCAGCACTCCATCTCACACTCGACCATCCGGCCCAAAGGATTCCACAGCCGTACCGGACGCGTTGGCCGAACGACCGGACAGACGCAAGTCACACCCACAAGTGCTCCGAGCTCGATCGTGCTTTCGACCGGTTCGCACCTCGTGTCCCGTTCAGGCACCAAGTCACATCTGCTGTGCGCCCAGCTCGCGCGAAACTTGCTGCAACGCCGGCCATCGCGTCACGATCTCCGCCAGCAACACGAGGTCTCGCGCGCAGCTCGTCGGCTTCGGCCGGGAGCACTGACCCGCTGACCGGGACCGGCCGACTTCTCCACAAACCCGGAATGATCTCGGTCGCCGTCGCTAGCCTGTCGGGAGCGATCGAGAGGGGGACTCGATGGGCACTTTCCAGGCCGATCTCGCGGACATCGAGAACGGGATCCGCAAGGACATCCGGCCGGCGGTGGAGCACTTCACCCAGTTGGTGAAGGACGTGGAGAAGATCGAGGACCACCCGGCCACCACGGTGATGGGGGGCGGTCTCACCATCATGCCCGCCGGCCTCGCGATCATCCCGTTGTACGGGGTGGTGAGCGCGGCGCTGGTCGAGGGCCAGCGCGCGGCCGTGCGGTCCTTGGAGGAGTTTCAGGAGGCGTTGGAGGACGTGGTGCGGACCTACCGCACGGTCGAGGAGGCCAACGCGGAGAGCTTCCGGAGGCACCCGTGACCGACAGCGTCTCCGACTACAACCTCGACCAGACGTTCACCGAGGCAGTGCGAGGGGTCTTCCCACTGCTGGCGGTGATGACCACCTGGGTGCACTTCCTGGTCGTCGAGTCCAGCGATCCGTTCGAGCGGACCAGGCAACTGTCGCAGGGGCTGCCTGTTCAAGGCGTTGCACACGAGGACTTCTTCCGGGTGCCGATGCTGCTCAGCGGTCAGCCCCTGGACGAGGTCGGCGCGGTGTACGAGGCTCTCGTGCGCAACAGCCGTGAGATCGACGACGGCATGGAGAACTTCCAGAGCGGCTGCACCAACACCTTCCGCAACTGGACCGGCGCGGCGCAGAAGGCGTGTGCCGACTACGGCGGCGCCCTGATGGACTACGTCAACGACGAGCGAGACCGCGGCACCAGGCTCGCCGCCACGGTGCTCACGTACGGCAGCATCATCAAGGCGGCCCGCGAAGACTGGCTGAAGATCGCCAACCAGTTCATCGACGCGCTCAGGCAGAAGGTCGAGGAGGACCAGGCATCCGACCTGAAGGTCCTGATCACCGCACTGGGCGCGCTCGCGGGCGTCGCGTTGGCCGTGGTCACCGGCCCGGCCGACGAGTTGGTGGGGACCTTCGTGGCGGCCACCGGCGCCGCGATCGCAGACGCGGGCGCCGAGGCGGCGAAGGAGTCGCTCGGCGGCGAGTCGTTCGCCGACATCGCGCACAACTACCTCGCGGTGTGCCGTGAGCTGGAGGAACGCCTGACGAGCGCGATCACCACCGAGGTCGCGGACAAACTGGCCGACCTGAACGAGGTCCGACCGGCACCGCCGCCGGCACCGTTGGACATGGGCGAGTTCGACCGGAACCCCAAGGGCCAGCTAGCGCCCGAGCACCCGACGCCCGGCGTCGAACGGTGGCTGGACAAGAAGAAGCAGGCTCAACAGGCCGAGCCGTCGAACATCTCCGCCCGACTGGGCTGACAGGGAGCCAGCTCGCAATGGCCACCTTCGAGGACGAGTTCCGCAAGATGCACGTGCGCGCGTTGCGGCGCGACTCGACGAAGGTCATGGCGGACACGTTGGCCAGAGCACGGGAGATCACCGGCACGGCGAGCTCACCGGACGGGTCGATCACCGTGGTGGTCGACTCGACCGGCATGCTCACCTCGCTAGACCTGGGCACGTCGCGGCAAGCCAATGCCACGCTCACCGCACAGGTCACAGCCGCGATCCAGAAGGCGGCGGCACGGGCACGTGCCGAGGTGCGCAACCTCTACGCGACGCTGGTCGACGGCGGCGTGATCGATGAACTGCCGGACTGGCTGCCGGAACCGCCGCACGTGATGCCCCCACCTGTTCCGCCACCCGCACAAGAAGAGGAGCCGCTTGAGCCGAGGCTGTCCGAGGACGCCTGGTAGCAGGTGTCAGGGTGACCGCCGAACCCGGTGAGCAACCCGGTCGTGATCTGCCGCTCGCCGCCGGAGCTTCGCGGCGGCGAGGGGTAGTTGTAGCGACTGGTCTCTGCGTGACTCGCGGAACGCAGCATCCGGTCCAAAACACGCGGATCCTGGAGGGCCGATTGAGAGCTTGTTCAAGTCCAGAAGAGACATTGTGAATGCCTTCCGAGTAAAGGGGCCGATGAGCGGCGTGCTCGACCCGGCAGAACTCGGCAAGATCACAAAAAGAGGGCCTCCGCAGCATCTGAGCTGCGAAGACCCTCTTGACCGTCGGGACGACAGGATTTGAACCTGCGACCCCTTGACCCCCAGTCGTGGAACGACTGAGCGGCGTGCTCCGGCCTGTTCTTCCAGGTCGCCTCCAAGTGTAACCGGCAGAGTAAAGGAGTCGCTGCTTCTCTACCTCGCGATCAGGAGCGTCTACGCTCGCGACCTGCACAGCTGCCGCTCCCGGCCTAGTTCACTACGACGTGCTGGCGTACCCCAAGAACTCGGAGTGCGGGTTCCGTTCCTCGTCCCATCGTCTAACCGGGGCGGAGGGAAGCGGTCGTCTTGCAGCCGTGGTCAGGTACAGGTTCTGTCGTGCTCTGGACACAGCGACGAAGTAGGTCGACCGCGCAGCCGTGGCGCCTCCGAAGTACATCTCGTGCTCAACACCGAGCACGACGACACTGCGGAACTCCAAACCTTTGGCCTTGTGGACCGTCATGAGCTTCACCGCGTAGCTACCGGCAAACTCTTGCAACGTCAGCCCCACATCGTTGGTCTGATTCAGGATCTCCCGCAGCCGCTGCCAAACCTCGTCCACGACTTGCTGCAATCGGTTGCCCTGCTGGTACTGAGGTCCGAGACCGGCAAGGACATCGCCGCCGACTTGCGCTAAGAACCGGTCCGCCGAGGCATCAAGCCCGCCCGAAGAGCCAGCGCGGTACGCGGCTCGCTCCTTGTCCAGGAACTGCCCGATCGCCGAGTAAGCACGACGAGTAATCTCCTCGTCTTCGTGCCACCCTGTAGCCACGTCCACCAACCGGGCGTAGGCGTCAGGCTGTCCGTCCTCCGTGATGACCGCGAGGTAGTCAAGGATCAACGTCGCAACGGGTTCGGAAGCGAGATCCTGAAGTTCGGTCTCGTCCCTAAACGGCACTCGCCGCGCACGCAGTTCCGCTCTGAGAGCTTCGGTGTACGGCCTGACCTGGTTCGCCACCAACACTGCGATCTCTTCCGCGGGTACGCCATCTCTCACGATCCAGCCCTGGATTCTGTCGGCCAGGTCGCGGGCTTCCGTTGCACTGTCTGGATAACGCAGGACCTCGACAACACCACCGGTACCTTCAATGGCTCCATCGTCAAGGGCATCGGCAGGCTCCATCTGCCGAACCATCGCGTTCTGCACGCGCCTCAGCCGCGGCTGAGAACGGTGGTTCAGGTAGAGGCTCAACCGCTCAGCTGCGAAGTCATCAGCGAACCGAGCCAACACTCCCTCAAGGGCGCCGGCCCAGCCCATGATGCGCTGCTTGATGTCGCCAACTGCGATCAACTGAACGCCAGTGCCGTGGAAAGCGGCTCGTAGCAAGGCGTATTGGTTCGACGTGCAGTCCTGGAACTCATCCAGGAAGACGAAACCGTAGGTGTGCCGCAGCGCGGCCCGCGCGACCGCGCTCTGCTCCAAGATGGTGGTCGCGAGAGGTGCCATGTTCTGGAAGTCGATCTGATGGGGCGGAAGGTAGCTGGGGCCGACTTCGTAGTCGCGGTCGAGTGCGTCGACGCCAGTGAGCACCGGACGGAACGTGTCGATCAGGCGTTTGGCGAAAGCGTGGAAGGTGTAGCTGTCGAGCCGCGCGGCCTGCTGCGGCGAACAACGACGCCGAACCCGGTTCGTGAGGTTCTTGGCAGCGTCCGCCTTGAACGAGATCGCCAGGAGGCGGTGGGGATAGCGGGACTGGCCCGTGCGCAGCAGGAAGTCTGCTCGCTGCGCGAGCATCTCCGTCTTGCCCGAGCCCGGCCCTGCTGTGACGACGAGGTTCGCACCAGTGCGGGTCGCAGCGGTGAACGCGTTGGGCTCCAAGGTCATGTCGTCCGCTGGCCGCCATTGATCCGAAGGAATCACTCGGGAAGTCCTTCCAACGTGACGCGGACCTGACCGATCAGGCGTCCTATCGGGTCGGGCATGGACGCCAGCAGCAAACCGTCGTTCAGAACGGATACTGCCGCGATGTGCCCGGCGGGCTTGCTTCCACTGCCCTTAAACCTCTTGCTGTACGCGGGAAACAAAAGCTGCTCGCCGTCCGTGTAAGCGACAGCAGATCCTTTTGCCCCAAGCACCGCCGCGATGATGTCCTTGTCAGGCTGCAGTTTCTCTTCTGGCAAGATGCCGTAGGCGTCAGCAAAGCTTTGCAGCATGGCGAAGTCCAGGTCCAAGGGCGCGGAGAAGAACACCCCATGCCCCTCCAGCCAGGCAATCACCTTCTGGCCAAAAGGACCACGCACGTCCTGGCTGGTGTCGATGCCTTCGAGCTGCTCGGCCGTGGCCCCCAGTCCGTTGGGACCCTTGAATTTCAACAGCTGCGCCGCCGCGTACTTGACGCGTCCCCAGCCCCCCTGGAAGCGACCGACATCGAGGTCCAGCAGCGTGACGTGCGGGATGCCCAAGCCGTTGAGAAGCCGCCAGAAGTGGTTGACGTGCCGGCCGCCCAGCGGCACGACCGAGACCGATGAAGAATCAACCTCCAAGCCGGATACACGCAAACATCGAGGAACGACGATCTCCTCGCTGTCGCCCTCGCCGAGCACAACTAGTCGAGCGAAGTACAGCTCTGGGAACGCATGCAGCGCCTCCCGAACGAACTTGTGTTCTTCCGTCGCTGAAGGTGGCATCGTCACCACGCTTACGGTCGTGTGACGGGCGCCGTTCAGTCGCAGGTAGCGCACCTGATGAGGTTCCACTCTGCGCATCAACGAAGCGGAGTGGGTCGCGACGACGACCTGGGCGTCCTGGCCACGGGCCATCTCGGTCAGTGCCGCGAGCATTCGGCCGAGATAGTGCGGGGACAGGCTGTTCTCCGGTTCCTCCACAGCCAACAGCGTAAATACAGGTGGTCGCAACACGTCCACGTCGAAGCCGCCACCACCACCGGCCAAGCACGACCGGCCGATCGTGTGCGCAGTCATTACCAGCGCGACGTAGAGCATGGATTGCTGACCATCGCTGAGCCGGGAGAAGTCGACCACCTGAGCACCTGGTCCCGGCGTGAACTCAACGGTGATGTACCGAAGAATGCCCTCGATCTCGCTGGGGGTGAAGGCCATACCTGGACTGGTCAGGAAAGACCCGGAGTGTAGCGAGCGCCACTTGGATCCGAGATCGAGTATCAGCTGCTTGATGGCGGTGTTGGCAGCGAGAACGTTGCTGATCTCTTTACCGAGTTGCCCGACGCCGGACCGTTCCGCGCTCCAGTCTGCGGCCCGTAGCAGGCGGCCCAACAGAGAGTTAGCGGCATACGAGACGTGATCAGCAGGGTCACGCCGAGCAGGCAGGTAGTGAACCTGGATGGTGCCGCGGTTGTAAGGACTGGCTACTACAGTCCGCGTCGGTTCGTCATCGTCGTCGACAGCAAGGACGTGGACGAATGTGTCACTGATCTCGCCGTTCTCGTCGAGGTGTGCACTCAGACGAAAGCGCGCCGCCAACTGTCCATCGGCATCGCTCATGCGCATATGCGCGAAGTGGGACGCCACGGCTGGAGATGCCTGGCTGGCTGTGAGTTCAGGGAAGACAAACTCAGCTTCGAGCCACAAGTCCCGCTCGGCGACGGCTCCAGGCGCTTCGCCAAGCGGGACATGGAAGTCGTCACGGTGAAACCGGTGCAAGCCGCGCTCGGAACCGAACATACGAGCCAACGCATGTAGAAAAACTGTCTTACCCGCGCCGTTTGGGCCGAGCAGGAACGTCGACTCCTCCAAGGTCAGCTCGACCGGCTCCGGTCCCACCGACCGGAAGCCGCTCATCCTCAGACGTCTCAGCCTCATGCCCTTCCCTCCCGCCTTGCCCGATGTATCGCCTCCTTCGGAGTAACGTCCGGCCGCGTTAACGCCCTCGATGGCGATTCGTCCGTTTGGACGAGCAGGACTAGATCCTCACCGCTACGCGCGCATATCCCGGCCAGCGCAGCAGTCCTCTACAAGAGTCGATCACGCTTGGCGTCGGCCTCCTCTCGAACGGCCGCGAAGAACTCCTCATCGATCTCTTCATCGGCAGCTTCGTTGTCGAGATCCACCTCGTCACCGAGTTCAGCGTGTGACCGGTACAGCAGCCAACACCCTCGGATCCCGTCCAACAGGTCCTCAAGAAGGTCCTGCGCAGGACGAGCCGGATCGAGGGGCGTTACTCGCGGCATCAGTCCGGCAAGGAGCTCTTCATCGCCCGGTCCGTACTGCTCAGCTTGCGCCCTCGCCTGCTCGATCGCGTCCACCAGGCCGTCCGGATCGGACAGCTTGCCTTCAGCAGCGGCCATCGCTCCAGCGACCAGATCGACGACAACTCGCCGCGGGCTCTCGCCGACTATCAGACGCTCCAACACCAAAGTCGGTGTCTCCACGGCTAGCGCCTCGATGTTGTCCGCCTCCATGACGACGGCTGCAGGACTGACACCCGACACCTCGCTGACGATCTCCGCGGCAGCCAGCAACCAGTGCGCCGCAGCCACCGCGGCAGCGGTGGGATCAACCTCCTCGAAGAGCTTGCTCGACCACAGCGGATGCGCGTTGAGGTAGTCGTGCGCGGCATTGACCTGAAGTGGCGAAGCGTCTGCACGGCTCAGCTGAACCGCTTGCCGGGCGCGACCCGAGAAGTCACCTAGTTCCGCCTGCTCGACGGCAGCCAACTCCTGCTGGACGTCCGCGACGACCGCGTCCGTGAGCTCCTGATCGCCGATCGCATGGGAGGCGCGTCCGACTCGATGCGCCGCTTCCTCCACCCGAACGAGTGATTGAACGAGGTAACCCTGCTCGTCAGGCAGGTAGGGCTTCCTCAAGTGGTCGAGCACCTCGACGAAAGCCTCCCGTTCGCCCTGACGACGCCATCCCTCGCTGTTCGGTTCGATGCTCTCCACAGCGCTTGCCGGGTGCGTATAGGTCCACCACGCCATGTGCGACAGCGTCGTCAGACTCGCCGCGAGACGGAGCGCGCCTTCTCGGTCGACGAATGACGGCAAGACCGCAACTGTGCGTGCCAAACAGCCGTCACCTGTCTCCCACATCGCGATCAGGGCCCGGCGTTCGTCGTCGAAGGCGTACTTCGTCATGCCGCCATCTTGGCGGATCACCGCCAGCTAATTGCGCCGACGCCGCGCGGCCGCGGAACGTCGCGCCAGCCTCAACATGTAAGAGGTCCGCGCATGAACGGCCATCTCGCGGCGCACTTCGGCTGGAAGTTCCTCGTTCGGATCGACCTCTTGCTCGAACCGCCTGAGGAAGCCGTCCGTCGCAGGCGCTGTACGCGCACTTCGATCAGACGTCTGCGCCCAAGAGGCGTGCGCGGCGATGCGCGCTCGGAAGCTTCGTTGCGCGGCAGTCAGGCCATCTGGCGTTGCCTTCCCTTGATCGTCAGACATTTTCACCGATCCCGAGGCGAAGCTGTGTGTCCTGTGCCCGTTCGGCCGCGGCGCTGGCGCCGTAGTGCCGAGGCATGTCTTCAGACGTCCACCCGAGCAGGAGCATGAGGTCGCCGGTGTCGCCGCCGGCCTTCTTCCACTCGTGGGCGTAGTTGTGACGCCACCGGTGCGCGTGTATCCCAGACAAGCCAGCAGCAACTCCGCGGCGCTTGAGCATTATCTTGATTCCGTTCGGTGCCAACGGCCGCCGTCCGCGTTCCGCCAACCACAGGGCCGACAAGTCCGCACCGACGTGGCGCTCGCGTGCTCTCAGGTACCGACTGAGTGCGCGGGCGGTCTTCGGACCGAAGCGAACCCGTCGTTCCTTACCTCCCTTGCCCTGGTAGTGGACCGAGTCCAGGTTCAAGTCCACATCAACAAGATCCAGCCGACCGACTTCGGACAGACGCGCACCGGTGTTGTAGTAGAGCCGGATGATCGCCTCATCACGCAGTTGAACGAAGGTCTTCCCCTTGCAGGTGTCGAGGACCTTCTTCGTGTCGTCGTCCCGAATGACTGGGATCAGCTTCTTCTGCGTCTTGGGCTGCCTTACTCGGTCCATCGGCGAACGATCGATCTCCTCCTCGTCGTGCATCAACCACTTGAAGAACTGCTGTAGTCCTTTGTGCTTGTTCAGCGCGGTAGCAGCCGACCTGGTCTCGACCATCCACGCTTGGAACGCCTCAACGTGTTCCTTGCGGACCTCAGTGGGATCTTCCCCAGCATCAGCGGCGTGCGGCTCTGAGCACTCCCCGGCGAGGTAGCCGGCGAGCTGGGATGCGGCGAGCAGGTAGTTGTAGCGGGTGGTCTCGGGGTAGTTGCCTGCCCGAAGCGTTCGATCCCAGTCGCGGAGAAAACCTGCCCACGTCCGCGACAGACCAGCCGTCAGGCGCAACAGCTCAAGCGCCATCGCGGACCACCTGGCGTCGTCGTGCAGCTCGGTGTAGTTCCACATTGCGCCGGCCGCCGAGCTCAGGCCGGCCAACGCACACATGAGGATCGATGCGTGCCGTCATGCTGCTCGCCTCCAGCCAGGCGCGCCGACTTCGACGGCCGCAGCAGCGAGTTCAACATCGTGGGCACGCTGGAACACGAGCACCTCGCGGTGGGCCACGAGGGAGGTCGGGAAACCGGATGTGCGAGCAGACCTGCGTCGCTCAACGAGCGAAGCTCGGGTGACCAGGCGGCTGTCACGCAGCTCGGCGGTCAGCGCGATGCACCGGTCGACCAACACCAACCCAGCTGCGGTGCTGGCCGCGACTAGTCGCGTGGTCAGGTCGACCAGGGAATCGTCCGAGCGACGGTAAGGCTGCGCGACGACCGCGACGTGCCCGCCAGAACGCAACAGCGGCTCGCAGCAGCGCAAGGTCGTGGTGAGGTTGGCGACGGTGGACTTGATCGGGTCGTCGCCGGGGCCGGCCATGCGGCCCGACGCGGTGCGCACGGCGGTCAGGATCAGTCCGACCCGGCCCGAAAGACCGGCAGCTCGAACCGTCTCCAAGGCTTTCGGTCGCGCGTCGAGAACCGAACCATCCCGCCAAGCGCCTGCGCGCTTGGCGGCAGTGACGTTGGCTCGCGCGAGGGTCCACCATCGGCGATCGGCAGTGAGTCCGAACGCTTGTCGTCCGGCGCGCAGCGCTTCCGACAGGACGGTGCCCGCACCGCAATCTGGATCCAGGACGAGGTCGCCGAGGTGTGTGTAGGTCGCGATTGTGTGTGCCGCGACAGCTGGCGGAATCCGCTCCAGGTCGGTCTCGGTGCCAGGCAGGAGGCCGGTCTCACGCAGCTGTGCGAACGGGTCGTGTTGCCCAGTCGGCCAGACCGACAGCGGAGGCGCGAGGTGTTCGGGCATGAGAGCTCACCCGCTTTCGTTGGTCGGCTGGCGGGTGAACACCAGGAGGTCGTCGTGCACCTGGACGTGCCGAACCGGTGTCGTCGGTGGGCTCGTTGAAGTCCGCGAACGGACGTGGCCAGCCGGCGTAGTTACGACGAGCGCGCCGTCTCGAACCGGCGTGCGCAGCAGGGCGATTCGGTCGAGGTAGAGCAACCCCGCAGAGTGGGTAGCGCGCACCAGCAAGTCGGCCGGGTCGGCGAATCGGTGGCTTGCTCGGTCACCACGGGTGATGACGGCGAGGACGCCTGTCGGGGTGAGCAGATGACCCCACTCTGCGGGCAGGAACCAGCTGAGCGCCTGCGGCTCCGCCGCCGCAATGACGAGGTCGTAACGGTCCGAGCTGACGCGACGCGGCGCCGACTCCGGTCCGCGGTTGGTGTGGGCCGACGGTCGTGCGAGACCGTCGACAGTCGGACTGCTGACGGACTCCGTCAGTCCGCGTCCGGACTCCGCGCCGAGATGTGCACCTTCTTGCTCTGGGTTCGGGACGACGGTCTGCGACTGGACGCCTCGACCTAGTCGGACCACTGTCCATCCAGCCTCGTGCAGCCCGGCGTACGGGCCGGACCGGGGCTGCCCTTGGCTGCCGCGCACCGTTCGCAGTCCGGTTGACGTGAAGCGGGCCGCAGGTTCGAGCAGAAGCACTCGTTGACCGGGTTGGGAGTAGGTGGTGACGATCTTCACGACCGCGGTCAGCAACCAGCTTGCGAGCAATCCGGTGACTTCGCCGAGATCGTCCTGGGCACACGGCCAGACGGTGCTCGGACGACCGGAAACGATATTGCGGAGCACGAAGGGCAAGCCTCGCCGCCAACGTGTTCGCCGTGTCCGGGGCAGCGGGATCAGGGCAGGCTCGTGGTGGGACTTGCTGAGGTTCTCGGAGTCGTCTTCGGCAGACTTGTTTCCGTGTGCTGGGGTCATCGCGTGTCTCCTCCGACGGGACGGTGGCGCGTTAGCTGACACCCCTTAACTCCGCTTTTCCGCTTCCTTTTGGACTCGTCACCCGAATTTATCGACATCTGACCCAGACCACTGCGTCAAGATTCTTTTCTGACCGCGTGCGCCACTGACGAGCTAGCTAGCGAACAACTAGAAGGTCACTGAATTCGCAGCTCAGCGCATGTGCTGGAGCCCGACCCGAGACGCAACAAAAAGGCTCCCGTAGCGGCAGCTAGTAGCCATGTCGAGACCTTCTACTCTCAGCCTAATAGCGTCTTGGTATTTCCTTGGTATCACTCGTGGCTTCCTGACGTCGTTGCTGTTCGCATCGACTTTGCAGGAGTCAAGACATGACCACGAACTCGTTGGACATCGCGCGGGACGCATTCAACTGGCTGGTCACCGGGCCACACCCGGTCTCGTTGAACGGTCGACTCTTCACGGGGCTCCCAGGCCGGGACATCCCGCTCGACGAGGTCCGCGACCGGTTGTTGGCACGCCGCTGTTCGCAGGCGACTCGGGACGCGGTGTGGGCGCACCTGGTGCTCCGTTCCAGGACGGAAGGAGCGACCTGGACCGTCGCGGCCGTGGGGGTTGCGCTGCCCGCGCTGACGTCGGTGGCGGTCACGTTGTCGGACCGGTTCGCCGGCGATCCGGCTGACGTTCACGCGGAGGTGCTGCGCGGCTTCCTCGCAGCGCTGTCGACCATCGACCTGCGTCCGCCGCGGATCATCTTGCGGCTGCGATGGTCCGCCTACCGCTCTGGTCACAAGGCTCTTTCCGAGGCGTTGTCGAGTCCGACTCCGGTCGCGCCGGGATTCCGATCGGCACCGCCGCACGCTCCGTGGGGACATCCAGATCTGGTACTCGCCCGCGCGGTCGCGGACGGAGTTCTGACCCAGATCGAGGCCGCACTGATCGGTGCGACTCGGCTGGAGAACGTGTCCGTCGCGGACTGGGCCGCGCAGCACGAGGTCGGCGAGTGGGCGGTCTACAAGACCCGCAAGCGCGCCGAGCTCCGGCTTGTCGACTACCTCCGCGAGGCCGTCGTCGAGGCCGATCCGACCGACCCGCTCACCGACCAAGTGGCTGCATCGGTAGCCCTTGCGCGTCCGGTCCGACCAAGCCGCGACTTGTCTTCCCTGTCGCCCTTCGTGGCCGCCTTCGAAGGCGATTCGGAGCAAGCAGTTGAGGATCGCGTGTCCAAAACGGACACGAATTCCGGAGTTCAGGGATGCGGGACACACCCGCGCACAGCCCGGCCTTCGGAGGGGTCCCAATGCGCCTGATCGATCGTTTCTCTGCCACCGCACGCAGTTCGCGTAACGCTCTCGTCGGCGACGGTCCACAGTCGACAACGCTGACCAACTGGTCGCGCATCGCCGCGGTCGCGGGAGCTGCTGCTCTCGTACTGCTGACGTCCGCTTCGGTGGCCGGTGCCGACACGATGGCCGTCGCGTTGGCCAAGTCGGTCGACGAGGTCCTCAACAACATCCGCAACTGGATCATGGGAATCCTCGCTGGCCTGGCGACGGTGTTCCTGTCCATCGGCGGCGCCCGCTGGATCGTGGGCGGCAACGATCCCGGCGAAGTCGAGAAAGCCAAGTCCGCGTTCAGGTCCGCGGGCTGGGGCTACGGGCTCGCGGCCCTTGCGCCGCTGGTCGTCGAGATCCTCAAAGGGATCGTGGGTGCCTGACGATGGAGGTCACCCCGCCCCGAACAAGGGCACGTCGTCCACCGCGGTGGTGCGTCGGCTTGCTGGTGCTGTGCTTCGCCATCGGCCTGCTGGGAACGCTCGCCACGGCAGCCTCTGCTCAGCCCGTGACGCCAACGCCCACCGCGCCGACACCGACCGCGCCTCCAACCATTTCAACGCCGCCGACCACAACACCGCCTCCGACCGTCGGCCCACAGCAACCTCCTGCCGAACGCGCGGAGTGCGGCATCACTGATCTGTCGGCGTGCGTGAACGAGGGCTTCTCGTCGTTCATCAACCTGTTGGTCGGCGAGTCCCTGAACTGGCTGCTGCAGATGCTCGGCGACACTCTCCTGTCGACGCCCACCCTCGACCAGTTGCCTCGTATCGGCGAGATCTGGGAGCAGTCCCGGCTGTTCGTCGTCGCGGCCTACTCGCTGCTGGTGCTGCTCGCGGGGATCCTGGTGATGAGTCACCAGAGCCTCCAGACGCGCTACACGATTCGCGAGATCGCACCTCGCGTGGCCGTCGGCTTCATCGCCGCGAACCTCAGTTTGCTGCTGGGCGATCAGGCCATCAGGTTCGCCAACGCCGCGTCGATGGCGGTGCTCGGCGACAGCCTCGACCCGCAGGCGTCCGGCAAATCGGTCAAGGAACTGCTCGTGGCGTTGGTCAGCCAGTCTGTGATCGACGGTGGTCTGTTCGCCGGGCTGTTGTCGCTCGCGCTGACCATCCTGTTGATCGGGCTGCTGGTCGGCTACGTCGTGCGCGTCGGGCTCACCGCCATCCTGCTGGCCGGCGCGCCGCTCGCGCTGATGTGCCATGGCCTGCCGCAGTTGGAGGGCGTCGCGCACTGGTTCTGGCGTTCGGGTGCCGGAGTGCTCGGCATCCAGGTTGGACAGAGCCTCGCGCTGGTCGTGGCGCTCAAGGTGTTCCTCGAGCCGGGCGGCTTCGACTTCTTCGGCATGCCGACCGCGGACGGCATCATCAACCTGATCGTCCTGATCGCGTTGATCTGGATCCTGGTGAAGATCCCGAGCTGGGTCATGAACCAGGTGCGAGTCGGAGGCGGACGACGCTCGTTCCTCGGTGGTCTGGCCTACGCGTTCGCGTTCGGCAAAGCGATGGCGCTGGTCGGTGGTGGCCGGGCCTCTGCGGCTGGAGCTCGCACCGCGACGCGGTCGAGCAGCACGGCCGGCCGCACCGCAGCCGCAGATCCTCGGTGGCCGGCACAGCCTCGCTTCGCCTCGACTCCCGAGATGGTCGCCAAGCGCCTCAAGGAGTCCTACGACGCGGAACGCCTGCGGGCCGCTCGTCGGTCGCGGGTGCCGTCCCAGGATCCGAAGTTCCTGCAACCCCAACCTCAGCACACGATCCACGATCCCGCCGTCATGCCGGCGACGCTCGGGCCGACGCAGCCGGAGTTCAGCTCGGCCGCCGCGCCGGACGCGCCGATGACTCGGCCGCGGCGAGGCCCCAAGCCCGGTAGCTCCCCGCAGTTCCAGGTTGCCGGCGGACCTCGCCGTCGCACCGCCGCGCCCAAGGCGGTGAAGCCGGTCCGCGTGGCCTCGGTGCCTCCGCAGTTGCAGTTCCGCCCGGCAGTTCAGCCGCCGCCTGAACCACCGATGGCCAAGTCGGCAACTGCGCCTTCAACGCCGGTGTTCCGGGAGGCGCAGCCCGCGCCGCGCATCGGCGATGCCCGTCGGCGCACCCACTCCGTTGCACCGCCGGTGTTCCAAGCACCGAAGCCCTCAGGAGGCGAAGGGAAATGAGTCAGCCCGTCAGGATTCCTTCGGACGTCGACCGCGAGGACCACGTGCTCGGCCCGCTCACCGCGCGGCAGCTGCTCATCGTCTCCGTCGCCGGGATCGTGCTGTACGCCACGTACACCGCCACGCGCTCGTTCGTGCCGTTGGCAGTGTTCCTCGTCGTCGCGATCCCGATCGGCGCCACTGCCGCGTTCCTCGCGCTCGGTCAGCGCGACGGCGTCACGCTGGATCGGCTCGTGCTCGCCGCGTTGCGGCAGCGGCTTACCCCGCGACACCGAGTCGCAGCACCCGAAGGCATCCGCGACGTTCCGGAGTGGCTGGGCAATGCCGCAACGCCCTCTCCCGCCGCATTGCGGCTTCCTGCCGACGGGATCACCGACACCGGCGTGATCGACCTCGGCAAGGACGGCGTCGCGGTCGTCGCCGTGTGCTCCACGGTCAACTTCAGCCTGCGCACGCACACCGAGCAGGAGTCCCTCGTCACCTCGTTCGGCCGGTACCTGCACTCGCTCACCGCCCCGGTTCAAGTGCTCGTGCGCACCGAACGGCTCGATCTGTCCGGTCAGATCGCCGAGCTCCGCGGACAGGCCGGCGGACTGCCGCACCCTGCGCTGGAACAGGCCGCGTTCGAGCACGCCGAGTACCTCGACCAGCTCGGCAGCGCCACCGAACTGCTACGGCGTCAGGTTCTGCTGGTCCTGCGCGAGCCGCTGTTCGCCGCTGGTCCTACCGACGGCCTCGGTGGTGTCTCCCCGCTCACCGCGCTGATGGCCAAACGCAAGGCCGCCAAGCGGGCCCAGGTAGTTGATGAACCTGCTCGAAGGGCCGCGGAAACCAGGCTCGCTCGTCGACTCGGCGAGGCTGCCGAACTGCTGTCACCCGCGGGAATCGTGGTCACCCCGCTGGACTCCGGACAGGCGACCGGGGTGCTTGCCTCGGCCTGCGACCCCGACAGCTTGATTCCGCCGGAC
This sequence comes from Lentzea sp. NPDC003310, assembly GCF_040610935.1. Taxonomy (NCBI): domain Bacteria; kingdom Bacillati; phylum Actinomycetota; class Actinomycetes; order Pseudonocardiales; family Pseudonocardiaceae; genus Lentzea; species Lentzea sp. NPDC003310. The sequence goes on from NZ_JBEXNC010000003.1 coordinate 392,413, forward strand.
GCCGGTCTCGCCGGATCGGATGACGTCATCACCACCGCGCCGGAACCCGAGTGGAACGACGACGACTTCGACACCGTCGGGAGGAATCACCGATGAGCACGTTCACCCCTGATGCCCTCTCGGTCCATCCGCGCGCCCTGGAAGTCGGCGGCGAGTGGCTCGCGTCCTTTGCGGTCACCGGCTACCCGCGCGAGGTCCATCCCGGTTGGTTGCAGCCGTTGCTGACCAATCCCGGACGGGTCGACGTCTCGCTGCACATCGAGCCGATCGACCCCGTCACCGCGGCCAGCCGTCTCAAGAAGCAACTGTCCAAACTGGAGTCTGGGCGTCGGCACACCAGCGACAAGGGCCGGTTGATCGACCCGCACGTCGAGGCGGCCACCGAGGACGCCTACGAGTTGTCCGCGCGCGTCGCCCGCGGCGAAGGGAAGCTGTACCGGTTCGGCCTGTACCTGACCGTGCACGCGCCCACCGAGGAAGCGCTGAGCGACGAGGTGTCCGCGGTGCGTTCGCTCGCGGCGTCGTTGTTGCTGGACTGCAAGCCGACGACCTACAGGAGTCTGCAGGGCTGGGTCACGAGCCTGCCGATGGGCCTGGACCTGATCGGCATGCGCCGCACCTTCGACACGAGCGCGCTGGCCTCGGCGTTCCCGTTCACCTCCCCCGACCTGCCACCTCCCGACCCGACCTCGGTCGGTGCGCCGACGGGCGTGCTCTACGGCTTCAACATCGGCAGCCAAGGCCTCGTGCACCACGATCGGTTTGCCCTGGACAACCACAACTCGGTGATCCTCGGACGCTCCGGCGCGGGCAAGTCGTACCTGGTGAAGCTCGAGCTGCTGCGCTCGCTGTACCGCGGGATCGAGGTCCACGTCATCGACCCCGAGGACGAGTACGCGCGGCTGGCCGCAGCCGTCGGCGGCAAGCACGTCCGCCTCGGTGCCGACCAGGTCCGGCTCAACCCGATGGACCTGCCGATCCACACCCGCCCCGACGGGCGGCGAACCGCACCTCGTGACGCACTTGTCCGGCGATCGCTGTTCATGCACACCGTCGTCTCGGTGCTGCTGGGCCGCGAGCTGGAACCAGCCGAACGGGCAGTGCTGGACCGGGCCATCACCGCGACGTACCAACGCGCCGGCATCACCTCGGACCCGCGGACCTGGACGCGCCCAGCGCCCCTGCTGGCCGACCTCGCCGAGGCACTCGCGAAAACAGACGCGCCTCAGCTCGCGACGGGGCTGGAGCCCTACGTCACCGGCTCGTTCTCCACCCTGTTCTCCGGACCGACCACCACCCGTCCAGAGGGGCACCTGGTTGTCTTCTCGCTACGAGACCTGTCCGACGAGCTCAAGCCGATCGGCACCCTGCTGTCACTGGACGCGGTGTGGCGCCAGGTCTCCAACCCTGCGATCCGCAAGCGACGGCTCGTGGTGGTCGACGAGGCGTGGCTGCTGATGAAGGAGCGCGCGGGCGCTGAGTTCCTGTTCCGCGCCTCCAAGACGTTCAGGAAGCACAAGGCCGGCCTCGTGGCCATCTCGCAGGACGCCCTGGACCTGCTGGCGTCGCACCTGGGCAAGGCGGTCGTCGCGAACGCCGCGACGCAGATCCTGCTGCGGCAGGCCCCGCAGGCGATCGACGAGATCTGCAGCGTCTTCAACCTCTCCCTGGGTGAACGCCAGTTCCTGCTGTCCGCCGACCAAGGCCAAGGACTGCTCAGTACCGGAACGCAACGGGTGGCGTTCCAGGCGATTGCCTCCCCCGCCGAGCACTACCTGGTCACGTCGGACCCGACCGAGGTCGCCGCCATGCCCAGCACCGCCGCGGACATCGAATCCGCATTCGTCGAGCTCGACGCCGCCTAGCACTCCGAGGGGACACCCATGCCTGCTTCGTCGCCCGAGGCCGGTCGTCGGCCGGCTCGACTTCTCACCCAGAACCGCGAAATGCGCCAGATCGGCGCGTGGAACTGGTCACTGCCGGCCTGGGCCGGTCGACTTCCAGATGGCCGCACCTACAACACCTGCCCAAGCGCAGGCGTCTGCGCCCAGGCCTGCTACGCCCGCCACGGCACCTACACGTGGCCCGTCGTCCGCGCAAAGCACCACGCGAACCTGATGTTCGTCCTCGACGACCTGCCCGGCTGGGAGGCCGCGATGGTCGCCGAGCTGGGCGCCGCGAAGTTCCGCGGCGCGTGGATCCGGATCCACGACAGCGGCGACTTCTTCTCCGACGCCTACCTCCAGGCCTGGCTGCGGATCTGCCTCGCTCGACCCGGCACCAACTTCTACGCCTACAGCAAGGAGGTCGACCGGTTCCGTCGTCTCGTCGAGCCGGATCCGCCACCGAACTTCTTGTGGGTCTTCTCGTACGGCGGGACCCAGGACTCCGCGCTGAACCCGGACGTCGACCGCGTGGCCGACGTGTTCCCGAATGAGGCCGCGATCGAGGAAGCCGGGTGGTCCTCCCAGGAGGCCAGCGACCTGCTCGCGGTGCTCGGGCCACAGCTGGTCGGGGTTCCTGCCAACCGGATTCCCGCCTTCCTCAAGCGTCTCGCTGGACGCCGGTTCTCCGAATGGCAGGCCGAAGCCGACACCGAGCGCATCGCGGCGCGGCGCCGTCGACACCTGCGGCTGGTCGTCGACCACACCGAGCCGGCTGGCCACGCCGATGCCGCCTGACCGCTTCTCTTCACTTGCTACGTAGGGAGGCCTCGTGTTTTGCCTGTCCTCCAATCACTTCTCGCCGATCCAGGACTACCTGCGAGACCCTCTGGGTGCGTTCCAGAACGTCCTGACGCACCTGTGCGAACTCGCGCTGACGTGGGGGCCGGTCGTCGTCCCTGCTCTCGCGATCGCGACGGCCGGCGTGATCCTCGCGCGACGCCGCTGGCAGCGCCGCTACCACCAACGGCTGGTCAGCGACGCCCGCCTGATCACCGTCCTCGCACCACCCACGGTCGACCCGTCCGGTGCGCTCACGATGTGGTCCAACCTGGTGGGCCTGCTCAGGCCTGGGTGGCTGCGTCGCTTCTCTGGCCAGCCCCACCTCGCCTTCGAGCTCACGTTCACCGCGAACGGCGTCCAGATCCAGTTCTGGATACCTGGTCTGGTGCCACCCGGCATGGTCGAGCGCGCGATCGAAGCCGCCTGGCCTGGCTCCCACACCCAGACCTCACCCGCGAAGCCGTTGCCCGCCGTCCCAAAGGGCCGGAAAGCCGAAGCCGTTGGCGGCGAGTTGCGGCTCGCACGGACCGAGGCACTGCCGATCCGCACCGAACACCCCGTGGATCCGATCCGATCGCTGCTCGGCGCCCCGATCGGGCTCGGACCGCACGAGCGAGCATGCGTTCAGGTCCTTGCCCGCCCGGTCGCCGGCCACCGCGTAGCCAAGGCACGTCGAGCTGCCCGCCGCGTGCACGCGGGCCGGTCACCCCACCTGATCGGCCGGCTCCTCGACCTCATCACACCGGGCAAGACGCCGAAGTCGTCACCAAGGCATCGGACCCACGGTGTCGACCGGCAGGCCAGCCTGGAGCACGCCGCTCAAGACCGCGCTGTCGTTGAGAAGCTGCGGGCGAACCAGTTCGAGACCCGGATCCGGTACGCGGTCACCACCACCGTGCCAGCGAACGCGACCGCAGGCGAAGTTCAAGCGGTGCGTGAGGTTCTGCGTGGTCGTGGGCATGCGATCGCCTCGGCGTTCGCCGCGTACTCCGAGCACAACTACTACCGCCGGGTCCGGCTCCGCCACCCAGCCGCCACCCTGGCCGATCGCCGGTTCGGCAAGGGTGACCTGCTCTCGATCCGCGAGCTGGCAGCAATCGCGCACCTGCCGGTCGACGAGGCCACTCCCGGCCTGCAACGGGCCGGAGCGAAGGCGGCCCCGCCCCCGCCAGGAATCGCCGACGTCGGCGAGCACGTCAAACCGATCGGGCGTTCCGACTCCGGCCACTCCCGCCCCGTCGGCCTGCACGTCGCGGACGCGACGCACCACGTTCACCTGCTCGGGGCCACCGGTTCCGGCAAGTCCGAGCTAATGGCGCAGATGATCCTGGCCGATGCCGAAGCCGGCAGGGGCGTCGTGGTAATCGATCCCAAGGGCGACCTCGTCTCCGACCTCCTGATGAGGCTGCCGGAGGAACTCGGAGAGAAGGTCGTGCTGTTCGACGCCGACTCCAGATCCCGCCCGCCAGTTCTCAATCCCTTGGACGGCAAGGACAAAGTCCGCGCGGTCGACAACCTCGTCAGCATCTTCTCCCGCATCTACGCGTCCTCGTGGGGACCACGCACCGAGGACATCCTGCGCGCCAGCCTGCTCACCCTCACCGCGATGCCCGGCACTCCGACGCTCGTCGACCTGCCCAAGCTGCTCACCGTGCAGGCGTTCCGCCAGCGGGCGCGCGACCACATCGACGACGAGGTGCTCAGGGGCTTCTGGACCTGGTACGACGACCTCTCCGAAGCCAACCGGGCCCAGGTGATCGCACCGCTGATGAACAAGGTCCGCGGCTTCCTGCTCCGCCCCTTCGTCCGCGCGGCCATCGCCGGCGGCGAATCCACCGTAGACATGGACGACGTGCTCAACAACGGCGGAATCTGCCTGGTCCGCATCGCCCGCGACGCCCTCGGCACGGAAACCGCACAGCTGGTCGGCTCGATCGTCGTCGCACGCACCTGGCAGGCCGCCACCCGCCGAGCCAACATCCCCAAGCCCCAACGACGCCACTGCGGCCTGTACATCGACGAGTGCCACAACTTCCTGAACCTGCCCTACCCGGCTGAAGACATGCTCGCCGAGGCCCGCGCCTACAAGCTCTCCACCACCCTCGCGCACCAATACATGAACCAGCTCACGAAGGAACTCGAAGAGGGCATCAGCACGAACGCCCGATCGAAGATCTACTTCAACGTCTCACCGGAAGACGCCAAACGCCTGGCGCGGCACACCATGCCGAGGCTCTCCGAACACGACCTCGCGAACCTCGGCGTCTACCACGTCGCGGCCCGCCTCGTAGTCGGCGGCGAAGAGACCCCGGCGTTCACCGCGGTGACCGAGAAGCTCAGGCCGGCCATTCCCGGACGCGCCAAAGCCATCCGCAACGCGGCGAGGGTGAACACACGTCCACCGGCTTCGGGCGCCGTCGAGACGAAGTCGTCCACTGTGGATCCACGCCGCGCCACTTAGTCCCCTACTCATGGGAGGTGCGTTCCATGATCTCGAACCCCACCCCTCAACGGACGCTACGAGGGCACATGCCCCAACGCCCCACACCTCGAGCAGCCACAACCGGCGAACACCACGCGCAGTTGGCCCGGCGGCTCACGCCACGAGACCGATGGCTGGCCAGGATGCTCTACGAACACAAAGTCCTGACCTCAAAGCAGATCATCGAACTCTGCTACCCGAGCAAACGCGCCGCCAACCACCGTCTGCGCGACCTGTTCACGTGGCGCGTCGTCGACCGCTTCCAACCGTTCATCACCAAGGGCACCGCGCCCATGCATTACGTGCTCGACATCGCCGGCGCGGTCGCCCTCGCCTACGAGGAAGGCCTCGACCCCAAGAAGATCGGTTACCGACACGAAGACGCATTGGGCATCGCGTACTCCCTGCGCCTGGCTCACACCGTCGGGGTCAACGGCTTCTTCGCCAGCCTCGTCGCGCTCAGCCAGCAGCGCGGCGCCGACGGCCGGCTGACCGCGTGGTGGTCGGAGTTGCGCTGCATGCGCTTGTTCGGCGACATGGTTCGCCCCGACGCATACGGCCGCTGGCGGGAAGACGGCCACGAGATCGAGTTCTTCCTGGAGTTCGACTTCGGCACCGAGGTCCTCGGCATCCTCAGCAGCAAGCTCCACGACTACGAGAAGCTCGCAACCGCAACAGGAATCAGCACCCCGGTCCTTGTGTGGCTACCGACCAACAGCCGCGAAACCAGCGCACGCGGCACACTCGCCACCGCTCTGGCCCAGCTCGATCGCCCTGAGCTCGTGCCGGCGGCCACCACCTCCGCGGACGTCACGGCTGAGCGAGATCCGGCTGCTGCCAGGTGGCTACCGATCTCTACTGCAACCTCGCGACGGCCCGGCCGCCTGAGGCTCGCCGAGCTCGCGCAGCTCTGGCCTCAGGCCACCCCGCCAGCGGCACCGGCCCCGCCCACGGTCCCGAACCGCGGGGCACCTCTAGCACTGGCCGCGCCGGAGCCGCTTCCGCCACCACCGCCCACCAGCAACTTCGGGAGGTGACCCGTGAAGATCGCCATCGCGGTGGCCGCGGTAGTCGTCGCCCTGCCCCTCGCACTCGGCGGCATCGCGCAGGCCATCGTCAAAGGTCTCTTCGGGAACAGCAGCACCCAGCCGAGCACAGCAGCGCTCGCCGACATCCCCGGCGACTACCTGGCGCTCTACCAGGCGGCCGCCCCATCCTGTCCCGGTCTGGACTGGTCGATCCTCGCCGCGATCGGCAAGATCGAGAGCGATCACGGCCGCAGCCCACTGGCCGGCGTCGCGAACGGAACCGAGAACTACGCTGGCGCACGAGGACCAATGCAGTTCCTCCAGCCCACGTTCGACGGTGTGATCGCGCGCCACCCGCTTCCGCCAGGCGGCCAGAAGCCGCCGTCACCGTGGAACAAGCACGACGCGATCTACGCCGCCGCCTACTACCTCTGTGATTCCGGCGCCCAGAAGGACATCCGCAAGGCGCTCTGGGCTTACAACAACGCAGACTGGTACGTCAACGACGTGCTCGCGCAGGCAATGAAGTACGGCGACGCCATGACCGGCACCGGCGACTGCAACAACATCCAGGCACCCAACCCTGTTGCAGCCAAGGCAATCGCCTTCGCCTGCGCCCAGCTGGGCGAGCCCTACGTCTGGGGTGGCAACGGCGAGACCGGCTGGGACTGCTCAGGTCTCGTTACGGCGGCCTACCGGGCCGCAGGCATCGTCATCCCTAGAACGACCCAACCCGAGTACGAAGCCGGTCCACTGGTGCCCGCAGGCCAACCACTCATGCCGGGAGACCTGGTCTTCTACGGCACGCCGAGCAACGTCCACCACGTCGGCCTGTACCTCGGTGCCGGAAAGATGGTGCACGCTCCGACCTTCGGCCAACACGTCCAAGTCGGCCCCTACCGCTGGGACAGCGATGGCTATCTCGCCGCTTCCAGACCTAGGCATCAGGTGTAGCTGCAGCTTCCGCGCACACATGAACACAAGATGACCATCTCTTCAGCTATCGCAGGCAGGTCCCATTCGCAACCCGCGCTCATACCGAAGTGCGGACATTCACCGCTGTCATCCGCAAAGCGAACAAGCGCACTAGGACCATCGACGCAGGAGCCACTTAAACCCACCGTGCGAACTTTTGAGGTGTTGACGATGCGCTTCAACTGAAGCAAAAACCTCCGAGCATCGACCGCAATATATCTGCCTCAACCGGAGCGGACAATCGATTGAGTGCACATAATGCCGACATAAGTCGCATTTTTCGGAAACAAAATCCGGCTTGCTCTCGAAAGTATTGGCCGACGGCCAGTCCTGCCGCCCCCGCGGGTAGACGTATTGCAGCCTTTCGATCTCCCCGGCGCCAGTCACGAGCACTCTACTGCCGTATACGCCTATGACAGGATCCTTGCGCGAGTACAGATCGCCTCTTCGACAGACGAACGTCGCAGTGGCATACAACCCTCGCTCCAGCTCAATAGGCTGCTCACGACCGATAACTAGAGGAATAGCAAATGAGCTACCCGGTCGAGGCACGCTCGTTATCACACTCAATCCAATATCACCATGATCGATCTCGCGCGTATGGGTGTTCATCGCATTGATTTCAACAGGCAAAAGCAGGCGGATTGAATCGCTTCCTAAAGCGGATCTAAATTGACCAACCGGAGTAACCTTGCCGTCAAAACTGACCACCGCCACCGGCTGCGCTCGGCCATCAAACAATCTATCTCGGCGCGAATAGAAGTACTCGAATGCCCAGCCGATCAGTCCGCTATACGGTCCCATTTCATAATTCAGATGATCTCGCAACGAGGCCATGATCACAGCAGTTTCCGCCGCGCTAGTCCTCCATTGAGAACTCATCGGTCTCCGCTCATCCGAAGGGCTGGTTTCGCTACATAGTCGCATCATGCCCGACAGTTGCCAACCAGCCTGCCGAACTGCCCAGAAACTTTAGATACACCCGGCTCGCGTGGAATAAGTCGGCGGTTTGTGACATTCACGACCGCTGCAGCGATGCAGTGCCGTGAGCACCATGTCTTGACCATGCACACACAGGGAGATGCACCATCCACAGCCCACCCGGATAGGCCCGCCAGCCAGACGTCCGCGAACGCCTAAGGCATCCCTTGGCAGTCACGTCTAATCTCACCGAAAGCGGTGCTTGCAAGAATGTTTACATGGTCGATTGCCATCGCAGTGCTCAGTTTACTCTTGGGCACACTTTTCGGCTACTTCATGCCTCCAGCACCACATCCTTCCGAGGCAGCCACCCGTCGTCATCCGACAGAATTCTTCAAGTCCGCTTTGCCGTGGATGTGCCTACTAATTGGATCCATATGGATTGCGATCCTGTCGTATCCCGTCATTGCAGCTTCCCTGCAGTCACAACCATGGGTCATCGACGTTTTTCGGCAGCATTTTTCGGCAATCGTCGGCCTACCTGCGATGGCACTCCTTTCCTACATCGTCGTTTTTGTTTTCGAAACTCGGCACGACAAAATCGAGATTAGCATAGGGAACTTCCTTAACTTCAGAGGCGCCTCCGGTCCGATAGTGCTGTGGATCTTGTGCTTCGCGGTTGGCTCGGTTTGTCTAAAACTTATGTGGTAGCCCGCAGCAGATCCGCCCGTTCACGCACCCGACAGCAGGCAGCGGCCGCGCCACACTAATAGGTTGAATTTTAGCGGCGAACCCAATCTTGGATTCGAACTCGAAAATTGCGTCAGCCGACAAATCGGTCGATCGCGTTTGCTTGAGACAACCGTGACAGTCAGTTTCGTAAGGACAAAAGCAGCACACTGCAACGAGCTCGATCTCGACCCAATTCAACCACGAACTGCTGTCAGCACCATCGACTCATCCGATTACTCGCCGCGGGCGCCAGGCGAACCTTCTACACGAAAGGAAGTCCGCAGCTCAGGCGTCGCCTGCCTCTTCTTTTCCGTCCAGCAGCTTGTACAAGTTAGTCCGGTCCATGTTCAGCTCACGTGCGACCTGAGCCTTCGGCACTCGATCCTCGACCGCCGCGGTTATCCGCGCGAATCGCGCCTTGCGGGCTGTCTTGAGCTTGTCGAGCGTGGCGACCCGGTCCGCCTGAAGTTCGGCCTCTTGCTTGCGGATCATCTGGAGGTGGTCCTGCAGCTCCTGCACCTCGGCCGCGCTCTCACGGAGCAACTCGAAGTGCTCTTCCTTGTCCACGTCCCGCCCCTTCCGGCCGCCGAGCTTGAGGCACAAGCCGAACAGGCCCGTTGTATCACGGTGTGGACCGCGACACCTCAGGTCGACAGCAGGAGGCGCTCACGCCGGTCGGTTCCAACCGCCCAGCCAGACATGTCGGCCGGTCTCAGCGAGTTCGGCCTGACGCCGCCGCCAGTCCGGCATCCAGCGGTTCATCTGCCGCTGCCAGGCAGGACCGTGCGAGCGTCCAGCCGGCCCGGTGGCGTGCGCCATCTCGTGCGCCAGCAGGTACTCAACAAGCCGCACCGGCAGGCTGAAGGCGGTCCAGTGGGCGGCAACTGTGTGCTTGGGTGGGCCGTAGTAGAGGCCCCAGTGACGGCGCCCGAGGTCGCGGACGACGTAAGCCAGGTCCGAGATCTGGCCGTCCAGCTCGTACCGGCGCCCGTGCTGTTGCAGCCACTCCAGCCCGATCTTGCGATAGAGGCCGATGATCGCCTGGCGTATCCTCGCCGGCGACTGCCGACGCACGTACAGGATCCCAACCGGGTCGAATGCAGGCAGTTGATCCACGCCCGCTGGCACGTGGTCCATGAGTTGCAGCCGGTAGCTGGCCCCGTAGAGGTGGAACTCCTCCCCGTCGGTGAACTCCTTGATCGAATGGGCGGGCGCGAGCTGCGTAGCGATCTTCACCTTCTCGTTGAGCCACTGCCGTTTGCAGGTGACGAACCAGGTGATCAACCGCGGATCTGTGTTCGGCGGAACCAGGACGAGAACCGCGCCGCCTGGTTTGACCTCAAGTGAGAGTCGGCGACGTCGCGGGCGGATCACCAACTCGACCTGCCAGTCAGCTGGGAGCGATACCGCCGCGAGCGCCGCGCGGAACGGCTCTGAGCTGCTCATCGCAGACCCTCCCGGTAGTCGACCTGGTCGAGCGACGTCACCACCGAGGCGGCACCGAGACGAAGGAGCTCGTTCACCCCGGTCGAGGCGGCGGAGTGAATCGGCCCAGGAACGCCGTACACGCGCCTACCCAGGTCCTTGGCGACACCAGCGACCGTCAGCGCCCCACTACGTCGTCCAGCCTCAACGATCACGGTCGCCGGTGTCAGGGCGGCCAGCAGGCGGCATCGCGCGTGAAAACGCCTCCGGGTCGGTACCGCGCCGATCGGGTACTCGCTGAGCAACAGGCCACCTTGATCAACAACCTGCTCGTAGAGGCGGCTGTGTTGGTGCGGATAGGTTCTATCCACTCCGCACGGCAGGACCACAACCGTCGGGCCGCCTGCCGCGAGCACGCCACGGTGGGCGGCCTCGTCTACTCCAAGACCCCCGCCGCTGATGACGGCCACGCCGGCATCAGCCAGTCCGCCACCGAAGTGTGTGGCAATGGTGTTGCCGTAGACCGAAGAGGCACGACTACCGGTGATCGTGACGGCGGTATCGGTCAACACGGTCAGCGAAGCGTTGCCGCGCAACCAAAGGGCCAGCGGTACACCGTGGCCGGCCAGAGCGGACATCCGACGCAGGGGCCAGTCCTCGTCTTCCGGGACCAGCAGGCGGGCCGTGCCATCATCGATGGCCCGCAAGTCGTCTTCAATCTGTGGGTCCTGCCGAACGATCTCGGAGAGGACAGCAGCGGGAGCGGCGCCCTTTCGGATGCGCGAAACGGCGTCCACAGGGCCATGCACGGCGACGAAGTGATGCACGGCAGGTGCAGGCGGCTCAACTGCGTGCAGAAGGAACAAACGGGCGCGAAGAACGTCGGGCGACGACATGATCAACTCTCCTGATGAGTGACGTGTCGGTTCTGTCATCCGTAGACGACTTCACCGAGGGTGGCGAGCTGGACGATCGCGTCGAAGCCGACGCAGTCGAGCTGACAAACCGCGTCGGTGGCGGCGTCGTGGCTATCGGCTTCCAGCACATCGACGATCTGGTCGATGATCTTGTTCGACAGCCGGACGGAATCGCGTTCACTCACGATGCGGCACATGGTCGCGAGCATCATGTTGTGGTCCAACGAGAAGCGGTCGCCAGACTCGTCCTCGATCAGTTCGACGTTCCAATCGAGAACCTCATCGGCGGTGGTGTCAGTGCCATCTCGCGTGACGGTTCGCTCGTGGGCGACAGTCGCCCAGTAGCGGCTCATGTCCCACGAGTCGCTCCACATGCACCACGTGTCATCGGGCGTGAGATGCGGCGCGCGATGTCCGTTCGATACCTGGGAGTTGCTCTGATCGTTCACTTCGGTCTCCGTCCACATAGGTGTATCGATTGATCTGCTTGCCAAAGAGGGTTTGCGAGTTCGGTCAGCGGCAGTGGCCGGTGATCTGAACGAGATGAGCCATGTCCACGACGGGCCCCGCCCAGTAGGTAACGTGCGCCGGCTCATCGCCGATGCCCCAGACACAGAGCCGGAAGTCGGGGTCACTCGGGCAGGCCCACACTGACCTGTGACCAAGCCCGTCGGGTGCGGGATGCCCGTGTTCGTCGCAACGGTGGCTGTCGAGCGTGCCGCCCCAGCAGAGGCCTAGGTGTTGGACCGCGCGAACGTAGGGTGCGTCAAACGGCACGGCGTGCGATTCCTGTTGTGCAGCAGCCCAATTCGCGAGTTCATCGGGACTCAACGGCCGACGGGAGGTGATCAGGGCGCGGATGGCGCCCACGTCGGTGGGCCGGCCGTGGTCGCTGCTGTCCGCGAACGCGAACGAGCTCGGACTGCTGAACCACAACGTGATCCACTGCGGGCCGCGATGCCACCCGCGCGCATATCCACGTCGATCGGCCAGCTCGGTGATTGAGACTGGCGGCAACACGCCGTCCAGTCCCCGATCTGGACGAGGGGTCCACCTGTGCGCGCGAAGGTCTTCCTCAACGGTCGGATAGATCATGTCCGTGGTTTGGACCCCGGAGTAGCCGCCTGCCGCGCGACTCAGCGTGTCCGCCAGACCACCCATGCGTCCCATGACGTTGCGAAGCCCTTTGGCAGGCACGGGACTTGAGCTCAACGTGTCGTCAAGCAGATCTGCGACCTGGCAACGGAGGTTCCCCGCGAGATCGCTCAAGCTCGTGAGGCTGGCCGCCTGGAGTCGGTTCACCACCTCCAGGGCGCGGACGCGCTCGCGTTCCTTTTCAAGTTCCGCACGAAGGGCGTCATGGGCAGCTGAACTGTTGCGGGCCATCGCGAAACTTCTTTCAGGCGGCTGACTGGTAGCCCGTTCCCGGGCACGTGGCCAGATCGGGCAGGTAGGTGGTGCGGAACTCGTGCCACGCGCGCTCAGAGTTGGCACGAGCGTTGTTGCGGCCCTTGTCCAACCGGTTCGGGCCGCGTCGCTGCTCCGCTTCCTGGTTGAGCCGTTGACGGACCAACCAGGTCACGGCCTGCACCTGGTGGGCAGAGATGCGCTCACCCGCAAGTGCGGACAGCCGTTCCGCCGCGCGGTGATAGAGGCTCACCACGTGGTCGTAGTGCCGGCGAGCGATCGAGCCGTCTTTACGGCGTGACCCGTTCACGGGCGCCGATTCGTACTCCGCGGAAGTGAGCGCGCGGCCGTGCGCCACGGACAACGCGTGGCGGTCGATCACCACGCGCGGGTGATTCGGGTCCTGGTCCCCGCCGAACTCGATCAGGTGGGCGAAATCGCGGATCTTCGGGCCGCTGAGGATGTCCTCGTACCGCTCTCCGCCGAGAAGCCGATCCGCCGCGCGCTTCTGCCCGGTCGTGGCGAACATCCCGCAGCCAGGTCCACCGATCCCCTTGCCTTCACGCAGGACACGGGCAGCGTTCAGAACGTTGCCGATCCACCCTTGTTGCGGCGAGTAGATCGCGAGCATGCCGGCGCCGAGATGGGCGTTGCCGTCCGCGATCGCGGTTGCCACGTGGTGCGCGTCGGAGTACCAGCGCATCCCCTGTGCGATCTCGTCACGCGTGGCCTGGTTCCAGTGCCACACGATGTTCTGGTGGCCTACCGGATGCACCCGGAACCACGGGTGCGCATGGGTTTCAGGCATGGCAGCTCAGCCCCCGGAGTCCTCAGGATTCACGCCACGGACGGGGCAGGAACCGGAATCGACGTCATGGCAGCGAAATCGAAGATCGCGAGCTGGCCGGTTTCCGCAGCGAGCGTCAGCGCTTCGGACAGCTCTGCCGTCACCACCGACACGTCCAGGTAGACGCGACCGGTCATGGGGTCGCACCAGCCGCCGAGGACACGGCCCGGCAGCGAGAGGGCACTCTTCGACCGCGACACGTACTCGTGAATGTCGCTGCTGGTCATTCGACGTTCGTAGACACGCTCATGTTCTGGGTGCGCTGCCACCGCGTAACCGCAACGAACGTCTGAGCCGTCACGGGGATCAACGGAGAACCCGCCGTCCAGCACCGACAGAGCGTCCGCCATCGCGCTAATGCGGGCAGACCAATCGATCAGAGTCATAGTCATGGCAGCACTCCACTTGACAAGAGATTGGCTGAATGACGTAGCGATTCAGGGGCAGCGCAAATAAATGCTCAAAACTGATCGCTTCCATCGACACCAACAAGGGAGGCGCTGACCGAATCGAAAGGGCTCACTGGGACGTCGCGCCCCGGTCCTCACCCTCTCGCCTCAGACTGTTGACCTCTAGTCGTTGAGTCGACATGTAGAAGTACACACCTACGGTCAACACTTTGCAGCCCCCAATTTCGACTTCACCAAACGGCCCTCGCGTCCGCTGGCGATATCATCCGAACCGATCACAATCATTCAGCGAGCACACTTCGAAAAAATGCGAGCGCGCGAAATAAATCAATTCTCGGATGCGGATACTGGGGTACCAGGAGATGGTTCCCGTCGCAGTCAAAGCAGCCAAGGGATCAGAGGCACGAAGGTCGGCGGCCATCAAATCGACTGTTCAAACGCCTGTCGACCACCGAGTCGGGCGCTGCACGGGTAGCCCCGACACAGGCTTTGACCAGCAAACTCGCTACCCAGCGAGGCTTCCCGCCTAAAGGGAAGCCGGAGGGGAAGGTGCCGCGGAAGCCCCACCGGCACACGCATAGGCGTGGCGCCTCCATGACCTGAGCCACGGGAGGCGCCACGCCTATGAACGGAAATAAAAAAAGCAAAGGGCCACCGACACACCAACAACATTCACAACCCGAAGCGGCCAGCTAATCTCAGTCCGGTTCACTCGCATCATACAAGAAGCTCGGGCGACGGTGCCGAAGTTCGATTTCGAACCGCGATCAGACTCGGGGTTGCGAAACCGAGCACATCTGACTACCAGGGGGACCAATGACGTTCGGTGGCGTCTTGACATAGTAGGCGTTCACCACCCTTTGCCCGTCGGAGCGGTAGAACGGGTGCTGATGCCATGGCGCCACACACGCCGTTCCAGTGTTTCCTCCGCTCCAATGGAACTTGATGAGGATAAAGCTGTCATCGCAGTGGAAGTAGCGCGCCGTGAGTTCGCCGACGGGTTGGGGCAGCGGAACGAAACCGCAACCGGGCGACGGCATGAGGCTGGCAACAGCACCGGCCTCTTGAGGAGCGGTGACAGCTGCAGCGGCGAACATGGCCGCGGCGCTGAGCACGCTGGCGAGTCGACGGTTCATAGGAACTACTCCAATGCAGAAGTGGTTGGTAGAACTGGACAATCGGAGGGCAGTTGCGCTTCAGGACGCAGCGGCGTGATCGACCGCGTTTGCCTGCTGCCGGAGAAGTTCGGCGAGGTTGCACGTGTCGACGCTGGGTTCTTCGTCGAGCTCGCTGAGCGTGGCGGTCAGCAGGGCTAGCGTTCGGGGTACCGCGCTGTGCTGCCCCAGACGGGCTTGGGTGCGCATGATGTCGCGGTAGACACCTTCGTTGTACTGATCGAGCTCTCGTGCCCGTTCAAGCAGCAGGAGTTCGGTCTTGGGATCCGAGTGGCCGTGCTCACCGATCAAAGCGCCAAGGGCGTCCAGCACATCGCGGCGCGCGGACTCTCGAAGCGGTTCGAGCCACGGAGACGACAGGTCTTCAGCGAGGTCACCCGTGTAGAGGTCGACGGCACTCTGCAGCTGTCTTCCCTGAAGTGCTTGGCGGAACTGCCAGAGGTCCACTTCCACAAGTTCGTCGTTGAGCCGGTAGCGGCCGTCGTTCAGCACGAGGTCGAGCATCGCTCCATCCGTCGCGTCTGCGAGCACGCGGCGGAGCACGGACAACGCGTTGTGGAACGAGTTGTACGGGCGCGGCGGCCTGCTGTCGGGCCACACCGCCTCGTTCAGAGCTTCGCGTCGCGCGCCTTCCGGATGCAGTGCCAGGTGGACGAGGACTTCACGGTGCTTCGGTGTGAGCAGGCTGGTGAGCTCGCGGGTCTTGGCGTCCGCCTGCACGAACACGAGTCGGAACCGACCGAACACCTTCATCGACAGTCGAGGTCGCGCGGAAGCCATGGCGTCGGTGATGTGGTCCGCGGCAACGCACGCGCGAGGCTCGGGAACCGAGAGCCTCGGATCAAGGTCGGCTTGATCGCCGAGACTCGCCTCAGCCGCAACTTCGAGGTCGACTTCGGCCTCTCGAAGAACCTCGAGCAGGTCAGCAGCATCCGTGGCCGGCAAGTGGAACAACCGCGCACCGGCGAACTCGTCGCCGTTGCCCGAACTGGTGGCGCTCACCGTCCCGTCAGCTCGAACCGCGACCGTCACACCTGGGCGCCACCGGCCGAGGAGGATCCCGGCGAGACCGAGGGTGGATCCGTTGTCCAGCACTGCCTGAAGCCGACGTTCGGCGTAGGCGACGGGGCAGGCGACCAGGACGACGGCGGGCGTCGGCGTCCGCGGGCCTCCGCTTGCTCGACGTGCGCGAGTGAGCAGGGAGGCCTCCATCTCATCGAGCGCGACGTCCAGCGACGTAGCGACCTCCACGGCTTTCGGGAGGCGTTCAGCACCAAGTCCTTCGAAGAGCAGATGGAGGTCTTGGGCGGGCACCAGCACACGGAGGTTCTCGTGGCCCTGCTGCTTCGCCAGGATGTACAGGAGGAGCGCTCGAACTGCCGCGGTCGCGCCTGGTCCGGCCAACCCGATGCCGCGCGTGCTGGCGAGGTTCACGGCGAACTCGCCTCCTGACTTCGAACCGACCGCCGCGGGCACGACAAGAGGGCCGCCGTACGACTGGCCGTGCTGACCCTGATCGTTCTGGCTGGCGGCTTGCAGCGCGCGGACTACCGGAGCTGTCGGCCGGCGAAGGTCCGCACGGTCACCGCTGCCGAGCCGGTACTGCCGTCGCCGACGCATCTGCGTCGTCGCCAGCACTGCCGAGATCGCCCCCGCCAGACCGACACTCACGTACACGGCAGGCATCAAGTCGAGCCCAGGCACCGCTTGATCATCACGTGGCTCGGCAACCTGCTCCCTCGGGGGAGGCTCAGCGGATGTGCTCGGTGCCGTGCTGGCCGGCGGTGGGAGTTGCGGTGGCTGGATTCCCATCGGCTCCGGCACGTAGGCGGCGATCTTCCAGCCCGGTCGCACCAGGTCGGGATTGGTGAGGAAGTGCCCGTCCGCCTGTTCAACCCCGTGGTTGAGCTGGAAGAGCTCAGTCCAGCGGTCACCGCCACCCGGTCCGAAGACGCGTTCGGCGACCCTCCACAAGCTGTCGTAGATGCCGTTGTGCGGAAGGCGGATCTCGTCAACGACGCGCACGAGTCCAGGCGGAGCAGGCGCCGCACGGTCGACCACCAACTCGGTCAGCACGGGCAACACAAGGCCCGGCACCGCAGGTGCTACCGCTGAGACGGACGTCGGCTCGTGAAAGCGCACATCTGGCCCAGCAACAGGTGTGGTTGCCAGCGCGCGGTTGGTCAGGAGGGTCAGCACGACGGCACCGATGAGGGTGCCGGCGAGTGCTTGCAGCGGTCCTCGTGCCCGAGCTGCTTCCCAGGTGATGCCGCGGAGAGCATCGACGATCGAGCGGAGGACAGCAAGGGCGAAGCCGAGCCACGAGATCCAGCAGACGATCGCGAGCAGGTTGATGAAGAGCTGGCCGCTCATGGGGTTGAGCAAGATCGCCTGGGCTTCGTCCCACGTCGGGACGTGGTCCGGCAATGGCCAGCTGACGAAGTGCACCAGCGCCCATGGCAGGCCGACCACGAGCACGGACAACGCCGTGAGTGCCAGCAGTCCTCGCGCCGCGCGGGCACAAGCCAGCACTACGGACCTGAGAGCCCTCGCCGTATCGCTGCTCATGGCGCATCGTTTTCCTGCGGCGAAATGGGATCAGGCACGGTTGAGTCTGAAGAGGACGGAGCTGCTGTTCGCCGCTTGCGCCTTCCGCGGTTCGGCCTTCGGGCGCTGACGATCTGTTCGAGGTCAGTGGCAGAGGTGTCGACGAAGGCGGCCAGCTCCTCGACGGCGATCACGTCGTTGTGCTCCACGATCACGTCGCCGATCTGCTGGTCAATCTCACCGAGCCGATGGAGCACCACGGTGCGCTCGTGCGTGAGCTCGCCGACGAGCAGGGCGGCTTTCGTTCGCCTCGCGCTGCGAGCGGAGTCGGCTTCCTGGACGCGGCGGGCGATGTCGTCAGTCGTTGCCATCTCCGGTTTTCCTTCCTGCTAAGAGATTCCGCGTTGTGGTTGGGCTTCACCGCGACCGGTGACCGTGATCGTGTCGACGGCGAAGAGGCCGAGGAGCTGTGGACGTTGGTGGATCGTCACGGTCACGGAGACGGTGTTGTCGGTGACGGATACCGAGCCGGTGTGACGTGAGGCGGCAAGGTGGTTGTGGGCCGCAGCGGTGGCTCGGATCGGCAGGAGTCGGAGGGTGCCGTCAGCCCGGTAGGCGGCCAGGTCGATTTCCTGTGCTCCGGCGCGTGCAGCCTCCTGCGCCTGGCCCATCGCGCGGACCTTCGCCGCGAGCGCGAGTCCGCCGTCGAGGACAAGGCCGCCGAACGCGAGTACGGCGACCATGACGGTGACCACGTAGGCGGTGACCTGGCCGCGCTGGTCACTGCGTAGCCGTTCGAACGTCCTCATGGCGCGCCTCCTGGCGTTCCGCGCCAGGTGTCGACGACCGAGGTGAAGGTGCGGGTGAGGGTGCGGCTTCCGGGTAGTCCGAACCCCGACAGGTCGCTGAGGTCGACGGTGCACGAGATGGTCGCAGTCACCGTGGAGCCGGGCCAAAGTCCGGCGGTGTCGATCGTGACGGCCAGCGACCGGCAGGTGACGCCGGCGGCCGCGAGCGCCGAGGCGGCGGTCTGGTGGGCAGCGGCGGTGGCCTGGGCCGGTGTACGAGCTGCTGTTGCCGCTCGAACGACCTGGTGTGCGACGTCGCTGATCCGCACCTGCGTGGTGGCCAGCCGACCGCAGAACACCACGAACAGCAGCAGGAGAACCAAGAGTGGTGCTCCCAGAGCCAGTTCGGCTGCGGCAGAGCCTCGTTCGTCTCGAAGCCGCGCTCGTACCGAGGGGTTCATGGCGAGACCGCCGGTGTGAACCTCTCGACCGGGCCAACGGCTTCGGCGTGCACCGCGAGGGACAGGAACGGAACCACACTGACCGCCTTCCCGTGGATCTGGACTGTGGCTTGGGCTGGACCGCGTTGTGCAGAAACCGTGGCGCCGCGCAGGGTTCGGCTACCGAACTGTTCGAGCGTCCGTTCGCCCGCCGCTGTGCCAGCACCTTCGCTCCCGGTCAGGACACGTGTTGCGGACAGGCCTTGTGCCGCAGCGGCTTGTGCGATGTGGGCCGCGTGCATGTACAGCGCGAACTGCGCGATCATCAGGAACAGCAGGAACAACAGCGGTGCGGTAATCGCGAACTCGGCTGTGCCACTCCCTCGTTGGTCGAGGCGAGCGCGCTGGATGAGTTTGAGCATCGTCGTCCCCTACATCTCGATGCTGTTCGCCTTCTGGATGGCCTTCGCGACGATGACCGCCACGATCGCGATCGCCGCGGCCACTACCAGTGCGGTGGTCACGACGAATTCGGTCGAGTAGCCACGGTCGTCGCGGCGGGCCGTCTCCAGACCGGCTTCGAAGTAGAGGACGAGAATCTGGATCTCGATGAACATGAACCTCTCCTACCTGCGTTGATCTGCTGTTCTGGCTGTTTAGAGCCCTTCCAAGACGTTCAGCAGTGCCGGGAAACCGATGAAGATCAGGAACCCTGCGCACAGCACGACGACCGGCACGCTCATGCGTTCGGTGGCCGCCTGTGCCTCGGCCTCGGTGAGGGCGAGCTCTCTCGTGCGGAGAGCTCCTGCTTTCGCCGCCAGGCTGGCGCGGACGCGAGCTCCTTCGGTGCCGGCGAGGCTCACGGAAGCGGCGAGCTCGGTGAGCGGCTGCACGCCGAGCTCGGTGCCGAGCTGGCGCAGGGCGGCCCAGGGCGTACTCCGGGTGAGCCTGGCGGTCATCAGGGCGCGACGAAGCTGCTCGAACGCCCAGCCCTTGCCGACCGCAGCCGCCACGTTCAACGCTCCGTCGACACCTGCTCCGCCCGCCAGCAGGACCCGGATCAGGTTGAGGTAGGCAGACAACGCGTGCCGGAACGTCGAGCGTCGTTGCTTGGCTTCCCGACGGGCGTTGGCGTCGGGAAGGAGGAAGCCCCCGACCGCGAGCGAAACGCTTGCCAGGAAAGGGATCTGCCAACTGAGCCCTGCACCAGCGACCACGAACACCAGCTGTCCTAGCGGGGGCAGGAGGATTCCGATCACCGCAAGGGCGGCCTTTTCGGCCAGGTGGTCGTCAACGGCCTTGCCCACGACCGCGAGGTCATCTCGGAGCGCTTTGCCTGGCAGTCCGAGCGAGGACAGGGCGTTCACGAACGGCTTGCCGACGCCTGAAGCCCAGCCGTTGGCGCCGGCGGTGAGGATCGGTTTGGCGGTGGGCTCGGCCTGCAGCTGGTCGACCAGCGCTCGTAGCGACGGCCTCGGTGGGAAGATGTACGTCGCGAACGCCCACAGTCCGATCCCGATTCCGGCTCCCCAGAGCGCCATGCTGATCATGTCGTCACTCCCTTGCCGGATTCAGCCCTTCGGATCTCGTCCAGTTCCGTGAGAAACCGGTCCGGCTCGCGGAACCGCGAGATCTTGGCCATCCACGCGAAAGCCGTGGCGAACAGCGCGCCGACGACCAGCAACGCGAGCTGGCCGACCGGGGAGTCGAACGGGCTGAGGTAGTCGCGGTTGAACAGCACGAGGCCAGCGGCGAACACGAGCGTCGTGACGACGATGACCCGCACGCTGGTCCTGCTGCGGGCGCGCCCGGCATCGACGCGCATCCGCATCGTCGCCTGCTCCCGTGCCTCGACCGCGAGCTCGCCGAGCAGGTCTGCGAGCTGGCGGGCTTGGTGGTCGGAGGCCAGCACGAGCGCGGAGATGACCAGGTCCGCGGTCGGGTCGCGCAGCTGCTCGGCGAGTTCGCGGAGGCAAGATGCCAGTCGCTCGCCGCGTTCGAGCCTCACCGCGAGCGCGGTGATCTCGTCACGGACCGGGTCCGGGCAGGTGGACGCCGTGGCGATGATCGCCTGTTCCAGACCGGCCGCGGCCATGAGCGTGTCGCGGAGCATCTCCGTCCAGCCAGCGATCGCCTCGATTCGTTCGAGTTGCCGTTGGTGGTCAGCGTTCGAGGCGAGGATTCGTGGAAGCCCGAGCACCGCGGCCGCGCTCAGGACCGCACCCACCACCCAGCCGGTGAACATGCCCGTTCCGGTGCCGACGAGCAGCGCGATGGCGAGGCGACCGGCGATCGTCTGATCGAAGTGCACCGTGCGCCCGGCGGGTCGGACCTCGCCTTCAAGCCGGCCGCGCAGGCCGATGACGACGAGCAGGACACCAGCAGCCGCGCCAGCTGCCAACAGGGCAAGGAGAAGCGTGGTCGTGGTCATGGCGTCCACCAGCCGTCACGCCGGTCGCAGAGCTCGAGGTCGTAGCCGGCCTCGACGAGCAGTTCGACGGTGTCGGTTCGCAACGGCGCGGCCGGGACCGCGCGCCGATCCGGTCCTGGGCGCCAGCACTCGTTGCTGATGATCAGGGAGCCTTCGGCTCCGACCACCTCTCGCACGGACGACACGACACGCTTGCCCTCGTCGCCGCGAGGCTTGTCGAGGTGGACGACGAAGTGCAGCGCCGAGGCGACGAGGAGGTTGGTCGCCTCGATCGGCAGCCGCTCGGGTCCCTGAACTGCGTAGGCGGCGAGCTTCGTGAACGCGCCCTGGCTGGAGCTGGAGTGAAGCGTGCCCATCGAGCCGTCGTTGCCCATGGACATCGCGTTGGTCAGCGGGATGACCTCTGGACCGCGGACCTCTCCGACGATCACGCGATCCGGGCTCATCCTCAGCGACTGCCACACGAGGTCGGACATCGAGATGCCGCCTTGGCCCTCGATGTTCGGTTCGCGGGCCTGCAACGACACGACGTCTGGATGGAGGTCCGGGTCCTCGCCGAGGCCGAGTTCGAAGACGTCCTCGACCGTGACGAGCCGTTCCCACGGTGGAATGGCCGAGGCCAGGCCGCGGAGCATCGTGGTCTTGCCGATCGACGTGCCGCCGGTGACCAGGACGTTGCGGCGGGCCCGCACGAGGGCGGCCAGGAAGCTCTCCAGCGCCAGGTCGATGGTTCCGAGCTCGCGCAGCTGTGCGAGGTCCACCTTGGCGAAGCGGTGGCGGCGGATCGAGACCGACGGGCGTGCGGTGACGGCCATGACCGCGGAGACCCGCTCGCCGCCGGGCAGCTGGAAGTTCACGATCGGCGAGCCGCGGTCGAACCTGCGTTCCTCCACACCGGACCGGGTCGCCAGGTCGCGGATGAGCTCGATCAGCTCGGTGTCCGAGCCGACCACCGGCGGCAAGCGCTTGCGGGTGCCATCGGCGCACCTGACGAAGACGCGCTCGCCGTTGATGTTGATGTTCTCGATCTCGTGGTCGGCGAGCAGTGGTTCCAGACCTGCCAGGCCGAAGATCTCGTCCAGGACCTGTTTGATCAGGCGGAGCTCGACGTCCGGTGAGACCAGCATTCCGCCGGCCGCGGTGTTGTGGATCTCCGCACGGGCGTGGGCCTCAGCAGCGTCGGTGAGGATCGCTTCCGCAAACCGCCGACGGTCCTGCGCGTCCATCGGCGGTCGCCCAGCCGCTTCGTCGCCGCTGACTCGTTGGCCGAGTTGCTCGGTGAGCGTGCTGCGCAGGTGGCCGCGCAGTCGCTGCGCGGCCAAGCTGGTGCCGTTGAGGCTCGTCGAGGTCATGACAGGACTCCGTCTCGGCGAGGCCCGGCCGGGGTCAAGTGGTGGGCGGGATCTCGCGGCTGCGGCACTGAGATGTTCAGGTGCGTGTGCAGGTTCAGCGCGAGCTTGAGCGCTGCTCTGCCGATAGCGGAATTCTTCGGTCCGTTCCTGCCGTTTCCCTGACCGCACAGAGCTTCCGCGCCCTTCACGTCGTGCGGGATGTGCGCCATCACTGGGACGCGCAGCTCTTGGAGCACCTGGCTTGCGCTGAGGCCTCGGCCGACCAGGACCAGGCAGGGCCGCGGTGACCACTGCTGAGCGGCCTGGAGCTTCAATGCGGCACGGGCGAGTTCGTCCTCGTGCGGACGAACGACAAGCAGCATCGCGTCAGCACTGCGAATGATCGGCAAGGACGGCGAAGCCGGATCCACGCGCCCGCAGTCGGCGATCACGGCGGTATCCGCTCGGTCTCCGGCGAGCCGCAACGGCGACGACGAGCCGGTGGCCAACAGGCTCAGGGCCGCGCGGGCTTGCTCTGCCCCGACCGGTCCAGGAACCACTCGAAGTCCGCCGGGAAGGAACTGGGTGTGCTGGACGAGCTGGTCAGGGTCGATCTTGTCGCGGGTTCGAGTCGATGCGGCCAGGCTGACCAGGGTCGGATCGGGGCTCAGCCGGAACCTGGGGAGCAGATCCCCTCCCGCTGGGTCGGCCTCGACGACGATCGGGATCTCGGGGCCGGGCCAACGGGCGCCGAGCGCAACGGCGAGGGTGGTCGCGCCAGGAGAGGACTTCAAGGAGCAGATTGCGATGAGCATCAGCGGTTTCCTCCTGCGATAGCGAGCAGGCTCACCTGTCCGGCCGGTGCCTGAAGGAGCGCACGACCGTCCGATTCGGACATTCGCAGTGAGACGACGGTGGTCTGCTCGTTCTCACGGACCGAGACGCCGAGCACCACCGCGGTCCAGGACTTCGTCGTGACGTCAGGTGTCCCTTGCCCTGGTGCCAGCAGAACGGCAACGGTCGTGCCTGCTGCCAGGTCTGGAGGAAACTGCCCAGGCTTGAGGCCGACCGCGGCGATCGCCTTGCCCTGCTCGGGAACCTGGGGCTCGCCGAGCATCGACCGCGTCACGAGCGTCCCTTCCGGCAGGCTGTAGGCGAACGGCTGCCCCACGGTGGTTGGTGCGGCTGAAGCAACGACGACGTCCGTCCCCACGTCGACCGCGATGGCGATCGGCCGGAGGTCCTGTGCAACCAGGACTTGGCCGGCTGCAACGGGTCGGGCCAGGGCCAGCACGTTCTCCCTTTCCCCCAGCTCGGTTGCGAGGATCGCTCCGCCGAAGCCACAGGCGGGGATCAACGCGAGCCCCAGCACCAGATGCGGAATCCGACGTCGGCGGCCGATCCATCGCTTCGGCGGATTGCCGTCGCGTGTACCCCACGTCGAGGGTTGAGACGGCTGTTTGGTGGTGGTCGCGGTCATTGCGGGCCCCCTTTGGGCATGGCTCCATCGCGACACGTCGGTTCAGCTGTTCGACGTGCCTTGGACTAGCGGATGTGGCGAGGTGGAACGTGAAGGGATCAGCCGGTGGTGATCCCTTGGCTCTCGGCCACGCGGAACGAGGCCGAGGCGGTGGTCGACAGGTTCGGGAACGTCCCGCTCTGTCCGGCGCCGGACCACGTCACGGCCCATTGCACCTTGACGCTCACCAGGAAGGCCTGCGACGGCCGCCCAGCTGATGAGGTCCTGTACGTGTGCCCGCAGTCGGATGAGGCGCCCTTCGGGTCACCACCGGCGGGAAACGGCGTACCGGAACCGGTGCAGGTCACCGAGTTCCCGTCGCCCATCGACCAGGTGGCCGTCTGAGGCCTCGCGATGGCCGTCACCGACACGCCCGGCACGGACGCCGTAGCCGAGATGTCACCCCAGCTGTCGCGGTCCACCCACATCCACGTGGGCAGGTTGACCAGTTGCTCTCCAGCCGGGTTCGCGCGGATCTTCGGCGTGGGCAGGCGCAACCGCTTGGCCGCCATCTCCGCGACCTGCTCCGGGCTGGGCGTCGGGGCGTCGGCTCCTGCCGGAACCCAGATCGGACCGCGGGAGTTCGGGTCTTTCCCGTCCGGTGAGCACAAGAGCATGAACCACCCGCCGGGTTCCTTCGGCGTCTCCTGACCGGGTTTTGGTCCAGCGGGTACATACCGGCAGCCGAGCAGCTGCTCCTCGCCGCCGTCCTGCTCCTGATCGCCCACCGGGCGCTGACCCTGACTCGTCGAACCGTCCGGGCGTCTCCCGGCCGAAACCTGGCACCAGGGCGAGGGATTCTGAGCGCAGACGGCTGTGCCCCAGGCATCGTCCGCAGCCGCAGGCGGCGGCGCGAAGAGAAGAAGCGTTGCTGCGAGAAGAAGTGGTCGTCGCATCGCTCAACAGCTCCCGATCTCGTGAACTGCCCAGTCCGAGACCTTCCATGTGCTGTCCGGCTGCTTGTCGACCGCGGCCTCGATGAGCCGCCGGCCGCCCGGCACGTCGTCGGCCAGCAGGTTGGTGTCCTTGCGGTACTTCAGCCAGTTCGTCGAGTCGCCGCAGTCGGTGACCTCGACCCTCGTCGGGGCGTCAGCCGGCTTCACGTCCGATGCCTTCGGATCGAGGACCGGCTTCCCTCTGCTGACCAGCCCCTTGTCCCGGTCCGACCGCAGGCTGCGTTTCAGCTTGTCCAATGCGATACCGACCGCGTGCTGGCCGAGCTGCTGCGAGTCCGGGTCTGACGTGACGCCTGCGTCGGCGAAGGCCTCCCACATCCCCGTGTAGGCACCGACCGCGCTCGTACGGGCCAGCTCGGCAGGATGCGCAGCAGACGTCGTCGTGGTCGGCAGCGCGGACGGAACAGGTCCTCGATCGCATGCGCTCACCGCCACCAGTACGCCGACAAGAGGGAACAACGTGGTCTTCTTCATCGCGGCCTCCAGGTCGGCACGGTGGAAGTTGGCGTCGAGGCGGCCTCGCTTGGGGGCACAGAGACCACCTCGACTCGGGTGCCCGGAGTGAAAGTGATCTCCGGACGAAGTTCTTCGGCATGCCCGAGCAGCACGATGAACACGAACGTCGCGCAGGCGCGATGAAGTGCTCGTGGCGCCTCGTAGGCGATGACGGGATCAGGTTCCGGGAGCGGCAGGCACATCACGCCTCCCCCATCAGGCCTGCAAGATCACGTAGGCGGTCCCGCTGAGGAACGCCGGCCCGAGCGCGACCGGATCGTGACGGCCGACTCGCTTCGCGATGAGCAACGTCTGTATGACGATCCAGATCAGCAGCAAGCCCGCCGTCAGTCCTAAGACGACACATTCCCAGCCGAACCGACCCAGGTACAGCGCCAAAGCCGCGGCGAGCGTGACGTCGCCGAACCCGAGCTCGGCGGCAAACCGCTGGTAGAGAAGCACTCCCGCTACGAACACGACAACGCTGGCAACTCCTGCTCGGAGCAGCGGCCCGAAGTCGCGCAGCACGAAGGCCTCGGCGCTGATCAACGCCAAGCCACCGAGGAACAGCGCGCCGACGACCTTGTGCGGCAACAGGTGGCACGTCCAGTCGACCAGGGCAAGCACCGTTCCCACGATCAGCAACCAGGCCAACAGTCCAGCGGCCTGCGGCGCCACCAGCACCACGTACGTCAGCGAGGAACCCAGAAACACGCTCGCCGCAAGTGAAGTGGTGTTCGCGGGCTTCCAGGGGATCGGCTCGCGCCGCGTGATCGAGAAGGCGGTGAGCACCACCAGCGGCCCCGAGACCAAGCCGAGCAGGCCGTAGGACACCGCGAACATCAAGCCCTCCAGTTGAGAGTCCGAAGGGGATGATCAACGCCGACGGGCGAGACAAAGCGTTGCGACGCAGCGGAAGGTGGTTGTTGATGGCGGATGGTCGCCGAGACATGGTGATCCCCGATCGCGTTCGAGGCCAGCCCAGGGCTGCCTCAGGTCTGCGTTTCAGGGATCAGCTCGATAGCGACAAAGCCAACCCAATCGGAATAGTCCGATTGGCCTAGAGTATGCAGTGACGGCGATCACGTCAACCGGTATCGCCGAACCGGCTCGTCACCGACCGCGGCGGCGCCCGAGCAACCGTTCCGCGAACGGCATCAGATCTTGGTAGTGGCCACCGGCAAGGCGAGCGAGGACAGCCACCATGCGAGCGTCCGCCCCCACAAAGACTCGCGCGCGGCGACGTTCAGCTCCACTTAGGACGATCAGTGCCGCTTCTTCAGGATCAGTGCGGGCAACCTTCTTCTCGAAGCCCCTGACAACGGCCTCCCGGTTCTCCGCGGCCGCGAAGGTTCCGTTGCGGACGATCGAGGTCCGCACACCACCGGGAAACACGCATGTCACCGAAACCCCGCTACGGGCGTCAGCGAGCTCCTGGCGCAACGACTCGCTGAATCCGCGGACCGCGAACTTCGACGAGTTGTACGCGGTGTACTTCGAGGTCGCCACGAGACCGAACGCACTCGAAAACGTGACGACGCGACCACCCCTGGACCTGACGACGAACGGGAGGTGCGCCTTGACGGTGTACATCAGCCCCTGCCAGTTCACCGCCATGACGCGCTCGATGTCGGCGACGTCGGAGTCGAGCAGGCTGCCCCGGTGGATGATCCCGGCAGCCGCGAACACGGCGTCCACACCGCCGAGCTCCGAATCAGCCACCTCCGCCGCTGCCCGCAGCCCTTCCCAGTCGGTCACGTCAACGACCTGAGCGAACGCTCGGGCCCCGATCGCCTCGCAACGGCGGGTCGTCTCCTCCAGTCCAGCGGAATCGCGATCGAGTAGCGAGAGCCGCGCTCCACGTCGGGCAAGTTCAACTGCAAGAGCGCGACCGATTCCCGCTCCGGCGCCGGTGATCACCGCGACCTTGTTCTCGAAGCAGCTCAAGATCCAGCACCTTCCCGTGGCCGGCAGACTCAGTCGACCTTCCCACGTTCGGACAAGGTCAGGGTGACGAGCGCTGCGGTGGTGTGCTGGTCCAACGCCATCAGCGCCGCCGAGACGTTCGCCTTCATCCAGCCCCCGTCCGCTGCGCGAAGCCGCAGCACTCCCCTGGCCCGGCCACTCGAAGCCAGCTCGTCGGACAGGCCGAGCGCGGTGCGCAGGTCCTCGCGGTGGATGCCGGGTCGGTGCGACGTGCCGAGCGTCCACGCGACACCGGGCATGGGGTTGTCGACCCACTTCAGGAGCCGCATCGTGCGGAGGTCGACGATCGCGCGCCAGCGTCCGGGTCTCGCCTCGGCAGCGAGGACCTGTTGCGCGAGCAGGACCGGCATGGGCGGCGGCGCAGCCGGCACGGCCTCGGCTGGCCCGATGTCGTAGGTGATCCCCCGAACGACGAGCTCGCTCCGACCACCCGGAGTCTGGGTCTCGACGCACCGGCACGCAAACCGCACCGCGCGCCTGATCCCGTCGTCCCGGTTCACGGTCCAGGTGGCCAGGTGCTCCGCACCCGCGGTCGCGTTGACGATGAGCGCGAGCGCCTTCGACTCATCCGAGTTGGTCTGCAGCCGCTTGTAGGCGAAGAGCTCGGCCAAGTCGTGCTCGTTCCGCCACCGGTCTGCCCGCGTCCCGTAGAGCCGCAGCAGGTCGTCGGATCTGCTGCTGACGTGCTGCGCGAGGTTGATGTGCCAGGCGCCGGCGGCAGGCCGCGGCGGCGGCTCTTCGCCCAGCGGACCCACCCACAGTTGAACGCCGTGGACAGGCTCACCGCCGTAGGCGAGCAGCGGGTACGCGATCACGCGACGTTTGCCCGTCGTTGTGCGCGCCTCGACCGGCTCGCGGCCAATGACCACTCGCGCGATCGCGCCGAGCACGTCCGGAAGAAATGGCCCCCGCCCGAGTACTGAGTGAACGGAGACCATGTTCTTCGGGTTGTTCCCGACAGCCAGCACCGTCGGCTCCTGCCGAACCCCATCAAATGTCTCGATCAACAGCCATTCAGCCGCCATCGCTCCGTCCCCCCGGTCGAAGATTGGCCTGCTCAGGCAGGCTAACTCCGCCAACCGGGCTTCGCTTGGAGCTTCTCCAAGAAGCTGACGCTGCGGCTCTCAGTTCATTCAGTTGAGTGAATCAATTAGTTGGGTTGATCATCAATCAGCTTGGCACTGGGTCTCACTGTCGGCGCCCTCACCAACAGTGAGTTCCTTCGCGAGTTGAGCGATCAAAGCCTTCGACGCCTCCGCGCTCAAGGCGTGCTTGCTGAGCGACTTGATGATGTTGTTGTAGCCGTCGACCTGCGCCTTGCCCTCAAGGAAGAGCGTTGAGTTCTCCTGCTGCACGCAGATCAGGGGCCTGAAGGCGGGGAAGGTCATCTGAAGGAACGGGCCCCTCATGCCCGCGTGCGCACCCGCATCGGCGAGGACGACTCGGATGTTGATCGTCTTCCGCACCGACAACCGCAACAGCTCATGCAGTTGCTCCGCATGCACCTCGGGTCCACCAACAGGCAGGCGGAGTGCGAACTCGTGAACATAGAACGTGCAGGTCAGCTGGTACCTCTCACGTTGCAGCCGCTGCAACTCCAGCCGGCCCGCGACGCGCTGTTCCGGGTCGTCGTCTTCAGAAGACTCGTGGAGCGAGGCCTCGATCACGGCTCGCATGTAAGCCGGGCTCTGCAACAGGTCCGGCACGCCGTCCGCCTGCCAAACGATGAGCTCCTTCGCCAGAACGAGGTTCTCTTCGAGGGTGCGCAGGCGGATCGGCGGGCCGTCGTGGCTCTGCAACCAGCTCGTGCACTTGAGGGTGTTCGCGAGACGGAACAGGTGTTTGCGTTCGTCAGGGCCAAAGCCGCAGAAGCCGAACAGCACGCCCAGCTCGACTTCCGTGGCACCGCCCTTGCCGTTGATGACGTCCGAGAACTTGGCCTCGTCCCACCCGGCCTTGTCGGCGAGTTCACGCGATGTGAGGCCGAGGCGCCGAACAGCGCCACGCAGGCTGTATCCAAACTCGCGGCCCTGCGCCGTGGAGTCCCGTTTCGGCATCGCGTTTTCCTTGCAGTTGCTGGAGATCGTTCGAATGGATGCCGAGCAGCCAACATCGGGCTCGCCCAGCCGCACCAGATCATCCGCCTCGCACCCACCTGGCAGGAATCTCGCATTGGCAGCCCTTGAGTAGCGGTAACAACAGCTTCGCGTGCCTCTATCTCGATCGGGTGATTCGGTGCTCGGCAAAGGGTTGGGAATCCCCGCGGTGACCGCGGTCCTCCGTGCTGGCTAGGGTGCCGCGGTGACCACATCGGACTCTGCAGTTCCTGCCGCACCCGAAGTGCTTCCGGTCGAGCAGTACGTCGCAGGCTTGGCCAAGAAGCGCATGGCGGCCGGGGTTCTGTTCCGGGACAAGGCAGGCCGGGTGCTGCTGCTCCAGCCGTCGTACAAGCCCAACTGGGAGATTCCTGGCGGCGCAGTGGACGCCGACGAGTCGCCGTGGGCGACCGCAACGCGTGAGCTCGCCGAGGAACTCGGGTGGGAGCGGCCACTGGGCCGCCTGCTGGTGGTGGACTACGTGCGTCCGCAGGACTCTCGCCCCGAGGGCGTGGTGTTCGTCTTCGACGGTGGCGTCCTCGACGAGACCGACCTGGTGGGCATGGTGTTCCCGGACGGCGAGATCCTCTCCGCCGGATTCCACACCACTGCCGAGGCACGGGAGAAGCTGAAGCCTCTGCTCGCAGACCGGCTGGTAGTTGCGCTGCACGCCGCCGAGCAAGGCACGACCGCGCTGTGCGAACAGGGCCAGCGCGTCGCCTGACCCGCTGGCCCTGTTGCTACGCGGTCATCGAGACCGGCTCCAGCCGAGCACGCGGAGCAGGAACCACCGGGTTCGCGCTCGTCGTGTGATGCCGTCCGGCAGTTCGATACAGGCTGTCGTGAATGCCATCGGCGAAGAGCAGGCCGCTCAAGTCACGACGGATCTTGGACGCCTGACAGTCAGCCCGGAAGCCGGATGCGCCCAGCAGCAACGCGAGGTCACTGACGACCGAGTTGGCGGTGTCGATGCCGTGGGCCTTCGTCGCCGCTCCCCACAGCTCCGCCTCGACGTGGCCGACCTCGGCGAAGCGTGCGGCCATCACGGTGCCGAGGAGTGAGGTCACGAGCTGGACGTGCGCGCGGCCAAGGCTGATCAACGCTGAGTCCCGCAGTCGCGCCAGCTCCCCGGACGTCTGCCGGGCGGACAGCCTCTCGGCGACGGTGTCGAAGACCGCGGCCGCACCTCCCAGCGCGGTAGCGGTGACCAGGGGCCGGTAACCGGCGAAGTGCTCGCGCAGCAACGCCATCCCGTCCCCGTGGAGCACGTCCTCCTGGTGCACCCTGACGGCGTCCAGTTCGAGGACGCCCCAGGTCCAGCCGGCCAGTCCGGTCGGTGGAATCGGCCGTCGGCGCAGGCCTGGCTGCGCGGCGTCGACCGCAGCGGCGACCAGCTGCCCGTCCGGGGCCCGGAAGAACACCACGAAGACGGTTGCCTCGGTGAGACGACTGATCCAGGTTTTGCATCCGTTCACCAACCACGTGCCGTCCTCGCCGACGGCCGCGCTGGTACGGGTCTCCGCCGGTCGCGAGCCGCCGTGCGGTTCGGTGATGGCGATCCCCGCGAGCTCGCCTGCGCCGAGCCGTGGGAGCCACCGTTCACGGGTCTGAGGGCTGCCGTGGCGAGCGATCAGCGTTCCGTGGCCCAGTCCGGTGGCATCGCGCAGGTCGATGTCGCTGTAGCCGCAGACAAATTGCACCAGGAGTTGGAAGAGACCCGGCTCGCCAGACGAGTGGCCCCGCGCGGCCAGCTCACGCCGGACAGCGCGAAGTCGGCGACTGCGTTCGGCCCCGGCAGGCAGATCCGCGCCGACCGGATGGTTTGCGAGGGCCTGATCCAGCGCGTCTCCCAACGCCGTCAACCTGCCCCAGTCGACTCGCCTGCAGGGGTCGAGCACCGAACGCAGGGGCTCCAGCCAGGTTGTGATCGATTTGCCCGCCGATCCAGGTTCGCTCATCACGGTGCCTCCCCGTGAACCCGTGCGGGATGGCCGTAGGCCAGCACGCCCGGCGGGATGTCGCGAGTGATCAGGGATCCGGCGCCGACCAGCGCGTTCTCACCGACGGTCACTCCCGCCATGACCACACAGCCACTGCCGACCTTGGCGCCCGCTTCGAACCGCGGGGCCGCGAGGGCAGGCTCGCGGAGCGGGTTTCGCCAGGTCAGCGTCTTGTCGTTGATGGTGCGGACTCCGGCGCCGAGGAAGACCTTGTCGGCCAGCACGGTCGAGCTGGTGATGTGTGAACCAGGCGAGCAGCGCACGTCACGGCCGATGCGGGTCTCGCGTTCGACGGTGAGGTGGTGGCCGAGCTGCGTGTCCGCACCGATCTGGACGGCGGTGCGCAGCAACGTGTGGTGCCCGATCAGCGAGTTCACGCCGATCTCGACCTCGGCGTACACGACCGCGCCGGATCGAACGGTGACCCCCGGCCCGATGACCGTGTCGCCACCGGTGCCAGGACGAAGCTTCCCGACCGCGTAGCCGAGTTCGGGCTTGCCGACGACCGCGTGCTCTTCGATCCTGGCCTGCTCACCGATCCTGGCACCGCCGTGGACAACAGCGAACGGGCCCACCACGGCGCCCGCGTGGATCGTGACCGGCCGTGGAGTACCCAGCTCGTCGAACGGCACGAAGATCGCGTATCGGCTGATCACGACGTGACGGTCGACCTGCAGAAGGCCTTCGCGGTCAAGCTCGATCGCGGACATCTCCGGACCGAAATACGGTGTGCCGGACGGTGTCGGTTCTGCGATTTCAACGGTGCTCATCGTGTCCCCTCCCTCTGCGGCAGGAATGGGTGGGCTGCCGCAGCAGGTCCCAGGACACGGCCTCCAACGGCTCGCTGACCAGCACCGTTGCTGAGGTTGACCGTCGTTTTGCAAGGTGTGCAAACCGGCTGGCAGGGACCGTGATCGTTTGGGTACGCTCGCAAGTCCAGCTCTGAGTGAGGAGAGCCGGCCATGGATCCGACCCGTGCCGCCTGGGAGTCGGAAGAGGTACGCGCCGCTGCCGAAGCGGGCAACTACGGCGCGATCGTGCGTGCCGTTCGGCAAGCCACGCCACTCACCCTTGAAGAGCTGGCAAAGCTTTGCGGCTACTCCATCTCCACCTTGTCCCGGCTGGAGCGAGGCAAGCAGCGGTTGCGCGACGTGGAGGTGCTCCGCCGCCTGTCGATCGCGCTCCAGATCCCACCGCACCTGCTGGGCCTGTCCGACACAGCGTCACCGTCCGTGCATGCACCGCGTCCCGTCGCTAGGGTCAACGTCAACTTGGCGCCGGACGAGGAGACCGATCCCATGCGTCGTCGCACGTTGCTTGCGGGACTGACGGGCCTGGCCGGCGCCTCGGTGCTGGGCACCGCCACTCCGTCCTTGGCCAGTGCCAACCCCGTCAGCGCGCTCGAACGCGCCTTGCTCGATCCGCCCGTCAAGAACGCCACGCCGGTCACCATCGCCCAGCTGCGGACCAGCGTCGCCGAGGCCAAGTCGGTCTTCCAGCTGGGCCGCTACACCGAGGCCGCGACGCAGCTGCCTCGTCTGGTGTCCACCGCACTGGCGACGCGAGCCGAGAACGACGACAAGCCCTCCGCCAACGCCCTGCTCGCCGACGCGTACACGCTGGCATCCGAGCTGACTGTCAAGCTCGACCTCAAGCACCTCGCCTGGACCACCGCGGACCGGGCGATGCAGGCGGCACACGACTCGGACGACCTCCTCACCCAGGCCGCTGCTCACCGCGCATGGGCGATCGTCCTGCGGCGCACCGGACATGCCGATGCCGCCCAGCGCCTGATCTCCAGCACCATCGCGGCTCTGCAACCCAAGCTGCACCGAGGCCCAGAGCATCTGTCGGTGTACGGCACCCTGCTGTCCACCTCGGCCTACACCGCGGCTGTCGACGGAGATCGCGACTCCGCCCGGTCGTTGACCGCCGAGGCCGTCGAGGCTGCGACGCGGCTCGGTTCAGACGCCAACCACCGGTTCACCGCGTTCGGCCCGACCGGCGTCGGGCTCTACCGAATCAGCGTGGCTCGAGCCCTGGGTGACTACGGCACCGCGATCGACGTCGCGAAGCAGATCGATCCCGCCTCCATCCCGCTCGCAGAGCGCCGCGCCCGCTACTGGTCCGACGTAGCGCACGCCTTCCACGAGTGGAACAAACCCGAGCACAGCTATCGGGCACTGCTTGCCGCCGAGCAGGCTTCCCGAGACGAAGTCCGTTACCGCAAGCCGATTCAGAACATCACCACCAGCCTCCTGCAACACCCGACGGCCCACCGCATGCCTGGTCTGCAGGCGTTCGCACGTAGGACCGGTGCGGTCGCCTGAGCCTGCTGCGGGTTCGCCCTGACGGGCTCGATGCCGTAAGAGTTGGGGCATGGTCACTGCTGTCGTGTTCGATGTCGGCGAGACGCTGCTGGACGATTCGCGCGAGTGGGGTGCGTGGGCGGACTGGATCGGCGTTCCGCGCCACACCTTCTCGACGGTGCTGGGCGCGG
This sequence comes from Lentzea sp. NPDC003310, assembly GCF_040610935.1. Taxonomy (NCBI): domain Bacteria; kingdom Bacillati; phylum Actinomycetota; class Actinomycetes; order Pseudonocardiales; family Pseudonocardiaceae; genus Lentzea; species Lentzea sp. NPDC003310. The sequence goes on from NZ_JBEXNC010000003.1 coordinate 426,547, forward strand.
TGACCGCGGCAGGACGAGACAACGCGGAGACCTTCCAGTACTTCCGCCCCGGCTTCGACGTGGCACACGAACGACAGCTCCGCGAGGAAGCCGGGCTCGGCGAACGCATCGAAGAGGAAGACCTCTACCCAGACGTGCGCTCCAGCCTCGAAGCGCTGCGTGAACTCGGCATGTGGGTGGGAGTCGCCGGCAATCAGACGGCGCGCACCGGGGATCTTCTTCGAGCACTTGCCCTACCTGCCGACAAGGTCGCCACCTCTGGGGAGTGGGGTGTCGCAAAGCCCGCGAAGGAGTTCTTCGACCGAGTCGTCGACATGTCGCAGAAGCCAGCATCCGAGATCGTGTACGTCGGCGACCACCGCGACAACGACGTTGTTCCGGCGAAGGCCGCAGGGCTTCGGACCGTCCTGATCCGGCGTGGACCGTGGGGCCACCTGTGGGCCGACGACCCACTGGTGCAGCGCGATGCGGACTGGGTCATCAGCTCTTTGAACGAGCTGCCCTCGCTGCTCGCGAGCTGACGAGCAGCACCTCAGACTGCTCGCGCTCCAGCCCAAGCCGCGAGCTCGACGACCCTGCTGTGCCCTGGCCGCAACTGGAGGAGCGCACCGACTGTGCTCCTGACCTGCGGGTGCTCCCGCGCGTGCTGAGGAGCAGCTATGCGTGCCATCTCGATCGAACCGTGGGCGTCGTCATAACGCCCAAGAGCGAGTTGGGCTCGTCCTAGGTCGATGTAGTAGTGAGAACGCCGTTCTGCCGGAAGCTCCATGGGCGGCTGCCACGCCGAAGCGCGTTCAACGCCTGCGGGATCCTGCAATTCCGCGGCAACAGCGAGTTCGTGGATCCGAATCGAGTGCGGGCCGAAAGCCGTGCCGTGGTACACGCCCTCAGGAGCCCTCTCGGCAGCACGCCGAGCTTCACGCAGGTGATCCGTCGCCGCACGACCGTCACCGATTCGCCCTACGACTACTGCGGCTCGCATGTGGAGGGATCCGTATGCCGCAGCGACGTCCGGCAAGTCTCGATTGGACAGGGCCACTGCGTTCGCGGCCTTGACGAGGGCTCGACCTCCCGTGAAGAGGTCTCCGTTGGCGAAGAAATTCTCGGTGCGGACGTACTCCGACGCGGCAACCAGCAAGCTGTCGTCTGCCGCGGCCGCCGACTGTCGCATGAGGTCGATGAGGCGAGCTGACAGATCGAGATACCCGAACTTGAACGCCAGTCCGTCCGCGGCGCGAAAAGCCAGCGCTCGCAGGGAGGCGACCTGCTGCCGTTGCTCTTCGCCCACGACGAGCTGACTCGCTCGGGCCAGCTCTGTCAGAAGACCAGGAAGCTCATCCGCGAGGACTCCGTACCTCGCCTCCAGCCGATGTTCGTTGGCCCGAACCACGTCCGCACGTATCTCGCCCAGGGGACGCGTGGGTCCATCTTCTGGAAGATCGAACGCGTCAAGTACCCGCCTCAGGCGAGGTACAACGGCATGCACCCGACCCAGATCGTCTGCATTACCAACGGAAACAGCAACCTGTGCGTTCGGCGTCGCCCCAGCATCGGCAACACCGGCGTTGTTGACAGCGAAGCCCGAGCCGGTGGGCCGCAGCACTTCCACCAGTTCCTTGGCCGACTCGATCTTCAGCGCCTTCGAGAGGAGCGCCTTGAGGTTCGGCGTCGGGTTCTTGGTCTCGCCTCGTTCCCAGCGGCCAAGGGTGCTCACGCTGATGCCGGCCAGCGCTGCCAGCTCTTCTTGGGAGAGCCCCCAAGCTCCGCGTAGCTCGACCAGCTCTGTTCTCGGCGTCGGCATTGGACTCCCTAAGCACGAAATCAGGGTGTTGTCACTGGTCAGCCTAGCTTGGAACTCGTCTGGGGCAGGCGTTCCGACCGAAGAACCTCCATTTCACCCGGTCGGGCGACATAGACGTTCACGCAGGTAGAAGGCACTTGATGGCAGATGGCTGCTAGGCGATGGCAGATTGATGATCTGGTCCTTCCGAGAGCCGTCGTTTTGCATGGAGCCCTACCAAGTTTTCTTGTGCGGCTTCATGTAGACGTTCTCGGGAAGTGATCGGACATGCCTAGGAACTACAGATGGCAACCCTATGACGGGGCTCGTCACGCCGTCCTCCAGACGCTGGTTCCGAACGCCATCGGCTTGACCTTGTGCGGTATCGGTTTGATGGCGGGGCCCTACGAGTGGCCGGCAGAGGGGCGTTGGTGGCCGACCTGCAACAGGTGCGACCTCATCTGGCGCGCAGAAGAAGGAATTCTGCCGTGGCCACGGCAGAGCTGCTCCATGGGCGACGCGTCGGTTTTCAGGGCGACTGCTGCTCGCACCACCGAGTTGGTGTTGCAGCCGTGACGCTCCAACACTCCGACGACTCCCAGTACGCGCCTGCGGGTACCGAGCAGATCGCGTTGGACGAAATCAGGCTGCGTAAGCACGGTCTGGAAAGCGGCGCGACGAGCTTGTGCCTGCGCGCGGTGGGCCATCAGCTGAAAGCTGAACCAGACCTCGTTGAGCAAGCGCTGGAACTCATCGTCTCCCATGACGACGAACAGGTCGCGGTCTCGGCCGCCAGCCTCCTGGCGAAGCTTCTGCTCGACGGAGTGCCGCGTGAGCACCTGCGGTCGCCGATCAGCTTCCCGATGTCCTTCTCCCTCCCCGATGAACTCGACGACGAGGATCGTCATGCGTGGCAGCAGAACGTGAGAGCAGCGTCGGTTCTCGTTTCCGCTTACGCGGCAGGAAACCCGGCCTCGATCGAAGCTGCCATCACCGCCCTGCGCGGCGAAGGCACGTTCGAGGTACTTGCCGTCCTGGTGACTGCCGCAGCACGAAAGCTGGAGAGGCATGCTGCCTGGTTCGGCGAAGCCTTGCGCTGCGCCGAGTTGTCCAACTCAGGCCCGACGGTTCTACCTGCGTCAGGAGACGGTCGATGAAGATCGTTGATCGGATTCCCGCCGATCCTCGCCTTTCCTGGAACCGCCGAGGCGCTCTCGTGCTGACCGCGATGCTCGAGCGAATCGGTCACGAAGTGACCATCGCGAGGCTGGTCGAACTGACCGAGCTCAAGGCCGCCGACGTGCTGAAGCAGATCCGTCGATTCACCACCATGCGGGTGGTGTCACGACGAGTGGACCTCGACAGCTACCCCGCCCAGGACTACTTCGAGATGCCCGAAGCAAGTACCGTCCGCGCACGTTCTTTGTTGCAGTTGGCCGATGACACGACGCTACGAGATCTCCTTGAGGATCGCGGACTCGACATCGACATCGCGTACGGGCGGTTCCTTGAGCGACAGCCGTACCCGGTGGCTCTCGGCAAAGCACTACGCGAGGCTCGCGCGGATCGCGGTTGGAGTCTTCTCGAAGCGCAGGAGGCCACGCCCGTATCCATGGCCACGCTCTCGAACTACGAGAACGGCCTGACGGTCCCCACCCTGATCATGCTGGCAGAACTGGCGCTTCGATACCGCGTGGACGCGGTCGACCTGATCAGGTACGCGGCCTGTCACTCACGTCCCGACAAGCGAGTACAGCGGTTGAAGATCGCCGATCCCACGCTTCGCGCGACGCTGACGCACCAGTTCCTGACCTACGACCAGAGCGAACGCGCTCGACAACAAGCACGTCGAAGCCAGCTAGCCCGCAAGAGGGCCAGCTAGCAGCCAGCGGCTCGGCCGCAGTTCGATGTACCCCGGAAGAGCCGCACACGTCCGGTCGAACATACGTGCGAGAACACTGATAGGTTCTCCGGCCATGGATCGGCAGCTGCTCGAACCGTCCCAAATGGACGGGAAGCTCACGTACAGGTACGACTCGATCGGCGGACTGGTCGCCGTCCTCCCCGCGAGGTGCAAGCTCGGCCGACACGCGCTCGGCCACTCGCAGTTCCGCGCGGTCGTCCAAGACGGCGAGGCCCGCATCAGCTGCCTCGCGTGCGCGGCCGATGACTCCGACCACGCCTGGAGGCTGGCGACCACGGCACCGGCTCCCAGCCAGGCCGAGCTGTCCGAGGAGCGCTACTTCGAGCTCGCCTTGCGCCGTCCACAAGCCGCTTTGCCACCGACAGCCGTCCAACATGCTTAAGACGCCGTACACGATCTGGGATGGCGACGACGTCCACGGGCGGCGACCGGTGGTCACCGGCGTCGCGGTCGACCTGGACCGGCTGTTCGCACGAGCCCCTGGTGCCACGCGGCACGTGATCGCGACCGGCCTTGACCTGACCGGCACGGCGGTCGGCCAGCTCCACGGGCGCTTCCCCGGCGTCGAGGGCGACTGGCTCGGCGTCGTCAACTACGAGATCGGCTATGCCGACGGGCGGCAGAACAAGCTGCGCGTCGTTGACCAGCTCGTGCCGTTTCACGTGCTGCGACAGATCTAGCTCCCTCAGCCGGCAGGAACTTCCCCTGCCGGCTCCTTGCTACTTCACGCAGGCGGCCCAGCGGCCTCTCAGCCACAGACTCAACGACAATCGTCTGTAAAAGGACGACGGATGCTGAGAAGTCCTCTTCAGCTCAGGGTTTCTTCGGACGGTCGCCTGCCGGGTCGACTGCTTCAGCTGCAAGTTCTGAGGGTGCTGCTGGGCCGTCGTGTCCTGCCGTGCCACCGATGTGGGCTTCTCGTCGGATGCGTTCGATCATGTGCGGGTAGTGGAGTTCGAACGCCGGGCGCTCGGAACGGATTCGGGGTAGTTCGGTGAAGTTGTGGCGCGGTGGCGGGCAGGACGTTGCCCACTCCAGCGAGTTGCCGAAGCCCCAGGGGTCGTCGACGGTCACTCGCTCGCCGTAGCGGTAGCTGCGGAAGACGTTCCAGATGAACGGGAGCGTGGAGACGCCGAGGAGGTAGGCGCCCGCGGTGGAGATCATGTTGAGCGTGGTGAAGTTGTCGGTCGGGAGGTAGTCGGCGTAGCGGCGGGGCATGCCCTGGTTGCCTAACCAGTGCTGGACCAGGAACGTGGCGTGGAAGCCGAGGAAGGTGGTCCAGAAGTGCAGCTTGGCGAGGTTCTCGTCGAGCATGCGGCCGGTGATCTTCGGGAACCAGAAGTAGATGCCGGCGTAGGTGGCGAACACGATGGTGCCGAACAGGACGTAGTGGAAGTGCGCCACGACGAAGTAGGTGTCGGACAGGTTGAAGTCGATGGGTGGTGATGCCAGCAGGACGCCCGAGAGGCCGCCGAAGAGGAACGTCACCAGGAAGCCCAGCGAGAAGAGCATCGGCGACTCGAAGGTGAGCTGACCCTTCCACATCGTGCCGATCCAGTTGAAGAACTTGATGCCGGTCGGGACCGCGATGAGGAACGTCATGAAGGCGAAGAACGACAGCACCACGGCGCCGGTGGCGTACATGTGGTGCGCCCACACGGCGACGGACAGGGCCGCGATGCCGAGTGTCGCGAAGATCAGTCCTTTGTAGCCGAAGAGGGGTTTTCGGCTGAAGACGGGGAAGATCTCCGAGACGATGCCGAAGAACGGCAACGCCACGATGTAGACCTCGGGGTGGCCGAAGAACCAGAAGAGGTGTTGCCAGAGGATCACGCCGCCGTTGGCAGGGTCGAAGACGTGGGCGCCGAGGTGTCGGTCGGCGAGCAGGCCGAACAGGGCGGCGGTGAGGATCGGGAACGCGATGAGGATCAGCAGGCTGGTCACCAGGATGTTCCAGGTGAAGATCGGCATCCGGAACATGGTCATGCCGGGCGCGCGCAGGCACACCACGGTGGTGATCATGTTGACCGCGCCGAGAATCGTTCCGAGGCCGCTGATCAGGAGGCCGGAGATCCACAGGTCGGCGCCGACTCCTGGTGAGTGGATCGCGCTCGACAGCGGCGTGTAGGCGAACCAGCCGAAGTCCGCGGCGCCGCCCGGTGTGATGAAGCCGGAGACGACGATGAGGCCGCCGAACAGGTAGAGCCAGTAGGAGAAGGCGTTCAGCCGCGGGAACGCTACGTCCGGTGAGCCGATCTGCAGGGGCAGGATGAAGTTCGCGAAGCCGAACAGGATGGGCGTCGCGTAGAGCAGCAGCATGATCGTGCCGTGCATGGTGAACAGCTGGTTGTACTGCTCGTTCGACAGGAACTGCATGCCCGGCCTGGCGAGCTCGGTGCGGATCAGCAACGCCATCACGCCGCCCGCGAGGAAGAACGCGAAGCTCGTGACCAGGTAGAGGATGCCGATCTGCTTGTGGTCCGTTGTGCGGAACATTCGCAGCAGGAAAGAACCCTTCACCCGTTTCGCCGCCTGGGCGACGGGCACGGGCTGTGCGGTGACGGTCATGACTGTTGCTCCTGGTCAGATCTGGACGCCGAAGGACCGCAGCCACGCCAGCGGATCGGCTTTGCGGCCTGCCTGGTCCCAGAGTTCGAAGTGCAGGTGCGGCCCGGTCGAGTTGCCGCGGTTGCCGACCTCGGCGATGACCTGGCCGGCGCTGACCTGCTGGCCCTCGTTGACCGAATAGCTGTTGATGTGGCCGTACACGGCGACGGTTCCGTCCGTGTGGCGGATCCTCACCCACAGCCCGAAGCCGCTCGCGGGGCCGGCGTCGATCACCACTCCGTCCATCACGGACCGGATGGGCGTGCCGATCTGGTTGGCGATGTCGAGGCCGTAGTGCGTGCCGCCCCACCTCGGACCGTAGGCCGACGTCAGCGTTCCTGAGGTGGGGGCGAAGACCTTGATCTTGCGGCGCTCTTCGGCCTCTCGCTCGGCCTTGAGGCGGGCTGCTTCCTCGGCTTCTCGCTGCTCGGACATCCGCAGACTCTTGGTGAGCTGCTGCACGTCGCCTTCGTGCGGCGGCGGGCGCAGCGCGAGCAACTGCGGCTTGTCGACGTCGCCGCCGACTCCGGTGTACGCATCGGAGAGATTGGCCGACAACAGGCGGGTGTCCGGGGAATCGACCTCCGACGAAGCCGGCGCGTTCGTCTGGAACGCCGCCGCGGCCGCACCGGCGGCCACTCCGAAGATCACCAGGTTGACCGCACGACGCGACGAAGGCCGCGCCTGGACGTGCCGAGCCACTTGCGACGTCACGTCGCGTACACCTCCGTGTCGGGAACAGCGATTTTCTACTATGCACATTAGTATTAGGTCAACAAGATACTATGCTCGATAGTAAGAGCGCGGCGAGCCCGGCCAGGAGGAGTCATGCACGGACTCGGCAACCTGGAAGCAGCGGTCATGGACGTGCTGTGGCAGGCGCCGAAGCCACTGAAGGTCCGAGACGTGCTCAACGAACTTCGCGACGGACGCACCCGCGCCTACACGACGGTTCTGACCGTGCTCGACAACCTGCACCGCAAGGAGTGGGTCACCCGCGAGCGCGACGGCAAGGCCTACAAGTACGAAGCCGCTCTGAGCCGCACGGAAGCAGCAGTGCGCGCGCTTCGCGAGGTGGTCGCGTCCTCCGCGGATCCCGAGGCCGTATTACTGCACTTCGCACGCCTCGCTACCGACCATGAAGCCGAACTGCTCAGCGAGGCGTTGTCCAGGAGAGGCACGCAGCCCTGACGGCTGCTAGCATTCATGCACAGATTGCTATGTATGCATGCTTCACCGGGAAGGACCTTCGAAGTGGGAACTGGACACGGGCACGGTCACGTGACCGCCGGAGGCCAGCACCGCGGGCGCCTCATCGGCGTGCTCGCGATCACGGCGAGCATCATGGTCGTGCAGGTCATCGGCGCGTTGTTGTCCGGCAGCATCGCGCTGCTCGCGGACGCCGGCCACATGCTCACCGACTCGGCCGGCGTCGCCCTCGCCCTGGTCGCGATCACGCTGGCCGCGCGGCCGCCCACGGCGAAGCGGACGTTCGGCTTGGCGCGCGCGGAGATCCTGGCTGCCGCGGTCAACGCCGCCGTGCTGCTCGGGCTCGGCGCCTACATCATGTACGAGTCGATCTCGCGACTGACCGAGCCGCCCGCACTGCAGAGCGGCTCGATGCTCGTGTTCGGCATCATCGGCCTCGTCGGCAACGTGGCGTCGATGATGTTGCTGTTCAAGGCCCAGAACGCCAGCCTGAACATGCGCGGCGCGTTCCTCGAAGTCATGACCGACACCTTGGCGTCGGTCGGCGTCATCGCGGCCGCGCTGATCGCGATGTTCACCGGCTTCACCCGCGCCGACGCGATCGTGGCCGTCCTGATCGGACTACTGATCCTCCCCCGCGCGTTCAGCCTACTCCGCGCGGCCGTGGACGTGCTGCTCGAAGCCGCCCCCAAGGACGTCGACCTCGACGAGGTGCGGCAGCACATCCTCGGCGTGCCGCACGTTCGCGACGTGCACGACCTGCACGCGTGGACGGTGACCTCGGGCATGCCCGTGTTGTCGGCGCACATCGTCGTCGAGGACGAGTGCTTCCTCGACGGGCACGCACCGCAGATGCTCGACCAGCTCCAGACCTGCCTCGCGGGCCACTTCGACGTCGAGCACTCCACGTTCCAGCTGGAGCCCGAGAGTCACGCGGCTCACGAGCAACCCGTTCACCCGTGATCACCGTCGAGCGGCCAGCATTTCCTTGAGCGTGCGCACCTCGGTTTCCTGACTGGCCGCGATCGAGGCGGCCAGTCCGCGCACGACCGGGACGGAGGCGTTGTCCGCCCCGTAGCGCGCCATGGAGATCCCGCCTTCGTGATGGCGGGTCATCAACTCCAGGAAGAACACGTCGAACTCCGGGCCGCTCAGCCCACGCAGCTTCGCGAGCTCCTGCGAGGTCGCCATACCGGGCATGCTCGTGCTCATACCGGACATCCCGGCATGCTCACCGGCCATCCACGTCATCTGCTGCCCCGCCGGAGCCTGCTCCAGCTCGCCCCACATGCCCAGCCAGCCCTTCATGCGCCCGACCTGCTCGAGCTGCCCCGACGAGATGTCGAAGGCGAGCTGCCGCACCGCCGCGTCCTGGCTGCGCTCCTCGGCGAGGTTGGCCATCTGCACGGCCTGCAGGTGGTGCACCGACATGTCCTGCGCGAACCCGATGTCGACCGCGGTCGGCGCTCCCGAAGGCGAACTCGTGCGGGCCAGCGCGATGCCGCCCGCTGCGCCGAGCAGCAACAACGCGACGCTCACCGCGACCACGATCGTCCGTCGCGACCAGTTCGAGGCCGACCTCTCGCTCATCTCTACCTCCACACAGGACCAATGATCTACTATTCACATTAGTAGAGCACTCGCCTTGAACCATCTACTACCGTGGTTCGTAGATACGGGTATGGCGGAAAGCACAGTCAAGTCGAGGACGCGTCGGCTCGCGGCCGTCGTGATCGCCCTCGCGATGCCGTTCGCGACACCGGACAGCGCGGCGGCCCAGCACGATATGTCCAGCGCCCCGCCCGCGCCCGCTCTGACCGAGAGCCTCCCTGCGGCCCCGCTCGGCAGCGGCGGCAAGGGTGACGAGGTCGTGCAGACGAAGTGGGGGCCGCTCGGCGCGGGCGACCGCGACTTCATCTCGAAGGTCCGGCTGGCCGGGCTCTGGGAACTGCCCGCCGGGCAACAGGCGATGCAGAAGTCCCAGAACCCCAAGATCCTCGAGGCCGGGCAGCACCTGATCGACGGGCACACCGCGCTCGACCAGATGATCCGCAACGGCGGCCAGGCGCTCGGCGTCGAGCTCCCCAACCAGCCGAACTCCGACCAGTCGGGCTGGCTGACCGAGCTCAGCAACACCCAGGGCGACGAGTACGAGCGGACCTTCGTGAACCGGTTGCGCGCCGCCCACGGCAAGGTCTACGGCTTCGCCGCGCAGATCCGCGCCGGCACGAAGAACGAACTCGTGCGCAAGATGGCCGCGCAGACGATGAACACCGTCTTCGACCACATCTCCGTGCTGGAGAAGACCGGCCTGGTGGACTTCGCCGCGTTGCCCTCAGCGGAGGTGCTCGGCAAGTCCGCGCCTGCACCGGACACCGCGGCGACAAGCGCGGAACCGCAGTCGTTGCAACGGTCCGTTCCAGAGGTCAGTCGCACCACGGGGTCCAGCTCGACCGGCTCGTTCAACCTGTTGTTCGTGCTCGGGGCCATCGGCGCTGTTGCCGCGCTTTGGCTTTGGTTCCAACGCAGGAAGAGCGCACGTCGTCCTTGACCTAGGGCCCGAGGAGCTTTACCGATCGAGGTTCGTCGGACAGATCTTCAGCCAGATGCCACGAGACGGTCACGCGAGCATTCGCTGCCGTCCCAAGAGTCCTCACGAGGAAGTACCTGTGTTCGGTCTGCGCCTCGAACTCGGCGAACTCAGTGATCTCGTCTTGGACACCCATCCCGTCCGAATCAACTTGAACGCCGTACGCGGTGTCAGTTCCTACATTCCGAAGCAGGTACCGCTGGCCACCTTCATGGTCGAGCAGAAAGCGAACGCGACCACGTTCGGATTCCGCCATCTCCTCCGCACGGCGAGCAGCCTCGACCTCGGCGAGAGCCACGGCCGCGTCGGCTGAGCGCTTGGCCTCCTTCGCGGAGTTCTCGGCCGCGCGTTTCTGCCCGCGGCCGTACCAGGCGGCAAGGCAGGCGACGACGAAGCCCAGGCACGAGATCACGAACGCGGCGACCGTCATCGAGGTATCAAAGCACCTCGCGGCGCTCCGTTGCCGCAAGAAACTCCTCCATCAACGCGATGAGTTGGCGCGGCTGGTCTTCGGTCACGAACGGGCCGGAGTCCTCGATGATCCGCAACGTCGCGTTGGGCAGCTTGCCGGCGAGACGCTCGCCGTGTGCCACGGGGAAGAAGCTCTGCCGTGCCCACGGCAACAACACGGGACGGTCGAACCGGTTCAACGCCTCGGCGGCGTCCAGCGTGTACCGGGTCGAGATCGCGCGAACGAGCTGAGCGAAGTCCCTGCGCACCAACGGTTCCTCGCGCAGCGGCGCGGTGTAGCTGGCCATGATGTCGGCAGGGATCGGGCGGCGGGTCAGCAGCCCGAACGAGATCGGCATGCGCTGTACGAGCCGGAACCTCAACGTCTCAGCGAGGAGCTTCAGGCCCACAGGCGTGCGGCCGGTCAGTTGGAGGTGCTTGATCGGCAGCGGCAGGAAGTTGTTGAAAGCGTCGCACGGCGTCAGGACGAGACGGGCGAGCCGGGCTGGGTGCCGGGCCGCCACCGCCTGGCACACCGCCCCTCCGGTGTCGTTGCCCACCAACGTGACCTCGTCCAGCCCCAGAGCCTCCAGGGTGCGGTCGACGAGGTCCGCCAAGCCGTAGAGCGAGAAGTCGGTGCCCTCGCGCATCGGCAGGCGGTGGCCGCCCAGCGGCCAGTCCGGGGTGATGCAGCGGTAGCGGTCGGCGAACGCGGGGACGATGTGCCGCCAGACATCGGCGTTGGCGATGATGCCGTGCACGAAGACGATCGGAGGCCCCTCGCCGCGCGAGTGGTACTGGATGCGTCCCTCGGGCAACTCGACCTCTTCGACCGGACCGAGTTCTTGCACGCTGGTGGCCATCGATCTCCTCCGTTCACGGGCGTTCGGGCAGCACTCCCGGCATGAGCAGGTCCAGCAGAGCCTCGGCGGTGCGGTCCGGGGACCACTGGTGGGCGGCGCGCAGGTGGATGTAGGTGCGGGGCACGATGTTGAAGAGCAGCAACGCGGTGGTGGCCGGGTCGAGGGTGGCGCGCAGCGAGCCGTCGGCGAGGCCGTCGTGCAGGAGGCGTTCGAACGGCGCCACGTAGACGTTGCGGGTGTCGCCGCCGTCGAGGTGGAAGACCGGGTCCGGCGCGTTGGTCAGGCCGGCCAACAGCGACAGGTGTTGTTCCACCACAACGCACGACGCGCGCAGGGCGGCGCGCAGGCGTTCCGCGGCGGTGCCCGGTCCGGTCAACGCGGGCCAGAGTCCTGCCTGCCACGCCTGGGCGGCGCCGACCACGAGGGCCTCGACGAGAAGTTCGCGGGTGGCTCCCTTGCGGTACAGGGTGACGCGGGAGATCCCGGCTGCCTGAGCCACCCGTTCCAGGGTGAACTCGTGCCAGCCGTGTTCGGCGATCACCTTCGCGGCGGCCGCGAGCACGGCGTCGTCGAGCAGCGGGGTTCGTTCATTCATGTAGCGGTCGCGCCTCCCATTTGAAACACCTATGTTGCAACTATGGGACGCGGACGTACATCGGGCAACCGGGGGTTCGTTGCGGCGCTGTCGGGTCTGGCGGCAGCGGAGACGGTCGCCGCCCTGCTGAGATCGAGGTCCCCGCTCGACGCCATCAGCCAGTTCGTCGTCGATCACGGTCCTCGGTCGCTGGTCGAACCGGTCGTGCGGCTGCTGAAGGAGTCCGACAAACCCGTGATCCGCGCGACCGCTCTGGCCGCGATCGTCGCGATGGGCGGTGCGCTGGGACGGCTGCCTCGGCACACCGGGCGCGACCTCGCGGTCGTGAGCGCGGTGGCCGCGACCGGGTGGTGGCTGACCCGGCGCCGGGCTACTCCTGAGCAACGCGCCTCCGTGGCCACTGCGGCTGTCACAGCAGGTGCGGCCAGCACTATGGCAGCGCTGCGCCACAACAACCGCGTCATGCTCCCCCTGAGCGCCTTGACTATCGCGATAACACTGGCTGCCCAACGCCAGCTGCGCGAAGAGGTCGCTTGCGTCGGCAGGCCCCTGTTCGCGCGCGATCCCCTGCCACCGGCCGTGGACGGCGCCGAGGACTGGCCTGGCGTCACGCCGCTGATCACCCCGGTGGACGAGTTCTACGTGACCGACGCGAACATGCGTCCGCCGGTCGTCGACGTCGAGACCTGGCGGCTCACGATCACCGGCGAGGTCGCGAAGGAGCTGTCGCTGAGCCACGAGGACCTGATCGCGGCCGGGCTGGTCGAGTTCGACGCGGCGATGGTGTGCGTGCACAACCGCCTGGGCTGGGACCGGCTCGGCAACGGCCGCTGGCTCGGTGTCCCCCTCGCCCGGCTCCTGGACGAGGCCGCGCCAGACGACGGACTGCTCGTCACCCAGGCGGTGGACGGATGGGATTGCAGTATCCCGGTGGCCGAGGCACGCCGTGGCTACGTCGTGCTCGGCCTCAACGGCCGCACGCTCACCGCCGAGCACGGCTTCCCGGCGCGGATCTTCGTTCCTGGCCTCTACGGGCAGTACACCGGCGCGAAGTGGGTGACCGGCCTACGCGTCCAGACGGCACCCAACTCCGACTACTGGCACGCACGCGGCTGGACGCGCGGTCCTCTGCCGATAAGGCCGCTGTCCAGGATCGACCACCTGCCGCGCCGGACCAGGGCGGGATCCGTTCAGGTCACCGGTGTCGCCTGGGCGCCCCCGACAGGCGTTCAAGCCGTGGAGGTCGCGGTGGACGACCAGGACTGGCAGAAGGCCGAACTCGCCGCCGAACTGGCGCCCGCGGCATGGCGCCGATGGCGAGCCTTCCTCGACCTCGCCCCCGGCGTCCACCGCGTCCGGGCACGGTGCACCACCGCCGACGGCGACGTGCAGAACTCCGTGCCCAGCCCGCCCTTCCCCATCGGCGCGAGCGGCCACCACACGGTGACCGTCACCGCACGTTGACCTCTTCGTACCGTTCGAGCACCCGGTCCACGAGCCGTCCGGACGCCCCGAGATAGGCCGCCGGGTCGCAAAGCCCGTCCACGTCGGGAACTTCGTGCCCGCGCTCGGCCAGCAACCGGGCCAGGATCGACGGCAACTCGGCCGGCCTATCCGCCGAGGCGAAGGCGGCCTCGGTCAGCAACGCCTTCGCCTCGCTCTTGCCGAGCAACGGCGTCAGCACCGCGCTGAGCCGCTCCGACACGACCGCGCCGCCGGTCAGCGCGAGGTTCTCGCGCATCCGCTCGGGGAACACGCACAGGCCGTTCGTGAGCTCGGCCGCGTTGCGAGCGGCCCCAGCTGCCAGCCGGAGACACTCGCGCAACGGCTGCCACTCGGCGTGCCAGCCACCCGCAGACCGTTCGTCCGGCACCACCATGCTCTGGTGCAGCACGGCGACCAGTTGGGGCACCTGGCGCGCGGCGGCGAGAATCGCGGTCACGTAGACGGGATTGCGCTTCTGGGGCATGGCCGACGAGGCGCCGCGGCCCGGCGCGTGCGGCTCAGCCACCTCGCCGATCTCCGTGCGCGTCAGCACCTCCACGTCCGAGGCGATCTTGCCGAGCACCCCGGTGACGGCCGCGAGCGTCGTGCCGACGTCGACGATCGGCAGCCGGGCGCTGTGCCACGGCACGAGCGGAACGGTGAGCCCGAGCTCGTCGGCGAACGGCTCGACCAGGTCCAGGCAGTCGCCCTCAGCGAACTCCTGGTACGCCGCCAAGGTTCCGGCCGCACCGCCCAGCGAGACCGGCAACGCGAGCCGGTCCAACCGGTCGAGCACGTCCATCACCGAGTTGAGCCACCCCGAGGTCTTGAGGCCGAACGTGATCGGCACCGCGTGCTGCGTCAGCGTGCGCCCGGCCATCACCGTGTCCCGGTACGTCCCGGAAAGGCCGGCGAGGGCGCTCGCCACGCGCGACAGGTCAGCGTGCACGCGGTCCAGCACGCGGCGGGTGACGAGCATCGTGGCCGTGTCGAGGATGTCCTGGCTGGTGCTGCCGCGATGAACGTGGTCGGCGGCGCGCTGGTTGGTCGCGGCCACGATCTTCGTGAGTTGAGAGACGAACACGACGGCCGGGTTTCCGGTAGCGCGGACCCCGGTGACCAGTGCCTCCCAGTCGAACCGGTCCACGTCCGCAGCGGCGGCGATCGCGTCCGGCACGTCCGGCGGCACGATCCCGACCTTCGCCTGGGCTCGTGCCAACGCCAGTTCGACCTCGACCATCGCGGCGAGCCACGCCCGGTCGTCGAGGAAGTGGTCGACTCCCGTGTCCGCCCAGCCCGGCGAGAGGAATCCCGTGTCCCCGGTCATGCCGTCACCTGCTCTGTGATCATGCGCTCGGCGAGCGACAGGCTCTGCCGCGCCAGCGCGTCGGCGTCGCCGAGGATGACCGAGTTGACGCCGGGCCGCACGCCGGCCGCCGTCGCCCAGTGCACGGTCTCGGTCGGCACGCCGAACGCGAACCGCCTCGGATGCGGCCGCCGAGAACCGTCGAGCAGCGCGTACGGTCTGCCCGCCACGGCGATCCCGCCGGTCTCGTAGTGCCCGCCATCGCGGTTCGGAATCCGGTTGAGGGCGCAGGAGTTCCGTCCGAACAGCCGCGACAGCAACGGATCGGTCGTGCGCCGCGCGTCGATCTCGGGCAGCCGCGCCTCCACCAACGCCCTCGCTCGGTAGACCGCGTCGGGCACGCGGGGACTGAACGTGCGGAAGCCGTCTTCGCCGCACTCGACGACCATGTCCGGGCCGAGCACGGTCAGGACGCCGGCCTCGATCAACGCGATCGCCTCCTCGATGCGGTGCACCGGCGGCCCGATCGACAGGAACGCGTTGAGCGGCGTGTACCAGCCGTCCAGCTGGTCGCGGTAGGAGTCACCGGTCAGGCCGCCGTGGTCGACCAGCAACCGCACCTCGTTGCGCAGGTCCCGCAGCACGTCCAGCGCCGCCTTCAGCGGCCCGCTCACGTTGCCGCGCCTGGCTTCCACGACGTCGTGGCGCAGGTACGACAGCATCCACGAGCGGTGGTGGTCAGGTCCCTCGAACTCGACACCGCGGTCAGGGAACGCGATCGCGCCCCAGTCCCACGTCAGCTCGCCGTCCAACCCGTGGCGGCGCAGCAGTCCTTCTTCGTCCTCAGTGGACGCGAACTCCCGCACGAACGCCGCCGCGTCGTCACCGCGTTCGGTCACCAGGGCCGCGTAGTAGACCGAACGCACCTCCCGGTCGACCAACGGCCAGATGTCCTCAAGGAAGTCGAGCGGTCCCGACTCGCGCAGGCGGGCGATCCGTTCCTCCGTCAGGAACAACGGCACGTGCCTGCCGAACGGGCCCTTCTGGTTCTCGCCGCGGGCGTGGTACGGAATCCCCCGCCGAGAGCCGGCGATCAGCACCGGTTCCAGTCCGGACGGCTCGTACCGCAGGCCGTTCTCCTCACGCACGAACACTCCGCCGCGGCCGGCCGTGAGCATCGCGAGGTGGTCGAAGAAGTTGAGCCCCATGCCCCGCAGGATCACCGGCTCCCCCGCGCCGATCGCACCGAGATCGGCGTCCGCGGGGTTGCCGGGCTCGACGTACACGAGCCCTGCCCGTTCGGCGTGGGCCGCGAGGCTCTTCTCCACGGCGGTCGGCACGACGTCCAGGTGCCCCAACGCGAGGACCACCGCGTGCAGCCCGGCCAGCCGCTCGCCGGACCGCAGCGTCAGGGTCTGCAACCCCGCCTCGTCGTCCGCCAGGTCGACGGCCGTGTCGGCGTGCCGGACGATCGAGACGTTGGCGGGCGCGGACGTGATCACGTGGTCGAGCACCCAGCGCAGGTAGTGCCCGTAGAACGCCCTGGTGGGATAGGTGTCCGGGCCGAGGCCGAGTGCCTCTTCCCGCACCCACGCGGGCAAGCCGGGCAGGAAGAGCGCGACGACCCGCGCCCACTGGTGCAGACTCGGCCCGGCCACGACCGGGCCGACGCAGTCGACGCTCTCGTCGACGAACATCGTCACCTGGGAGGCGACGGTGTTCATCAGCAGGTGCTGCGACTGGTCGGCCCGCCACACCCGGCCGCCGGAGCCGAGGTGAGGGTCGACGAGGTGGATCCGGACCGACCGGTCGGGTGTCCGGCTTGCGTTGGCGCACAGGCGTTCCAGCACCGAGAGACCGCGCGGGCCGACGCCGGTCAGGCCGATCTCGACGGTCTCCCGCACGCCGACGGGCGCCAGGGTGAGGTGAATGCTCATCGCGGTGGTGTCCCCGTTGCTTCGCGGAAGATCAGGTCCAGCGGCCGATGCCGAGCGCGGAAGCGCCGTCGAGCAACTGCTCGCGCAGCTGGACGCGGCGGATCTTCCAGGTCGCGGTGCGCGGGAACTCGTCCCACTTGATCTGGATCGGCTCGGCGAGCGCCGGCAGGTCCGCAGTCGCCCGCGCCCAGTCCGACCTCGCCAGCGGCTCGTCGTTCTGCGTGCTCAGCACGGGCACCGGCAGCTGACCACCGGACGGCAGGATCACGACCTCGGTCGTCAGCGGCAGCCGGTCGAGCAGCACGTCCTCCAGCTCGATCGCGCTGGCGCCGGGGATGCGGTCGATCTCGCGGTCGACCAAGCGGACCGCGCCGAGCCTGCTGACCACGCCGAGGTCGCCGGTGTTCCACCAGAAGCCGTTGGTCTTGAGCTCGTGGCGGTCCTGCTCGCCGACGTAGGCGAGGCAGCGGCCCGGCTGCTTGATCTCGATCAGGCCGACCTGACCAGCGGGCACCTTCTTGCCGGTCTCGGGGTCGACGGCACGTGCCTTGCACAGGCCGGGGATCGGCCAGCCGAGGACCTGGGTGGGCGGCGGGCGGTGGCCGCGCTTGGCCACGGACTTGCGGCTGTACGGGCGGATCACCATCGCGCCCGCCTCGCTCTGGCTCCACGACTGCACCCAGATCGGGCGCTTGTGGTCGGTGGCGTTCAGGAACGTGCGGATCGTGCGGGTGTGGATGGCGTCGAAAGAGTTGACGTAGAGCCGGACGTTGCGGAACGGCCGTGACGCCTCCTGCGCGAACTGCTCCCAGTACAGGTAGATGTTCGGCAGCGTCTCGACCACGGTCGGGCGGTGGTCGCGGATGAGCTTGAGGGCCTGGTCCGACTGCGGGTCCGACAGCATCAGCATGGTCGGGGTGATCGTGGCCATGGCGAGCATGCCGGTGCTGAGGCGCTGGTGGCAGAACGGGTCCGCGAGCGCCATCGTGTCCTCGGCCTCCAGCGCCGCACCGGGCCACTTCTCGGCCTCGACAAGCGACAGCGCGTGCGCGGTGGTGGCCGAGTGCATGACGAGCTTCGGCACGCCGGTGGTACCCGAGGTGTGCGTGATGACCATCGGCTCGTCCAGGCCGCGCAGCTTCGGTGAGGCCTTGGCTGCGCCGCGCAGGTCGTCGAGCGACACCACGTCCGTGCGGTCGCTGCCGTCGACGACGATCGTCCGCTTCACCAACGTCTCCAGGGCATGCGCGTCCAGGCCGCACTGGAGCAGGCGCACCTGGTCGGTCACGAGGAACGGCTGCTGCAACCGCGCGAGCATCGGCAGCGCGAACTCCGGCGGGTGCGTCCAGGCGAGCTGGGCCGGCACGGCGCCGATCCGCGCGGCAGCGCAGGCGAGCAGCGCGACGTCGAGGTGGTTCGACTTCATGATCGCCACGCGGTCCCACTCGCGGACACCGGCCTCGTACAGCCACGCCGCCGCGTCGTCGACGAGCTCGGCCCAGCCCGCGTAGGTGCGCTGCAACGGGCCACTCGGATCAATGTCGGCGGCGCGGTCCACGGTGACCGTGCGGGAGTCGCCACGGGCGGCGGCGGTCTGCCACACGTCGCCGAGGCGCGCGGTGGCGGGCACGCGGGAGAACGGGGTGAGCCGACGCCGCCCCCAGGTCGGGGCGTAGTTGGTGAGGAAGTCGGGCTTGGTCGTCATCGTTTCACCTGTCCACTGGAGGGGTCTCGGGCGTAAGCCCGCGAAAAGTCCTTCTGTGCCAAAGAAGCGGCTCGCCGTCGCCACCACCGACCGACCGCACCAGGCCGGTCAGGATCGTGTGGTCGCCGCTGAGGTGCGCCTCGGCCACCTCGCAGACGAACCAGCCGAGCGCGTCGTCGAGCACCGGCACGCCGTCCTGGATCCGATGCGGTACGCCCTGGTACTTGGCCGCACCGTCCACTCGGGACGCGAACCGGGAGGCGATCCCGTCCTGGCCCGCGTGCAGGGCGTTGACGGCGAACGAGCCGCTCTCGCGGACCGCGGCGAGCGTGGACGAGCGGTTGTCCAGGCACACCAACACGATCAGCGGGTCGAGCGACACGGAGCACATCGACGACACCGTGGCGCCGTACAGGCCCTGCGTCCCGGTTCCGGTGACGACGCAGACCGCGGCGGGGAGCGCGGCGCAGACGTCGCGGAACCGGCTGTCGTGGTCGACGGGCGCGGGTGAGCGCATCGGCGTCGCCTAACCGACCCTGGCCGGCTCGGCCTCGTCGTCCGCGAGGAAGACGACGTGCTCGCCGAGCAGGCCGCGGATGATCGCCTCGATGTTGTCGCGCAACGCGTGCGCGGCGATCGGGTCGATGATGGGGGCCAGGCTCGGCATGCCGAGATCGAACTCGGCGTCGAAGCGCAGCGTCACGTCCGCACCGACCTGCTCGACGCGCCAGCTGCCGCTGAAGCCGACGAAGTCGCCCTTGAGCTGCTCGAACTCGACGGTCCGCGCGACCGGGTCGATGCGGTCGGTCTCCTGCCAGCGCATGACGCCGTTGCGGAAGTTCACCGACCAGTCGGACACGACGGCACCGTCGGCGCCCTGCTCGACGCGGATCTCGCGCACGGCGTGGGTGTGGTCGGCGTAGCGCGGGAAGTCGCTGATCCGGGAGAACACGAAGTCGGCGTCGGCGACGGGGACGAGTGTCTCCACACGTACGGCTGGCATGGTCAGGACGTCCTTTCGAGTGCGGCGGCGGTACCCCGATGGCGAGCGCCGACGGCCTTGAGGGCGACGACGAACGCGGTGAGCAGCCAGTCGAGATCGGCTTCGGTCAGCACGGCGGGCGGGGTCAGCCGGAGCACCGTGCCGGCGTTGAGCGAGTGGTTGACCAGGACGCGCTGCTCCAGCAGTTCGAGGACCAGGTCCCCGGCCAGGTGCGCGGTCGGTGCCTCGACGCCGATCAACAGCCCGGCGCCCCTGATCTCGAGGCCGAGGTGCGGCACCTCGCGGTCGGCGATGGACCGCAGGTTGATGAGCAGGTGCTCGCCGAGTTCGCGGGCCCGGTCGACCAGCCCTTCCTCAGTGATCACCGCGACGGTGGCGGCCGCGGCGGCCATCGCCACCGGGGACGCGGCGAACGTCGAGGTGTGCAGCAGCGGGTCGTGGTCGAAGGGCGCGTAGATCTCGTCGGTGGTCACGGCGGCGGCCACCGGGATCACGCCGCCGCTGAGGTTCTTGCCCACCAGCAGCACGTCCGGCACGACGTCCTCGCGATCCGCGCCCCACCAGGTGCCGAGCCGGCCGAGACCGGTCTGCACCTCGTCCAGCACGAACAGCGCGCCGTGCTCGGCGCACAACCGGGAGACCTCGCGCAGGTAGCCGGGCGGCGGCAGCACGACGCCGCCCTCGCCCTGCACCGGTTCCAGCACGACGCACGCTCGGTTGCCTTGCTCCGCCAGGACTTCCGCGATCGCCGACGCGTCCCCGTACGGCACGTGCCGCACGTCCGGGAGCAGTGGCCGGAACGGGTCCTGGTAGACCGCGCGGGCGGTGAGGCTGAGGGCGCCCGTGGTCTTGCCGTGGTAGCCGTTGGTCGCGGACACGAGCGTCGTCCTGCCCTGTGCGCGGGCGAACTTGATCGCGGCCTCGACGGCTTCGGCGCCGGAGTTCACGAAGTGGACCCGGTCGAGCCCGGAGGGTGTGACTCCGGCCAGCGCCTCGGCGGCGAAAGCGGCCGTCGGTTCGAGCAGCAGGCGCGTGGCCATGGGGTTGCGGCCGATCTGCTCGATCACCGCGCTCGTCACGACCGGGTGCCGGTGGCCGAGCAGGAAGACGCCGTAGCCACCGCAGTCGAGGTACTCGTGTCCGTTGGCGTGCACGCGCGCACCCGCGGAGTCGGTCTCCAGGTGGCCGCCGGTGAACTGGGCGAGGCCCGCGCGGCCGCTGCTGAGGTGGCGCCGGTAGAGGTCGGCGACGTCGGTCATGCCGCTTCCGTTCCGGGACGCGCGAGGCCCTTCTCGACCGCGAGGTAGCGCACCGACCTGCGGAAGGCCTGGCTCAGCCGGTCCTCGTCGAGTGCCGCGAGACCCGGGATGTCGCTGCGCGGGAAGAAGTCCGCGCCCGCGAACAGGGCCGTCATCGCGAGCATGTCGTCGAACCGGCGGCGCACGCCCTTGGGCAGCGGGTCGATGAACACCGGGCGCACCAGCCGGTCGACCATGTCCGGCTCGACCAACCGCGGTGGCGCGAGCGACAACCCGATCCGCGCGGCCTCGTCCGTGACGATGTCGATCATCGCCTGGGTGAACAACGCGGCCTCGCCGGCCGTGACCCAGTACTCCCCCGCCCCCGCCTCGGCGTCGATCAACGCGACCAGCGCGGCCGCCAGGTGGTCCTGCGGCACGAAGTCGATGTGGGCGCGCTGGTCGAGCGGGAGCAACGGCAGCGCGCCCTTGAGCACGGCCAGCGCGAGCGAGTGCAGGCCCTGGAACTTCGAGATCGCTCCGGTCTCGCTGTCGCCGATCACGACCGACGGCCGGACGATCGTCGCGGGCACACCGCTGTCCCTGACCAGCTGCTCCGCCTCGAGCTTCGAGGCGAGGTAGTCGGCCGGGTCGGCGCCGCCCTCGTTCGTGCGGCCGCGGGTCATGCCGTTGCGCGCCACGAACGCCGTGCTCAGGTAGTGCACCGTCGCATCGGCTCTGCGAGCGAAGTCCAGCACGTTGGTCGTGCCCGTCACGTTGAGCCCGTCCGTGGCGGCCGCGCCGGCGCCGAAGTCGGTGACGGCCGCGCAGTGCACGACGACGTCGACCTCGGCGGCAAGGCGGCGCGCGACCGCCGGGTCGAGGCCCAGCCCCGGCGCCGCGAGATCGCCTCGGACGTGCTCGGCGCCGGGTGGCACCTGCTTGTGCACCAACGAGATGACCCGGTGCCGGCCCAGCCGGGGCAGCAGCGCGGTCCCGACGACGCCGGACGCGCCGGTGAGAAGGATGGTCTGTTGCGATGTCACGAATTCACTCACCTGATGTCTGTCGGGCTACGGGATGCGCAGCGGTTCACCGCGAAGCCGGTCGAGCAACGCGCCGGACGTGCGGGCGCGGGCGGGCGGGTGGAAGGCCAGCGCGCGGCACGCGGAGTTGAGGTAGGCGACGTCGCCGGAGCCGATGAAGGCCATGCCGCCCAAGGCCTCCACGCACAGGCCGACGACCTGGTCGATCGCGTCCTGCGCCGCGTAACGGACCGCGAGCGCGTCGGCGAGGGCGTCCTGGTCGGGCTCGCGGGCGGCCACGCTCTCGACCGCGAGCATCGCCGCCTGCACCGCGGTCGCCGCGTCGGCACGCAGCCGGGCGTCGACCTTTTCGTTCTGGAGCACCCGTTCCACCAACGCCGACGCCGCGCCGAGGTAGCTGGCGGTCATCAGCAGCTCGAACCACACGAACCCCACGGTCTGGAGGTGGTCGAGCTGCCCGTCGGACGTCACGCCCGTGCGAACGACCAGTTCCTCGGGCACCTCGACGTCGGCGAGGACGACCTCGTCGCTCTCAGCGCCGGCGAGGATCGGGCTGGTCCAGAAGGGCCTGACCGAGACGCCGGGCGCGTCCGCGGGAACCAGCGCGACCGCGAGCTGCGCGGTGCCGTCCGGCCCCGGCAGCGAGACCGAGGCGGTGATCAGGTTCATCGAGCGGGAGAGGCTGCACGGCTTCTTGCTGCCGTTCAGGAAGACCTTGCCGCCGTCGACGCGGGCCACGATCGACGGCGAGAGGATGTGCTGTCCCGTGCGGCCCTCGGCGAACGCGGAGGCCAGCAGGAGGTTGTCCTTGGCGATCGCCGACAGCAGCAACCACTCCATGCCGTTGCTGGTGCGGGCGGTCTCAGCCAGTGACGCCACGGAGAAGTGGTGCATCGTGGTGGCCACGGCGACCGACGGCGAGCGCGCGCCGAGCGCGCGTTGCACCCGCACCATCGCGAGCAGGTCGGCGCCGTGGCCACCGTGTTCGGCGGGCACCAGCAACGCGGCGCCGCCGTGGTCTCGGAACAAGCCGATGCCGGGACCGCCCGGCTGCTCCAGCTCGGCGAGCGGTACGGCCGCCAGAGCGTCGTCCAGTCCGGGGAGCAGTCGCTCCAGCTGGTCTCGTTCGCGTCGCAAGTACTGCATGCCAACAACGTTAGGAACTGGCCGTGCAGCGTCCGGCCAGGACAACAACAGCTATGTGTAAGGGATTGCTGAATCTTCCCTGTCATCCACTGTGGAGGCGCGCAGCACGAGGACAGCGTCAGTCCCCTTGCCGGGAGCGGGATTCAGGGCGAGCCACCCGTCACTGGCTCGGGCGAGTCCGGCCGCGATCGACAGACCGAGGCCGGCGCCATCAGTGTCTCTTCTTTGTGCACCACGCCAATAGCGTTCGGACGCGCGTGCCGCGTCGGCCGGGTTCATGCCCGGCCCCTCGTCTCGGCAGAACAACCGGACTTGATGTAACGAGGATTCCGCGAACAGCTCGATCGTCGACCCCACAGGTGAGACCCGCAGGGCGTTGTCGATGAACACGTCGAGGATCTGGTCGACGGCCGCGGGCAGCGCCGTCGCCCACAGGCCCGTGCAGGGCTTGATGATCAGATCCACGCCCGCGACCGCCGCGATGGGCCGCCACGACGCCATCCGGTCCTCGAGCACGGCGGCGATGTCGACGGGCTGCCGCGCGTGTTCGCGACCCTCTCCCCTGGCCATCGTCATCAGGGCGTTGAGGATCAGGCTCATCCTGGTGGCTTCGCGCAGGGCGCTCTCCATCTTGCCAAGGCCTTCGGGCACCACGTGCGGTTCGAGGTTCTCCAGCCGCAACCTCAAGGCCACCAACGGGTTGCGCAGCTGGTGCGAGGCGTCGGCCACGAACGACCGCTGGAAGTCGTGCAGCTCGACCAGTCGCTCGCCCAGGCCGTTGACCGCGGTGCCGAGAGAGCCGGCCCGCTGGAGTCGTGTCGTGTAGGTGCCGGCGGTGAACTCGTCCAGGACGTGGCGCACCCGGCGAAGTCGGCTCGCGAGCACGATCGTTGCGCTCAGAAGGCTGGCCAGGGCGAGCAGCAGGACCGCGTAGCTCATCAGGAGCTCGTCGTGGTGGGCACGGCCAGGCGGAATCCCACGCCCCGCACGGAGGTGATCCAGTCCCGGTCGCCGAGCTTGGCGCGCAGGGAGCTGACGTGGACGTCGAGCGTGCGGGTCGACCCGTGCCAGTGCGGGTCCCAGGCCTCGTTGATCAGGTCCTCCCGGTGCCGCACCGCGCCGGGGTCGGCCAGCAGCGCCAGCAGGAGGTCGAACTCCCGGCGGGTCAACGCGATCTGCCGTCCGTCCACACTGGCCTTGCGGGTGCGCGGTTCCACCGCGAGCGGTCCGAGCTGGATCGGGCTGTCCCACTGCCCGGGCTCGCTCGGTACCGCGGTGCGCTGCGATCTCCTGCTGACGGCGTCGATCCTCGCCACCAGCTCCCGCGTGCTGAACGGCTTGACCAGGTAGTCGTCCGCTCCGGCCTGCAGGAGCAGCACCCGGTCGATCTCCTCGGTCCGCGCGCTCAGCACCATGATCGGCACCTGCGAGGACTCCCGCAGCCGGTGGCAGACCTCCTGGCCGTCGAGGTCCGGCAGGCCGAGATCGAGCAGGACGAAGTCGGCGTGCTCGGCGGCGTCGACCGCCTGGGCGCCCTGGGTGATGTGGTCGGTCGTGTGGCCGAAGCGGACCAGTGCCTCGCGCAACGCGTCCGCGACGTGGTCGTCGTCCTCGATGAGCAAGATCCGCACTGCGTCGCCCCTCCGCCGGCCGGTGCGGCACAGACGCACCGCACCTTCCAGTGTCGAAGCGCTGGGGGCGGTTTTGTCAGCGCTCGTGAACAAACGGGTCCGGGGCCGGCTCTCCGAGGGGGTCCTGGGGGGAAGAGAGCCGGCCCCGGTTCGCTACCGCGCTTCCGACAACCCGAACTTGTTGTGGAAGGCGCGGAGCCATCCCGGCAACCACCAGTTGCCGTTGCCGCACATGCGCATCAACGCGGGCATGAGCGCGCCTCTGATCAGAGTGGCGTCCACGATCACCGCGATCGCGAGCCCCACACCGAGCAGCTTGACCGGCGTCAGACCCGAGGTCGCGAAGGCGAACAGCACGACCGCGACGATCACCGCGGCGGCCGTCACCAGCCTGCCCACCCGTTCGAGGCCCCACGCGACCGAGGCGACGTTGTCACCGGTGAGCTCGTGGTGCTCCTTGATGCGGGACAACATGAACACCTGGTAGTCCATCGACACGCCGAACGCCACGCAGAACATCAGGATCGGCATGCGGATGTTGACGTTGTCGGTGACGATGAAGTCGCCGACCAGCCAGCGCAGGTGGCCCTCCTGGAAGATGAAGACCATCGCGCCGAACGTCGCGGTGAGGCTGAGCAGGTTCATGAAGATGGCCTGCAACGGGATCAGCAGGCTGCCGGTGAACAGGAACAGCAGGATGAACGTCGTCACCGCGATGAACAGCAACACCCACGGCAGCGCACCACCGACGTTCGTCCGTGCGTCCACCAGCTGCGCGGCCTGACCGCCGACCAACCGGTCCGTCGACGGCGAAGGCAGGTCTCGCACCTTCGCCACGAGGTCACCGCCCTGGGGCGAGTACGGCTCGGGCTCGGAGATGATCGACACCCAGGTCCCGACCGGGGCGTCGAACCGCGCCGAGCTCGGGTCCGGCGGCGCGACCTGCTCACCCTTGATGTACGAACCAGTGGCCGCGTCGACCCGCGTCACGCCGCTGATCTGCGAGAGCTTGGTGGCGTAGTCGCCGATCTTCGTGGAGTCGGCCTGCGCGGGCACGCCCGGCAGCACGACGGTGAGCGGCGAGTCCTCCTTGCTCGCGTAGTTGTCGCGGATGTACTGCGCGGCAACGTGCGCGGGCGCGTCGGGCGGCAGCACCCGGTCGTCCGACTCGCCGAACTTGGCACCCAGGAACGGCGATCCCACCACGAGCAGCAGCGCCGTCACGATCAGGAAGAACGGCAGCGGCCGCTTCATCACGATCAACGACCAGCGGTGCCAGAAGCCACTGCTGCCGTCCTCCGCGGTCTTCTTCTTGCGGGACTTGAACAGCCCCTGCAGGCTCAGCGCGTCGACCTTGCGTCCCAGCACCGACAGCAGCGCGGGCAGCACGACCACCGCTCCGAGCGCCGCCAGCGCCACGACCGAGATGCCGGCGTAGGCGAACGAACGCAGGAAGTTCATGGGGAACAACAACAGCGACGACATCGACACCGCGACGGTCAACGCAGAGAACACGACGGTCCGGCCCGCGGTGCGCACGGTCGTTCCGATCGCCTCCCGCACGTCGGATCCGCTCGCGAGCTCCTCGCGGAATCTGGTGAGGATGAAGAGGCTGTAGTCAATGGCGAGGCCGAGTCCCAGTGCAATGGTGATGTTCACGGCGAACACCGAAACCGGCACCATCATGTTGAACACCTTCAACATGACGAGCGCGCCGACCACCGCGAGACCACCCACCGCGAGCGGTGTCAGCGCGGCGATGACACCGCGGAACACCAGCAGCAGGATCAGCAACGTCAGCGGCGCGGCGATGAGCTCGGCACGCACCAGGTCCTCGTCGCTCTGGGTGTTGACCTCGGCGCGGACCTGCGCGACGCCGGTCGCCTCGACGGTGAACCCCTCGCGCTGGCCGACGATGCCCGGCACGATGCGCGTGGTCGCCTTGCTGACCTCGTTCTCGTCGCCCGCGAGCCGCACGAGGATCATCGCGGACTTGCTGTCCTCACCACGCAACGGCGGCGCGTTGTTGAGGCTCCAGAACGACTCCGCCTGCACCACACCGGACTCCTTGGAGAGCCGGTCGGTGAGGTCGGTGCCGAACTTCACGGCGGCAGGGTCCTCGACGGACCCCGGCGTCTTCACCAGGAACACCAGATGTGGTGCGCCTGCCTTGAAGTCCCTGTTCAGGATGTCGTCAGCGCGGGTCGCCTCCGCGTTGGTCGCGGTGATCCCGCCCTCGGACAGTCTCTCGGTGACGTCCGATCCGAACGGCAGCGCGAGTCCGATCGCGACGACCACGGCGACCAGCACCAGGATCCGGCGCCGGAAGACGCCGTGTCCGATGCGTTCCAGCAGTGAGCGCTTCGCGCCCTTGCCGATGCCGGGCGGCGCCTCCCGCTCCTTCTGGTCCGCTTTCATCTCTGCTCACTCCTCGGTGAAACTCCTGCGAGCCGGGTGATCGTCACCCGACAGCAGAAGTCTGCGGGCGAGACCCGCCCCGAGACTTGTAAGAAACGGCTATACCCACCAGGGGTACACGCCAGTGATGTGCACTAAGTGGCGCGGCCGTGCTTTTCGGGGACGTCCATGCATCCCACGGTGACCTTTTCGCAGTCCTCGCT
The DNA here is from genome assembly GCF_040610935.1 of Lentzea sp. NPDC003310. Lineage (NCBI taxonomy): Bacteria > Bacillati > Actinomycetota > Actinomycetes > Pseudonocardiales > Pseudonocardiaceae > Lentzea > Lentzea sp. NPDC003310. The sequence goes on from NZ_JBEXNC010000003.1 coordinate 453,683, forward strand.
CGGGGGATGCGAGGACACCGCCCTGGCGAGCAGGGACGGTGCGAGGCCGAAAGTGCGGCGGGTGACGTTGGTCAGGTGTGCGGAGTCCGTGAACCCCGCGGTGTGCGCGGCCTCGGTCAGCGTGGAGCCACCGAGCACCGACTCGACGGCGCGCTGAAGCCTCAGCCACAGCACGTACCGCCGGAACGACAGGCCGATCTCCGACGCGAACAGGTGCCGCAGCCGGCTGTCCGAGATGCCCACGGCAGCGCTCACCTCAGCGAGCGACACCGGACCGCTGATGATCGTCGGCAGGTACTGGATCGCGTCCTCGAGCACTGGGTGGCCGGCAACGCCGGTGACGACCCGGCAGTCGACGCCGAGCGCGCCGAAGATGCGGCACACCAACGCTTCCGGCTCCTGGTCGTCACGGCTGAGCAACGCGGGTGTGAGCGTGCGAGCCGCTTCCGCCCACGCCGTCACGGAAGACGAGAAGCCGCGGGCGGCGAGCTCCCGGCCGGTGGTGCTCTCCGGTTCGAGGTAGAGCATCACCGTGCGCGGGTTGCCCTCGACGATGGCGTGCGGTTCGTTCGCCGGGATGACGGCGGCCTGGCAGCGCTGCCGCCGGCCCTCGCCATCGCGCAGCTCGACCTGGCCGTCGGCGACGACGATCTGGATCGCGTGGTGGGCGTGCTCGGCCGCCTGGCCGACCGCGCCGAGGTAGAGCTGCCACCCCGGCCGGATCACGCCGAACCCACCGCTCCAGGTGCCGTCCGCCATCAGCCTCCCCTGTCCACGCCGGTCGCCGTACGTCGGCTCCATTGTGACAGGGGCACACATCAGACGGTCGATTCGTCCGATTCAGCGACGTGGGCGAACGCCCTCACCTGTGCCGTCAGCGCCACCTTGCCGGTGTTCTCGACCTCGACGCTGATGCCGAACACGATCTCGGTGAAGCCCTTGATCCGCGGCGTGACCGACACCAGCTCGGCAGTGGTGCGGATCCTCGTGCCGGCGGTGACCGGCGCCGAGAACCTCAGCCGGTCCATGCCCTTGTTGAGCAGCATGTCCGTGCCGCCGACCTCGACGATCTCGCCGAGCTGCGACACCGCGATCGAGATGGTCAGCATCCCGTGCGCCACGGTGGCGCCGAACGGGCCTTCCTTGGCCCGCACCTCGTCGACGTGCACCCACTGGGGGTCGTCGGTGAGGTCGGCGAACACGTTGATCATCTGCTGGTCGACCAGCCGCCACGGGCTGGTGCCCAGCGTCGTGCCGGCCTCGGCGATCATCTCGGCGGGCGAGCTGTAGCGCTTCATGGAGTCTTCTCCCGGTTGAGCCAGGTGCCGGAGACACTGGTGGCGATGGCGTGGGCGCCCCCGTCGACGTGGATCAGCTCGCCGGTGACCAGCGGCATCCAGTCGGAGAGCAACGAGCAGACGACCCTGCCCACGGGTCCGGCGTCGCGCACGTCCCAGCCGAGCGGCGCCCGGTCGCCCCAGAGCTCCTCGAGCAGGTTCTGGCCCGGCACGGAACGGGCCGCCACGGTGTGCAGCGGGCCGGCCGCGACCAGGTTGACCCTGGTGCCGTCGCGGCCGAGGTCGTAGGCGAGGTAGCGGTTGCAGCTCTCCAGCCCCGCCTTCGCCACACCCATCCAGTCGTAGCCGGGCCACACCTGGCGGGCGTCGAAGTCGATGCCCACGAGCGAACCGCCGCCGGACTTGGCGAGCAACGGCCCGAACGCGGCGCCGAGCGAGGCGTAGGAGTAGGTGGAGATCTGCAACGCCGTGGCGACGTCCTCCCACGGCGCGGTGAGGAACCCGCCGCCGAGCGCGGTGGCCGGTGCGAAGCCGATGGCGTGCACGACGCCGTCGACCGCGCCCCACCGCTGTTCCAGGTCGGCGACGACGGCGCCGACCTGGTCCTGCTCGGTCACGTCCATCTCCAGGACGTCGCACGACCGGGGCAGCCGGTCCGCGGTGAGTTTCGTGAGCCGCAACGCCTTGCCATGCCCGGTGAGCACGACCTCGGCGCCGGCCTCCTGGGCCATCCGCGCGACCGCGTATCCGATGGAGTCCTCGGTGAGGACTCCGGTCACGAGGATCCGTTTGTCCTTGAGCAGCATGGTGTTCCCCTACTTGGTGAACACGACGACGGCGTTGGCGCCGCCGAAGCCGAACGAGTTGTTGATGGCCACGTGCACCGGCATCCGGCGCGGCTCCCCGGTGACCACGTCGAGCTCGATCTGCGGGTCCTGGTTGACCAGGTTCGCCGTGGCGGGCACGAGTCCCTGTTCGACCGACAGCACCGCGCAGACGGACTCGATCGCGCCCGCGCCACCCAGCGAGTGGCCGACGCTGCCCTTGACCGACGTGACGACCGGACGGTCGCCGAAGATCCGGCGCACGACCTTGGCCTCGTTGAGGTCGTTGAGCGGCGTGGACGTGCCGTGGGCGTTGACGTGGTCGACCTCCTCCGGGCTCACCCCCGCGTCGGCGAGCGCCATCCGGATGGCGGCCTCGGCACCGGAACCGTCCGGGCGGGGCGCGCTGACGTGGAACGCGTCCGAGGTCGAGCCGTAGCCGCTGAGCTTGGCCCGCACGTGCGCACCGCGGGCCAGGGCGTCGTCCATCCGCTCCAGCACGAGCACGCCCGCGCCCTCGGAGGCGACGAAGCCGTCGCGGTCGACGTCGAACGGCCGGGAGGCGGCCGCCGGGTCGTCGCAGCGAGTCGACATCGCGCCCATGCGGGCGAAGCCGGCGGTGATGAGCGGACTGAGCGCCGACTCCGAGCCACCCGCGATCACGACGTCGCAGATGCCCTTCTGCAACAGGTCACGAGCCGTGCCCAGCGCTGTGACACCCGAGGCGCAGGCCGAGGACACGCTCCAGCTCGGGCCACGGGCACCGCAGTCCATCGAGACGAACCCGGTGGAGCCGCCCTGCCCGATCATCGGGATGAGCATGGGCGTCACGGCGGACACCCCGTCCTCGCGCAACGCCGCGAGCTGGGCTTCGTACGTTGGCGTGCCGCCGAGCGCGTTGCCCATGATCACGCTGACCCTGGCGCCGTCCCACGTGGCCGGGTCCAGCTTCGCGTCGGCGACCGCTTCCCGTGCCGCGTAGAGCGCCAGGTGGGTGAAGCGCTCCTGACGCCACGCGCTGCGGCGGTCCAGAAGCTCGGCCGCGTTGAAGTCCGGCACGCGGCAGCTGAAGTCCACCGGCAGGCCGAGCCCGGCGAGACCGGGGTCGGTGGTGGCGGTGGGCTCGCCGCGCAGGATGCGTTCCCAGGAGGCCTGGACGCCGATGCCCGCCGAGGTGACCAGGCCGACCCCGGTCACCGCGACGTCGAAGGTGCCGCTCATCCGGCGACCCCGACCTTGCCGTCGATCAGGCCGGCGAGGGTGCCGATGGTGTCGCTCGGGGAGACGTCCTCCTCGCTGATCTTGATGCCGAACTCCTTCTCGGCGACCATGCCCAGCTCGATCAGCGCCAGCGAGTCGAGGTCGAGGTCGGTCAGCTTCGAGTCCTCGCTGACCTCGCCCTCGGTGATGCCGAAGCGGGAGACGAGGACGGTGGTGAGGCGTTCGATGGTCGTTGCCATGGTGGTCACCTTCGGTTCTGGTGGTTACTCGGACTGGGCGAGGCTCAGCGCCTCGGGATCGGTGGCCTTGGCCAGCACGACGCCGTCGAACAGGCCGTCGAGGATGTCGCCGACCACGCGCAGGAGCAGGCGTTCGGCGATGGGGTCCATGGCTCCGGCGAGGCTCTCGATCCCGAAGTCGTAGGTGACCTCGAAGACGATCTCGCTGCCGTCGCCGGACGCGGCGACCCGCCAGGTGCCGCGGAAGTCGGCGAAGTCGCCGTCGATCTGGTCGAACTCGACGCACAGGTTCTCGTGGTCGAAGACCTCGCGTTCGGTCCAGCTCAGCAGGCCCTGGCGGAACTCCACGGACCAGTCGGTGCGCCGGGGCTCACCGGGGTGCTGCGTGATCGACCTGATCTCCTGGCACAGCTCGGGAAACCGGCTGAAGTCGCTCAGCCGGTCGAAGGCGTCGGCCGGCGCGCACGCGGGCACGGTCGCCCGCAGCTCGATGCTCCTCATTCGTGGGAACTCCTCATCAGTCGCACCAGCGCGCGACCTTCGTGGCGGCCCGTTCGACCGCGTCCAGCAGGAACGCGACGTCCGAGCCGGTCAGCACGGCGGGCGGGGTGAAGCGCAGGACGTGCCCCTCGTTGAGCGAGTGGTTCGCGACCACGCCCTCCGCGACCAGGTCGACCATCAGCAGCGTCGGCACGTCCGGCGTCGCGAACTCCAGGCCGATCAGCAGGCCCTCACCGCGGACGTCCCGCACGTGGTCGCCGAGCACGCGGGTGACGACGGCGCGCAGTTCGGGCAGCAGCTCGGCGCCGAGGTGGCGAGCACGGTCGACGAGCCCGTCCTCCCGCACCGCCGCGATGGCGCCGATGACCGCCGCCATGCCCAGCGGGCTGCCGGAGAACGTCGAGGTGTGCAGGAACGGGTCGCGGTCGAACTCGCTGTAGGCGTCCTCGGTGGCCACGGCCGCCGACACCGGCAGCAGGCCGCCACCGAGCGCCTTGCCCGTCAGCAGGACGTCCGGCGTGACCGACTCGGCGTCGGCACCCCACCAGCTCCCGAGCCTGCCCATGCCGGTCTGGATCTCGTCCAGCACGAACAGGGCGCCGAACTCCTGGCACAGCGCCGAGACCTCTTTGAGGTAGCCGGAAGGCGGGATGATGACGCCGGCCTCACCCTGCACGGGCTCCAGCACGACACAGCACTCCCCCTGTGCCGCAATGAGCTCGGCGCGGATGGCGTCCACGTCGCCGTAGGGAACGTGCGTGACATCCGGCAGCAGCGGCTGGAACGGGCGTTGGAACGCGTCCTTCGCGGTGAGGCTCAACGCTCCGAGCGTCTTGCCGTGGTAGCCGCCGTGCGCGGAGATCAGCTTGCGCTTTCCCTTGCTGCGGGCCATCTTCACGGCCGCTTCGACGGCCTCCGTGCCGGAGTTCGCGAAGTGCACCTTCGTGAGTCCGTCCGGGACTACCGACGCCAGCTCCTCGGCGGCGCGGCCCATCGACGGTTCGAAGAACAACCGCGTCGCTACCGGGTGCGTGGCGAGCTGGGCCGTCACCTCCTCGACCACCCTCGGGTGCCGCGAGCCCATGATCAGCACGCCGTACCCGCCGCAGTTCAGCAGCCTCCGACCGGACCGGGTGTGCACCCAGGCACCGGACGAGGAGACCTCCTCCTCGCCGCCGAGCAGCTCGGCGAGTGCCGCGCGGCCTTTGCCCAGGTGTGCCCGGTACCGGAGCTGCGTCTCGGTCGTCATCAGCCGGCCGTGAAGTAGTCGACGATCGACTGCGCGGCGCTGCTGCGCGACGGCGGGTGGAACGAGATGCCGTGCGACGCGGCGGCGAGGTAGGCGACGTCCGACGAGGACACGTATGCCATGCCGCCGAGCAGTTCGACCGCGCGGTTGACGACCTCGCCGATCGTCTGCTGGGCCGCGAACCGCGCGACCTGTGCCGCCGCGAGCGTGACGTGGATCGGGTCCCCGGCGATCAGCTGGCGCGCAACGGATTCCGTCGCCAGCGCGGCCGCCTCGATGCGGACGGCGAGGTCCGCGCGGTCGGTGACGGAGCCGCGGCCGCGTTCCAGGACGCGCCGCACCAGTTCGCTCGCGATGCCGGTGTAGGCGGCGCTGACCGACAGCTGGAAGTGCACGAGCCCGGTCATCTGCAACGCGATCGCCGCCTCGATCGGCGGCGCGACCATCTGCTCGGTGGGCACGAAGACGTCCGCGAGCCGGACCTCGTCGCTCTCCGCGCCGGCAAGCACGAAGCTCGACCAGAACGGGTGCACCGAGAGGCCCTCGGCGTCGGCGGGGATCACCGCGATGCCCAGACCGGTGACGCTGTGCTCGGGCGGCAGCGCGACGCTGGCCGTCATCAGGTTCATCGACCGCGAGAGGCTGCACGGCTTCTTGCTGCCGCTCACCAGGAACCCGCCTTCGACCGGCGTCGCGGTCATCGTCGGCTGCAGGATGTCCTGGTCGGTGCGGCCTTCCGCGAAGGCGGACGAGAGCAGCAGATGGTTCTGCGTGATGGTGTCCAGCAGCGCCGGGTTGACGCCGCTCTCGGCGCCGAACGACACCGCGGCCACCATCGTGCTGACCGAGAACTGGTGCATCATCGTCGCGACGGCCGTGGACGGGGCGACGGCGGAGAGTGCGCGCATGACGCGGACCGCGTCGAGGGCGTCCGCACCGAGGCCGCCGTGTTCCTTCGGCACCAGCAGGTTCGTGCCGCCGAGCTCGCGGAAGATCTCGATGCCGGGGTTCTTCTCGGACTCGAGCTCGGTCAGCTGCACCTCGGCGAGCTTCGCGCGCAGCCCCGGCAGCAGCCGGTCGAGCGTGGTCCGGTCGGTCTCCATGAACTGCACTGCTACTCCTTGGTCTGGGCGGGACCGCCGGCGACGAGGCGGTACGAGTCGAAGACGGCGTCGAGGGGCCGGACGTCCTCGGCGATCGAGACGCCCTGCAGGTGGGAGGTGCGCAGGGCCGGGTAGTTGGCCTCGCCGAACGCGCCACCGGTGAGGCCGGTGCCGCCGTGGGTCGGGAGGTACGGCGCGAAGCCGATGTGCGAGTCGTTGACCTTGAGCAGGCCGCCGTTGCGGATCCGCCGGACGAACTGGTCGATCACCGCGGGGTCCTTGCTCCACAACGAGTTGCGCAGGCCGTAGCGGTTGCTCTCGACGAACGCGATCACGTCGTCGAGCAGGCTCTGGTCCTCCGCTTCCTCCGGTACGACAACGGGGAGGAGGGGGAAGAAGGTCTCCTCGCGGACCATTTCGACGTCTCGGCAGTCCGCAAGACCATCCACGCGCAGCACCGTGGGCTCCAGGAACATCCCGGTGTCGGAGGGTGTGCCGTCGACCTCCAGCCGCCGTCCGCCGCGCACGAGCTCGGCGCCGTGCTCCAGCGCGTCACGTACATAGCCGAAGAACCTCTCCGTGCGCATGACCGGGGACAACAGCACGCCGTCCTCGTCCGGGTAGCCGGGCTGGACCTTCTCCAGCGCGTCGTCGAGCGCGGCGAGCAGGGCGTCCGCGATGCGCGGATGCGCCACGACCTGGTTGGGCACCATGCAGATCTGGCCGGAGCCGTAGAACGCCTCGGTGAGCGCCTGGGCGGCGAGTTCGACGTCAGCGTCGTGCCAGACGACCACGCAGTCGTTGCCACTCAGCTCCAGGATCGGCTTCTTGCCGGCCTCGACGCACTTCCGCTCGACCTCGAGGCCGCGTTCGACGCTTCCGGTGTAGAAGATGTCGTCCACCAACGGGCTTTCCAGCCACGCGTCGATGGTGCGGCCCGGCCGGGCGCAGAACACGTTGAGCGTGCCGGGAGGCGCACCCAGCTCCTCCAGCACGGGCGCGACGAACTCGCGCAGCAGGTACATCACGCCGAGCGGTGCGCTGCGCGGTGCCCGGACGACGATCGCGTTGCCCGCCACCAGCGACATGCAGCCGAGCAGCGCGCTCGACGCGGGCGCGTTCTGGGGCGGGTTCACGCACACGACGCCATCGGCGACCCTGCGCACCATCAAGCGACGGGGCCCGACCGAGAACTCCTGGCACAGCTGCGTTTCGAACCACTTCAGCATGTCGTCGCTCGCTGCGGTGAGCATGCCGGACACCTGCCACTGCGCGAGCAGCCTCGGGTTGCCCTCGGCGATCAGCGTGTCGACGATCTCGTCGTGGCGAGCGCGGACTCGTTCGCGGATCATCGCCATGCCCTCGATGCGGGTCCGCAACGGAGTCGCGGCCCAGATCGGCGCGGCCTCGGCGGCGGCCCGCAGCGCGGCCTCGTTGACGTCGTCCCCGGCCACCGCGCACCGTCCGACGATCCGGTCGGCGAACTCGGCGGGGTCGGTGGTGCCGGCGTCGAGCTTGCGCTTCAGCGTCAGCGCGGCGAACACGTCCTCCAGCACCGAACGCGCGCTCACGGTGTAGAGGTGGCGGTCAGAGGGGACGTCCTGCCCGCCGACGAACGACGCGTAGGTCGGAACGGTCTTCATCTGCTGCCTCTCGCTCACAGGCTGATGCCGCCGTCGACGTGGACGATCTGGCCGGTGATGAACTCGGCGCGCGGCGAGACGAGGAACGACACGAGGTCGGCGACCATGTCCGGGGTGCCGAACCGCCGCTGCGGCGTCATCGCGAGCGCGGCCTCGCGCACCTTGTCGTCGAGCTCGGCGGTCATGTCCGTCTCGATGAACCCCGGCGCGACCGCGTTGACCCGCACGCCGTGGGCCGCGACCTCCTTGGCGAGCGAGCGGGTCAGGCCGTTCACGCCGGCCTTCGCGGCGGCGTAGTTGACCTGCATGGCGCTCGCGCGGTCGCCGACGATGGACGAGACGTTGACGATCGCGCCCGCCTTGCGGCGCATCATGCCGAACGTCACGGCGCGGCAGAGGTTGAACGTGCCGGTGAGGTTGGTGCCGAGCACGGTGTCCCAGTCATCGGCGGACATCCGGAAGAACGCGCCGTCGCGCACCACGCCGGCGGAGTTCACCAGGACCGCGATCGGCCCGAGCTGTTCCTCGACCTGCTCGGCGAACGCCCGTGCCGAGGCGAGGTCGTTGACGTCGCAGATCTCGTGCACGGCGTCCGCGCCCTCGGCCCTGACCAGCTCCAGGGTCTCCTTGACGTGGTCGTCGACCGAGCGCGAGCAGAACGCGATGTCGTGGCCGTCCGCGGCCAGTCTGACGGCGACGGCTCGGCCGATCCCGCGCGATCCTCCGGTGACGATCGCGCACGGACGCTCCGACATCGGTTCCTCCCGGCTGGTGTGGTGACGGGGCGATCGCCCTTCACGGCCACAGACCCGGCCGGGTGCGGCGGAGATACCAAGACGGCAAATTCGTCTCCGGCGTATCAAAACCGGTGCGGCCCCCCACTGTGGGAGTGCGACGTGAAGGAGCCGCACCCATGACCCGACCATCCACTTCGGACGAACCGCGCGTGCTGAGCGAGCTTCAGCACAGCATGTTGCTGCACAGCCTGAGCGCGCCCGAGGAGGGCAGCTACGTCGTGCAGTGCACGCTCGCGCTGGCCGAGCGCGTCGACGTCGAGGCGTTCGGCGCGGCACTGCGCGCCCTGGTCGCCGCCCACCCGGTCCTGCGCACGGTGCTGGCCCCCGCCGGTCCTCACCAGATCGTGCGCGCCCACGCCGAGTTCTCCATGCGCGTCGTGGACTGGCGCGACGGCGATCCTGCTCAACGCCTGCGCGACCACCAGCTCGCCGACAAGCACCAGCCGTTCGACTTCTCCGTTCCGCCGGTGCGTTTCCTGTTGGCACGCACAGGATCCGAGAAGCACCACTTCCTTCTCACCGTGCACCACGCGCTCGTCGACGGACGATCGCTCGCCGCGATCGTGCACGAGCTCGTGGTCCGCTACGACGCGTTCCGCACGGGTAGCGCTCCGGATCTCCCCAAGCGGGTTCCGTTCAGCGAGCACCTGGACTGGCTGGCGCAGAAGGACTTCCGCACGAGTGAGGCGTTCTGGCGCACTCACCTCGCCGGGTTCACGGCAGCTCCCCGGTCGGGCGGCTCCACCGGCGACAGCGGCTACGGCTCGGTCTCCGGTTCGCTGCCGGAACAGGCCACGGCGGCCGTCGAGCAGCTCGCGCGGGAGAACCGCATTCCCGTCAGCGGGTTCGTGCAGGCTGCCTGGGCGTTGCTGCTCTCCCAGTACCAGGGCCGTGACGACGTGGTGTTCGGCGTGACCAGGTCCTGCCGTTCCGGGGTTCCCGGCAGCGGGTCGATGCTCGGCCTGCTGATCAACACCCTGCCGCACCGCGCTGCCGTCGACCCCGCGCACACCGTGATCGACTTCGTGCGCGAGCTGCGGGACCGGCACGAACTCGTGCAGCGGCACGAGCACACGCCGCTCAGCCTCATCCGCACGTGGGCGGACGTGCCCGCGTCGATGCCGTTGTTCGAGAGCATCCTGGTGTTCGAGGACTTCGTGGTGGACACGTTGTTCCGCCGGCAGGGCGGGCGCTGGGAGAACGTCCGCACGACCTACCGGGACCAGGTGGGAGTCCCCCTCACCCTGAACGCCTACCGCGACCGAGAACTCGCCTTCTCGCTCGGCTACGACCGTTCACGGTTCGACGACGCGGCCGCCGCGCACCTGCTGGAGCACTTCGTCGCGTTGCTCGAGGAGATGGCCGCCGACCCGACCCGGTTGCTGGGCACCCTGCCTGGTCCGTCCGACCCCATCGCCGCCGCGCAGGCGGCCGACGAGTTCTGGGTGCGCCGGCTGGGCGGTCTTCAGGCACTTCGGCTGCCGCACGAGCAGCCGTCCGCGGTGCCCGCCGACGAGTACGTCTCCATCGAGGTCGACGCGCTCAGCGACGAGGCCGGTGTGCTCGCGTTCCTCGCGAGGATCAGCGGGCAGACCGGGGGTTTCGATGTGGGCCTGGACCAGGGTGTGCTGCGGGTGCCGCCGCTCACGGACGCCTTCGCCTCGGCAGTGCGCACCGAACTGGAGCTCGCCCGCGCGTTGCCTGAGTGCCGTGACGAGGTGTGGGCCCGGCCAGAACTGGCCGGTGCGGCCGACCTCAGCCGCGACGGGCTCCCGGTCAGCCTCGACACCTCTCCGCGACCGGGCACGACCCTGTCGATCTCCGTCGCGGACGACGGCAAGACGGTCTGGCGGTTCTCGGCCCGGCACTTCGACCCGGCCGTCGCGAACGACATCACCAGCCGGTTCGCCGAGTTCACTTCGACGGGGTCCCTGCTCACGGCGGCCGACCACGCGCGGATGGCGGCGGAGTGGGCGAGCGTCCGCAGCGACTACCCACGCGCGAAGTGCGTGCACCAACTGATCGTCGAGCAGGCCCAGCGCACTCCCGACGCGCCTGCGGTGATCTTCGGGGACACCACGCTCACCTACGCGGAGCTGGACCGCCGGTCCGCCGACGTCGCCGCCTTCCTCGTCAGGCGTGGTGTCGCCGCCGGCTCGCTCGCCGGGGTCTACCTGCGCCGGTCGGCCGACCTCGTGGTCACGCTGCTCGGCGTACTGCGCGCGGGTGCCGCCTACGTGCCGCTCGACCCGACGTACCCGCCCGCCCGGATCAGGGCGATGGCCGAGGACGCGGGTCTGGCCGTGCTGCTGACCGAGTCGGCGTTGCTGGACGACGTGCGGGACTTCCCGACGCACGTCGTGGACGTGAGCCGGGAGGACGTCACCGGCCTGGGCGAGAAGTTCCGCCACCGCGCCGACGCGAACAGCCTCGCCTACGTCATCTACACGTCCGGCTCGACGGGCAAGCCCAAGGGTGTCCGCATCGGGCATCGCGCGCTGACGAACTTCCTGTGCACCATGGCGGAGCAGCCGGGGTGCACGGCGGAAGACCACCTGCTCGCGGTCACCACCGTCTGCTTCGACATCGCCGGGCTGGAGCTCTACCTGCCGCTGATCAGCGGTGGACGGGTCGAGATCGCCACCGGGGACACGGCGGCGGACGGGTTCGCGTTGCTGGACCAGCTCGGCCGCAGCCGTCCGACGATGATGCAGGCGACCCCGGCCACGTGGCAGATGCTGCGCACGGCGGGGTGGCCCGGCGACCCGGACCTGCGCGTGCTGTGCGGCGGCGAAGCTCTGCCGCAGGACCTGGCCGACTTCCTCTCCGGGTCGTGCGCCGAGGTGTGGAACCTCTACGGCCCGACCGAGACCACGATCTGGTCCACAGTGGACAAGGTGGCCGCCGGGCAGCCGGTGACGATCGGCAGGCCGATCGCCAACACCCTCCTGCACGTGCTCGACGCGTCCGGCGCTCCGGTGCCACCGGGAACGCCCGGCGAGCTGTACATCGGCGGGGACGGTGTGGCGCAGGGATATCTGCACCGTCCCGAGCTGACCGCGGCGCGGTTCGTGCGCGCTCCGGAAGGCCTGCCGTCCGGCACGCTCTACCGGACCGGCGACCTGGTGCGGCAACGCCCGGACGGGCGGCTGGTCTACCTCAACCGGATGGACAACCAGGTGAAGGTGCACGGGCACCGGATCGAACTGGGTGAGATCGAGTCGCGGCTGCGCGGCCACGAGTCGGTGTCCGATGCCGTGGCGATCGTGCGCGAGGACTCCCCCGGCGACCGGCGCATCGTCGCGTACCTGGTCGCGCGGCAGAAACGTGCGCAGGACGCGGAACTGCGGGACTGGACCGCTACGGAGCTGCCCGGCTACATGGTGCCGGCGACGTTCGTGTGGCTGACGGCCATCCCGCAGACCGACAACGGCAAGGTCGACCGCAAGGCGCTGCCCGCGCCCGCCGCCCCGGTCGCGTTGTTCGTCGTGCCGCGGTCCGACACCGAACGCGCGGTCGCGGGCGTGTGGCAGGAGGTGCTGGGCCGCGGCGACGTCGGACTCGACTCGGGTTTCTTCGATCTGGGCGGCAACTCGTTGCTCCTGATGCAGGTCGTGAAGAGGCTGCGCGACGAGTTCGGCGTCCCGGTGACGCGGGTGGACATGTTCAGCCACCCCACCGTGCGTGCGATGGCAGGACACCTCACCGCGAAGACACCGGCGCGGGCGAAGGCGGATACCGGACGACGCACGGCGGGGCTGGCAGAGCTGCGCGCGTTGCGCCCGGTCAGGACACCAGGAGACGGGGAGCCCCGGAAGTGACCTCATGCAAGGTGTGTTCCCTGGGGGCGCAGCACCCCGGTGTGACGCTGGACGACGACGGCCTGTGCAACCTGTGCAAGCTCACGATGGCGACCGAGCTGGTCGAGAACTTCCGCTACACCAGCGAGAGGTACCGGGAGTTCGTCACCGCGGGTCCGGCCACGTCCGGTGAGTTCGACTGCCTGTTCATGTACAGCGGCGGCAAGGACAGCACGTTCATGCTGGACCGGTTCGTCAACGGCATGGGCAAGCGCGTGCTGGCGTACACGTTCGACATCCCGTTCGAGAGCAGGCACTCCGTCCGGAACGTGCGCGAGATGCGGGACAAGATCGACGCAGAGTTCCTGCTCGACTCCGACGACGACGGCATCACGAAGGTGATGGCGGAGATCTTCTCCCGGTCGCCCGAGAAACCGGGCAAGTACCTGGACGAGAAGCTGCCGTGCCACTCGTGTCGGTCGTTCTTCCTGATCCGCGCGATCCTCGTAGCGTTCGAGCGGAAGATCCCCTACATCGCGTTGTGCGCGGACCCGCAGCAGATCCTCACGATGGAGTCGGACGTCCGGAAGGTCGTGCAGGGCTTCTACCGCACGTTCGGACCGAAGCTCACCGACGAGGTGTTCAAGGGCCGCGTCGAGGAGATCCTCTTCGCTCCCGAGGAGGACCTGCCGCGGATCGTGTTCCCGTACATCGGCTCGCGCTACGACTACGACCCGGACCAGATGGTCGCGGAGATGAAGGACAAGGGGCTGTACAACGCCTCACCGCTGGAGACCCACTGCCGGCTGTTCGGGCTGCTGAACCTGTACTCGTACACGCACTGGGGCAGCATGTACTACAAGATCAACGCGGCCAGCCACCTGCGCGCCTCGCACCGCAACCCGGAGATGCAGCGCACGTCGTTCAGCCTCAAGTTCCCCAAGGCGCTCAACGTGATCGAGCTGGAGGACCGGCTGCGCACCGTCCTGTTCGCGATCTCCGCCGGAGAGGGCGATCCCGCCGCGCACGAACGAGAGCTGATCGAACTCTTCTCGATGCTGGGCGCCTCCGAAGACGCCGCCGCCAACGTAGCCCGCACGTGCCTCGACCTGCGGGAGACCGCGGCCGAGTTCGGCCTCGCGCTGCCCCGCCGCTGACCCGACCACCCCTGGAGCATCATGGCACTCGACATCGCGATCGTCGGCATGGCCTGCCGGTTCCCCGGCGCGGCGGACGTCGACGCGTACTGGCGCAACCTGTGCGCCGGCCACGAATCGGCCCGCCACTTCACCGACGACGAACTGCTCGCGGCAGGCGTTCCCCAACATGTGCTGGACAATCCCGCGTACGTCCGGGTTGGACAGACGCTCGCAGACGCCGACATGTTCGACGCCGAGCACTTCGGCATCACCGCCGACGACGCCGAGATCCTCGACCCGCAGCACCGCCAGTTCCTCGAATGCGCGCACGAGGCACTCGAACGCTCGGGCTACGACCCGAACTCGTTCGACGGCTCGATCGGCGTCTTCGCGGGCGCCGGCATGAACACCTACCTGCTGCACGGCCTGTACGAGCGCTACCTCACGGCCTCCGGCCCTGAGCGGTACCGGCTGATGATCGCCAACGACAAGGACTTCCTCGCCACCCGGCTGTCCTACAAGCTGGGCCTGCGCGGCCCAAGTATGAGCGTGAACACGGCCTGCTCGACCTCGCTCGTGGCGGTGCACCAGGCGGTGATGAGCCTGGTCGGCGGCGAGTGCGAGATCGCACTGGCCGGTGGCGTGCACGTGCGCACCCCGCAAACCGAGGGCTACCTGCACCAGGAAGGCATGATCCTCTCGCCGGACGGCCACTGCCGCCCGTTCGACGCGTCGGCCCAAGGCACCGTGCTCGGCAGCGGCGTCGGCGTCGTGGTGCTGAAGCGCCTCGCCGACGCCATGCGCGACGGCGACCACGTCCACGCCGTGATCAAGGGCAGCGCGGTCAACAACGACGGCGCCGCGAAGTCCGGCTACACCGCCCCCAGCGTCGAGGGCCAGGCCGCCGTGATCTCCGAGGCGCAGGCGGTCGCCGGCATCTCCCCTTCCTCGATCACCTACGTCGAGGCGCACGGCACGGGCACTCCGCTGGGCGACCCGATCGAACTGACCGCACTCACCGAGGCGTTCGGCCCCGGCCTGCCCGCAGGCGCCTGCGCGATCGGCTCGGTGAAGAGCAACATCGGCCACCTCGACGCGGCCTCCGGGGTCGCCGGCCTGATCAAGACCGCACTGATGCTCGAGCACGCGTCTTTGGTGCCGAGCCTGCACTTCACCGCACTCAACCCCGAGGTCGACGCGGCCACCCTGCCGTTCCGGGTGAACACCGAGACCGTCGCCTGGACCGCTCCGGTCCGCCGAGCCGGAGTCAGCTCGTTCGGCATCGGCGGCACCAACGCACACGTCGTGCTGGAGCAAGCCCCCGTCCCGGCCATGGCGGACCGCGTTGAACAGGACCAACTGCTGGTGCTGTCCGCACGCACCCCGGCTGCCCTGGAAACCGCGACCGAACGGCTGTCGCGCTACCTGCGTGCCCATCCGGAGCTCGACCTGGCCGACGTGGCACATACCCTCGCCGTCGGACGGCGCGCATACCGGTTCCGCCGAGCCGTGCGATGCCCTGGTGACGTCCGTGCTGCCGCGTTGACCTTGGCCATCGGCGACGAAAACACCGTCGTCACCGCAGTCGCTGAGGCCGCGCCGAGGTTCGGTTTCGCTTTCGCCGCAATGTGCCCCGGTGCGGTCGACCTGTACGACGACCTGCCCACGTTCGCCCGGCACGCCGACTCTGTCGCGGCACGGGCCGGGGCCGGGAACGCCCGCGCGTTGCTCGGCACCTCCTCGCCGCAGGCCTCGCTCGTCGCCCAACTCGCACTGACCGAGTTGCTGCTCTCGTGGGGAGTCTCGTCCGCCGCCGTCCGGGGTGGGCTGGGCGAGCTCGCCCTCGCCTGCCTGGCCGGGACGTCCGACCTGCGCGAGGCGCTGGCGAAGGCCGACGGGCACGCCGGGGCTGAGTTCGCTTCTGGTGACCCGGTGTCGTTGTGGCTCGACCTCGCCGACGTTGCTGCGGGCCGTGGTCCCCTGCTGGCCGCGCTGGCACAGACCTGGGCCGCTGGTGCCGGCGTGCACTGGCAGAAGGTCTACGCGGACGAGTCCGCACGCCGGGTTCCGCTGCCGACCTACCCGTTCGAGCGGAAGCGGTACGCGGCAGGCGGTCAGGCCGTGGCGGCCGAGCAGCCCCGGCTCCTGCTCACCGACGAGGCGTCGATCATCGGGTACGTGCAGGAGGAGGTCATGCGGATCTTCGGGGCGCAGGACGGGCCGCCCGACCCCGACCAGGACGTGTTCGAGCTCGGCCTGGACTCGCTGGTGCTCATCGACATCTCCGCCAAGCTCGGTGCCGAGCTGGGCAGGCAGGTGCCGGCGTCGGCGTTCGCGGAACACCCGACGATCCGCGGCTTCGTGGCCACCTTGATGTCCGACGACGCACGCGATCCGATCACCGCGTGATCGTTCTGGGGCGGGAAACTAAAGCCTCCCGCCCCAGAAGTTCAGCTCATCCCTTGATGCGTACCGAACGCCGTGCTCCTCAGCGTGCCGAGCCGGAGGTCCCGACCGAAATGCAGAGCAGCTAGGACCGCTGCTGCCTGGCGTGAAGTGTGTCCAACATGAAGCCGCACCAAGCGATCGCACCACGCGCAGCAAGACGTCCATGGCTCGGAGCAAGGTCCTCTGGCAGCTCGGCTGCACCGTGGCCATCGCCGACAGCGTTCCGTATGTCACCGATAGCGATGACACAACCGTGAAGCTTCTCCATGAGAATTGCGAAGTCCTTGTGGTACCCCGCTGCCGACTTTCGGTCTATGCCTAGGACCTCGGTGGCTTGAGTGGTCAACGCCGAGATGGCGCGGTCGGTGTTGACGGTGCCCCCAGAGTCGATGATGACTCGCTTGGCCACAGCCTCGATCAAGTTCTTGGCGCGACTGATCGCGGCACCTGGATCACCCGGCAACGCAGCCTCGATTCGGCGAAGTTCAAGCCGAAGCGACGATGCGTCCAGCACGGTAGCCTCGACGGCAGAACGCAAACCCTCGATGGCCGCCGAGATGTCGCCGCTGTCGCGGTCAGCGATCCGCAGCTCCAGGGGGCCGATCGCCTTCGCTGCGTACTCCTGAAAGTACCTTCGTCGTAGGGCATGCGAGCCTGTGCCGCTGTGGGCGTTCTTCGCCGCTTCCACCGCTATATCGAGCGTCCGCCACGGAAACGGGTTGCGGATGCCGAACTGCGTCAGGACGTGCGCCAGCGCCTTGCGCTTGTTCCGGTAGTCCGCCCTGTCGGGTGGCGGGCCGGCCATTGACCTGTTCGCGCCCGCGACGAGGATCGCGGTGACTTCCTCGACCAGACCCTTGGCTTCTTCTGGAGAGTTCAGCGCAGGCCGCTCCTCCTCGGACCAGCCGTCGTCTTCGTAGTCAGCTTCCACGCGGTGAGGATCGCAGAGCCACACCCGCAATCTCGACTGGTTTAGATGCCGCGTCACCCTAACGAGTCGAGGTCTAGACCATGCCTCGCTGCCCTCGAAGCGAATCCTCCAGAGCATCACGACTGTGAACAAAACGGCTCGAGCCGCGCTTAAGTTCGCTGGCAACGGCTTTTGTTCACACAGCAGGGGGATCGTGTCGTGCCGCCATCGGACATCAGTACGGTCGTCGCCCGTTGCCGGCAATCCGACCAGCGCGCCTGGGCCGAGCTCGTCGAGTCGTACCGGCCGCTGGTGTGGGTCACGGTCCGTTCGTTCGGTTTGGACGCCGACGACGCCGAGGACACCTGCCAGGCGACCTGGACGCGGGTGTTCCAGCGCATCGACGTGATCCGCGAGCCCGACAAGATCCGCGCGTGGATCGTGACGGTCGCCAAGCGCGAGGCGTTGCGGCACGTCGGGCGGCCGAAGCGAGACCACCCGGTCGGCGACGGGCTGGAGTTGCTCCAGCTCCCGGCGGACGAGGCGACCGCCGAGGAGACGCTCTCCGCCGCCGCGGACTCGTCACGGCTTGAAGAGGCCCTGTCCGTGTTGAACGAAGCCCAGCGCGCGTTGCTGGACCTGCTTTTCGGTGAGGACGAGCTGAGTTACGCGGAGATCAGCAGGCGACTGCGGATCCCGCACGGCTCCATCGGCCCGACCCGCCGCCGGATTCTGAACCTGCTGCGCGAGGAGCTCGGGGTTCCCCGTCACCTCGCCGTCGCCGACACCGTGCCCGCCGACGGCTCCGACCGTTCCGTGCGGCTGAGCGCCACTGCCTGATTCTGGAGGACGTGTTCATGTTGGTCTCAACGGATTCCGCGCGGGCGTGGCTCGTCGACGCCGTCGCGCGGCGCAAGGGGTTCGACCCGAGCCAGGTCGCGCCCGACTGGCACTTCAACGAGCTCGGGCTCGACTCGACGGACGTGCTGGTGCTGTCAGACGAGCTCGCGAAGTGGACGGGTGTGGAGATCGACTCCGCCACGCTCTGGTACTTCCCCACGATCTCGCGGCTCGCCGAGCACGTCGCCAGTGAGGCGGCGACGCCCGCATGAGCGACATCGCGATCATCGGCCTGGGCGGGCTGTTCGCCGGTTCCCCTGACATCGGCGCGTTCTGGCGCAACGTCCTGGCCGGCAACGACTGCCTGACCGAGGTACCGGAAAGCCATTGGCGCTCCGCGGATTTCCTCGACCGCGATCCATCCACACCGGACAAGACCTACGCCGTGCGCGGAGGCTTCGTTCCCGAGGTGCGGTTCGACCCCACGGAGTTCGGCATGCCGCCGAACCTCATGGAGGTCACCGACATCGCGCAGCTGCTAGCACTCACCGTCGCGAGGGACGCGCTCGCCGACGCGGGCGCGCCGGGATCTTCCTGGTACACGCCCGAACGCACGGGCGCGGTGTTCGGCATGACCGGCACCGGGACCTTGCAGCACTCGCTGTCGGCGCGGTTGCAGACACCGTTGCTGCGCCAGGTGCTGCACCACAGTGGTCTGTCCTCTCAGGACGCTGAAGAGGTCGTGGAACGGTTCAACCGCGCGTTCGCGCCGTGGGAGGAGAACGCCTTCCCCGGCCTGCTGAGCAACGTGGTCGCCGGCCGGATCGCCAACAGGTTCGACCTTGGCGCCCTCAACTGCACGGTCGACGCCGCCTGCGGAAGCTCGCTCGCCGCCGTCAACGTCGCCGTCTCCGAACTCCAGTCCGGCCGCGCCGACCTGATGCTCACCGGCGGCTGTGACATCGAGAACACCATCTTCATGTACATGTGCTTCGCCAAGACGACGGTCCTGTCGCGCGGCGACCACATCCGCCCGTTCGACGCCGCCTCCGACGGAACCCTGCTGGGCGAGGGCATCGGCATGCTCGCTCTGAAGCGTCTCGCTGACGCCGAACGCGACGGCGACCGCGTCTACGCCGTGCTGCGCGGCATCGGCTCCTCCAGCGACGGTCGGTCCAAGAGCATCTACTCCCCCAACGCCCAGGGACAGATCAGGGCGTTGCACCGCGCCCACGCCGACGCCGGCGTCGAACCGGAGACCATCAGCCTGGTCGAGTGCCACGGCACCGGCACCCCGACCGGCGACCGCACCGAACTCGAAGCGCTGTCCGAGGTCCTCGGTGGCGGGCGGGTCGCGGTCGGCAGCGTGAAGTCGCAGATCGGCCACACCAAGGGGGCCGCAGGCGCGGCCGGGCTGATCAAGGCGGCGCTGGCCCTGCACCAGAAGGTGCTGCCGCCGACCATCAACGTGGACAAACCCGCGACCGTCTTCGCCGACTCGTCCTTGTACGTCAACACCAAGACGCGGCCGTGGATCGTCGAACCGAACCGCCCCCGCCGCCGAGCCGGTGTGTCCGCGTTCGGCTTCGGTGGCACGAACTTCCACTGCGTGGTCGAGGAGGCCGACGCACCACAGACCGAGGTGCTGCACCCCACGACCGAGGTGCGGATCTGGCATGCACCCGACGCCGCCGCGTTGGCGCAACGGCTGGCCGAACCCGCGACGGGCACACCGATTCCCGCCAGTCACGCCCGCGTCGCGCTCTTGGCCAGAACCGACGAGGAGTTCGACCGGCTGCGCGCCAAGGTGCTGGAGAGGCTGACCGCCGATCCGGACTCCTTCGAGATCGACGGCTCCGCCTTCTACCGCAGGCGCGCCCTCACGGGCCGGGTTGCGGCAGTGTTCGCCGGACAGGGCAGCCAGTACCTCGACATGGGTTCGGCGGCCGCCTTGTCCGTGCCCGCGGTGCGCGAGGCGTTCGACGCGGCAGCGCTGGCGTTCCCCGGTTCACCGCCGCTCGGCGAAGTGGTCTTCCCGATCCCGGTGTTCACCGACGAGGAGCGCACCGCACAGGAGAACCTGCTGCGCCGAACCGACTTCGCCCAGCCCGCGATCACCGCGCTCGCCGCAGGCCAGTTTTCCTACCTGCGCGAACTCGGCTTCATGCCGGACGGCGCGATCGGCCACAGCCTCGGCGAGCTGGGCGCGTTGTGGGCGGCGGGAAGCCTCTCCACGGACGAACTCTTCCGGCTCACCGCAGCCAGAGGTGCGGCCATGGCCGGTGACAGCGCCGAACCGAGCGCGATGGCTGCGGTGTACGCATCGGAACGGGACGTGGAGGGGCTGCTCGCGAACGAGCCGGACCTGTGGATCTGCAACGTGAACGGCCCGCAGCAGGTCGTCGTCGGCGGTGGCGAGAAGAGCATCGCGCGATTCGTGAAAGCGCTCCAGACGACCGGTCCGCGCATCTCCCGGCTGCCGGTGGCGGCCGCCTTCCACACCAGGTACGTCGAGCACGCTCTGGCACCGTTCCGCGAGGCCGTGGACCAGATCGTGGTGAAGGCCCCAGCGGTCCCGGTGTACGCGAACACACGTGGCGCCGAGTACGGCACCGACACCTCGGCGAACGCCGACGTGCTCGCCCGGCAGCTGCGCGAGCCCGTCCACTTCGCCCCGCAGGTCGACCGGATGTACGCCGACGGTTTCCGCGTCTTCGTGGAGCTCGGCCCGAGGCAGGTGCTGACCGGGCTGATCCGCCGGATCCTCGCCAAACACTCGGACGTCGTGGTGCTGTCCGCCGACGACGGCCCGCACGGCGACGGCGACCACAGCCTCAAGCGGACGGCCGCCCGTCTGGCCGTCCTGGGCGCCGGACTCACGGGCTTCGGCCAGCACGCGCACTCCCCCGCACCCCAGCACACCGAAAGGATGGCGATCCTGGTGACCGGCGCCAACCACGTCGCCGACGAGCGACGCGCCTACCTGGACGAACTGGCCGCACCACCCGCACCCATGCCGGCCGCGGCGCCCGCAGCGGGTTCCCTGCTGGCAGAGCACATCGCGGGCCACAACGAGTACCTGCGCGGGCAGCTCCGGGTCTCCGAGCAGCTCACCGCGCTGCTGCGCGACCAGGCCGGGCGCGGCCCGATCGACCCCGCGTTGTCCGAGGGCGTCAAGGCGCTCGTGCAGCACAGCCTCGAACTGGGGCGCACCCACGTGCAGGCCGCCGACACCGTGCTGCGCCTCGCCCACCTCGCGGGCACGTTCGACGGCGCTCTGCCTGCCACACCTCAGGTGCCGGCGCTCGCCCCGATCCCCTCGCCCGAACCACTTCCCGCGCCTCTCCCCCAACCGACTCCTCCGCCCAAGGCCGTGGTCGCCCCACCGCCATCGCCCACCCCCGCACCCACCGCGGCCCAGGAACCGACGATCAGCGTCGTGCTGGAGATCGTGTCGGCCCAGACCGGCTACCCGGTAGCGGTCCTCGACACCGCCATGGACCTGGAGTCCGACCTGGGCGTCGACTCGATCAAGCGCGTGGAGATCATGAGCGCGGTCCGGGAACGCTTCCCCGCCACTCCCGAGCTCGAGCCGGAACGGCTGGCCGAGCTGCGCACGCTCACTGACATCAACGAGCTCCTGGCCGGCGTCGCGCAGGAGGTGGTCGGCCCAAAAGCAGGTGAGGGCGCACCCGGCAGCACGCCGGTGCGTCCACGCCCGCTCTCCGCTCCGAACGTCACGCACGACGCGTACGTCGTCAAGCGTGCGCTCGTCCGGGGTGAGTGCGGCCTGGCCACCCACCTGGCGGAGGTGCTGCGGACCGCGGGCTGGGAGATCGCGTCCACCGCGGACGGCGGGCTCGACCTCGTGGTCCACGTCGCCGGCGAGCCGGTGACGGTCAGCGGCGCGGCAACCGAACTGGCTGCCGCCCTGGCCACGGCCAAGCAGACGATCGCGGCGCTCGCGGAGGCACCGGGCCGGGCTGCCTTCGTGACGGTCAGCCGGATCGACGGCCAGTTCGGCGACACGGCGATCAACACGGCGCACGCCGCGATGGCCGGTCTGCCGGGTCTGGTCAAGACACTCGCCCACGAGCATCCGAACCTGTTCTGCCGCGCGGTCGACCTGCACCCCGCTCTCGACGACGAGACCAGCGCCGACCTGATCCTCGCGGAGATCCACGACGCCGACATCACGCTGCACCAGGCCGGTCATGACGGCCTGCGGTGGACCATCGCTCCAGACCGTCACTCCGAGGTCGAGACGACGGAGGAGGCACCGGGCGCCGAGGACGTCCTGCTGGTCATCGGTGGCGGCCAAGGCGTCACGGCAGCCTGCGCGCGTGAGTTGCACGCGCGATACCGCTGCCAGTTCGTGCTGGCAGGCCGCACCGAACTGACCGACGAGCACTTCTGGAGCAACGGCGTCACAGACGAGGATCTGACCGCCGCGGTCACCGAACGGCTGTCGGCCAACGGACATCCGACACCGCGCGCCGTGGCGAACCTCGTCAAGCAGATCCAGGCACAGCGGGAGATCCGCACAACTCTCCAAGCCATCGCAGGCGCCGAGTACGTGACGATGGACGTCGCCAACGCGGCAAGCGTGCGCACCGCGCTGGCACCGCTCGCCGAACGCATCACCGGTGTGGTGCACGGCGCGGGCGTCCTGGCCGACCGGCGCGTCGCCGAGATCGACCTCGACTCCGCCCGCCACGTGCTGGCGGTGAAGGTCGACGGTCTGAGTCACGTGCTCGAGGCTCTCGACCCTGAACGGCTCCGTCACGTCGTGCTGTTCTCCTCGGTGGCCGGACTCTTCGGCAACCCAGGACAGGCCGCCTACGCGATGGCCAACCAGGCACTCGACGGCATGGCGCGTGCACTGCGCACGGCCCTACCGAAGGCGACCGTCACCTCCGTGGCGTGGGGTGCCTGGGCCGGTGGCATGGTCACACCGGAGCTGGCCCGGCGCTTCTCCGACCGAGGCGTCGAGCTGATCGACGTCCCCGCCGGGGCCAGGCTGTTCACGGAGCTGTGCACCGCACGGGACGCGGTCGTCCAAGCCGGGCCAGGGCTCACGACCGGCAGGACGCTCCGGATCGCGGCGCTCGACAACGATCCGGAGCTCGCCGACCACTCGATCGGCGGCGTCCCGGTCCTCCCGCTGACCGCGGCGATCGGCACGATGCTCGCCGCCGTCGACACCCGCAACCCCCGTGGGCTGAACCGAGTCGTCGTGCATCGTGGCCTCGTTCTGAACGACAACCGCCCGGCCGAACTCTCCGCCAGCGCCGACGGTGACGACGTGCGAGTGCACGACGACGCCGGAAAACCGAGGTACAGCGCCACCGTCCACTTCGAACTCAGCCCGCCCGAGAAGCTCGAACTCCCCTCGCAATGGACACCGGTCAGCCCTTATGCGGACGGCACGTTGTTCCACGGCCCGGCGTTCCAGGGGATCGTCGAGGCCGCAGGAAACGCGTTCCGCTGCACGGTGCCCGCTCGCACACTCGCGGGCGGCCTCTGCGCCGCGGACAGCTACGACCCGGTGCGCGCGGATCTTCTGCCGCAGGCGGCAGCCCTGGTGGTGTCGAGAGATCTCGGCCGGTCCGCGCTGCCGACGCGAGTGGAACGGGTCGAGGTGCACGCACCGCTCACCGAGGAGTTCGTGGTCGTCGTGGAGGACGTGCTCGACCAGTCCCCCAAGGCCATCTGCACGGTGACGGCGTGCGCACCCGACGGACGGGTGATGCTGCGCTTCACCGGCCTGGAGCTCGTCACCACCTCGAATCTCGCCGCGAAGTTCGGCCGCTGAGGAAGGCACATGCGCACATCGATCATCGGCGTCGGCGACACGGCGGACGCCGCCCTGCGCGACGCCGCCGTCGCCACCGCCCACGTGGTCAGGGTCGACTCCCTGGAGCAGCTGCAGCTGGTGGCCCGCGAAGCCGGGTCACCGGTGGTGGTGTTCGACGACACCGCCGCGATCGTGCTGGCCGCTTCGGCCAGCCAGCGGGTCTACGCGCTTCTCGACCTGACCGGCGACGTGCACGAGCCTGACCACGTCGAACTGGTCGGCGAGGTGTCTCCACAACGGCTCACCTCCATCGCAGCCACGTATCCGGCTACTTCGCCTGGCAAGTCGATCAGTGTCAGCCAGGGTCTCCTCGGCGCGGTGGCCCTTGTGGCACAACACATCGCAGCTCGGCGGCTACCCACGTCCGTTCTCGTGGTGCCTGAGTCGGCCAAATCCGAGTTGGCTGGCTTCAGCACTCCGGCCGAGACCCGTCCCTGGCTCCGCAGGCACCGCGAAAGCCCGGTCGCCGCAGTGGTCGACGCAGGGACCGAACGACTGTTCCTCCTCGGCGCCACCGCCCCGGCCGCCAGCCCGCTGCCGTTCCTGCTCGTGCTGTCCGGCAACACGATCGCGGAGATCGTCGTGGCGGCGGAGACGTGCCTGGGCGAACTCGCCGCGGGCCGCCCGGCGCACGCGCTCGTCGAGGAGCACGCCGGACGGCGAGGGCAGTGGCGTGCCGCGATCGTGGGCGCTGACGAGGAGCAGCTCCACAGCGAACTTGTAGCCGCCGTGGACGGGTTACCGGACGTCCAGCCCGGTGGCGAGTGGGCAACGCCGGCGGGCAGTTACTGCACGACGGCTCCGATCGGCACGGCCTACCGCGTCGCCTTCGTCTACCCCGGCGGCTTCACCGCCTACCCGGACGTCGCCGAGGACCTGTTCGACCTCTTCCCCGCCTTGCGCGACCAGTTCGAGCAGGAGGCTGACGAACCCGCGACGAGGTACCGCCTCGACACGATCCACGGGCTCGGCCTCACTCCCGGACATGCTGCGGCGATGCGGCACGAACGGGCCCTGCGCGACGACCTGGCGGGCATGGTCAACATCGGCCTCAACGTGGCCGTGCTGCACACCAGGATGCTGCGCGACCAGCTCGGACTGCGTCCGGACGGCGCTCTGGCCTACAGCTTCGGCGAGGCCAGCATGCTGTTCGCCCTGGGCGCCCTGGACTTCGCGGGCTGGGACCCGTCCTCGTTGGACACCAGCCCGCTGGTCCAGAACGGCCTCAGCGGACGCAAGGACGTGGTGCGTCAGGCCTGGGGAACCGCCGAGTGGGCCTCGCACGTGGTCCTGACCGGCCCGGAACGCGTCCGCGCGGCCATCGGGGACGAGGACCGCGTCTTCCTCACCCACGTCAACAGCCCTGAGGAGACCGTGATCGCCGGCGACCCGGCGAGGTGCGCCGAAGTCCTGGCAAGACTGGGGTGCTCGTCGGCGAAGTCTCCCACGGCCCACGTGCTGCACTGCGACCTGCTGGACGACTCACGGCCGGAACTGGCGAACCTGCACGCACACGAGGTCCGTCGGGTCCCCGACGCCGAGCTGCTGTCGATGGTCGAGTTCGGTCCCGCGTCCTTGCCGGTCGGATCGACTCCGGCCGAACGGATCGCGCACACGCTCACCCGCCCCGTCGACTTCCCCCGGCTGGTCGAGGCGGCGTACCTGCGCGGCTACCGGTACTTCGTCGAGGTCGGCCCGGCCGCGAGCTGCACGCGGTGGATCCGCGACACGCTGGGCGACCGCCCGCACGTCGCGGTGTCCGCGGATCAGCGGGGCGTGCCCACCGGCCTCGCCGTCGCCAGGGTCCTCGCCCGGCTCGTGTGCCATCGCGTTCCCGGACCTGAACCGGTGCTCGCCCTCCAGGTGGTCCTGGCGCACCGCCACGTGCTGCGCGCACACAACGCGGCGCAGCAACACGCCGTCGCCGCGCTCGCCCGTTCCCGCCCCGATTCCGTGGAGCCACAACGATGACGACGATCGAGCAGTCCCCGCTCGCCGACCTGGAGGCGCACGTCCACCTGCTGCGCGACGGCAGCCTGACCACCGAACTCCCCTCCAACGGCGACGAGGTCGTCGCAAGCGTTCGCCCGTTGCCGGCGCATCAGCTCGGTTCTGCCGCGTTCCGGGAACGCCACGGCGTCCGCTACGCCTACCAGAGCGGTGCGATGGCAGGCGGGATCGCGTCGGCCGATCTGGTGATCGCCATGGCACGAGCCGGGTTTCTCGCGTCGTTCGGCGCGGCCGGGCTCACCCCCGACGTGATCGAGCAGGCGCTACTGCGGTTCGCGCGCGAGATCCCCAGGCTTCCGTTCGCCTGCAACCTGATCAGCAGCCCGAGTGAGCCCGCGCTGGAACAGGGCGCCGTCGAGATGTTCCTGCGGCACGAGGTCCGCTGCGTCGAGGCCTCGGCGTTCGTGATGCTCAGCCTGAACATCGTCCGGTACCGGGTCGCGGGGCTCTCCCGTGGCCGGGACGGCGAGATCGTGGTGGCGAACCGCGTGATCGCCAAGGTGTCCCGGCCCGAGGTCGCCGCGCGTTTCCTGGCTCCACCACCCGAGTCCGTCGTCGCGGAACTGGTCAGGGCAGGGCTCGTGACCGCGGAGCAGGCGACACTCGCCCGGTTCGTGCCGATGGCGGACGACATCACGGCGGAGGCCGACTCCGGTGGCCACACGGACCGCAGGCCGCTGCCCGTCCTGCTGCCGATGATCGTCCGGCAGCGTGATGCGGCGGCGGGCCTTTACGAGATCCGCGTCGGAGTCGGTGCGGCCGGCGGGATCGGCACGCCCGAATCGGTGGCGGGCGCGTTCGCCATGGGAGCCGACTACGTCGTGACCGGCTCGATCAACCAGGCCTGCGTCGAGGCCGGCACGTCACCCGCTGTTCGCCTGGCTCTGTGCGACGCGGGCCTCGCGGACTTCCAGATGGCCCCCGCGGCCGACATGTTCGAGCTCGGCGCGGAGATCCAGGTGCTGCGCCGGAACTCGATGTTCCCCATGAGGGCCAAGCGTCTGTACGAACTGTATCGGCGCTACGACAGCGTGGAATCGATTCCATTGGAGGAGCGGGCCAAGCTCGAGGCAGAAATCTTCCGGCAGCCGCTCGAAAACGTGTGGCGCGAGGTCACCGACTTCTTCTCCCGGCGCGATCCCAGCCAGCTCGAGCGCGCCGCGAAGGACCCCAAGCGCCGCGTGGCCCTGTTGTTCCGCTGGTACCTCGGGATGGCCTCGCGCTGGGCGAGCACAGGTGACGAAAACCGCCGTCTCGACTACCAGATGTGGTGCGGTCCGGCAATGGCGGGGTTCAACGAATGGGCGGCATCGACGTACCTCAAGGACCCCGACCGGAGAAAGGTCGCCGACGTGGCACTGCACCTCATGAAAGGTGCAGCTTTCAACTTCAGGGCAACACACCTGCGTTTAGCAGGAGTTTCCATTCGCGATGAGTTCGAATGGACCTACTGCCCCACCGACCCGGGCAGGCAGTAGGCCATCAAGCGCACGGGCTCAGGCACCCAGCTTCAGGCACTCGGGCTCGTTCGCTTCAAATTCAACCAGTTCGGCCTCGCTCACCCGGAGAACCCCGGCGAGCGCGACGATGTCCCGGTGGCGGTTGAGCCGCCGGGTCCCGTTCTCCAGCATCGACAGAAAGCCCGGCGAGATCCCGGCCAGGTCAGCGGCGGCGCGCACGGTCAGACCGCGACCGCGCCGCCGCGCGCGTAGCCACGGCCCGAACGGCAGCCGCACCGGTCCAGGCGCAGCTGTGCGCGGCCCACTCACAACAGAACTCCGCATTACCACGTCCCCCTCCATCCTGCCGCCGATCAGGCAGGATCACCCGAACGCACCAGTCGGTCCGACGAATGGCACGGATCAGCGAAATCAATCGTGTGAAGGGCGAGTGAAGATGACCCCTGCTGTCTCTCAGCCCCACAACCGGGACCGTACCGAGAGCATGTCCGCACGGCATGACACGCGAACAGGGAACACGAGAACGCGTAACACTAACTACCGGCTCAAATCCGAGTAGTCACTCAGTGACCCTACGCATGGGTAGATAACAGCGCTACCTCCCAGAGGCCGCAGAAAAATACCCCGATCGGCCCATATTCGCCACCTGCGCTCCACCAGCGGACAAAACCCCAGCACAAGCCGCGCCCGCTCGGACATACTCGATGGGCAAAGGGGGCAGCGTGGACACGGGGACTCTGGACGGGGCGCGCGAGAAGCAGCGCGTGAGCATGACCCAACAGCGATTGCGAATCGGTTTCACAAGAATCGCCGTCGCGGTTCGGCTCGTTACCACGGCGGGAACGGTCATCGTGGCGAGCGCCGCCCATGACGTGTCCGGAGCCCAACTGGGACTCGTCGTGTCGGCGATGGTCCTCTGGTCGGTGATCTCCGCCGTCGCGGTGCTGGACAACGCGAACACCCTCGTCGCGGCCGCCGACGTCGCGATCGTGGGGATGATCTGCGCCATCGACGACGTGCTGCTGCCGTCGCCGTCCGATCACGTCGACTGGACGATCCTGCTCGCGATCGGGTCGTTGCTCGCCGGCCAGATGCTCTTCTCCCCTTCCGGCGGTCTGATCGTGTGCGTGGCGCTGGCGTCCGCGCAGCACCTCGGGGGCTCGTCCGCCTACATCGTCGCGATGCTGATGGCACAGGGAGCGGTCACGGCCGTCCTGGTCCACCTGCTCAACAAGGCCGTCCGCCAGGTCGACGAGGCCGTCACCCAGGCCGCCTCTGCCTACGTGCAAGCCGTGATGGCCGCGACGGTCCGCGCGGACGAGGACGACTACCAGCGCAGGCTCCACGACACCGGCCTCGCGACCCTGACGATGGTGGCCACCGGCGCGGTCCGGCACAGCAGCCCGATGCTGCGCCAGCGTGCCGCGGCGGACCTCATGACGTTGCAGAGCGCGGGCGACCGCACCATCCCCCTGCCGGACCTCTCCGACAGCAGCCTGGACCTCGCCCTGCGCACCCTCGAATCGACCTGGGTGCCAGGCCTTCCGAAGCTGCGCATCGACTTCGACCTCGTTCCCGTGCGCCTGCCCCAACAGGTCGTCATGGCGTTCACCGAGGCGACCGCCGAAGCGCTCACAAACGTCGCACGACATTCCGGGAGCCAAATCGCCTCGGTGAGCGTCAGAGAGTGCGGTGACGGGATCGAGGTGACAGTGCATGACGACGGCCGGGGGTTCGACACCCGGCAGGTACCCCACCACCGCCGCGGCCTGCGCGGGTCGATCGTCGACCGCATGAACGCGGTGGGCGGCACCGTCGAGGTCCGGACCGGACGCTGCCAGGGCACGAGCGTGACGATGCGGTGGTGGCGTGTTCGCGGCGACCGTTGACCAAGCCGGCAAGAGCAACAACCGCACGATGACCGCCGTCGTCGTGGTGATGGCGGCCGCCTGGAACGTGTGGCACGCCCTCGCGGCGGACAAGCCGGTGCCGTTCGTCCACCCGGCCGCGGCCGTCTCGATCGTCCTCACGGCGTGCACCGTTGCCATCGCGGTGATCATGGCGTGGCTGCAGGTCGGTCGCTACGCGATCCGCGTGCTTGCCTTGTGCGCCACAGCCATCAGCATCGCCACACTCGCCGCGTACGTCCCAGAGAGCGCCGTCGAGGAGATCGGCTGCTGGATGTCGGGCACCATCGGCTGGGTCGGCGTCCTGCTCATCCTACACTGGCAGCTCAACGTCGTCGGCGGAGTCCTCATCGGACTTCCGTCGCTCAGCTTCGCCGTGCTGGTGTTGCTGCAACAACCCGACCATCCGATGGTGCTGCGGCTGTTCAGCGGCCTCTTCATCACGGTCGGCGTGCAGGTCTGTGCGGTGCTCGTCGACCGGATGATCGTTCACGCGGTGCACACCACCGTCACCGCGACCCAGTCCGGCGTGCTGATCGCCGCGAAGGACAACGCTGCCAAAGCCGTCCAGGCCGGGCGCCTCCGCCGTTTCGCCGAGATGGACCAGGAGTTCACACGACTGCTGGCCGACTTCGCGCAAGGCGATCTCGAACCGTCCGACCCCGCCGTACGAAGAAGGTGTGAGCTCGCGGTGGGCAGGATGCGCAGACTCCTCGCCGAGGGCGACACGGTCGACACCCCGTTGCTGCACGAACTCCGTGCCAGCGCGGATGCGGCTGAACGACGCGGTGTCGTCGTCGAACTCATCGTGGTCGGCGACGTACCCGCGATCGAGACAGCGGCAAGGCGAGCGATCACCGAAACAACGCTCGTCACTTTGGCAGCAACGCAATCGCACGCCCGAATCACCGTGCTCGCGGAAAGCGACGCCCTGACCGTCAGCGTCTTCGCCGACGGCAGCGGCACACCGCTGGAGCCGTTCCGCGAAGCAACACCCGAAGAAGTGACCATCGACGTTCAGGAGGAGGACGGACGCCTGTGGGTGGAAGCGCATTGGACAGCCCCATCAGGGTCGCGATCATCGATGACCATCCGGTCGTGATCGAAGGGGTCGCGAGCTGGTTGACCGGAGACTCACGCATCGAGGTCGTCCACACCGGCGACGACGTGGACAAGCTGACCGCCGACGACCAGCTCCAGCCCGACGTGGTGCTGCTCGACCTGAGCCTGCACGGCCGCATGGACCTCGAGAACGTCGCCAGGCTCGCGGACACGGGCCAACGCGTCGTCGTCTACTCGCAGTTCACCGGCCACGGCCTGATCCTGCGCACGCTGGAGTCCGGCGCACGCGAGTTCGTCGCGAAGCACGAAGGACGCGAGCACCTCGTCAAGGCAGTCGTCGCGGTCGCCGCCGACCGCCCGTACGTCGGCCCGGTGATGGCCGGCGCGTTGATCAGCGACGGCGGCGCCGACCGGCCGCGGCTGTCCGAACAGGAACGCACCGCGCTGCTGCTGTGGTTCCAGTCGTCGTCGAAGGCCTCGGTGGCCCGCAAGATGCAGGTGTCGCCGCACACCGTCGACATGTACATCCGAAGGGCGCGCCAGAAGTACGAGAAGGCAGGTCGTTCCGCCTATTCCAAGTCAGAGTTGCTCGCCCGTGCCCTTGAGGACAACCTGGTGGCGCCGGAGGAACTCAACAACGACACGCCCTGATCTCCACGACGTCCGGACAAGCTCGCCGATACTGAACGCGTGTCGATCCCCCAACGGCCAGAGCCGATCCCGGTGTGGGAAGTGAAGTTCCCTGAGCGCCTGGCGCAGGCGCTCGCGGCTGCCCACCGCTTGTCGGAGGACGAGCTTGCGGCGCACGACGGGGACATCCTCATCGAAGCGGTCGTCACCCGCTATGCCGCATCGCCGGTGGTGCCGAGGTTCGATCTCAAGTGGAACAAGATGTGGGAGACCAACGCGCGTGGCTTCGACACGAGCAGCGCTGCTCACCCCGCGCATTTCACCTTGAACGTGCCGTGCGAGGGCGCAGGCTCCCTCCTCTTCGAGGTGCCTGACCGGATCGTGAACGGCGGCAGCAGCACCGATCCCCTGCTACGACACAAGCAACCCGACTACCCGGCCTGGCAGATCTCCCTGAACCTGAGCCTGGCGGCGGCTGACGACGAGGTGTGGCTGACTTTCGAGTCCGTGCTCCGCGACGCCTGGAACAAGCTCGAAGAGTCACTGACTGCGGCCTCCAAAGTCGCCAACCAAAGAGTTGAAGAGCATCGCTCAGCGGTTCGGGCCGCGATCGCGCCGATCATCAGGTCGCGCCGAGCGCGCGTCATCGGCCTTCGCAGCGCGGCGGCCAGCTTGTCGATCCCCCTTGAGCCGGTCGCCAAGGCATCGGTGGCCGTGCCGCTGACGCCGACCCTGCTGACGCTCGACCAGGTCGAGCAGGCCAAAGAATCGGGCACGCCTGAGCACGCGCTCGCCGACGACATCGCCACCAGCCTCATCACGCTGATCACCTCGTTCGGTCGGGCTCTGGAGCGCCTGCCTTCCACCGCGGACAAACTCGTCGGCGAGTCCGAGGAGACGATCCGCGATGTGCTGCTCTTCTTGCTCAACGCCAACTACCGCGGCCTCGCCACCGGCGAGACCTTCGTCGGCAAGGGCAAGACCGACATCCTCCTGCGGTGGCAGGACCGCGACGCGTTCATCGCCGAGTGCAAGATCTGGCACGGCGAGAAGAGGTTCGTCGAGGCGATCGACCAACTGCTGGGCTACACGGTGTGGCGGGACACCCGCACCGCGCTGATCTTGTTCATCCGCGATCGGACCGATGTCACGTCCGTCATCGACAAGGCCGCCGCGTGCGTGCGGCAACACGAGCAGTTCCTGAACGAGCGCTCCACCAACGAACCTGACGCACCAAGCGAATTCGCGCTCACCTCCGCGGTAGACAACCACCGCGCGATCCGCCTGACCTTGATCCCTGTTGTGCTGCCACGTCCCGCGTAACCAGATCGGAGACCCACCGTGGCCGAGGTGTTCGTGCTCGGAGCAGGCTTCTCACGAGCCATCAGCAACTCGATGCCCCTTCTCACCGAGCTCGGCCGAGAACTCGAGCTGCGGCTGGACAAGCGCATCCTGCCGCACGACACGCGCTTGCCCATCGAGGACTTCGAGAACTGGCTGTCCTTCCTCGCAGAGGATCAGCCTTGGTTGACGGAGGAGGAACACCTCCGCCACCGCTCCACATTCCTCGCCGCTTCGCGCGTCATCTGCGAGGTGATCCACGAGCGGGAGATCGAGGCACGTCGCTCATCGCTTCCTGACTGGCTGAAGGCTCTCGTCGCCCGGTGGCACGAAGACCGCGCGAAGGTCATCACCTTCAACTACGACAACCTCGTCGAGGCGGCGTACACCGAGGTTGTGAAGGTCCACAGCAGCAATCCGGCCCACAACTACGTGAACCCCGTTCAGCTCCGGACGACTCCCCTGATGCCGATCTTCAGCAGGTCAGGCGGCACCCTCGGCCCCTCATACGTCGAGACGTTCAACCTCATGAAGCTCCACGGGTCACGCTCCTGGATGTACTCGGGCCGCCAAACCTTCTACGGCGAGACCATCTTCGACGCCTGCAGGGTCAACGGCTGGCTTGCCGACAACGATTGGCCGATCAGAGACTGGCTGATCGCCGACAAGGTTCCGTTGGTGGTGCCTCCGACCGCTGGCAAGACCAACTTCTTCAACAACGAGACGATCAGGCTCGAGTGGCGTCACGCCTTCAACAGCCTGCGCGACGCCGACCGCATCTGGCTCGTCGGCTACTCCTTCCCCGAGACCGATCTGCTCGTCCGATTCCTCCTCCAGCACGGCTACACCGACGGAACGCCCGTCGTCGTCGTGAACCCGAGCTCCGACGTCAAAGCGCGGGTGGCGAACCTGCTCAGCAAGACCGCCAAGCACGTGCCGATCGAGTACCTCGACGACGCGGCGAAGATCACCGGCTTGATCCCACCGAAAGATCTGAACCCAATCGCCCCGACGCTCAACTGAGTCGACCGAGTCCTGGCACGAAGCGGCCTGACCGCAAGGCGTACTCGGCGTAGACCGAGCCGTGCGTGCGCAGCAGGTACGGCTCCTCCACCACCCGCACCTGGATTTCGATCGCGGCGACCAGCGCGACGAACGCCACGACCGCGAGCACGTTCGGCGCGAGCAACGCGAGGCCCGCGCCGGTCGTGACCATCGCGGTGAAGATCGGGTTGCGCACGAGGGCGAACAACCCGTCCGTGACAAGAGCGGTGGACTCGCCCTGATCAACACCGATCCGCCACGACGCGCCCATCGCCCGCTGCGCCGCCAACGTGCCGGCGATGCCGCCGGCCGCCAACACGGCACCGAGCACGTGGCCGACCTGGCCATCAAGCAAGGCGATGGGCGCGAGCAGCCCGGCCAACTGCAGTGCCGGCGCCGCGATGCCCAGGAGCAGGGAGAGCACGAACAGCGCACCGCCCAGCCACTCGAGCGAACCCACGCGCCCGTGGATGCCGCGGAAGCCAGTCGAGCCGGTCGCACGCCACTGCGCCCAGCTCTGCCACCCGAACGCCAACGCCAGGTAGACGACGTACAGACCTAAAGCCAAGCCAGCCATCCGACACCCCCACGACAACTATTCAGCAGAAGCTGTACTACAGCACTTGCTGTACTGTTTTGTCCATGCTGACTCGTGAGTCGCGCGGAGCGGCGCTCGCCCGCCTGGGCCGGGCCCTGGCGGATCCGACCCGCTGCCGGATCCTCATCTCCCTGCTTGACGGCCCCGGCTACCCCGCGCAGCTCGCCGAGCAACTGGAGCTGACCCGGTCCAACGTGTCGAACCACCTGTCGTGTCTGCGCGGCTGCGGCCTGGTCGTCGCCACCTACGAAGGTCGCCAGGTGCGCTACGACCTGGCCGACGCGCACCTCGCACGAGCGCTCACCGAGCTGGTCGAGGTCGTGCTCGCGGTCGATCCCGACGCCGGGTGCGTCGACGACTGAGATCACACCAGCGGATTTCCCGGTACTTGTAACGCAATCCAGCGCGGGACCGAACACCGAGACGACGAGCTACTACTAAGGGGTCTAGTAGTCGCCGTGTCGCAGAGAGTGTTCGGTATTCCGAGAGGTGGACTGCATGACGGCGCCGAAGGCCAGACCCCTTCCGCTGCGAAGACGTATTTTCCGTGCGTTCCTGTCCGTTGTGGTCGGTGCGGGCGTGGCCATGCCCTTCGTGGTCGCGTCCGCACCGATGGCGTCGGCGGCACCGTGTGACACTCCGGTGTCCAACAAGGTGCTTTGCGAGAACACCAAGTCCGGCACGCCGGATTGGCAGGTGTCCTCAAGGGACGACTCGATCCTCGGGTTCACCACGGACATCAGCGTCACGCCTGGCGGTCGTGTCGACTTCAAGATGCTCACCACGGCGTCGTCCTACACGATCGACATCTACCGTTTGGGCTGGTACGGCGGTATCGGTGCGCGGCACATGGGCCAGACCAGCCGGAACACCCCGCAGAACCAGCCGCCGTGTCTCAGAGACGGGCCCACGGCGCTGATCGACTGCGGGAACTGGGCGGTGTCGCTCAGCTGGAACGTGCCTGCGGACGCGGTGTCGGGCATCTACTACGCACGCACCAAGCGCACCGACACGGGCGCCGAGAACGAGATCGTGTTCGTCGTTCGTGACGACACCTCGCGCGCGAAGATCATGCTTCAGACGTCGGACGCGACGTGGGTGGCGTACAACCGCTACGGCGGCAACAGCCTCTACTTCGGCGACGGCCCCGGCCAGGGCGGCAGCTCCTACAAGGTTAGCTACAACCGCCCCTACACCGGCGGCGACGGCGACGAGAACTTCATCTTCAACGCCGAATACCCGATGCTCAGGTTCCTCGAAGCCAACGGCTACGACGTCACCTACACCACCGAGGCCGACACGGCCCGGCGCGGCCAGCTCATCAAGAACCACAAGGTCTTCATGCCCGTCGGGCACCCCGAGTACTGGTCGAACGAACAGCGCGCCAACGTCGAGGCCGCCCGCGACGCCGGAGTGCACCTGGCGTTCCTGACGGGCAACGAGATCTTCTGGAAGCACCGCTGGGAGAAGAGCATCGACTCTTCCCAAACCGACTGGCGCACCGTGGCGGCGTTCAAGGAGACCAAGGGCACCCAGAACGACGGGCTCAACGACTGGACCGGCACATGGCGCGACCCGCGCTACAGCCCGCCACAGGACGGCGGCAGGCCCGAGAACGCGTTGCTGGGCAACCTCTTCACCGTCAACGGCCGCCGCGACGACGCCATGCAGGTGCCCGCCGCGTACGGCAAGATGCGCCTCTGGCGGCACACCGACCTGCAGACCATGGCCGCCGGCAGCACCTACACGTTCCAGCCCGGCACGCTCGGCTACGAGTGGAACACCGTGGAGGACAACGGGTTCCAGCCGCCAGGCGTCGCCCAGCTGTCGCGCACGACGGTCGACCTGCAGGGCTACTACGTGCTGAAGAATCACGGCGACGAGTACGGCTCCGAGGTCAAGACGCACGCCGTCACGTACTACCGGCACCCGAGCGGATCACTCGTGCTCGCGGCTGGCACCGTGCAGTGGGCCTGGGGCGTGGACGACGAGCACGCGTTCCGCACCAACACCCCGACGTCCGACGTGCGCATGAAGCAGGCCACGATCAACTTCCTCGCGGACATGGGCGTCTTCCCGTCCACGCTGCAGGCGGGCCTGACCGCGGCCACGCCCAGCAGCGACACGGCCCCGCCGGGGGTGACGATCAGCAACGTGCCCGCGCAGTCCACGGTCGGGCAGCCGTACACGTTCTCCGGCACGGTGATCGACGCGGCCGGGCAGGTCGCGGGCGTCGAGGTGTCGACGGACGGCGGCAACCGCTGGCACCCGGCCAACTGGGTCGCCGGCCAGACCACCTGGAACTACACCTACACACCCTCGCAGTCCGGCACCGCTCAGCTGCGGGTCCGCGCGGTCGACGACTCGGCGAACCTCTCGCAACCGGTCTCGGCGACACCCGGCGTGACATCGAGAACCTGTCCGTGCGGCGTGTTCGCGGGCAGCGACCTGCCGAAGGTTGCCTCCGCTAACGACAGTTCCGCGCTGGAGCTCGGCATGAAGTTCCGCAGCGCCACGGCCGGGTACGTGCGCGGCGTGCGGTTCTACAAGGGCGACGGCAACACCGGCTCGCACACGGGGTCGCTGTGGTCGAGCAACGGCGACCTGCTGGCGTCGGGCACGTTCGTGAACGAGAGCGCGACGGGCTGGCAGACACTGCTGTTCCCGTCCCCGATCGCGGTGCAGGCGAACACCACCTACATCGCCTCATACTTCACCCCGACCGGCCGGTTCTCCTACGACACCGAGTACTTCTTCCGCAAGGACAAGAAGCTCGAGCCGCTCACCGGCCTGCAGTCCGGCACGGACGGGCCGAACGGCGTGTTCAAGTTCGGCGCGGGCTTCCCGAACAACACCTTCGGCGACACCAACTACTGGGTCGACGTGGTGTGGGCGCCGGACCCCGGGCCGGACACCCGCGCACCGATCCAGACGTCCAGCTCCCCCGCCGCGAACGCCGGCTCGGTCGCGCTCACCACGACGGTCTCGGGCACGTTCGACGAGAACGTGTCGCTGACCGGCGCCCAGTTCACCGTCACCGGCCCGAACGGCGC
This sequence comes from Lentzea sp. NPDC003310, assembly GCF_040610935.1. Classification (NCBI taxonomy): domain Bacteria; kingdom Bacillati; phylum Actinomycetota; class Actinomycetes; order Pseudonocardiales; family Pseudonocardiaceae; genus Lentzea; species Lentzea sp. NPDC003310. The sequence goes on from NZ_JBEXNC010000003.1 coordinate 490,657, forward strand.
GGTGGCCGGCTCGACCTCGTTGTCCGCGGACACGAGAACCGTCACCTTCACCCCGTCAGCACCACTGGCAGCGGCGACCTCCTACACGGCGTCGCTCAGAGCCGCGGACGCGTCGAACAACCTGTCCGCCGCGACGACCTGGACGTTCACCACCGGATCGCCACGACCGGCGGCGTGCCCGTGCACGGTGTGGGACGACTTCGCCGCACCGGCCACAGTGGACTCCGGTGACACCAACCAGGTCGAGGTCGGCACGAAGGTCAGGTTCGACGGCAAGGGCGAAGTGCTCGGCGTCCGGTTCTACAAGGGTCCTGGCAACACCGGCACCCACACCGGCAGCCTCTGGACCTCGACCGGACTGCTGCTCGCCACCGGCACGTTCACCAACGAGACCACGTCGGGCTGGCAGAAGCTGACGTTCAGCAGCCCGGTCGCGGTGCAGGCGAACACGACCTACGTCGTCTCCTACCTCGCCCCGAACGGCCGCTACTCGGTCACGTCCGGCTACTTCAACGGCCAGGGCGCGGACTACAAGTCGTTGCACGCCTTGCAGAACGGCACCGATGGCGGCAACGGCGTCTACAAGTACGGCAGCGGTTTCCCGAACAGTTCGTACAACGCGACGAACTACTGGGTCGACGTCATCTATCGCAACGGCCTCAACGGCGACACCACTCCCCCGACGGTCACCAACCGCACGCCGGGCGTCGACGCGACGAACGTGTCGCTCACGGCTCCGCTGACGGCGACGTTCAGCGAACCGGTCGACCCCGCGTCGGCGCAGATCTGGCTGACCGATCCCAGAGGCGGCAGGCTGTCGGGCTCGGTGTCGCTGTCCGGCGACCAGAAGACGGTCACCTGGACGCCGGCCGGAAAGCTCGCACCTGGAACCCGGTACCAGGCACACCTCGGCATCGCCGACGCGAACGGCATCGCCCTGGCAGCCCCGGCGGAATGGGCGTTCACCACGACCACGACGGCCACCTGTCCTTGCTCGCTCTTCAGCACGGCGACGGTGCCCGCCGAGACGTCCGCGGACGACAGCGGTGCGTACGAGCTCGGCGTCCGGTTCACGCCAAATCAGTCCGGCCAGATCACGGGCGTGAAGTTCTACAAGGGGTCCGGCAACACCGGCACGCACACCGGAAGCCTCTGGAACGCCAACGGTTCCAGGCTCGCGACCGGCACGTTCACCGGTGAGTCCGCGACCGGTTGGCAGACCCTGACGTTCGCCCAGCCGGTGATCGTCAGCGCTGGCCAGACCTACACCGCCTCGTACACGACGACCACCGGGCACTACGCGGTGAACGCCGGGTACTTCGGCACGGGCCCGGTCAACTCCGGCCCGCTCACGGCACCGCAAGAGACCAACGGCGTGTTCGTGCCCGGCACCGGGTTCCCGACCATGACCTACGGCTCCGGCAACTACTGGGTCGACGTCGTCTACCAACCCAACTCGGACAACAACGCCCCTGTGGTGCAGAGCAGGACCCCACTCGACGGTGCGAGCGGAGTCAGCCTGACGACCACCGTGACGGCCCAGTTCGACGAGCCGGTCGAGCTGAGCACGGCGCAGTTCGGCGTCACCGACCCCGGCGGCGCGAAGCTCACCGGCACGCTGGCGTTGTCCGGGGATCAGCGGACCGTCACGTGGACTCCGTCCTCGCGTCTGGCGGCAGGCACGAAGTACACCGCGAGCCTTCGGATCGCGGACGCGTACGGGAACCTGATGCCGGCGGCGACCACCTGGTCGTTCACCGCAGCGACGACCCAGACCTGCCCATGCTCGTTGTTCAGCGCCGCAACGGTTCCGACGGTCGCGGCGACCGATGACAGCGGCGCCTACGAGTTGGGCGTTCGATTCACGTCGTCCGTCAGCGGCAAGGTCACCGGCGTGAAGTTCTACAAGGGTGCGGGCAACACCGGCACCCACACCGGGTCGCTCTGGACCTCGGACGGAACGCGCCTGGCGACCGGCACGTTCTCGAACGAGACGGAGACCGGGTGGCAGACGCTGACCTTCAGCACGCCGGTCGACATCACGGCCGACACCACCTACGTCGCCTCGTACACCACGACGACGGGCAGGTACGCGCTCGACACCGGGTACTTCTCGGCATCGGCCGTGACCAGTCCGCCGCTCGCGGCGGGGATCGCCAACGGCGTGTTCCAGGCGGGGTCAGGGTTCCCGTCGACCACGTACAACGGCGGCAACTACTGGGTGGACGTGGTGTTCCAGCAGAACTGACCGAACAAGGCTGAAGGGGCGGACCGACTCGGTCCGCCCCTTCGCCGCACCTACAGCGGAAGAATCAAGGGACACAACGCGAAGGCCGCCACCGCGAGCAACGCAGTCCCGACAACCATCGGCAACGCCATCGCGGCCGCCCCCGCGAACCACGTCCGCGCGCCGGAGAACTGAGGTCCGCCGAGATTGCGCAGACGCAGCTCCACGCAGTCGCCCGCCATCGCCAGCGCAGTGGGAGGCGTCGCGCCGCCGGTCATGGTGACCAGCGCTGACCGCACCGCGTCGGCGCCGTGCATTCGAGCAGCGGTGGCGTCCGCGGCGAGCTCGACCAGGGCCGCGACCAGCTCAGGAGAACGGCGGGTCAACGGCGTCCACGGCACCGCGGAGGCAAGAGCCTTCGCGAACCCGACCAGCAGGTGGTGGTGGCCGAGGATGTGCGCACGCTCGTGCTCGATCACCGCGGCCACCGATGCCTCGCTCAGGTGCTGGTTGAGACCATCGGTCGCCACGATCAGCGCCGGGCGACCGGCCAGGCTGTAGGCGAGCGGCCGGTCGTGCGGGATCCACCACGTCGGGATCGCACCGGGTTGCTCCTGCGCGACGAAGTTCAGCGCGTCCCTCTGCTTGCGCTGCAACCGCCCCTGCGAGCGGTGGTGCCGCACGAGCGACAGGGCGAGCTTGACCACCACGCCGAGCAGGATCGCCGCGAAGAGCAGTCCCGCGATCTCCTCCGTCCGGGGTGAGCCGCCGTGCTTCAACGTCTGCCAGCACTGGTGCACGAGCCCGACCAGCAACGGCGCCGGGCCGTGGCCGGGCAGCACCGCGATCACGACCGCTGCGGTGACCGTCGTCAGGCACCCGGCGACCATCATCAGCCAGCCGGTCAGCAAAGCTCCGGCCGGCGCCCGCAGCACCAGCAGGCGGTCCAGCATCCGGGGGCCCGTCCAGGCCACGGTCAACGCGCCCAGCAGGAGCGCGACGGCGACGGTCATCGGCGCTTCCGCAAGGCCTTGCGGAGCACGTCGGCCTCCTCCTCGGACGCCGACCGCGCGAAGTGCAGCAGCACCCCGGCCGGGTCGTCGGTCGACTCGAGGACGGCCCGCAACGCTCTGGCCGCCGCCTCCTCACGACTCAGCGCGGCCCGGTAGTGGAACGCCCGGCTGACCTTCTCGCGTTCGACCCAGCCCTTGCGGTGCAGGTTGTCCAGCACCGTCATGACCGTCGTGTACGCCAGTTCCCGTTCCTTCGACAGCTCTTCGAGCACGTCGCGGACCGTCCGGTCGCCGTCACCGCGCCACAGCACGTCCATGACCGCCGACTCGAGCTCACCCAGCCCCTGCATGGCACCTCCGTCCGGGAAGAATACGGTCACCCGGCGATGCGCCGCGCTCCCATGAGGTGCCCGTCGCCACGGCTCGAGCGGATGTCGACGACCTGACCGTCGGTCGGCGAGTCGACCATCTTCCCTTCGCCCACGTACATCGCGACGTGGTGGATGGTCGCGGGATTGCCGGTGCCGTCGTCGTAGAACAGAAGATCGCCGGGCACCAGCGCGTCGAGCGCGACCGCCCGGCCCGCGTTGAACTGCGCCGCCGCGACCCGAGGCAACGTGATGCCCGCCTGCTTGTACGCCCACAGCATCAGGCCGGAGCAGTCGAACCGGTCCGGGCCCGTGCCGCCCCAGAGGTAGAGCGACCCGCGCTTCGACAGCGCCGCCTGCAACGCCGTGTTGGCCGCGCCGGGCGGACCGAGGTAGCTGCCGTTGTCCTTGACCTTGCCCAGTCCGCTGCGGACGGAGGGGTCCAGCGCGCCGAGCGCGGCTTTGACCTCCTTGATCTTGCCGTCGAGCTCCTTCTGCTTGCCCTCGACCTCGCCGACCAGCTTCTCCGCCGCCGCAGTGGCCTCCTGGGCCTGCTGACGGGCGTTCTCGGCGGTGGTGACCGCGGCGGCCAGTCTCGAGAGCGCCTCGGCGTTGTCAGCGGCGATGAGGTCCATCGCAGACAGCCGTTCGAGGAAGTCCTGTTGCGAGTCTGCGACGAGCATCGCGGACAGCTTGGTGAGCCGAGCGCCCTCGAACGACGCCGAGGTCAGCACGTCGACCTGCTCGCGGAACCTGCCTTCCTCGCTCTTGGCCCACTTCTCCGCCTCGTCGGCCTTGGTCAGGTCGGCGCGCTTGGCCGTCAGGTCCTCGCGGGCCTTGAGCAGGTCCTCGTTCGTCTTCGCCGCCTGCGCGCCCAGTTCGTTGTAACGGGCTAATGGGTCCTGAGCGGGCTGCGCGGACGCGGGTACGACCGCGACCGTCACAAGAGCGCTGGTCAGAGCCATCGGCAGGAGTCGCCGCTGTACCGGCACCTTGCCTCCATCTACTAGGTGGCATAGTTTCCGCAGCGAGTTTAGTACTAGGGTCATTAGTAATTGACAACCGGTGGGAGCTGGGGATGACGAGTGGCCGCAAAACCAAGCAACGGCGCGCCAAGAAGCCGATCGTCAGCACCAAGGCCACACCATGGGGCACGATCATCGCCGTCGTAGCCGTACTCGGGCTGGCCGGCGGCGTGTTCGGCTACGCGTTCACCCAGATCTCCGCGAACAACGACCGCGAGGCCGCTCTGGCCCAGTGGAAGCCCTCGGACACGAACAAGGACCCGTCCGACAAGATCACGGGCGTCGTGAAGAAGGAGTTCCCGGCCGCCAAGCACGTGCAGCCGACCGAACGCGTCGCCTACGAGCACAACCCGCCCATCGGCGGCGCGCACGACGGCCAGTGGGCCGACTGCACCGGCGTCGTCTACGACAAGGCCGTGCGCAGCGAGAACATGGTCCACTCGATGGAGCACGGCGGGTTGTGGATCGCCTACAACCCCGACCAGGTCACCGGCCCGGCGTTCGACAAGCTGAAGTCGAAGGTCGAGGGCATCTCGTACACGATGCTGTCGCCGTTCCCCGGCCTCGACAAGCCGATCTCGTTGCAGACGTGGGGACATCAGCTCAAGCTGGACAGTGCCGACGACGAGCGCGTCGACCAGTTCATCTCCTCGTTGCTGCGCAACCCGAACACCTACCCCGAGGTCGGCGCGTCCTGCGAGAACTCGCAGTTCCTCGCGAACCCGGCCCCGTTCGTCGCGGAGAAGCCCGGCCCGGACGCCGTGCCGGTGAACGGCCGCCCCGAGTCCGAGTCCTCCGCGCCGACGCCGAGCGAGGGTCCGTGAACTGGACGCTCCTGCTGATCCTGGCCTTCTTCGGCCTGGCCCTGGTGATCGCCGGCTACCTCGTGGGCACGGCCTCGGCCAAGCCCGCGACGCCGGCGAAACTGCTGAGACATCACGCGATCGCCGTGCGCATGGCGGGCCTGGCGATCCAGCACAGCGACGACCCGGAGATCAGGCGGATCGCGTTCGAGATCGAGACCGACCGCGTCGAACTGATCACCCGAGCGCTCGACCGCACGGACGACAGCCGGATCAGGAAGCTCGGTGAACGGTCGGGCCGCGCGTTCGACGTGGCGTTCCTCAAGCTCATGCTCCGGCACGACCAGACCGAGACGACCTTGGCCAAGAAGGTTCGCGCGGGCCATCGGTCCGAGGTCGAAGAACTCGAGTCCCTGCTCGTCGCGCGCACAGTCCACCACTGAGAGAAACGATGTACGCACACCTGCTCCTCCAGACGATTCCCCTGGCCAGCCACGACGGCGAAGGCAGCACCTGGATCCTCGGGGTGGTGGCCCTGGTGATCGTCACGTGTCTGGTCGCCGTCGGCTTCGCGCAGTACCGCGACCCGAACCGGAAAGCCAATCAGGAGATGCGCCGCATGCTGGTGGGCAACGGCCCGCGGCGCTCGTTCGCGACGGAGTCCGAAGAGGACGGAAGATCGACCTGACGTGCATTTTGCGCGACGTGGTTAGCATGGCGCGGTGACCGGACGTCCGGAGCTGCCCAAGACGCTGCGCGTGGTGCGCGGAGGGCTGCTCGCGACGTGCGCGACCGCGCTCACCGTCACAGCTCACGGCATCGGTGGCGGCGACTTCCCGGACGGCGCGATGACGCTCTTCGTCACCGCACTCATCGGTGCCGCCGCCACGGCGTTCGCCGACCGGAAGCGCTCGCCGGTGGCCGTGGTTCTGGCACTCGGCGTCGCGCAGCTCTTCATGCACCTGCTGCTCAACACCGGCGGATCGCACCACGGCCCGTCGGCCGGGCCGGACAGCCTGCGGATGGCGCTGGCGCACGTGCTGGCAGGCGTGCTGCTCGGCGCGTTGCTGGCGAAGGCCGACGCGTGCCTGCTCGGCTTCATCACGGCCGTGCGCCGGACGTTGCCTCTTGTCTTCGCGCCGATCGTCGTACCTCGGACCGTGTCCAGGCCGGTGACCGACTTCGTGGACGTGCTGCACGGCGTCGTCGTGTTCACGTCCGCGAGCAGACGCGGCCCTCCGCTCCCCCGCTGACATCCCCTTCCTACCGGTCCTCTCGGGCCGGTGTTCTGTCATGCGAGGAGCTCCATGTCCCCGAAGTACCCACGCGTGTTCGCGGCGGCCGCGGTCGTCGCGTGCGCGACCACGCTGCTCACCAGCACAGCGGCCTCAGCACATCTGGAACCCGTGCCAGGCCAGGCGGTCAGAGGCAAGTCCGCGACCATCACCTTCAAGGTTCCCAACGAACGCCCTGGCTCCGGCACCGTCTCGGTGCGACTCGACCTGCCCGCCGAGTTCCCGCTGCGCACCGTCCGGACCCGCAGCACCGCGGGCTGGAAGGCCGACGTGGTCAAGGCCAAGCTCGACCCGCCGGTCAAAGTCGGCAACAGCGAGTTCACCGAGGCGTTCCGCAGCATCACCTGGACCGCCGAGGCCGGGACCCGCATCGCTCCCAACGAGTTCGCGGAGTTCGCCGTGACGCTCGGCACGATGCCGGACAACGCCGAGCGGCTCGTGATCAACGCCGTGCAGACCTACGAGAGCGGCGAGGTCGTGAACTGGAACCAGCCTCCGCCCGCGGAAGGCCAGGGCGAACCAGACCATCCCGCGCCCGTGCTCAAGCTCGTCGCCACCGACGCCGAAGCGTCGTCGGACTCGTCCGGCGAGCATGGCACTCCAGCCCCCGCTGCCGCTGCGGCGCCGAGCTCGTCCGCGACCTGGCTCGGCGGCTCCGCCCTCGGGGTGGCCGCCCTAGCACTCGGCATCGCGGCTGGCACCGCCCTGCGTTCCCGCCGCACCACACAGACCGGAGACCCGAAGTGAAGCGCGTCCTGATCCTCCTGCCGATCTTCCTGCTGTCGTTCCTGGCGACCGCTCCACTGGCCTCGGCGCACACCCAGCTGATCTCCAGCGACCCCAAGGACGGCGCCGAGGTCGCCGCGCCACCGCAGCAGATCACGCTGACGTTCAACGAGCCCATCCAAGTCGACCAGACCACCGTCACCGTCACCGGTGCGGACGGCACCGCGTGGACCGTCGGTCAGCTCACCGGCAAGGACGCCTCGCTGCTCGTCCCGGTCACACCGGCCGGTCCGGCAGGCGTCTACACGCTCAACTACAAGATCGGCTCGGCGGACGACCACGCCGTGACCGGAGCGGTGAAGTTCACGATGACCGTTCCGCTGACCACCACGACCACTCCGCCCCCGACCACGACGACCACGCCGAGCTCGGCCGCACCCTCGATCGCCCCGGCGGCTGACGCGCAGACCGATCAGAGCAGCGGAATGCCCTGGTGGGTATGGCTGATCGTCGCCGTGGGCGTGGTCGGCGCGGTGGGCGCCATTCTGTTCATCAGGAAGCGCTCGACCACGTCTGCATGATCCTCGTCCACACGGGACGCCACCCGGTGTCCCGTGTGGACCACAACCTCAGGGGCGGACCTTCTCCCCCACGGGCGTGACGGCGAACCACTGGCTGTCGACCCCGTTCCCGTTGAGATCGCCGGCCTGCTCGTCGTCGACGTACCGGTAGAGCGGTCGTCCGGCGACGGTGACCTGCAACGTGCCGTCGTCACGTTTCATCGTGCCCACAAGGGATTTGTCGACACCCTTGAGGTCGAACTGGCTGCCGGGGGCGAGAAGAGGCGGCCACACCAGGACGCACTCGTCGTTGCAGCTGGACTTGGGCGGGTTCGTGGAGTCCTTCTCGTTGCGGTACAGCGTGTACTTCTGGCTGTCGGCGAGGATCTCGCCGCCGCCCGTCAGCTGGACCACCTGCAAGGTCGCGATGTCGCCGGGAAGAACCCGAGTGCTGCTGCCCGCGCCGACGGCGGGGCCGGCCGCCTGCTGCTCGGTCCCGTTCGGAGCGGATCCGCTCTCACCTTCTGCTGAGCAAGCAGCGGTCAGCAGGAGCGCTACGAGCACGACGACATGCCTTCTGCTCACGGTGGTTCCCTTCAACGGCGGATGTCCCTCTCAGGTGACTACGGACACCGGCCGACAGCCGTTCACCACTATGCTGGATAGTAGATACCGAAGCGTGAAGCCGACGTGTCGATGACGGACGAACGAAAGCGGTTCACCTGATGCCGCCCAGCATTCTTGGCACCACAGTCCCGTTCCTGCGCAACGCGTGGCGTGGTCTCACGTCCATGCGGACCGCCTTGACCCTGCTCTTCCTGCTTTCACTGGCCGCGATGCCCGGTGCCCTGCTGCCGCAGCGTTCTCTCAACGCGGTGCGGGTGGACCAGTACATCGTGGCGAACGGCTGGTGGGGCCGGCTGTTGGATCGGCTGCAGTTCTTCGACGTCTACGCCAGCTACTGGTTCTCCGCCGTCTACGTGCTGCTCTTCATCTCGCTGATCGGCTGCCTGCTGCCCAGAACCGCGGAGTACGTGCGGCAGATGCGAGCCAAGCCAGTGCTCACGCCTCGCAACCTCGCTCGAATGCCACACCACGCGGCAGCCGAGGCGTCGCGCACACCCGAAGAAGTAGTCGCCCAAGCCGGACACCGACTCCAGGGCTGGCGGCGCACCGTTCGCGAAGAACCCGGTGGTGTGCGCACCATCAGCGCCGAACGTGGCTATCTGCGCGAAGCGGGCAACCTGGTGTTCCACTTCTCCCTGCTGGGCCTGCTCGTGGCGTTCGCGCTGGGCAAGATGTTCAACTACGAGGGCCAGGTCATCGTCCAGGCCGACGGCGGCCAGTTCTGCAACTCCGGTGTCTACAACTACGACTGGTTCCGGCCCGGTCTGCGCGTGGACGGCACCCAGCTGACTCCGTTGTGCGTCAAGGTCGACGGCTTCACCGCCCGCTATCTGTCCAACGGCCAGCCCGAGAGCTTCCGCGCGGACATCGGTTACCAGTCCGGCGCGGATCTGGACAACAACACCTGGAAGCCGTACGCGTTGGAGGTCAACCGGCCCCTGCGGACTGCGGGCGACCGCGTCTACCTGCTCGGCCACGGCTACACGCCACTGTTCACCGTCACCTTCCCGAACGGCGAAGTCCGCACCGGTGCAACGCAATGGCGGCCAGTGGACCCGATCACGCTGGCCTCGGAAGGCGCCACGAAGTTCGACCCGCCGAACATGGCCGACGGCGACCAACGCCGCCGCAACCAACTCGCGATCACCGGCCTGCTCGCACCGACCGCCGAGTTCCGCGACAAGGTGCTGACGTCCGCGTTCCCCGCCGCCAACGACCCGGCGGTCGCCGTCGACGTCTACCGCGGCGACCTGGGCACCGACTCCGGGCGAGGCCAGTCGATCTTCTCCATCGACCAGCGGATGGTCGACAACGGCGGCCTGGTGAGGGTGGCCCGGCAGAACCTGCGCGTCGGCGAGGACCTGCGCCTCGACGACGGCACGGTGATCCGCTTCGACGGCGTGCGCGACTGGGTGTCGATCCAGATCTCGCACGACCCCACGCAGGGGTGGGTGCTGGTGTTCTCCGCGCTGATCACCGTCGGCCTGGGCACGTCGCTGACCATCAAGCGCCGCCGCGTCTGGGTGCGCGCGACCCCGAACGCGGACGGACGCACCCTCGTCGAGGTAGGCGGCCTCGCCAGAACCGATCAGGCCGGCTACGGCGAGGAGTTCACCAGGATCTCCCGCGACCTGCTCCTGCCCGACCCAGTCACAAAGGCGTGCTGAAGCCAGAGATGGGCCCGCGCAGCCAGATGATCGCCTCACCCCACAGCCCGGTCACCAACAACACTCCGACGGCGAGCAACAGCACCCCGCCGGTGAGCTGAACCGCCCTCGTGTGGCGCCTCAGCCAGCTCGCCGTGGTGATCGCCCAGCGCGCGGACACTGCCAGCAGCACGAACGGCAGCCCCAGCCCCAGGCAGTACGCCAGGACGAGCACAAGGCCCCGCCACACCGGCGGACCCGCCTGGGTTCCGCTGGCCAGCGCGATCACCCCGGCCAGGGTGGGCCCGAGACACGGCGTCCAGCCGAGGCCGAACACCGCACCGAGCACAGGAGCACCCCAGATCCCCCGTTGCGGCCGGTGACGCAGCCGCACATCGCGTTGCAGCGAGGGGATGAAGCCCAAGAACGCCAAGCCCATCGCGATCGTGACCATGCCCCCGATGCGCTGCAACAACAACTCGTTGGCGAGCAGCGCGTCAGAGACGCCCAACACCGTGAGCACCGCAGCCCCGAACACGACGGCGAAGCCCGCCACGAACAACAGCGCGGCACCGGCGACACGCCAGCGCCCTGCACGAACCTGCGCGGGATCGGTGTCCACCGCTGGAGCGTCCGCGCCGACAAGCCCCGCGAGGTAGGCCAGGTAGCCGGGTACCAGCGGGATGACGCACGGAGAGGCGAACGAAATCGCCCCCGCAGCCAAGGAAATCAACGCGGCCAGCAGCAGCGGACCGGAGACGGCGATGTCGGTGGGGTTCATGGAGTCGCCTCAGCCGCGACACGCTGCACGACCGGAAGCAGGTCGTCACGCACCAGCGCGGTCAAGAAGACGGCAGCGACGCGGTGTTGACGGTCCAGCACGATCGTGGCGGGCACGGTGTTGCGAGGAAAGCCCTTCAACGCCAGCAAAGAACGCCCGGACGAATCGAAGATCGAGGGGTAGGTGACTCCGAAGTTGCGCATGAAGTCCTGACCGGCGGCACGGTCGTCGCGCACGTCGACCCCGAGGAAGCTCACCCCGGACTCCTTCGTCCCGGTGTAGACCGCCTCCAGATCGTCGGCCTCGGCACGGCAGGGCCCGCACCATGACCCCCACACGTTGAGGACTACGACCTGACCGGTGAAGTCAGCCAGCAAGATCTGCTTGTCCGGCTCCATCAGACTCTCACCGGCAAGTCCCGCCACCGTCCCCCGTTGCGACGGCGGATCGTAGAAGATCTTGGTCTGTCCTCCCGGCGCCACGAACTCGAACGTCCCGCCGGGAACAACGGCGTCTTTTCCAGTGGCACAACCAGTGACGAGCAGCATCGCCGCGATGGTCACGGCCAATCGATGGTTCAACGTGGACAGCACGAACTCAAGCCTCCGAGTGTGACGGCGAAAGGAAGGTCGATTCCCCGTGCGGAACGGGGAAGACTCGGCCTAAGCGCGCAGCACGCAGAGAACGTCCAGATCAGGAGTCGGGCGCCGACGACGGAAGACAGGCCGCCTGCCGCCAGGACGCGTCAGCACGGCGATCAACCGGCTCAGCCGCTCGAGCCCCGCCATCACGAACAGCACCACGAGAAGAACAACAACGCAGAGCCCGACCAGACCAGCCGGGGCGTTCAACGGCGTTGACGAAGCCGCAGCTTCCACTTGATCGACGGAAGCGGCATCGCTCGACACGACTACGGAAATTGTGCCGTGGCCCGAAACATCAACGCGATCCAGGCAGGGAGCGGCCTGCACCACGATCAAGCCGAACAAGACGCCGAGCACGACCACCAGGCGCACAACGCCTGGCGCAGTCGTCGTGGCAAGGCGCCTTCCGTTCAACACGAACACCAGGATAGAGGTGCCTTGCAGGAGGGATCAGCAGGCGTCGCAACAGCCGGAGTCGCCCTGCTTGTTGCCCACGACCGTGAGGTTCAACGCCTGCGGTGTAGCTGGAGCGACCGCGGTCACCTCGGGCAACGGTGTGCTCTTGGCCGCCCGAATCGCGTTGACGATGACCAGCACCTCGGCGAACTCGTGCACGAACACCACCGTCGCCAGACCCATGACCCCGAACGCCGCCAACGGGATCAACACCCCGATGATCGCCAACGAGAACCCGACGTTCTGCAGCATCACGCGACGCGCGTGCCGTGCGTGCGCCAGAACCTGAGGCAGGTGCCGGAGGTCCTCGCCCATCAACGCCACGTCCGCGGTCTCGATCGCCACGTCCGTTCCCATGGCGCCCATGGCGATACCGACGTCGGCGGTCGCCAGCGCAGGAGCATCGTTGACGCCGTCGCCGACCATGGCGATCCTGCGACCGTTGCGCAGCCGCTCGACCAGGGCGGCCTTGTCCTCGGGCAGGAGCTCGGCGTGGACGGTCGAGATGCCCGCCTGACCGGCCAACGCCGTTGCGGTGGCGGTGTTGTCGCCGGTGAGCATCGCGGTGTCGATGTTCAGCCCACGCAGGCTGCTGACGACCTCGGGAGCCTCGTCGCGCAACTCGTCGCGAACCGCGACAGCGCCGAGCAGAACCCCATCCCGCTCCAACAGCACCACGGTTGCGCCCGCCCGCTGAAGGCGGTCGACCTGGCCACCTAACGCGCCGGCGTCCACCCACCCCGGCTTGCCCAGCCGGATCGAAGCGCCGTCGAGAGTTCCGGTGAGTCCGCGCCCAGGCACCGCGGTGACGTCGTCAGCGGCAGGAACAGCTGCCGAGGCCTGCAAGATCGCGCGCGCCAGCGGGTGCTCGCTGCGGGCTTCGAGCGCGGCCGCGGTCGCCAGCACCTGCTCGCGCGTTGCCTCCCCAGCAGTCAGGACGTCGATGACGCGCGGAGCGTTGCGGGTCAGCGTGCCGGTCTTGTCCAACGCGACCGTGCCGATGCGGCCCAGTTCCTCCAGCGCGGCGCCGCCCTTGATCAGCGCCCCCTGCCTGCTCGCCGCCCCCACAGCGGCAACGACGGTGAGCGGAACGGAAATCGCCAGCGCACAAGGCGAAGCGGCCACCAGCACGACCAAAGCGCGTTCGAGCCACAACATCGGTTCGCCGAACAGCGCCCCGAGGCCGGCGATGAGGGCGGCCAAGACCATGATCGCCGGAACGAGCGGACGCGCGATGCGGTCAGCCAGCCGCTGCCCGGCGCCCTTCCGATCCTGGGCCTCTTCGACGATGTGCACGATCCGCGCGAGCGAGGAGTCGGACGCCCGGGACGTCACCTCGACCTCGATCGCGCCGCCACCGTTGATCGCACCGGCGTGCACGACGTCGCCAGGCCCGGCCTCCACCGGCACCGACTCACCGGTGATCGCCGACAGGTCCAGGTTGGTGTGGCCGGTCCGGATGACCCCGTCGGTCGCGGCACGCTCACCGGGCCGCAACACCATCCGGTCGCCGACCACGAGCTCGTCCGGCGAGACCTGCAGCTCGGTCCCGTCCCGCAGCACCGACGCGGTAGGCGGCACCAGCCCGAGCAGGGCACGCAGGCCACGACGTGTCCGCACGATCGCGTAGTGCTCCAGGCCCTCCGCGATCGAGAACAACACGCCGAGCATCGCGGCCTCGGTGAACTGCCCCAGAGCCACGGCACCTATAGCGGCGATGGTCATCAGGGTGCCGACCCCGACCCGACGCCGCAGCAGGCCACGCACCGCGCCCGGCACGAACGAGGCCGCACCCACCACGGCCGACGCCAACGTCAGCCCGTCGCCCACCAGCTCCGCGCCCGTGGACCCGATCCACCACCCAACAGCCAGAAGCACCGCAGCGACAGCGGCCAGCTGGAGTTCGCGGACCTGCCACAGGCTTCCCGGCCCCTCGTCGGGACCGTGTTCGTCACCCTGCCCCGTCGTCCGCACGCTCAACTCCTGCGGCCCGCAGCACTCCTCAGCCACGACTCACCCCTTCAACGCTCCACCGTCACCCGCAGGCACGACCTGCTCCGTCCGCACTTCGAGAACCGCGGTGACCAACGCGCGCCCGCGACCGGTCAGCGCGTACATCACCAACCGCCCGTCACGCCGAGACGACACCAGCCCGCCGATCTTGAGCTGCCGCAGGTGGTGCGACGTCAGGTTCTGAGCCGCACCCACTACCCAAGAGGCGTCGCACACGCACAACTCGCCGCCGGTCAACAACGCAGCCGCGACCCGCAACCTGGTCGGATCGCCCAGCGCCCGAGCTGCAGCTGCCGCCGCCTCCACCACACCCAGCTCGGGCAGACCCGTCCGGATCTCCTCGGCATGTGGCAGATCCAGGCACAACAGGTCACAGGTGTCCCTGCGGTCGTCCGTCACGATTCATCCTAACGTTCGTTGATAAGTTGGAATCTAGTCCAAGTGAGTGTCATCTCAACACTCATCGATATGTTGGCATCGACGTGGGAACTCTCGGCCAGCCAACGGAGGCGGCAAGACCGGTGACGACCGCCCGTCCAGGTTGTGAAAGGGTCGGCGCATGCACGGAACGGCACCAGGCATCGTCGGCACCGGCTACGAAGGGGTTGATCTGGACGCGTTCCTCGCACGCCTCGGCGAACAGCGGATCAACGTCCTCGTCGACGTTCGTTTGACTCCGATCTCCCGCAAGCGAGGTTTCAGCAAGACAGCACTCTCGACCGCGGTCACCTCCACAGGTGCCGAGTACCTGCACTTGCGCGGCCTGGGCAACCCCAAGACCAACCGGGCCGGATTCGGCGGCAGCCTTCAGGAACTCTCCGAAGCCCGTGACCGCTATTCGGCACTGCTCACCGACGAGGCCGCGGAGACCGCGCTGGACCAACTCGTCGAGCTCGCCAAGCACCAGCGCGTGGCGGTTATGTGCTTCGAGGCCGACGAGCAGCGGTGCCACCGCGACGTCGTCCTTCACCAGGTGCGCCTTCGGCTGGAGCGCGACCTCGTCGAGGTCTAGCGCGGCGGCCAGTACACGCCGACCACTCCGAAAACGTGTTGCCGCTTGGCCTGGTTGCCGACGAAGAACACGACGTCCTTGCCAGCAGCACACATCTCGCCGAAGTACCTTTTGCGCAGTTCGACCTTCAACGCGTCGTCACCAAGCTTGACCAACCGGCGCTGAAGGGCCACGAACTCCCAGTCGAGGATGCCCTGGCGATGGCCACCACAGCTGGTCGTCGTGCACTTGTAGCGGTACCAACCCCTGAAGCGCGGAGCCTCCAGGGCCGTGCGGTCAGTGCCGAACATGTCGATCTGACCGACGTACCTGTTGATCTTGTCTTGCTCGTCCGCCGTCCAGCCAGGATGAGACTCAAGGTCGATGCCCTGCACCGAAGCAGGACGGACCGCCGCCAACGAACGGGCCGGCGGACGAGACCTGACCGCGTTCAGCACCTCGCACATCGACTCCTCGACGTACGGCTCGACCAACGGCCGCCTTCTCTTCCAAGGCTTGAGGTAGTCCTGCACCACCAGACTGGTCATGTCCGGCTTCCAGCTCTCGACGCGAGGGTCGTTGCGAGCAGGCTTCACCTTGATCGACACGATGTCGTACTTCCTGAACCGTTGCGCGGACTCCAGATCACGGAAGTTGATCGGATACAGGCGCACCCACCCCGGCGCGTCCAGATCCATGCTCAACCCCGCCACGCAGACGGTCTCGCCATAGGCGGCCGACGGGTTCGGCGCGGCCTTGACCGTGACCAGCACCTGCATTCGACGCCAAGCGTCATCAGCGGCTTTCGCCACCGGCGCCGCATCCGGCCCGAACAGCGACCCTTGACTCACCGCTCCCCCTTTCAGCGATGTTCACCTGGATCGAGTCTGCAACGCCGCACACGCTCGGTCATTCACCCAGCGGAGTACAGAAGGCAGGGGTGAACACAGTGCGTTCAGGTCTAGGCCTAAGCCCCTGCGGCGCGAAGCGTGCGTCACCGAGACCTAACGCCCGGACTGGCTTGAGGCCGCCAAGTTCTCGAACAAACCGACGATGCGGTGGTCAACCGGCATCTGCGGACACGAAGACGCCTGATGGCCGAAGCCGATTCCTCCACATCGGCGGGCTCCAGCGGTAGCCCTGGCCTGACCTTGTCGCCGCCGCAGGACCGGTCGCCGCGCCGGATACGTCCCCGCAGAACCCCCGAACGCGCGCCTGGAGCGAGCTCACCGAACTCTCGATGAACGGTCCCCAACTCACGAAACGCGCGCTCAGGTCTATAGCCCTCGATGCCAGGCCTGGACCGCGCCGGACCAGGTAACGTTTAGATAACACTGAAGTCTCGGATTGAGGCGTACTACTATCTTGGTTCGTAGTTCAGTTCGTGCGACTCCCCACAGACCTGGCAACGCCGATGCGACTCATCGTCGCGCCGGCGGGCGCTGCGCCGGCCGTGCCGCTCACCACCGGAAGCCCAACTGGTCAGGCCGCCAATCCCTCCAGCCCCATCTCAACCTCGCCACCCGGTAGTGGCGGGAGGGGCGACGAGGTCACGCAGACCCGGCGGGGCCCGCTCGGACCTGCCAACCGGAACTTCGTGAACCGGGCCAACCAGACCGAGCTGCGGGAGAAGCCAGCCGGCGAGAGAGGCAAGGCCAAACGGCCAGACCAGCCGAAGATCCAAGAGGCCGGCAAGTACCCCATCGAGAGGCGCACCCTGGTGGCCAACATGGTGAACCGGGCGGGCGTACTGCTCGAAGTCACGTTGCCGCAGAAGGCCACCGACGAGCAGACGGGCTGGCTCACCGAGATAGACGCGGCCAACGGCGACGAGTTCGACTCCGTCTTCACCAACCGACTCCACATAGCTCACGGCAAGGTCTACGCCTATGCCGCGCAGATCCAGGAGCACACCGGACGCGTCGACTTCGGCGCGATCGAGTCGCCGCAACCGCTAGCTTCTCCTCCGAACAGCACCGGGGCACCAGGCGCCAGCGGAGATCAGCAGGCAGCGGACGCGTCGCCCAACCCGACTGACGGCGTGATCCCAACTGCACCAGAGGGCACCCAGGTTCACCCGCACCGCCGAGCAAGGCGTATTCGGCCAGAACAACCGGGTTTTCTTCGGCGCGACAGCGGTGCCAGCACGCGCACTTTCGGAGTGCGAATGATATCCGGGCCCAAAAGTAAATACGAGAAGTAAATATCGATCATACTAACCGAACACCGAAGCTCACCCCGAACGACACGGCCAACCGCCGTCAGCTTCACCATGCCGTTTTATCGGACTACACGAGGTGGCAAATGGCTTTTCACCGGAGGAAATCCACGATCTGGCTGACCGCCGCCGCAGCGGCGATGGCACTGGTCGCTGGCGGTGCCGCGGTGGTGGCTGTCGGTTCGACCGACGGCACGGCGCTTGCCGACGGCGCTCTGGACAAAGGCTTGTTCGTCGACATCACCAAGGTGAAGCCGAACGTCAAGAAACCGAAGCCGGAGAACGACGCCACCACGGGTACGTTCACCGTCGACTGCGGTCGAAACGAGAACGGGCACTTCAACCCGGACAACTTCATCGCGCAGCCCGGTGTCCGCAACGGTGCGCAGCACTTGCACGACTACGTTGGCAACCTGTCGACGAACGCGGACTCGAACAACAAGTCGCTGCAGAAGGCCGGCACGACCTGCAAGAACGGCGACAAGTCCGCTTACTTCTGGCCCGTCATCCGCATCAACAAGGCCGAAGACGACGAGGAGAAGACACCGCCGAAGAAGGACGACAAGGCGCAGCAAGACAAGGACAAGGCCGACAAGGCCGCGCCCGCCGTCGAGTGCCCGGACGTCGCCTCCGCGCTGCCCGAGGACGTCCCCGACGGGGCTCAGGCCGAGATCAGCCGCGAGCTGGAGAACATCGAGAAGCAGATCGACGAGGCCGACAAGCGCATTGCCTCGTCGCAGGGCCAGGGCGGTCCGAACTTCGTGCAGAACGCCGTCCTCGGCCCGCTGAAGGACAAGCGCGCCGCGGTGCTGGACCGCATGGAGATCGCCTTCCGCAGACTGAACCAGCAGGCACCCGAGCTGAAGCAGCTCGCACCCTGCAAGGTGAAGGACCAGAACAACAAGGGCCTCGACAACGGCGGCGAGAACAGCGACAACGCCCAGGCCGAAGGCACCGAGAACAAGAAGAACCAGAACAACGTCGAGGAGAACGCGAACAACGAGCTGCCGGGCAACGAGGGTGAGATCCAGCGCCCAGAAGTCGTCGATCTCCAGTTCCGCGGTTCCCCGACCGGCAAGGTCGTCGCGATGCCGAAGTTCCTGCGCGTGCTCTACGGCGACGCCAAGGCCGGCCAGAACGGCCCGAAGAACGCCAAGGCCTCCTGGACCTGCCAGGGCTTCGAGGACAAGGTCCTGATCGACAAGTATCCGATCTGCCCGCAGGGATCGAAGGTCAAGCGCATCCACGACTTCCCGAGCTGCTGGGACGGCAAGAACATCGACTCCGCCAACCACCGCGACCACATCGTCTTCCCAGACCAGAACGGCAAGTGCAAGAAGGGCTTCAAGGCCGTTCCGCAGCTGCGGATCTCCCTGACCTACAACATCCCCAGGGACGTCCAGCAGGCACGCCTGTACTCGGTCGACTCGTTCCCGGAAGAGGAACACAACCCGCTCACCGACCACGACGACTTCGCGAACGTGATGTCCCAGAAGATCATGAACCGCCTGGTCAACTGCGTGAACACCGGCAAGAAGTGCCGCGAGTGAGGTTGTTCGAGTAAGCGGAATCCCCGCTGCCGTCTCCTGCGGCAACGGGGATTTCGTTGCTGCAGATGAGGATGCCACTGGGCTCGTTTGGAACTGACTCCGAACCAGGCGTGCGGATTCCCGCACCGGCATTGGCTCGCTGCGCACCGGCCGCGCCACGCGAATCATCAGCCGCCTCTTCGACGAGCGCTAGCGTTCCCTAGCCGTCGCAGGTCAACGATCGCGATAGAGGTCCTCGTCTGGCTGCAGCCACTCATAAGCATCCTCAACCTCTAGCTGGACAGGTGCATCAAGCTTGAGAAGTTCCATTTCCTCTCGACCGAGGCTGATTCCGCATACGGCGCACTCATAGCCGTCAACATAGGCGGTGACGCGGGGACCAACTCCTTCGCCGTCGTCTTCCCAGTCGATCGAAACTTGACCGCGGACCCATCCCCGTCCCTCGCAAGCAGGACAGGACTCAGCTCTTTGCTCATAGTCCGCATGCCATGGGTAGGGGTTGTGGGCACCGATGGTTTCAATCACGGCACCTCGCTGCACGCCCTCAATCCCAGCCAGCCGATCGAGGAAAGTCCTTTTCGCCCGGGCGATCTTCGCCGTGAGTCCCAGCCGTAGCTCTGTCGTGCGTTCGTCCAGAAGGTCATCTCGAAGTTGACCATAGCTGCCCCAGTAGCGCGACGCCCAGTCGTCGACCTCGTTCAGCTCCTCGATGGCAGCCAAGACCGGGACAGCAAGCCTGATTACGGTCGTGAGCACGGATCGTGCTTCAGCATCGTCGTGGTAACCAACATGAGCGACTCCATTGCGCGCCGCCAAGACCGGCTCGAACTCCTGTACAGAAACAGAGATTTTGGGGATCAGCCGTTTAACACGATCGAATGCGGCCTTCAACCCGATCGTCTTGGTGCGTGAGCGAGGAATTCCTGAGCGGCTACCGTGACCAGTGGCGTGCAGCAAGGACTCCCAGTGCTTGTCATCAACGATGTGGGCCGGGTGTAGCGACGCCAGGTACGCCTTGAGCAGATGCTCTGTCGCGACACCAATGTGGTGGACGACGAAGTCCTCCGAGCCGTCGTCACGTGAGAACGCGTCCAACCCAGCCATCATCCAGCGTTGCGATGACGAGAAAATTTCTCTCGGTTCCACGGATCGACTCTACTGGTAGCCAGCGGTACAAGCCGACTAAGTTGCAGCAGCCGTAGTTGCGATCCGGCCGCCGACCAAGACAAGCCGATACGCCAAGCCGACGGAAGAGCGTGTGCAGCATCTGGTGAGCTGTGCAGCACGCCGGCAGCGACGGTCAACATCGTCATCGCCTGCAAGCAGGTGCTTGCCTGCTGCGCTGGTTCGGCTGCCACCACAGGGGCCCGCGATTGGTCCGTTGAGCGTGTCGCGTCCAACGCGCCCGTACCAAGTGCTGCCAAGCGAGTTCTGTCGCTAATGGGCTCGTTTCGTGGAGGCCCAGCCACCCCACTCGACTACGCGGCAACCGCGACTTCCTCAAAGCATGACCACGATGGCACCAAACGGAAGTGACAGGTTGTTCGGGTGGGCCCCACTTCTCGGCGACCAGGCGCTGGTGTCAACGCACCACGTGCCTGGCGACACCAGACGATGGTCCCGCAACGATGCCGATAGCCGATGCACCAGCGCATCGCTGACAATCTCCCCACGACGCCCGCAGCTTCGCCACGTCCACCTCAGATGCATCATCGGGCTATCGTTCGAATCCGGACTACGCTCCTACGATGATCGGCGAGTCCTACCCGAGGGCGCACGCGCACCTCCGTTCCGCACTCGACGCCAAGTCCCAGCTGAGCGCCCTCTGGGGCGACCTACTCGACGATGAGTTTCTCGACCAAGGCGTGGTCGTAGAACCTGATGGAACTGGGTATCTCACCGTCTACGCAAGCTGGCCCTATGGCGCTAAAGAGGAACTGACTAGGCTCTTCCGCACCGTCATCGACGAACTGTGGGCGTGTCTGGACTCGCTCGTCGTGGAGTCGACCGAGATCTTCGCTGTGCGGCAACGGTTGCAGGACTCCGAGCGCCCAAGGTTCTTTCCTCTCGCGGACTCGCACGAGTCGCTGGAGGAACTGCTGTCCGAAGCGTGCCTCAACGGCGTGCTCAGAACGCAAGCACAGATGATCATCGACTGCCAGCCGTTCCGCGACGAGCCTGATGACGAACGAGTGCAAATCTTCCGCAAGGGCCTGAAACAGCTGCTCGACTGGACGCACAGCCTCGACGAAGGCGCAGAGGTCGGAGCGTGGGTTACGCCAGTCGAACCTCAAGTCTTCGTGCCGGCTCCAGCTCAACTGGTCGACCTGCGGGCCGCTGAACCGGGCGAGCTGCTCGATGTCCGTGAAGCGGCCCACTTCGAGGTCGACGACTACGCCGAACACATCAACGTCACCGGTGTCACCGGAACCTACGTCGACCTCGGATTCGCGGCCGGGTACGACCCCGTTTCCCCAGACGACACTTTCAGCGAACGCGTCGACGCGGTCCTCGACGTGGTGGTCCGATTCGCGTTGTCATTCGAATGGCTCGCGTCGCAGGTCCCCGGCTCACGCACCCTCACCGGCTCACGGCAACGTCCGCCAGTATGGCGAGACGCGCGGCTGTCGCCGCGCCAGTGGACCGAGGAAGAACTGGACCAACTCGCACAATCCGACTTCGGGGTTGGAGTCGTGCGCGGCACCGAAGAGCGCACCCTGATCGTGCGTACCGCCCAGGGCGTCTTCGAGCGATCAATCCCGTCGGCCGCGCCGCTGCATCGTCACGCCACTCACGGAGTCGCGGCAGAACTCGCGACCCAGGACGCCGCGGCAACATGGGGACTGCCCGACTTCGTGATGTCCCCGATGGTCGAGCGGAAAGGGCGAGGGGTCCGGGAGATCAGCGACGGCCTGATCATCACTGGCACCCACGGACTCGTCATTCAGGTCAAGGCGCGTGACACCGAACCCGCCGACACTGCCAAAGAGACCAACTGGCTGAACAAGAAGATCATCGCCGGACACAAGCAGGTGGAAGGCACCGCCCGGAACTTGTCGAGCAAGACCACCACCATGACCAACGGCCGCGGCAGGCAGGTGACTGTCGACGGCCCCACCATCACCTGGACCGGAGTGGTCATCATCGACCACCCATCCCCTCCCATCGGCGTACCGCACCCAGCCCTCCCCGGACGCGTCCCCACCGTCGCGCTCCTCAGGCAGGACTGGGAGTTCCTCTTCGACCAACTGCGGTCGTCGCACGCCGTCATCGCCTACCTCACGCGCGTCGCAGGCACCTCCGGAACCCTAGGAGAAGAACCCGAGCGGTACTACGAACTCGCCGCAGCCGACGCCGCCACCGAGCCCGCTCCGATCGACCCGCGCATACGAGGCATCCAGGTCTCCGTACCGCTCCTACCCGCGGCGCCCGCCGGCACCGACGACCCCGAAGGCCACGACATGCTGCGGATGATGTGCGAGGACATCGCGAACTCGCCAACCAACGAGGTCGACGAAACCCGCCTCCTGCACGTCCTGGCGGCCATCGACGCGCTCCCGATCCTCCACCGCAGCGACCTCGGTCGTCTGCTGCTCAACGGACTCGAACAATTCCGTTCAACCGAGCCCAACACCACCGGCTGGTCCTTCCGCACGATCCACTCCCCGCTGCTGGAAGCACAGCTCGTCTTTGGCACCTGCTCGAAACTGACAGACCTCACCCGAACCGCCTTCCGATCCCGCCTGCTGCTCAGGCATCACGACCTGCGCTCCGAACTCCAGACCCCAGATGAGCTCACGTCCATCGGAGTCTTGCTCACCCGCCGCACAGACGGCCACCGCGAGTGGGACACCACGATGATGGCCATCACCGGCGACCCCGAACTGACGGAGTTGGAGCTCACGACGTTCCGTGACCTCTGGGAACCCAGCACCCAAAACGGGTGATCACCTCGCAGGCTTCAAAGCGCCGCACATGGCAAAGCCACGCGATCGGCGGATTTCCGACCGGGACTGGAACCCTCCGACAGCCGTCGACTCGACGCCAGCGAGTGGGCGCGCAGGTCCTCCGCCTTTCCAGCAACCTGCCTTGAACAGCACAAACACCACCAGAGGCCAAGATCGGTATATCTCATGATAGGATTTTGAGGAATCCTTGGAGGTCCCGTGGTCTCAAGCCCGGTAACCGCGCATCCGCGCATGCTCGTTCTGGCGCGCGAGTCGCGCGGCTGGAAGCAGGGTGACGTCGCCAGGGCAATGAAGGACCTCGACGGCGCCGCCTCGAAGGTGAGTCAGGCTTACGTCAGCCGAGCGGAATCCGGGAAACTGACAGTAGGCGGCGATCGCCTCGACCTCTACGCGAACGCCCTCCTCTACCCTCGCGAACTGCTGGTGCTGGACCGTGGCGAGGTGGGTGCAGGCGCCGGGCTGATCCACCACCGCAGGAAGCAGGCAGTCGCCGCGCCGGAGTTGCGTCGCATCCACGCGGTCCTCAACCTCACTCGCCTCCAGCTCACTGGCTTGTTCAACGGTGTCCCGCGCTCCATCGACCTGAAGATCCCACAAATCACCGTGGACGACCTGTTCTCCCCCGAGGAGGCAGCCGACGCTGTTCGAGCTGAGTGGGGAATCTCCGGCGGGCCCCTCGACTCGGTCGTCTCGATCTTGGAAGCTGCGGGTGGACTTGTACTGGCGCGATCACTCGTGCCGCCCGCTCCTCTGGACTCGGGGAACGAGTCCGTTCCGGTGGATGCGGTGAGCAGCTGCACGCCGGGCGACGATCCGATCGTTCTGCTCAACGCGGGAACACCAGGTGACCGACAGCGGTTCACCCTGGCCCACGAGTTGGGGCACATGGTGATGCATGCCGTCCCTCACCCAGATCAGGAGAAGCAGGCCAACAGGTTCGCCGCTCAGCTCTTGATGCCGGCGAGGAACATCCGTTCCGCGTTCCAGGGCACCGTCAACCTCACCTTGTTGATGACTCTCAAGGAAAAGTGGCGAGTTTCGATGTGGGCCCTGCTGCGTCGCGCGCACACGTTGGGCGAGATCAGCGACTGGCAGTACCGGACGCTGGCCGTCGAAATGACCAGCCTCGGGTACCGGACCACGGAACCCAACTCCCTCGATCCCGAAAAACCTGCTGCCGTACGTGCCGCGGTCGACTGGCGTCTCGACCACGGCCATGACGTCGATTCCCTTGCAAGCGTCACCCTGCTGCGACCAGAGGAATTCACCCACCTCTACCTCGACAGCACCTCCACACTTCCCATCTCGTCGATCGCTGCCGAGGTAAGCCATGAGTGACAACGTTCCTGCCGACCTTCCCCAGCCGCGCAAGGTGCCGCCCGCGGAGGACACCCGTGCCGCCGCGCTCGACGCATTGAGTCGCGCTCCCCGTCCTTTGGTCCCTGAGGGACGGGCCGGGCTGTTGACGGACCGCATGCTGGTTCACGCCTGTTTCGACACCGGCTACAAGCTTCTCGATCTGCTTCCCCAGGACGTTAGCGGGCTGGTCTTGAGCGGCAAGAAAGCGCGAGCCGGTATCAAGAAGCTGCGGCGTGATCGCTACGAAGGTGCTCTAGTAGCCGATCCCGAGGGTTACAGGGAGGCGAACGCGACCGAGGACGATCCGTTCGTCCTAGCCAATGACGGCTTGTTCTCCTTGTCGCTCAACGACGTGCTCCAAGCACAGCTGGACGTCGGCGCCACGGTCGCGATGACGCCGACCGGCTACATCCCAGCGGGCGAAGCGGGTCCTCTCAAGGCCGCGGCCGACATCGTGAACGGCCTCGACCGCGACGACTTCCTGTTCAGCGTTCCCATTGGGGTCGCCTGGCTCACCAATGAGAACTACCCCCAGCTCCGTGCGATCCTGTCCCACGTCAAGGCGCCCAAGGTAATCATGGTCGGCGGGCAGTTCGACCCGTACGAGAGGAACAAGGACGCGGTCGCGAACCTCCGACGCCTGATCGCCGAAGCCGGCCCGATCGCCGTGTTCCGCACCGACCTCGTCGCGTTCGACGTCATGTGCCACGGTGGCTTCGCGGCCTCCATCGGCACCGGCGGAAGCCTGCGCCACGTCGTGCCCTACGGCCAAATCCGACGTGCCAAGCCGAGGAAGGAGGATGAGCCACCAGATACCTCTCCCAGCGTGTTGTTCCCGGAGCTGATGTCCTTCCACAAGGGAAGCCTCCTCCAGCACCGTTTCTCCAACGTCCCGCGACCGCCCAAGTGCAAGTGCGACAGTTGCCGCGGCCGGTCTCTGGACACCTTCCTGGACAAGGCGGACGCGATGGACGCGCACGCGCACGGCGTGCACATCTGGAGCCGCTGGAGCGACGAGATGCGCCACCACCGCACTCTTGGCGAACGCGCGCAGTGGTGGAAGGAACGCTGCCGCAACGCCGTGGACCACTGCGCCACCGTGAACGCCGAGATCAAGCAGAAAGACGCGTTCGACGCTCCGAGCACGCTCAAGGTGTGGGCGAACCTGCCCGCCTGGGCCTCCGCTACGACGACGAAGCAGCCCCAGAAGCCCTGATCTGAGCATAAGCCTCTTCAGCGAACCACCAATGCGCCGGCGTGTGCCGGACGCGAACGTAGGGACTCGGTTCGACGACGCGCTCCAACTCTGCCCCCTGGAGCACGAACACGCCGACGCCGTAGAACGACGCCTGCATGAGCAACTCCGAGTTGTCCCGCGGCAGCTCACGAAGCAGCAGTGCCCTCTCGCAATGGGGGGCGAACTGCCCAGCACGCTCAAGCCCCGAAGCCCAGTCTTTCGCCGCGAGGAGCGCGAACCGAACCTGGAGCGGCGCCACCGCCCGCCGGGTGACCTGCAGTCGATCAATCTCAACTGCCCCGAGCGGCGCGGCGCGAAGCAGTTGCCGCTGCCGCGTCGTGAGGTCTTTCACCGCGACCGGCTGGTCAAGCGGCAAGCTCATCAACGCGTCGAGTAAAGCCATTGACGGCACCGACGTGTCCGAGCCGAAGGCGAGACGACGCGGAACCTCGACTGGGTCCGATTCGTACGACAAGCCCACCAAGCGCCCGAACATCCGAACGACCGCGGTGTCGGCGCGCCCCACCTTTCGCTGCGACTCTTGTCCCGTCACAGAACCAGACGCAGCACGAACGGCCGCCGCCAGCGCGGTCGTCATGACGCCTTCACCTCGATCATCGCGAGCCCATCAGCGAGCACCCTCATGGGCTCCCACACGGAGCCCTCCGTCCGGCGGTACCAACGCCGACGGTCAGGCAACCGCCGTGGAAGCTTCTCGACAAGACCCGCGCGGAGCAAATCGTCCACCGGCGCGTAGAAGACGCTTGCCGCCACCCCCTGCCTCGCCGCGAGCTCCGACAGGTTCACTCCGTCCTCCCCTGCGCTGGCCAACGCGGCGATGAGCTCCAGCTTGTGCCGGTTCCCGAACAGCAACAACGACGCTCTCCGGCTCGGCGGGCATTCGGCGAGGGACATTGCCTCAGGCTAATGATTCGCGATTCACGAATCAATTTCAGCGGGCCACAAAGCCCCGATAGGGCTAGCGGCCCGTGACTCTTCACACTGCGTGGCAGATGAGCGCCGCGGTTGGCAACCGCAACTACCCGACGTCCAGGCCTGCCTGGCTGTCCAGCCGACGACCGCAGGGATCAACGTAAAGTCTTCGGCCTGAACACAGAGTCCGAGCTCAATGCAGGGGGTCACGATGGCTGCTGTGCGCTGGGAGGATTTCGAGGACAACCCGGCGGGCTTCGAGAAGCTGGCCAAACTCCTGCTGCTGCGCGAGTTCCCTGGCGCCGTGAGCATCGATGGCCGCGGTGGTGACTCTGGCATCGACGTGCGCTGGGACAGCCCAGCAGGCCTTGTCGTGTTCGAGTGCAAGAAGTACACCAAGATCACCAACGCGCAGAGGCGGCACATCAGGCGCTCGCTCGACCAGGCAGCCCAGCACAACCCGATTCGGTGGGTCCTCGTCGCGCCAACCGATCCAACACCCGCTCTGCACAGCTGGTTTTTCACTCAACTCGCAGCGGAAGTCCCGTTCTCATTGGACTGGTTCCACCGAAGTTGGCTCGATGAACGTATCGCCGCGCACCCGGACATCCGCCGCTACGCGCTCGATGGCCCTGGGACGGAGGTCTACAACGCCATCAAGGAAGCGCGGGCCGAGTCCGACTGCCTCGTGCGCATCCCTGACTTCGTGACACGGGCGTCCGCGTTGCAGGCCCGCGCCGACGAGATGTCGCCGTTCTGGAGCATCACCTGGGACGCCACGACAAACCAAATCAACGCGACCGCCAAGCCCGGCGTCACGGAAGCTGATCTCGGAGTCGACTTCGCCCTGCACTTTCCGGACGACAACGAGCACGCGCAGGCAACCAGAATCCTCTACGAAGAGGCGCGGGCTGTCGGCGGGACCGTGACCATCCCCCCGCAGTACGTGACCAACGTCAGCATCGCCAGCCTCCGCGACCTCGGCTGGCCGGATGGTCCAAGCGAGATGACGTTCATCGCCGCCCAACACAACGACGATCTTCCCCTGCCCATCACGTTGCGTGTCATCGGCGGCTCAGGTCCACCTACGCCGCCAATCCACGTAAGCCTCATTCGTCGCGAACTCGGCACTCAGGGCGTCACGCTGCACGGCACGGACACCACCGGACTCCTGGCACTCCGTCTGATCGTCAGGCGCACGCCCGACGGACCAGTACGAATCGATCTCAACCTGAACCTGAAGGACGGCACCGAACCCGGTATCTCGGTACCCGCCTGTGATCCTTCGGCAGTGCTCCGGCTCTACGAGTTCCTCGCCGGCATAGGCGTAGACCGGATCATGCAGATCGGCCTGCCCAAAGAACAGTTGTCCTCGCCGATCGCGGTTGCCGCAGACCCTGAGTTCCCGCGCCTGCGGGACCTGCTCCGCGACCTCGTACACGTGAGAGACACTCTCGGACTCAACCTTCCGATCCCGGACGTCTGGACCGTGCCCGATCAGCGGGTCATCAGATTCGCAGCCCAACTCCTTCGTGACGGAGAAGCCCGGCTGCCATGGCGGACTCGTCCAACCTCAAGCCACAGCGCCGAACAGTTTCTCCACCTCTCCGGCACCACGTCGTTGCAGAACGCGATCCTCAGACTGCAGATGCCCCAACTGGTCCTCACCTTCAACGGGCAGTCGTTCGACCTCGGACAGACCTGGTACCACTTCGACTGCGTCGACCTCGAGGACCCCGAAGGCCGAGTGGAGACCGCACGCGCGGGTGGCGACGTCGATTGCGTCTTCGTGCCGCGGCCCGGCACAAGAAGGATCGCGTCAAGAACACCGTTCCCCGACACACCAAACATCCCGGCGAGCACGTCAGCAGCAAGAGACTCACGGGATGCCACACGGTAGCTATCTGGTGCTGGCGCAGCGGGGCTTGCATGTCGCATGCGAGTCGACCCGAGCACGCACGATCGCGGGGTTCTGGCTCGAAACGGCAACCCATTTGGATGAGAGCGAGGCTACAGCGGACCTGCTACGCCGCTGCAGCAGTCGGCCTCAAGCTCAACCTCAGAGCGGTTGCACTACGACGGGTGCGTGACTGCAAGCTCACGGCCCGTCGTAGTCACAACCTGCCCGGCTTCCCGAGCGTTGTCTCGGCGCAAAGAAGTCGACGAACGTCGGCGAACCAAAGTTGGCCACGAACCTTGGACGAACCTCGCGTACAACTTGGCGGCAACCTCACTTCGCAACACGGCGACCAGCTCTCGAACAAGCTCGGCTCCGATCTCCAACTCCTTGTGTAGAGAGTCCGATGAGATAGGTCGCTTGTGGGCTGCCGAGCGTGCGCATTGGCACGACGCGCACGCTCCAGGTCGCCTAGGCCACCTTGGTGAGGCGCACCCGCCACCGCCTGATCGCCGACAACACGCCCAGGACGCCCTGAGCCATCGGTTTCCGCTCAACCGCAGACGAGTCCGATTCGCCTTGCCCGCTCGCTGATCGAATCGGTGCCGACCCCGACTCTCCACCACAAACCGTACGGCCGTTATCAGAAGCCGCTTTACCGCGAAAGTATCCAAGTGATCTGGAATCATCCGTTGAGCATCCGTTCAAACAGTCCGCACCATGGCGCTCAGGCGGCTGCGACACCTTCACCACCAACACCATGCGGCTCTTCGCTTGAAGCTCCAGGCGAGTACTGAAACACCCACACGCCGCAGAGGTAATGTGACAAGATCAATGGTTCTCGTGCAGGGACGAAGGGAAAGCCATCGATGGACGTACAGGTCGCGCCGCTGGAAGACACAAGCGCGGTCGCGACGTTGCTGGACTGGCTTCTCCGGGAAGAGGAGCTACGCGGACTCGTGCAGCGGAGCAAGGTCGCTCCGCAGCCCGGCCACATGGGCGGCCTGACCGAGTTCGTGACGGTCGCTGTCGGCAGTGGCGGCGCACTCACAGTTCTACTGTCATCCATTTCAGGATGGCTTCGCTCACGACGATCAGACGTCACGGTCGAGGTGACGATCGGCAAGAACAAGGTCCGCGTCGACGCCAAGCGCCTCAAAGCAGATCCTGACGCCCTGGCAAAAATCATCGCTGAAGCGAGCCAAGCACTAGACGAGAACTGATGAGACTGGCCAACCCGACGACTTCACGGGCGATCCTTCTGGGCACAGCCGCCTACGAAGACGATGAGATACCCGATCTGCCTTCGATCTACAACAACGTTCAGGACTTCGCGGCGATCCTGACCGACCCCGCCCTGGGTGGCATGAGCTCGACTTCCTGTCACACGTTCGTAGATCTGCGGTCCGACCAGCTGTGGCAACTCGCGGAAGTAGCTCACCAGGCCGAGGACGTCCTGCTCGTCTACTTCGCCGGCCATGGCCTGCTGAGCGACGACGGCAAACTCCTCCTGGGCCTCACCAACACCAAGAGCCGCTACCCCGACTACACGACCCTGCAAGTCGATCAGCTCGCCTACACCATTCGGACCAGCCCGGCCAAGGTCAGGCTACTGATCCTGGACTGCTGCTATTCCGAACGCGCGATGCAACACATGGGAGGACCCGAGCAACAGCTGGTGATAGACGGTACGTACACCCTGGCATCTGCTCCCGCCAACAGAAGCGCCATCGCACCGACCGGCGCTCGGTACACCGCGTTCACCGGCCACCTCATCTCTCTTCTGAGACAAGGCGACCCAACCGGACCGCGACTTCTTTCCGTTGGTGCCGTCTACCGCAAGCTGGTGGCAGCCCTGCACACACAGGGCTACCCGACTCCCAAGCAGTCGCACAGCGGAACCGCATCCGCTCTGGCACTGGTTCGCAACGTCCTGTTCCAGCAGGACTCGACCGCGACGACGGCCGCGCCCCAGCCGGAGGTCGTATCGCTCCGGCGAACGAGCTTGAGCTCCGCTGCCGAACTCCACGAGCGCATCGACGCCCTGACCGCACTCACACGCCTGGCCAAGGCCGACATCGCGGCGATCGAGGAGTTGGAGATGCTGGCGGCGAGCGGCTACCTCCCGATCTTCCTGCGCCTGCACTGTATCCGAGCACTGGACAGCCGCGGCGAGCTCTACCTGGCCGCGCGCGCCGCCGAAACGTTGACTGACATTCCCGGCTCAGGCAAGAACGCGGTCTTCCGGCTGCGCGACCTGACCACGAGCCTGCACGACGTCGTTGCGAGCACACGCATCCACCAGCGATGGGCGACCGAGACGGCCTCAGCGCTCACCGCCATCGGCGTGCCCCTGATCCGCCGGATAACGGCCGGAAACGAATTGGCCGCCCTAGGTCACCAGGCCCCCGCTTTGACCTTCCTGCGTTCTCTTCTCTCTGAAGAATCCCTGACTTTCTCCCGAAACGATGTCGTTGAGGCCATAGAGACCCTCAAAAGTCAGCGGGCCGCCGAGCCCTCAGCTCAATTGACAAATACCGAGAACAGGTTCACCAAATCCCGAGAATGGCCTATTCAACCCCTGGTCGGCGAACCGCCTTTGACGCTGTTTCGCAACAAGCAGATGGTCACGGTTTCCCCGGGGTCCGAACTTGACCGGTACGGTCTGCCGAGCGGGAACTTGACATACGTCGCAGGCACACCGTTCGCCGAGCGGTCACTCGTTCCATCATGGGTGAGCAGGCCTTACCACGTGTACCGAGTCCGCGAGCCGATCGACGCATTGACCGGGACTGCGATCCCGTGGTTCGAACAACCCGGCGGTGGCACTGCCTTCGTGCTGCCGCTGTCGGTCGCCGAACTCGTCGACAGCGGTGCACTGCACGAACTCGAACCGTTGGACCGCGATGCGAGCCAGCAAACCCCCTGAACGCACACACTGAGTCCGCACTCAACCTGGACCACACCTTGCACCGATAGCCCAGCCACCGGGGATCCGCTGAAATCCGGACTGGTAGTAGACCCGGTAGCTGAGACGGACGTCCCCCGGTGAGACGCTAGGGGATCAGCGAGACCCAGTCCCGTCGTTCACAAAGCTCAAGACCATCGTCCTGAGACCAGTACAAGTGCGCGACACTCGACATGGATCCGTTCACACCGAAGAGGTCACGGTCGCACGGCCCGTTCGGTCCATGGAGCGGACGGCGTTAACGAGCCTTCTCGACCTGGCGGAGCCAACCCGAAGGCGCTGACGCAACACTTCCGACGAGATCGGCCGCTGGTGGAGTTCACGATGGCGGATGTCCTCCCGCCTCGCGCGTTCCAACAGCTCGTCGTCAGCCGTCGACACCGTGTTCACCAGCTCAGTTGAGCCACCGGGTCCTATCTCGACAGGCAGCGATGCCGGCTGATTCTCGACCACCGAACCAACGCGCCGAGCACCGTTCATGCCCTGCAGCATGCGCGGCCCCACGTCGGACCAGCCGATGAGCAGCAAGGGCCCAACCGCGTCGAAGGCGGCCTTGCCGTAGTCCCCTGCGATGACCGGATCGGCGACATTCAAAGCCAGCGTGACCAAACTGCAGAACATGAGCAGACGACGGACGGGCTTGAGTAGCTCCTCAGCTTCTCCGTTTGCTGCCATCTGGCGCAACCCGAGCAGCAAGCCCATCACGGACAGGTCCACCGCAGGGGCAACCAGCGGAGCAATCCATCCCGGCACTCCAAGCCTGAGCCCCAGGCTCAACACGTTGCCGAAGCCGAACAAAAAGGTCAGTCCGACGACCGCACCCATGATCACTTCGACGATCCGGCGGACATGCGTCTGGTCAGACATGTTCACCGATCCCCATCCTCAGTTGCGTCTCCTGCGCACGCTCAGCCGCGGCACTCTCGCCGTAATGCCGTGGCATGTCCTCTGAGGTCCAGCCGAGCAACAACATCAAGTCGCCGGTATCTCCGCCTGCGCGCTTCCATTCGTGCGCGAAGTTGTGCCGCCACCGGTGTGCGTGCACACCGTTCAGTCCCGCCGACAGGCCGCGACGCTTGATCATGATCTTGATGCCGTTGGGCTTCAGTGCACGGATACCCCTATCAGCGAGCCATAGGTCCGGCAGGGCGGCAGCCTTGTGCTTTGCACGTGCGCGGAGATAGCGGCTGATCGCTCGTGCGGTCTTGGGCCCGTAGCGGACGCGGCGATCCTTATTGCCTTTGCCTTGGTAGTGCACCGAGTCGGTGTCCTGGTTGAGGTCTTCAAGGCTGAGGTTGCCGACCTCGGACAGCCGGGCGCCGGTGTTGTAGTAGAGCCGGATGATGGCCTCGTCGCGGAGCTGGACGAAGTCTTTGCCCTTGCAGGTGCCGAGGACTTTCTTGGTGTCGTCGTCGCGGATGACGGCGATGAGCTTCTTCTGGGGCTTGGGCTGCTTCACCCGCTCCATCGGCGAGCGGTCGATGTCCTCCTCGTCCAGCATCAGCCACTTGAAGAATTGCTGCAGGCCCTTGTGCTTGTTCAACGCGGTAGCACCCGACCGAGTCTCGATCATCCACGCCTGGAAGAACTCGACGTGCGCCTTAGTCACGTCGCACGGGTCGTCAGCCGCGTCGTCGGCATCCGGGTCAGGCGAGTACTCGGCCAGGTAGCGCGCGAGCTGCGCGGCGGCCAGGAGGTAGTTGTAGCGAGTGGTCTCCGGATGACTCGCGGAACGCAGGGTCCGGTCCCAATCACGCAGATAGCCCGTCCAGGTCTTGGAGAGGCCGTTTGAGAGCTTGTTCAGATCCAGAAGAGGCATTGTGAAAGCCCTCCGAGTAAAGGGGTCGATGAGCGGCGTGCTCGACCCGGCAGAACTCGGCAAGATCAAAAAAAGAGGGTTCTCGCAGTATCTGACCTGCGAGAACCCTCTTGGCCGTCGGGACGACAGGATTTGAACCTGCGACCCCTTGACCCCCAGTCAAGTGCGCTACCAAACTGCGCCACGTCCCGGCCACACTCCCGGTTCCCCGGCGTGCATGGGAAATCCTACAACACCGCGGACAGAGATCAAAAACGGCCCCCACAACAGGGTCCTAGCTGCGGAAATACGGCGGGGACCCGAAGTTCGGGTCCCCGCGCCCCTCGGTCCGACCGATCCCCCGATCCTCGACCGACGCCCTGAACTATGCGATGGCGGTGGCTGTGGCGCCACCTCCGAAAGTCGAGTCTTGGCTGTCAACCTTCGGCTTACCGGTTGGTAGGACGGCGCTGACGCTGAAGCCTCCGTCCGCCTTGTACGAGGTGGTCAGGGTGCCGCCGGCCAGGCGTACTCGCTCTGAGAGGCCGTGCAGGCCGGCGCCACCTCGGTCGTCGAGCGGTGGTAGGTCTCCTGGGCCGTTCACCACCATCACGCGGACTGGTGATGATCTCTCCACTGTTACTGACACCGAGGCGCCTGGGGCGTGTTTCGTCACGTTGGTCAGGGACTCCTGGACCACTCGGAACAGTGCCCTGGAGACCGCTGGGGAGAGTGGGGCGTCTCCTGTTTCGGAGAGGGTCACGGTTATGCCTGCCACTCGGGCGCGGTCGATCAGCTCTTGGAGCGACGGGTAGGCGGTGTCCGAGTTGAGGAGGCCCAGGGCTGCTCGCATCTCGGAGAGGGATTCCTTTGCCAGGGCTCGCAAACGGAGTGCCGACTCGCGGACTTCCGGGTCCTTGGCGGTGGCGGCCAGGGCTGCTGACTCCACTGCGATGAGGGTGGCGTGGTGGCCTACCGCGTCGTGGATTTCTCGGGCTATGCGGGCTCGTTCCGCTGCCCTTGCGGAGGTCTCTTGGGCCTCTAGTTCCGCTGCTCTTGCTCTGCGAGTTTCGTACAGGGATCGGGTCAGTTCTTTGCGGGTGGTGAGCAAGGCTCCCAGGCCTGCGGGGGCTGCTGCGAGGCCGAAGGCGAAGGCTGTGGTCAGGAGGAGGGGGCCTGGGGGGATGTCCTCGGTGATGACGACCGGGGCCACTGAGGCGGCGGTCAGGAGTACGGCCCAGAAGGCTTGGGCCAGGATCGACTTCTCCTTGCTGCCCAGGCGGTATTGAGCTACCAGGGCTGGGGCCCAGCCCAGGCCGCCTGCTACCGCCGGCACGCACAGGAGTGAGGCGAGCCAGGGCCATCGCAGGCGCAACGGGAGCAGCAGGGAGGCTGCTACCGCTGTCCCGAGGGACCACTCGAACGGGCGGTCTTGAGTCAGGAGGACTACCCCTGTGGTGATGCCTACCGTGAGGAGTTCGAGCAGGAGCCTCTTCACCACACACCGACCTGGTGGGCGACCAGGGCCGCCTGCACCCGGTTCTCCACGCCCAGTTTGGTGAGGACGGTGGAGACGTAGCTCTTCACCGTGGCCTCGGAGAGGCAGAGTTCTTCGGCGATGCTGTGGTTCGAGCGGCCCGCCGCCACCAGTTCGAGGACTTGACGTTCTCGGGCCGAGAGGGAGTCGAGTTGGCGGTTGGCTCGGAAGCCTCGCAGCCTGGGGAGCAGGCGGGCGGTGATGCGCGGGTCCAGGACGGCGCCGCCTGCTGCCAGGTCCACCACCGCGCGGACGAGGGTGTCCGGTTCCGCGTCTTTCAGGAGGAAGCCCTGGGCGCCGAGGTCCAGGGCCGTTGCCACGTAGTCGTCGAGGTCGAACGTGGTCAGGACGGCGATCGCGGGTGGGGTGGCCCAGGTTCTGAGGCGGCGGACGGCTTCCAGGCCGTCGACGCCCGGCATCTGGACGTCCACCAGCACCACGTCCGGGAGGTGGGCCAGCACCACCTCGATCAACTCCGCGCCGTCGGCTGCCTCGCCGACGACCTGGACTCGCCCGTCGGCCTCGAGGAGGACTTTCAGGCCCCGCCGCAGCAGGGCCTCGTCGTCGGCTAGGACTACGCGTACGGCCACCGACCCAACCAACCGCACCCCATCACAAAGGGCAACCAGTCGGCTGGGTCGTCACCCGAAACTACTTCTTGCCCGCGCCGGCCTTCTTCTTCTCGCGCACGCGCACGGAGATGCGGACCGGGCTGCCCTCGAAGCCGAACTCCTCGCGGAGCTTGCGCTCGATGAACCGGCGGTACGACGCCTCCAGGAAGCCCGTCGTGAACAGCACGAACGTCGGCGGGCGGGTCGCCGCCTGGGTGGCGAACAGGACCTTCGGCTGCTTGCCGCCGCGCACGGGCGGCGGGGTCGCGGCGATCAGTTCGGTCAGCCACTGGTTCAGGCGGCCGGTCGGGACTCGGGTGTCCCACGAGTTCAGGGCCGTCCTCAACGCCGGCGCGAGCTTGTGCACGGCGCGGCCGGTGAGGGCCGAGATGTTGACCTTGTCGGCCCACGGCACGCGGACCAGGCCGCGTTCCAGCTCGCGGACCATCTCGGTGCGGCGGTCCTCGTCGACCAGGTCCCACTTGTTGAACGCCAGCACGCAGGCGCGGCCCGACTCGACCACCATCGTCAGGACTCGGAGGTCCTGCTCCGCCAACGGCTCGTGGGCGTCGAGCAGGACGATCGCGACCTCGGCGGTCTCGATCGCGGACTTGGTGCGCAGCGAGGCGTAGTACTCGGCGCCGCTCTCGAACTTCACGCGCTTGCGCAGGCCCGCGGTGTCGACGAAGCGCCAGATCTCGCCGTCGAGCTCGACCAGCGAGTCGACCGGGTCGACGGTGGTGCCGGCGACCGAGTCGACGACGGAGCGGTTCTCGCCCGTCAGGCGGTTGAGCAGCGACGACTTGCCGACGTTCGGCTTGCCGACCAGCGCCACGCGCCGGGGGCCGCCACCGCGGCCGCCGAAGTCGTCGCGCGGGGTCTCGGGCAGGCGGTCGAGGATCACGTCGAGCAGGTCGCCGGAGCCGCGGCCGTGCAGACCGGAGACCGGGTACGGCTCGCCGAGGCCGAGCGACCACAGCGACGCGATGTCGGCCATCAGCCGGTCGTCGTCGACCTTCGAGGCGCACAGGATCACGGGCTTCTTGGAGCGCCGCAGGACCTTCGCGACGGCCTCCTCGGTCGACGTCGCGCCGACGGAGCCGTCCACGACCAGCAGGATCACGTCCGCGGTGGCCATCGCGAGCTCGGCCTGCGCGGCCACGGAGGCCTGCAGCCCGACCGCGTCCGGCTCCCAGCCGCCCGTGTCGACCACGGTGAACTTGCGGCCGTTCCACAGCGCGTCGTACGCGACCCGGTCGCGCGTCACGCCGGGCACGTCCTGCACCACGGCCTCCCGGCGGCCGATGATGCGGTTGACCAGCGTGGACTTGCCGACGTTCGGCCGTCCGACCACCGCGAGCACCGGCTGTGGCGGCGCGGCGTTCTCCTCGTCCGAGCCGTCGAGGTCGTCGAAGGCTGACCAGTCGGCCTCGTCCTCCCAGGTGCCGTCCAGGTCCGTCATCGTCTTCCCTCACTCATACGAAGTCCATCGAGTTCGGCGACCAGTGTCGCCAGGCGGTCGCGCACCTGCTCGGTGGCAACGCCCAGGGCGGCTCGCCCCTTCCCCTCGGGGAGGTGGAACGGCTCACCGATCAGCACGTCGACCTCGGGCCGCCAGCCCTTGGCCTGGTAGGTCCCGCGGCAGGCGACCGGCAGCACCACCGAGCCGGAGGCCTTGGCGAGCCACGCGGCACCGTTCTGCGCGTTCGCCACGTCGCCCTCACCGCGCGTTCCCTCGGGGAAGATCCCGACCACGCCACCGGCTTTGAGCACGGACAACGCACTGGTCAGCGCGGTGCGGTCGGCCTCTCCCCGCTTGACGGGGATCTGCCCGATCTTGCGCAGGAGGGTGCCGACGACGCCCTTGAACATCTCCTGCTTGATCAGGAACGTCACGCGCCGGGGCAGCTTCCCGAACAGGATCGGCCCGTCGGCCATCGAGCTGTGGTTGGCGACGACCACCACGCCGCCGCTCAAGGGTACGCGGTCGCGGCCGTGCACCCGAATCCGGAACTGCCAGGAGTAGGGCACCCGCCCGATCCAGCGTCCGAAGTCGAACAGCCAGGGCACCGTCCCCGCGGGAACGCTCACCCGGTCACCCGCAGCCCGCGGCGCTCCACGAGGTCCAGCAACGCGTCGACGGTGCCGGCGAGGTCGAGGTCGGTGTTGTCGACCACCACCGCGTCGTCGGCGGCCTTCATCGGCGACACCGCGCGCGAGGAGTCGTACTCGTCGCGCCGCTGCACGTCCGCGAGCGCTGCGTCCACAGTGGACTCACGACCGGCGGCGCTGTCCTGCTTGGTCCGGCGCGACGCGCGGGCCTGCGCCGACGCCGTCAGGTAGACCTTCAGCGGCGCGTCGGGCGACACGACGGTGCCGATGTCGCGTCCCTCCACGACGATCCCGCCCACGTGGTCGACGGCGTCCGCGATGATCGCGCGCTGCTGGGCCACGAGCAGCTCGCGCACGTACCCGGTCGCGGACACGGGCGACACCGCGAGCGAGACCTCGGGGCCGCGGATCTCGGCGGCCACGTCGTCGCCGTCGAGCGTGATGCCCGGCTGCCTCGGGTCCGTGCCGACGACGAGCACCGCGCCGTCCGCGACCGCGGCGACCTTCACCTGGTCCGCCGGGTCGACGCCCGCGCGCAGCACCGCCAGCGCGATCGCCCGGTACATCGAGCCGGTGTCGAGGTAGCGCGCGTCCAGCGCCGTCGCGAGGCGCTTGGCCACGGTGGACTTGCCGGTGCCGGCCGGTCCGTCGAGAGCGACCACACCGCGCAACTGACCCTGGCCCACAGCAGCTCCCTCCGAGACACCCACGGCCCTCATTGTGCCTGGTGCGGACGCTCACACCGCAGGCGGGACAGTCCAGCGCGAAATCGTCCTCGCAGAGGTGGACCTCGTCCGCCCAACTCCATGGGGTGAATCCGCAACAGCCCGTGCGGCCACGCGCCGATCAGGTGTGCGCATCACCGAATTCATGGAGGACCCAGTGACCACCACTGAACAGCGCACCGACGTCGAAGCGCTGCTGCACCGCACGCTCGCCGCCCACAAGTCGATGTTCCTCGCCACGGCGGGCTCGGACGGCTCGTGGGTGAGCGGCGTCTACTTCGCCGAGGACGGGCCGCACTCGCTCGTGCTGGTGCTGGAGGAGCGCGGCCGCACGCTCAAGGCGATCCAGGAGAACCCCGAGGTGGCGCTGGTCGTGTCGACCGGCTCGCCGATGGAGCCGTTCCTGCAGGCGCGCGGCACGGCCGTCGTGGTCGACGGTGCCGAGGACGAGGCCGTGCGGCAGCACCTGGTGGCGAAGGTGCCCGAGGCGGGGCCGTTCCTCGCCACGCCGATCCGCGCGGTGAAGGTGGCCGTGCCGACGTGGCGCGTCACGGACATCCCCAACGGCTGGTTGCCGGGCAAGGACTTCAGCGCCTGAGGTCGCCGGAGCCCCGTCCGCGCGGGCGGGGCTCCAGCCCTCCGGACGAGAGCCCGCCGTCGTTCGAGATCGGCGGGCAGAAACGGCGTCCCGGACGCACACTGGGCCCTCCGACCTGGAGGCACCCGATGACGCAGCTGCCCCAGCTCGATGCCGCGCTCTTCCTCACCGACGGCGGCGCCGAGACCACCCTGATCTTCGACGACGGCATCGACCTGCCCGACTTCGCCGCGTTCCCGCTGCTCGACGACCCCGACGGCCACGCGGCGCTCACCCGGTACTTCGAGCGCTACGCGAGCATCGCCGAACGCGACGGTGCGGGCGTCGTGCTCGAGACCGCCACCTGGCGGGCGAGCCGGGACTGGGGCGAGCGGCTCGGCTACGACGCGCGGCGGCTCGAGTCCGCCAACCGCAAGGCCGTCGACCTCCTGCTGGACGTGCGGCAGCGGTTCGCGATCCCCGTCGTCATCAGCGGGTGCGTCGGGCCGCGCGGCGACGCCTACCGGCCCGACACGACCATGACCCGCGAGCAGGCGCGGGACTACCACTCGGCACAGATCAGGACGTTCGCCGACACCCCTGCCGACCTCGTCACCGCCATGACCCTGACGAACGTCCCGGAGGCGACCGGCATCGTCGACGCCGCCCGCGACGCCGGGGTGCCCGTCGTCATCTCGTTCACCGTCGAGACCGACGGCAGGCTGCCGAGCGGGGACACGCTGGGCGACGCGATCGAGGCCGTCGACCGGGACACGGACGGCTACCCCCTCTACTACATGGTCAACTGCGCGCACCCGACGCACATCGCGCCCGGTCTGGATCCCGGGGCGGCGTGGGCGCCTCGGCTGCGGGGGATCCGGGCCAACGCGTCGAGAATGAGCCACGCCGAGTTGGACGAGGCCGAGGTGCTGGACCGGGGCGATCCCGAGGAGCTCGCGGACGACTACCGGGAGCTGCGCCGGACCTTCCCGCAGCTGACCGTGCTCGGCGGATGTTGCGGCACCGACCACCGGCACGTCGACGCCGTCAGCCGCGCCTTCAGTGGTTGAGGTCGGTCCTCAGCGCCGCCGCGCCGCGCAGGTACACGTGCTTCACCGACGACCTCGGCAGGTCCGTCTCCACGTGCGCCAGCAACCGGATCACGCGCGGCATCGAGCCCGGCACCGCGATCTCCGTCGCGGACAGCAGCGGCACGTCCGAGAGCCCCGCCTGGCGCGCGGCGTAGGCGGGGAACTCCGACACGAGATCGGGCGTCGCGGTGAGCACGACGGAGATCAGGTCGTCGGCCGTCAAGTCGTTGCACGCCAACATCTCGCGCACCAGCTCAGCCGTCGCCTCCAGCAGCAGGTCCCGCGAGTCCGCGTCGATCTGCGTGGCTCCCCTGATCGCTCGCACCGCCATGTGATCGACCCTAGCAGCGGTCCAGAGTGGACATCAGTGGTCGACGACGATGTTGGGGAACTCCAGGGTCAGGCCGAGCAGGTCCACGACGTACGCGACCCAGCCGCCGCCGAGCAGCACCAGCCGCCGTTCGCCCAGCGCGGTCGCCGTCTCGATGAGCACGTGCAGGCCGCTCGACCCGATGAACGTCAGGCCGGCGAAGTCGACCACCACGTCGCCCTCGCTCTCCGCGCAGGCGAGGGTCAGTTCGGTGCGCAGCAGGTCGCTGGTGGTCAGGTCGACCTCGCCGGTGAGCGTCACCAGCGCTCCGCGGCGGTGGACCTCCAGCAGGCCTCGCTCGGGTTCCATCTCGGGTGCCTCACGGGTCGGGAGATCCATGAGACGCCGGGCGGTCGGCGACCACCAGTGCCGGTGGACTCTGAAGAGGCCCCGCGAGCCCGCTCCCCCGTCACCCGGTCCTCGTCCCGGGGCGAAGTCCGGGACGAGGAGGAGGTGGCGGTGCGCGTTCCGCGTCGCACGATTCCAGCGCGCGTCCGAACGGCTCGCCAGTGCCGAACGAACCCGCCGGGCAGGGCCCTACGGGGTCAGGTCGGCCAGCAGGAGCCCGCTGCGCGGTTTCGGCGTGAAGTAGGTGCTCTTGCGCGGCATCTTGGTGCCCGCCAGCACTTCCCGCAGCGGCACGGGCGCGATCAGCAACACCGCCTCGGCCTCGACGGACGGGTCCACGACCGCCTTGACGCACGGGCTCTCGGCGTCGAGCCCCAGCGCCTGGCCGAGCAGGACGGACTCCACGACCGCGTGGTCGATCGCCGGTCCCGCCGGCAGTTCGACGCGCAGCACCTCGTCCGGGCAGCGC
The DNA here is from genome assembly GCF_040610935.1 of Lentzea sp. NPDC003310. Lineage (NCBI taxonomy): Bacteria > Bacillati > Actinomycetota > Actinomycetes > Pseudonocardiales > Pseudonocardiaceae > Lentzea > Lentzea sp. NPDC003310. The sequence goes on from NZ_JBEXNC010000003.1 coordinate 531,600, forward strand.
ACGACGACCACACCCGGTTCGGAGTCGACGACGTACGGCAGCGAGGACACCTCCAGCCCGGCCCTCCGCCACGCCGCCGCCAGGTCGGCCGCGGTGAGCCCGCTGCCCACGATCGCCCGGTGGATCGGCCCTACCCGCAGCCCCGGCCCGGACGTGACGAGCGCGAGCAGACCGGCGAGGCCCGCCTCCCGCGCCGCCGCCACCCGGTGGTTGCCGTCCGCGACGAGCAACGGGTGCGCGCCCGCCGCCTCCAGGAACGCGTCCTGCTCCGGGCCCTGCCCGACCAGCCACACCCAGTGCCGCCGTCCTCCCGAGTCCACGAGTGAGACGGCCGGGTCGCCGGTCATGCCGAGGACCAGGTCCGTCAACGCGTCGTGCGGGGTGATCGGGACCAGCATGGCGGCACTCGTCGCGATGCCGAGCGAGGCCAGCACCTGTCCCCGTTCGGCGACCACGCCCGGATAGACGTCCTCGGTGTGTTCGATGCCGTCCGGGTCGACGAGGCACAAGAGACCGCAGGCCGTGCCATCGGGGCCGTCCACCCGGTAGGGCGCGACGACGTCGGTGACCTCGCGGTACGCCCGCCGGATCAGCTCCGAGAGCTCGGCGCGGGCCTGCGGCAACGCGTCGAGCAGGCCGGTGCCCGCGGCCAGCGCGGCGGGTGTGCGGTGCGGGTGCTGGACGGCGAGCAACGTGCCGTGCGGGGCTCTGGCGAGCGCCCCGATCACCTGGCCGGGCTCGGCGAACTCGTCGACGTCCGGGCCGGGCACGCGGTCGCGCACCACCCACCCGCGGCGCACGGGGCGCACTCGCAGTGTCATCGCCTTGTGGGACATCCACGTATCATGATCTGTGTGAACGTAGAGATCACGCCCCTGCCGGGCATCGGGACGCGCCAGGACTTCATGATCCGCGCCGGACGCCGGGTCGGTGTGATCACCTACCGCGACGGCAAGTTCGAGCTCATCGTCTCCAAAGCGAGCGATCCGGACTCCTGCTCCGCCTCGATACCCCTCTCACCGGAAGAGGCGAACACGCTCGCGGGCCTGCTCGGCGCGCCGCAGCTCGTCGCCCACCTGCGCGAGGAGACCCGCGACATCGCGGGCATCACGACGCGGCAGCTGCCGGTGACGGCGTTCGCGAACCACACGCTCGGCGAGACCGCTCTGCGCACCAGGACCAGTGTGTCCATCGTGGCCGTCGTGCGGGCGGGCAACGCCCACCCGTCGCCCGGCCCCGACTTCCTCTTCGAAAACGGTGACCTCGCAGTCGTCGTCGGCACCGCGGAGGGCCTCGACGCCGCCGCTGAGATCCTCCACGGCGGTTAAGCACAGTGCACGAGACAACAATCGCCATGATCCAGCTCGGCGCGGTCTTCTTCGGCCTCGGTCTGCTGGGTCGTGTGGCTCGGCGTGCCGGCATCTCGCCGATCCCGCTCTACCTGGTCGGCGGGCTCGCGTTCGGCACGGGCGGACTGGTCCCCCTGCACGGCATCGAGGAGTTCACACACCTCGCCAGCGAGATCGGCGTCGTGCTGCTGCTCCTGCTGCTCGGCCTCGAGTACTCGGCGTCGGAACTCACCACCGGCCTGAAGAAGTCCTGGATGGCGGGCGTGCTCGACCTGGTGCTGAACGCGGCACCGGGCGCGATCGCCGCGCTCCTGCTCGGGTGGGGCACCGTCGGGGCGCTCGCGATGGCGGGCGTCACCTACATCTCGTCCTCCGGCATCGTCGCGAAGGTGCTCGGCGACCTGGGCCGGCTGGGCAACCGGGAGACGCCGGTCGTGCTGTCGGTGCTCGTCTTCGAGGACCTGGCGATGGCCGTGTACCTGCCGGTGCTGACCGCCGTGCTGGCGGGCGTGAGCTTCCTCGGCGGACTGACCTCGGTCGGCATCTCGCTGCTCGCGATCACCGTGGTCCTGGTGGTGGCGTTGAAGTACGGCCGGTTCATCTCGGCCATTGTGGACAGTCCGGACCACGAGGTGTTCCTGCTCAAGCTGCTCGGCTCGGCGTTGCTCGTCGCGGGCATCGCGTCGCAGCTGCAGGTGTCGGCGGCGGTCGGCGCGTTCCTGCTCGGCATCGCGATCTCCGGATCGACGGCCGAGAACGCGACGCGGTTGCTGGAGCCGCTGCGGGACCTGTTCGCGGCGATGTTCTTCGTCGTGTTCGGGCTCAACACCGACCCGCGCTCGATCCCGCCCGTGCTCGGCATCGCGGTGGCGCTCGCGGCCGTCACGACGGCGACCAAGGTGTTCACCGGCTGGTGGGCGGCGCGGCGCCAGGGCATCGGCAAGATGGGCCGCATGCGTGCGGGCGTGGCACTGGTGGCGCGCGGCGAGTTCTCCATCGTCATCGCCGGGCTGGCCGTGGCATCTGGTCAGGTGGACGACGACCTGGCCGCGCTCGCGACCGCGTACGTCCTGCTGATGGCGATCCTGGGGCCGATCGCGGCCAAGTACGTTGAGCCAATCGGTGAATTCTTTCAACGTAGACGGCAGATGGCCTGAAACAAGTGCCCCGATGTGACGACTCTCTAGTGAGGGCGGAACGGAGAGTAGGGGCGAATCGTCATGACCGAACCCGCGGAAGTGGAGACCACAGGCCGATTCCTGGTGCTGCTGCAGGAGGACGCCGTCGAAGAGGGGGTGGCCGAGCTCGGCGCGATCGCCGGGTTCGACCCGAACAGCGGCGATCTGGACGCGGAGACCGTGCAGGTCTTCCCGGAGCTCGGTGTGGCGGTCGTGTCCGCCGACCCGAACCTGCTGGCCGAGCTGAACGGCGCCGCCGAGCGCCCCGGCCCGGTGCAGATCGTCGAACCGGAACGCGTCGTGCACGCGTTCGCGGCGCGTGAGGAGGAAGAGCCCGAGGAGGCGGCCGACGAGTCGGTGCTGACCTGGGGCCTGCAGGCGACCGGCTCGGACGTCAGCACGGCGACCGGCAAGGGCATCAAGCTCGCGGTCCTGGACACCGGCTGGGAGAAGAACCACCCGGACTTCGCGGGCCGCGCGATCACCACGAAGTCGTTCATCGCCGGCGAGGACGTGCAGGACGGCCACGGCCACGGCACGCACTGCATCGGCACGTCCGCGGGCCCGCGCAAGCCCGCCACGCTGCCCGGCTACGGCGTCGCGTTCGAGGCGGAGATCTTCGCGGGCAAGGTGCTGTCGAACGCGGGCTCCGGCTCCGACGGCGGCATCCTCGCGGGCATCGACTGGGCGATCTCGAACGGCTGCGCGGTCATCTCGATGTCGCTGGGCGCCGACGTGCCGGTGAACACGCCGTACTCGCAGATCTACGAGACCGTCGCCCAGCGCGCGCTGGCGAAGGGCACGCTGATCATCGCGGCGTCCGGCAACGCCTCGACCCGCCCGGCCCGCGTGGCGCCGGTGGGCCACCCGGCCCGCTGCCCCAGCATCATCGCGGTGGCGGCGATCGACGTGAACCGCGCGATCGCGTCGTTCTCGTCGGGCTCGGCGGACAGGATCGGCCAGATCGACGTGTGCGGACCGGGCGTCGACGTGTACTCGTCGTTCAAGCTCCCGGACAAGTACCGCCGCCTGCGCGGCACGTCGATGGCGACGCCGCACGCGGCCGGCGTGGCGGTGCTGATCGCGGAGAAGACCGGCGCACGAGGCTACGAGCTGTGGGCACGTCTCGTCGGCACCGCGCTGCGCCTGCCCCTGCCGTCCACCGACATCGGCGCCGGGCTCGTCCAGGCGCCATGACCGCTTCGGTGGACCAGGTGATGGTCTCCGTGACGGACGGCAGCCTCCCGCAGGTCCTCGACGACCTGCGGGAGGCGGGCCTGGTCGTGGACACCGTCCTGGAGGCCCTGGGCGTCGTCACCGGCACCGCCGAGGTCAGAGCCATCCCGGCGCTGCAGGCGGTACCGGGCGTCATCGACGTGGAACGGCAGTGGCGCGTGCAGCTCCCGCCGTACTGACTAGGCTCTGCGCTGACCCCATTCACGGCTGATCGAACACGTGTTCTATGCTGTGCGCGGGGTCACGTCGTTGCGCAGAGAGGAAACCTGATCGTGTCGGACACGCTCACCGAGGTGCAGGCAGTCGAGGAGACCGTCGTGGAGGAGACTCCGGCGCCGGCCGCTCCCGAGGCCTCGAAGCCCGCCGAGGCTCCCAAGCCCGCAGAGGCTCCGGCCGCTCCGGCCGCTCCGGCCGCTCCGGCCGCCCCCGCGGCTCCGAAGGCGGAGAAGCCGAAGGCCGGCCGCCCGAAGAGCACGGCGAAGAAGACGCGCACCGTGGAGCTCACGCTCACGGTGACCGGCACCGCCGAGGGCGAGTGGCAGGCCGACCTGGTCCACGGCACGCAGCGCGTCGTGTCGGGCCTGGTCATCCCGGCCATCGCCGTCGCCAAGGCGGCCAAGGAGCTGCACGAGGACATCGCCGAGGGCATCGAGTCGGTGCTCGAGGCGGCGCGCGACCAGCACCGCACCCGCATGGAGGAGCTGGAGGCCGAGCTGGCGAAGGTGAAGGCCCAGCTGGCGGAGCTCTCCGAGTAAGCCGCAAGACGCCGAGAGGGCGGCCCGCCACGGCGGGCCGCCCTTTTGCGTGCCTGGGGGATGCGTGCGGCGGGCTGGGCGGGGCGGTCCGGGCGGGCGGGGCGGTCCGGGCGGGCGGGGCGGTCCGGGCGGGGCCTGAGCGGGCTGGGCTTGGCAGGTCAGGCGAAGCCTGGGCTGGGCGGAATGGGCTGGGCAGGGCGGGAAGGCGGGGCAAGGCGGGCGCAGTACACCGGCTCGTCCGCGATGCCGAAGGCGAGCAGTCTCTTGCCAAGACTCCGGGGCGGTGGGGTCCCATCACGAGTCGCGCCATAGCTCTTGCTGCACCTGAGGGGTGGTGGTATTTTTGGAAGGGTTTTGGGGTGTGTTAAAAGACCCGG